>NZ_JBBGYW010000018.1:0-84318 GCF_037479515.1 Ochrobactrum sp. MYb379
CGGCTTCGCGTTTGAACTCTTCTGTAAATTCTCGCTGCTTCAATTCTAAGTCTCCTGTCAGTTTTGTCTAACAGAAGCCCTCCACTTTTGAAGGGGAAGTCCAAACTGGCCGAAACACCGGAAGCCACGACCACGGAGGAAAACGAAATTTCTCCTGATCAGGAAACGGCTGATGCAAGTGCACCTGCGGAGAAAGTCGAAGACCCCGTAGAAGAGCCGGAAGTTCAAGAAGAAGAAATTGTTCAAAAAGAGCCAACGCCGGTTGAGCCGGAAGAAATGCAGCCAGAAGAAGAACTGACGCAACTCGAAAATGTTGAAGTTCCTCTGCCGAGAGCCAAGCCGAAGCCTCCGGAGACCAAAAAAGAGATTGAGAAGAAGCCCCCCGTTAAAAAGGAAGTCGTAAAGAAGGAAGAGCCTAAGAAGACGCCCGTCAAACAGCGCCAGCAAGAGCAGGCGTCGTCAAAGCAGTCGGTCAAGGCACAGGCGCAGGTGGCACAGACAAACCGCAATGCAGCCCGTCAATCGGCATCCGGCTTATTCGCATCTTCGATGACACCAGCGCGCTGGCAATCACGCCTGATGGCTCATCTCGAACGTCGCAAAAAATATCCTTCCGCTGCGAAATCACGCGGGGAAGAAGGCGTCGTTTACGTTCGTTTCCGCATTGATGATAGCGGAAGGGTATTGTCGGCATCACTCGCCAGGTCTTCGGGATGGCCGGAGCTAGACAGCGAAGTTTTGTCACTGGTTCAACGCGCTTCGCCTGTTCCAGCACCTCCGCCGGATGCCAACAAGACAATTACGGCACCAGTTAAATTCTCTCGGCGCTAAAAAAATAAGAGGACTGAAACCATTGGTTTCAGTCCTCTTTGTTGTCAGAATTTCCGGCTGA
The DNA here is from genome assembly GCF_037479515.1 of Ochrobactrum sp. MYb379. NCBI lineage: Bacteria > Pseudomonadati > Pseudomonadota > Alphaproteobacteria > Hyphomicrobiales > Brucellaceae > Ochrobactrum > Ochrobactrum sp. MYb379. The sequence continues at coordinate 893 of NZ_JBBGYW010000018.1, forward strand.
ACGAGACTTTGAAATTAGGGTCTGGCATGGCAGTGATGCCGTCACTCAGGTAACGATGATCAGTGATGCGAAGCTGGTGCGCTTAATGTCCCGCAGGGCGCGCTCCCCAGATAACGCTGCATGCGAGGGCTCTTCGACAGACTGAAAACGGAGCTCTTTTACCTGCGTGATTGGAGGTCAAGCACGATCGAGCATTTTATCAAAGAAGTTGATAGCTAGAGTCGATGGTACAGCGAGACGCGGATCAAGATATCACCTGGCGCTCGAAGCCCAATCGAATATCGAAACAGTCTTGGCATTGTGACGTAAAACCAGTCCAAGTTTTTATCCGCACCCCCGACATAGAAATCTTTAGTATCGTTAAGCTCTAGGAATGCCAAATGCCGAGCAATCGCACGAGATCAGCATAGTGTTGGTAAGTGTCCAACAGCAATATCCATCAACAATAGTAGTAGTTGGCGGAGCGCGAAGCTTGACGCATCATAAAGTTTCATCCTCCCGGCTTCCTGGTGGACTCGAGGTGGATGGCCCGCCATGCTATCTCGCGACAATCCGTGTCAGGCTATCTCAAGCAGGGCTGGCTCGAACCGGTCACGGCAGGCGTTTACCGTCACCCATTCTCCTCAGATACCAATCCAGAAGCTGTCAGAGGCCGCAAGATACCTCTCCTCTCAGCCGTCTGGCTCATGCGGCATGAGTTCCATGTCGGCGGGGCGAGCTCCCTCAACTTGCGGGGACATACGCATTACCTCTCGTTCGGCAGCGAATTTGTGCTCTATCTCTACGGCTCCGATATCCCGACATGGCTATCGAAGCTGCGGACGGACGCCGATGTGAAGACCAGGAGTAACGTCCTGATCCGCGAGGGCTCGACCGGCGTCGAAAACGCGGAATTCGACCTTTCCAACGACGAGGATCCAGAGCTGGCACAAAGCCCAAAATCACTGCCCTACATTGATGTGGACTGCAAGACTTTCAACCGCTCCTCCAAGCCTTACACCGGAAATTGGTGCTGCATCGCGATAATCTAAACCCGTCGCAAGACGCACATAGCGATCATTGGGACAGACATTGTTCGCCGCATCAAATCCCACCCAGCCCAGACCATCGACATGTGCCTCGGCCCAAGCATGGCTGGCCGTCTGCTCATCGGTGCCTTCCATCAGCAGATAGCCCGAAACATAGCGCGCCGGAATTTTCAGCAGCCGCGCGGCAGACAAGAAGATTTGGCTGTGATCCTGACAAACGCCCTTCCCTGCTTCCAGTGCGCTTTCGGCATTGGTCGCAACGCTCGTCGTACCGGGCACATACTCCACGGCCGTGTGAACCTTTCCCATCAAATCGTGCAGCAAGGCCAAACGTTCCTGATTGACGCTTAAATCTGCCGCCAGCGCTCGGATGCGTTCTCCCGGAAGTGTCAATTGCGTTTCGCGCTCAAACAACCACAGAGGAGCGTATCCATAAACTGGTCCAAGAACGCCAACGCGGTCTTCCACATCAACGCTACCGCTGGCAGTGATGATGATTTCAGTGATATTGCGCACGTGCTGAACAAGGTCGGTTTTGTTGCCGAAACCATCGATATAGGAGACTTCCGGCTCTCCGCCTTCTATCTTCAATTCCCAATGTTTAACGAGCTGACCGGGAAGTGTCGGCGGGCGCAGGCGCAGGCGCTGCACCGCATAAGGAACCGGATTTTCGTAGCGATAATGGGAAACGTGCCGAATATTGAGCAACAAGCAATCACCTCAATAGAAGTTATAGGTTTCCGCGATCTCGTTGCCGAGCCGGTTGTTACGCGCAATGAACTCTGTCAGAAATTCATGCAGGCCTATGTCAAAAATAGCGCTGATGTCCTGATTTTGTAGTGTTGCGTAAATCTTGTCAGCCGTCTGATGGCATACATCGCTATCACCATAGTCCTTGGCGAGGAAATTCAAATGCCCGTTGATACTCTGGTAGCAATGATTGAGCGAGCGCGGCATACGACCATTCAAAATAAGATAATCCGCAACGTGCGCCGGACGATAATCGCCATCATAGACCCAACGATAAGATCGATGTGCAGACACGGATCGCAGGATTGACTCCCACTGATAGTTGTCAAGCGTTGTTCCAACATAGGACACCGCAGGCAGCAGCACATAATATTTTACGTCAAGAATGCGTGCCGTGTTATCGGCACGTTCAATAAATGTACCGAGACCCGCAAAATCGAAAATCTCATTGCGCAACATCGTTCCGTGAAACGCGCCGCGGATCAGTGCTGTCTCACGCTTGATCTGATCAAGCAGTGGCGGCAGGTCTGCTTCTTTGAGTGGCTTGCATAATGATTTTTTAAGGACCATCCACGCTTCGTTGATGCTTTCCCATGCCTCGCGCGTGAGTGCAGTTCGCACCATACGCCCATTGGAGCGTGCTGTTTCCATGCAAGACATCACGCTGGAAGGATTATCCATATCGCGCAGCAGGAAGTCAGCGACATTAGCAGCATTATAAGCCTGATGTTTTGCTGAAAATGACTGGCTTGCGCCAGCCGAAACCACGACGGAAGACCATTCCTCCGGTGCATCAGACGTTTTTGTCAGTGCCATGCGCAGTCCCGCATCGACCAGACGCGCCATGTTTTCAGCACGTTCAATGTAGCGAAACATCCAGTAAAGCCCGTTTGCCGTACGGCCAAGAAGCATAAGTTCATTCCCCTTTGCACGCTCTGATCTTTGCGTCAGTTGCTGCGTGTGATATAATTTAGAGCATATCGTTATCGGATCGAAGCGGGATAAGAAATCAGTCCAGTGAACTGATTTGCCCGCGAAGGCAGTTTCCACTTTTCCGCGACATGCTTTAGTCGTCGAGTACCCAGGTGTCCTTGGTGCCGCCACCCTGACTGGAATTCACGACAAGCGAACCATCTTTCAGTGCCACACGTGTCAAGCCGGCGGGGGTAATCCGAATACGATCAGAGACCAGCACAAATGGCCTGAGATCGACATGGCGTGGTGCGAGGCCGCTTTCAGTGAAGATCGGCGTGGTTGAAAGTGCGAGTGTCGGCTGCGCTATGTAATTACGTGGACGCGCTTTCAGCTTCAACGCAAACGCATCGCGTTCTGCTTTGGTTGCCGCAGGACCGACCAGCATGCCATAGCCTCCCGATCCGTGCACTTCCTTAACGACAAGATCGGCCAGATTGTCGAGCACATAAGCGAGGCTATCCGGTTCTGAGCAGCGCCATGTCGGCACATTTTCTAGAATTGCTTTGCGCCCGGTATAGAACTCGATGATCTCAGGCATATAGGAATAGATCGCCTTGTCATCAGCAATGCCTGTTCCCGGTGCATTCGCGATCGTGATGTTGCCAGCCCGATAAACATCCATAATACCCGGAACGCCAAGCGTTGAATCCGGTCTGAATGTCAGTGGGTCGAGATAATCATCGTCAACGCGGCGATAAAGAACATCAATCGTGCGATAGCCTTTTGTCGTGCGCATGGCGACACGACCATCGACAACACGCAGATCGCTGCCCTCAACCAGTTCAACGCCCATCTGATCAGCCAAAAATGCATGTTCAAAATAGGCTGAATTATAAATACCCGGTGTCAGAACAGCGACTGTTGGTACACCTTGCGTTCCCGGTGGTGCAACACTCGCCAAAGATTGGCGTAGCAATTGCGGATAGTTCTCAACCGGACGCACTTTGACATTCTGAAACAGCTCTGGAAAGAGCTGCATCATCGTTTCGCGGTTTTCCAACATGTAGGAAACACCGGACGGCGTGCGCGCATTGTCTTCCAGCACATAAAACTGGTTTTCAGCCGTGCGCACAATATCGACGCCAATAATGTGCGTGTAGACATTGCCCGGTGGGCGAAAGCCGATCATTTCAGGCAGAAAAGCCTCATTGTTGACAATCAGCTCTTTCGGAATACGCCCTGCCCGCACGATCTCCTGACGGTGATAAATATCATCAAGAAATGCGTTGAGCGCCATAACACGCTGCTCGATGCCTTGCGAAAGCTTGCGCCATTCCTGACCGGAAATAATACGCGGAATAATATCAAACGGGATTAACCGCTCAGCCGCATCCTGGTCGCCATAGACTGCAAAGGTAATGCCGGTTTTGCGGAAAACGCTCTCGGCATCCTGCGTCTTTTGCAGAAGTTTATGCTGATCCTGTTCGTCGAGCCATTGTTTGAGAAATTCATATGGTTGGCGCACACCCTCGCCCTGCTTAAGCATCTCATCAAATGGCATTAAAAGTCTTACTTTCAAATAAGAGCAGTGCTGAAGTGACTGACGCCCAGGTCATGAGGGGATCGCCCAGCTGGTCCATATCGTGCGGACGTTAAACGCAAAGGACGAGTGTAGTTACTGATATTTGACTGCAGACCTTTGTATTCTTCAGTCCAGACTTCGAATCTGTTGAGCTGGTGGGGTCCAAAAGTTGAAAATAGCGGAATATCGCTGGCGTCTCTGCCACGCGCTACGAGAATTCGACCGATCCTTGGCTGGTTATGTCGCGCATCAACCGTAAACCACTGTCCGTCGAGATAAACTTCGACCCACGCATTATAATCCATTGGCGAGGGATCAGCAGGTACGCCAATATCGCCCATAAAGCCGTTTGCATAACGCGCCGGGATGTTGAGCGCCCGACAAAATGTAATGGCTAGATGCGCGAAATCCCTGCACACACCAACCCGCTCATTATAAGCTTCAAGTGCGGTTCGGGTTGATCGAGCATATCCGTAAGAGAAATTCAAATGCGAATTAACGAAATCGCAAATCGCGCGAACCCTGTCAGCTCCCGAATTGTAATGCCCGAAACGGGTCCATGCGATTTGCGACATGCGATCCGTTTCACAATATCTGCTGCCAAGCAGATACGGGAGGCATTCAGAAGGCAAATTGGCCGGATCTACCTGTTCGGCATTATTCTTAAAAACATCGGGACGACCATCGTTTTCGACAATTGCGTCATAAGTGAGAACCGTTTCACCAAGCGCTAAAGTGTGGCGATGCAATTCATTTCCGTGAACGTCTACGTGACGCGTACCAAAGCTCTGCTGTGCATTTGACCAAACAATCTTGGTTTGTTGCTCAGGGTGAACGTTTAGATATGTGTATACAGCTGTCGGAGATGTCACTTCCACGGCAATTTCATAACCCACTCGAATAAGCATCGTCATCTCCCTGGCAATTCAGTGGCTAAAACTGACAAATGGTCTTGTGGTTCCGCTCGGCTCCCAACAATTTTGAAATTTTCAAAAACTTATTTCTGAGATGCGTCCTTATTGCGGTTGGCGCGTTATGGCAAAATCAATTGAGGGCGAGAAAATGCAGCTTTATCGATGCGACATAAGCGGGACGCCAATCTATTTTGAAAATACAACCAGTTTAAGAGCCGGCAATGCGCGCGTGGGCTTTGTCTCAGACACACTCACTCTTCATACTCTCAAGCAGGTAGATGATCAGCTTTGGTCGGTTCCATCGCGCGAAGGCGGATTATGGCGTTTTTGTCAGAATGCCGAAGTTGACGGTAGTAACTGGCTCATCAAAGCGGATGATCCACAAACGTTAGCGCTGCCCGCTCGCTATAATAGAATAATTCCTAACATCCAAACACCCGATGGTCTCGAGCGGTTTCGTAAAATTGGGGCGGCCCAACGCCATCTTTTCTACTCGATACTACGCTTTGGTTTGGCATGCCCTGGCCGTGACGTTGACCCACAGGGAGGTCTCGTATTCGATTTTTTGGAAGACACATTTGATGACGAGGGCAATGTCATCCCTGCCATGACCGGCCACGAGGACGGCTTAATCAGTCTTCGCGCTGCAGAAGCTGACGATGATGTGAGGGAAAGCGTTCGCGTCTCAATGGGCGAACCGTATAGAACGCTTCTAGGTCATTTTCGCCACGAAATCGGTCATTTTTATTTCCAGCAACTTATTGATGGAAGCGAAATGATTAATGAAGCCCGAATATTATTCGGCGACGAACGTGAAGATTATGCAGCCGCCTTGAAGAGGAATTACGAGCAAGGGCCTCCAAAAGACTGGGATGAAAATTTTGTTTCCACATATGCGAGCTGTCACCCATCAGAGGATTTTGCAGAATGTTGGGCTCATTATTTTCATATTGTCGATACTTTGGAATCTGCGCGTGCATTTGGTTTAACGATAGAACCTTTAAAGCATCGCGAGCTTGGAACTGAGGTCGCTTTTGATCCTTACAGGGCAGAGAACGCGACCCAAATTGTCGAGGCTTGGGTGCCAATCAGTTTAGCTCTCAACACGTTTCAACGTTCAATGGGACAAGCTGGTATTTATCCTTTTGTACTCCCCACTCCGGTTGTAGATAAATTGGATTTTATCCATCGAGCAGTCAATAAGGCCCGTTTGGAAGGAGATTCAAGCACTTAAGAACACCAAAAACGTTCTTTTCGACATCCACATGTGAAATAGCCTAACTTGGGGATGCAACAATTTGAGCTTTCAGATCACGTCAGAAGGAACCAACTCTGTCGTATTACATTTTTAAGGGCGAGCGAAATCGTGAGCTCGAAAATTGGAGAAAAGAATATGCGTCGACTAATTCTAGCAACCGTTGCAACAGCTGCCCTTGGATCATTTGCTTTCGCACAGACCGCCACTACTACTTCGACTGAAGTTTTTGTGACAGCCAAGCCAACCGACGTAATCTCCAGCAACATTTTAAATCTCGATATTGTCAACTCCAAGGATGAGAGCATTGGCAAAATCCAGGATCTAATCATGGCTGATGGATCTTTGACAGGATATATCGTTTCCGTCGGCGGGTTCCTGGGAATCGGCGAAAAATATGTAATCGTCGCTCCACAATCGGTAGAAATTCTCTATTCGGAAAACGACAAGAAGTGGTCCGCGAAGATGGAGACTTCGAAGGAAGATCTGGAAAAAGCTCCAGAATTCAAATATGAAGGTCGTTGGGACAAGTAATACCAGAACTGATAAAAGCGGTCTTAAAGCCGCTTTTTACTTTAGTGAGAGTCTTCGCGATTCAGATAAATTTAGCGGGAAAAAGCTCAGCGATAAGTCGTCCAAAATCATAACGTATTTTGTCGGTAGTCATCGCTTAGCGAGATATAGATACCGCGCCTAACGGTAACGCAATCAATCGAGCAAGCACTTGAAGCTATTCATGATACAAATTGGTGGCAATTGCGGTGGGTCAAACGTCGAGTTGCATGACATACGCTTTTCGCTAGGTAACAAAATTGAGGATTGTTACGATGATTTGCGCGAGCAATGGTGGGGGATTCCAAAAAGCCTTCATCTCGATTGCTGGGGAGAGATACGCCAGGTTGACGGGCATAACGTAAATATTGTTCCCAAAACCAGAAGCAATCACATTAACAAATTGTTTTTTCTAAACCTTGGCGGTTACAACTCCACACAGTTCGGTGAGCTTCATGAAAATCTGCTCCTGGTTATGCCCGACCTTAGTTCAGCTAAGAAAAGGGCCTTGGCAGAAGTAAAACACTGGGCGCAACCGCATCGGGATAAAGGTTTTGAGGTGGAGAACTCTATAAACTTGAGTAAATCCGTGCGAAGTAACGGTTATTCGATTGAACTTACTCCCTCTGAAAAGCAAGTTCCGTTTGATTTTATATGCAAATATAAAAAAATTGGCTGATTTGAGCGCGTGAAGAAGTGTACTATAACTCTCTCATTCGTTCTGAGCGTGTGCGTTCGTAATTGTTCTCTAATACATTTGTCGAATCTGACATAATTTTGCTCTATTCGGTTAATACTTCACATTAAAACTTAAAACAAAGCATGAATTTTGTATAGCATACCCTTAAATTCATTTTATACTACGCACTTAGAGCGAACTTTATGGCTAATATGTCGACACGCTCCGACGATCGCCGCATCCATCGTGAAATTTATGATCTCAATTAGGGTTCAGATCCATTCGCTGCAGCGTTCAACACGCATGCTGATCACAGATCCTCGCAAGCCGGATAATCCAATCATTTTTGTTAACGATGCATTTCTGAAACTGACCGGCAACTCACGCGAAGAAAATATCGGTAAAAACTGTCGCTTTCTGCAAGGTCCAGGTACCGATGCTGATGACATCAATCGGGTTCGCGATACTATCCAATCACTCGAGCCAATAGAAATTGATCTCTTAAATTATCGAAAAGACGGCTCGGTCTTTTGGAACCGGCTGCTCGTTTCACCAGTATTCAGCAATGAAATATTGACATATTTTGTTGCTTCTCAATTAGATGTGACCCGAGAAAGAACAACTGGGCACTTCACGAACAGAGATCACGTTGGAGATACTCTGCAGCAACGCATAGCCGATTTGACTGGGAGTGAAGAGAGACTTCAATTTACTTTAAAGGCTGGTGGGCTCGGTACTTGGATCTGGCTCCGGAGAGATTGGTTGCATCCACTCTATGCAAAGCCAATTTTGGACGTGCACCAGCAGAGACCTTCACATATGAAGAGCTCAGAGCGTCAATACCTCCTGCCGACTACGATCGCTGGAAGTTCACTGTACATGAAGCTCTCTCAACCGATGGTGAGTTAAACGTCGAATATCGTGCTATTTGGCCTGATGCGTCAGTGCATTGGGTAGAAATTCGCGCGCGAACGCAATTCGACCCTCAAAGAAACCCACTTATATTGAGTGGAGTTTCTATCGATATTACACAACGCAAAGAAAATGACCAATGCCCTCAGTTGATGACACAGGAGATGGGGCACGGCATTAAAAATATTCTTGCGAATGTGCAATCGGTGGTGAACCAATCTCTGCGCGCGGAAAAAGGATTAAACGAGCTTCGCGTTGACATTGATCAACTCATATAAGCACTTGCACGATCGCAAGAAATACTGACTGGGAATTAACTTGAATTTTCCGGGCTGAAAATGGTATTTGAGAATGCCTTCTCCCTTTTCAATCAGGATAGTCGGATCGTTTTTTTGGGCGACGATCTTGATGTATCTGGTGAAGTGGCCCTTGCTATAACCATGACTGCCCATGAGCTCGCGACAAACGCTATTAAGTATGGTTCACTGTCGAACACGTCAGGACGTGTTGGGATCAATTCAATAGTAAACGGAGATAAATTTCAGCTGGTCTGGAAAGAGTTTTCAGGTCCACCAGTCAAAAAACCAGAACGGACAGGGTTTGGAACAAAAATGATAGAGCGTTTACTCGCAGCTGCCGTAAAAGGCAGCGTTGATATTGCGTACGAGCGGGATGGATTAAGATCCACGCTGCAAGCGAATTTGAAAGGCCTAAATTAGATAGCCATCGTTTTGAGCGGCTCCGGTTTTTTACCATCTGGCAGAACTAGCTGAAGGTGATTGTAAACGACTTCCGCACTGAATGGCTTTCTTACAAATACAGCCCTGTCGGCAACTCGTCCCCAATGGGCGCCATCATTCCAGAAGCTATTATTATTCCGATGTGAGGCCAGTGTTCTGAACGATGGCGTGCCAGATCAAAACCAGTCAGCAATTCCAACGCTTCTTCGACATTACCGGCCTCTTTGACGCGAAACCGAGCTTTCTGAAGAATATCTACCGCATCCATACGAATGATCACGTCATCGTCGGCAACGAGAGCGTGAGGAGTGTTGTTACCAGTCATCCATATTCCTTAAAATAATAGTCATCGTAAGAACACACTCCGAGCTACAGCGCTCCATCCTTAAGCCATTCTTTTTTAAAACTAGCTCTGGTGATCGTTTGAGTTATAGACTGATCAAAAAGAATTGCTGCGGTAAGGTGTTTTGATGTTGAGGCGTGCCAACCCTGTTTGCACCTGTTCGTCCTGCATGAATAGAGACCACAATAAGCCTGATCGATAGTTCTCAATCGCCGCAACGATCGGCCCCTGATTGATCGCCAAGTGTGTCGATGCAATCCATTTTCCATCGGGCCGAAATGAATCCACAAAACCAAAATCGGAAAATAGTGCGCCTCCCTTAAAACGCATGAAAGCCCGTAGAGCTGTCTCTGCCTCTTCAAGCAAAAATGGCATACTAGAAAGCGCTGCCGTCGGTGCGACTACACCCCGATCGCTGACTGGACAATGCACCGAGTAGCCGCGGGGACCGTCACAGGCGGTTAATCCCCATGCATGAATCCCATACCCGGCATAGCCGCGCGGGTTTGCTAAACAGTGCCTATAATTAATCGTCGCGTGCGCACGAACCTGGTGTTCATAATCGAGGTAGTCATCCGTCATTCCCCGGGGGTCAAGGCCGCAAAAAGAGTATTGTGATAGAAACAAAGGTCCGCCAAAGTCCTGCCCGGCGGGCAGAAATTGGTCGTAAAAATGCCCGCCATTGAGGAAGCGTTGCTCATTTGTCCAGCCGATATGAAAAGCCTGCGGATCAATCGGAAAAACGTTCGCACCTGCGGCAAGGACATAAGCAATAAGTGCTTCATTCCATCCAGTAATCGGAACATTCTTTTTCCATCGATGTGTCGGGCTCCAGTGCCAATAAAGCGATGGCCTGGTCCGTCTTGATGCGTACCAGTTCCATTCTACAGCATCATTGATATCGGATATGCACGCTCTTAACTTCGTTTCCCAACTATCATTTCTGTCAAAAAAAACACGGGCCGATAGTAATCCCTGCAGCAACAGAGCGGTCTCAACAAGATCACCACCATCGTCATAACGTGAAAAGGTACAAGTTTTGAGCGAGCCGGCATGGATAAAATGAGGAAACGCACCGTGGAAACGCTCCACCTGTGACAAAGCGTTCAAAATGAGAAGTACTCGCTCGACCGCATCACTCCTGTTCATCCAGCCGCGAAAAACGGCGACCACAATTGCCATAAAAGCAAAGCCACAGCCACCAATGGAAATTATTGCGTTCGGCGATGTGCCATCTCTATTCAGTCTATCGTACGACAATTTTGAAGTTGGATCGCATGCATCAAGAAAATACCGGATTGTGTGCCGCTGTACGAGATCAAGAAGCCTATCGAAGGGAAGATCAACGTCCCTTGTCGTTGTCATTACTGATGGTGTTCGTAACATCAGCGTCCTCAATAGTGCTTAGTGTTAACTGAATCAAGGATTTGATCGGTTGAGGAATTCCGCCGGCATTAATACGCGCCGGAATTTAACTTACCTGAAGATCGCTAACAACGACAAGTCATCAATCATCTATGCTTGTAAGCAATGTTGGACGGAACCCTTTCCTTCCCGCAGGGTTTACCTGACGTAATTTGGAAAAAAAGGAAACCACAATGGATCACAGCAAGCACATTCCCCTCACTCCGGTTGAGCTAAACCCAGAAACCTTAGAGGGCGCTACCGTATACGGTGTCGATGACCACAAAATCGGTAAGGTCGATCACGTGCACGTCGGCGGTGCCGTGAACCAGGTCATTATCGATGTTGGTGGTTTTCTGGGTATCGGTGCGAAGCCGGTTGCGGTACAGCTCGCTGATCTAAACTTCATGCGGGATGAAGATGGTCATGTTCATGCAGTGACGACATGGACCAAGGATCAGCTCAAGGATATGCCTGAACATCGCGACTAAATTTTTAAACGAAAAGCCCAGCGTTGCGGCTGGGCTTTTTGATTGCAACGGATACACTAATTAGTGACCTAAACCTTTATGGTTATGATAAAGATACATTGAAAAAGACAGTTGCAATATTCGCGCAGGTATCTCGATAAAATTATTCAGTAATATTTATAAATATGACATAATGTAGAATTACTCTTTTGCAAATCTATAGTTTAGTATTCAAGAATTATGGAAAAAATATCAAGAATGATTCAGAATTAGCATATCATCTAGCGTTGCAGAATAAGTTAGCCGTCCTAGGCGACGATTGAAAGTAATGCAACAGCCAGAAATTAATAGGCCACCTACTTCGTGCATAATTTGAAATGTCAAGCACCTTTAGAATTCTTCAGCCAAAGTTCGTAAGACGGCTGTTGCAAAAAATCTTTTTTAAACATTTTGTCACAAAGCTCGGCTGCCTGATCGGAGTTCATTATGCCGTACGGAAGATTAGTTCCGCTAGCATGTCTCACCGATACTTCTACGAGCGTTTTTTGTGTCATCGTCAATCCATATCCCGTTTATAACATCATAAGACGCAAGCACCGTGAATTATTTTAATCAAGTTATACAGACTAGGTAGTGTAAAGAAGTTTTCACAACCCACTCGGCATGCCACAGCCTTTAGAATTCAGTGATAATATTCCTACTTACAATGATGCGGGGGGCCATAAGTTCCACCGATTCAACTTCGAACGCATCCTATTTGTCGGTTTTAATAACCACATCGCGATATTCGGGTTGCCAAGCCGTCATAACCAGCTTTGGACCCTATATTCAAATCCAGTAGATCAGAACCGAAAATTAGTAGGGGGATGATTAATCAATTGCCTGGTCGCTTTCGCAGGTAGACCCAGTTGCCACTCGCTTGAACCTGTAAATGTATCAGACAACTCGGTAAATTAATTTCAACCTCGCAGTTTCAATCGCCCAAACAAAAATTGATTCCCCAAGCAACCATACATTCAGATAGGCGTTGTTAGAAGCCTAATTAGGTCAACTGTCACCGATGGGAAGTCAATGATTTTACAAGTCTCTGATCGATTTCAAGATATTTTCGTCGGCGACGGAGAAATGGCGCAGTTGATGCGCAATCACGACTGGGAGCACAGCCCTATTGGAATACCAAGCGCTTGGCCAGAGGCTCTCAAGGTTGCGATACGGCTGTTGCTCACATCAAAGTTTCAAATGTGGCTCGGCTGGGGACCAGACATCGCGTTTTTCTACAACGACGCATATAAACCTACTCTTGGAGCAAAACATCCGAATGCGCTCGCTGTGCCGACAAAGGTACTTTGGTCAGAAATCTGGGACGATATCGAAGGTCGTCTCGAAACGGTTTACAAACATGGCCAATCTACTTGGGATAAAGATCTGCCCCTCCTGTTAGAGCGTAATGGCTACACGGAAGAGAGTTATCACACTTTCTCATACAGTCCCCTTATTGGTGAGAATGGCATCGTGGAAGGTGTTTTCTGCGCGGTCACCGAGGAAACAGAGCGGGTCGTAAGCGAGCGTCGTATGTCTACGATGAGAGCCCTTGCTTCTGGCCTGGCAGCGGCTGACACAAAACATGAGGTCCTTCAAGCCTCATTTACAGCGCTCAGAGGAAATTTACACGACCTTCCCTTTAGCGCTCTTTACCTCTTTGACAAAGACGGAAACGCAACACGTCAATGGCTCTGCGGCGAGCACAACGATCCGACGTTCTTACCCGCAGAAATCGTTCTCGGGACGAGGCTATGGAACATCGATGACGTGTGGACGAAACAAATCGTTGAACTGATTGATTTGCCGGCAATAAGCGATGCGTCATCGGACCCATGGCACAAAGCACCATTACAAGCTGCAGTTCTTCCACTGATTGGTCAGGGTAACGAGGTACCGAAAGGCATATTGATAAGCGGGCTTAATCCGTATCAACCTTCTGGTGATGACTACCTTGATTTCCTCAAACTCATCGCTGGCCAAATAACCTCACGATTAGCGAGTGCGGAAGCGTTCGAGACGGAGCGTCGCCGGGCAGCAGCCCTTGCCGAAGCCGTCGCTATGCGCGAACAGGCAGCTATTGCTATTGAACAGGTAAACCGCCAGCTTTCCTCCGAAGTTAAGCTTCGCACGGCTGAGCGCGATCGCATGCGAGGCCTGTTCCAACAAGCCCCAAGCTTCATGTGCATATTGAGCGGCCCGGATCATGTCTTTGAGCTCGTTAATGATGCGTATCTACAACTCGTGGGTAACAGGCAGCTTGTTGGCTTAAGGGTTCGTGATGCGCTGCCAGACCTTGCGGGGCAAGGCTTCTTCGAACTTCTCGACAAGGTATATCAATCTGGAGAACCATATATTGGTAATTACCTGCCAGTCACGTTGCAACACAACAACGATTGCGTTCCCGACAAGCGATTTATAAATCTGATTTACCAGCCTATTTTGGATGTGGATGGGTTGGTCACCGGGATTTTCGTAGATGGCTTCGATGTAACAGATCAAAAGCGCGCCGAAAATGAGCTTCAAAGTCTTAATCAAACATTGGAGGAGAGGGTTGAGCAGCGCACTCGCGAATTGAGCACAGCTCTACTCGACCTGGAAAAGGAGACAGTAGATCGCGAGAACGCCCAGACCGCTTTGAGGCAAGCACAAAAAATGGAAGCACTGGGCAATCTCACCGGCGGCGTTGCTCACGACTTTAATAATCTCCTTCAGGTTGTCAGCGGCAACCTTCAGCTCCTATCCAAAAGCATTCATGGCAATATTCAGGCTGAGCAAAGGCTCGAAAACGCATTGGCAGGCGTCGAGCGGGGTTCCAAGTTGGCGTCGCAGCTTCTCGCATTTGGTCGCAGGCAACCACTTGAGCCAAAAGTTATCAACGTCCGTAAGCTTGTCCAGAATATGGACGACATGCTTCCAAGAGCGCTCGGAGAAGAAATCGAACTGGAGACCATTGTTTCTGGTGGTCTTTGGAACACAATGATTGATCCAAGCCAACTGGAAAATGCCATTCTCAACCTGGCTATTAATGCCAGAGATGCAATGGGCGGTCGGGGACATTTGACAATAGAAACGGCTAATTCGTATCTCGATGATGATTATGCAAGAGAGCATGAGGATGTTCGCCCGGGGCAGTATGTACTGATCGCCGTTACCGACACTGGATCGGGCATTCCGCTTGATATAATCGAACAAGTTGTAGAGCCATTTTTCAGCACCAAGACAGATGGCAGAGGTACGGGTCTGGGCCTGTCGATGGTTTACGGTTTCCTCAAACAATCCGGCGGACATCTAAAAATATATAGCGAGGTAGGTCACGGAACCACAATGAAGCTCTACCTGCCGCGTACCGCACAAATGGAAGATACGCTGACTGATGTAAGCGATTTACCCGCGACAGGTGGTACGGAAACCGTGCTTGTTGTCGAAGACGATGACGGCGTTCGCGAGACGTCTGTTGCGCTGTTGAGTGACCTCGGATACCGCGTGCTCAAAGCAAACGATGCGCAGTCCGCATTCGCCATCGTAAACAGCGGAGTGCACATCGATTTACTGTTCACCGACGTGGTGATGCCTGGTCGCATGCGCAGCACGGAACTTACTAAAATAGCCAAGATGCTGTTTCCTGCTATGGCTGTTCTCTACACCTCAGGATATACAGAAAACTCAATTATGCATGGTGGGAGATTAGAAGCGGGTGTCGAACTTCTATCTAAGCCATATACTCGAGAAGCCCTCGCTCGCAAAGTGCGTCACGTTCTCAGCAATACGAAGCAAGAACAGATCACATTACATCAACTAGAAAACCAGGAAAAATTTGAAGGCGAGAATAAGAATTCCATTGCCAAGGCATTAACGCGTGTTCTTGTTGTTGAGGATGAACCGCTTATCTTGATGTCCACAGTCGATATGGTCGAAGAATTGGGTTATATGGTGATTGAGGCAGGATCGGCTGAGAGCGCACTTTCCGTTTTAGAGGTGGATAAGGTGGACGTACTTTTGACTGATGTTGGGCTGCCGGGAATGTCAGGAATAGAACTAGCACAAAAGGTAAACGAAAAATGGCCCGATGTGCGCATCATCTTCGCAAGTGGCAATAATAATGCCAAAACAATTTCAGGTTTAGCTAATGCGTTTCAGGTGTCAAAGCCGTTTATGATGGAACAACTCAGTGCCGTACTAACTCAAACAAATTTAACGAACTGAGGCTGACTTTTTAGGGTGATCGAACCAAATTTCTATTCACATAAGTACCAGATCGAAGAGTTAATCTATTACTTCCAAACTTTAATCAACGGTGTAGGCGGATTATTGCAAAATGAAACGTTGGTTCAAATTTGAGCGAAGTACCACACACCCGACGCTGATCACCGAGATAACGGCAGAGCTTTGACGGCTGGCAACAAATTGGCTCGTCGGCTTTAAAAGGTTTGCCTGAACACCGCGACAATACTGACCTCTAGCAACTTTGTTAGCTGATTGGCCAAATATGGTGAGTTAAGCTCTGGAGAAGATATCTTACAATGGGCTGAAAACAGTTCCATTCAATTTCAGACAAGCTCCGCGTCAATTCTAAGTCAAACATTCATAGCTTATGTTATGTGTTCAACAGTCATCATTGAATTTACTGGGACAGAGAAATAATCTGTTGAAAGTGACCACTTCGTGACCATGAATGAGACGCCAGGATTTCCAAACCGTGAGGCAGAGATCGAGTTCCTGGGGGCGCGGAATTCGACCTTACAAACGGAATTGGAAACGCTAAAATCGGTACGCGATATGGAGCGTCAGAGCCTCCTGAAGCTGACAGCTCAACTCGATGCACTTGTCCGTTCGTCATCGGAGGTGCGTTACAAAGTCAATGCCGACTGGTCCGAGCTGGATCAGCTACAAGGTGGCGGGTTCATCCGCGATAATACGCAGTCCAATAAAGAATGGATCGAAGCGTACATACCGGAAGAGCACCAGCAGCTTGTGCGCGACGAAATCAGTCGAGCTATTGCCGCCAAGGACATCTATAACATCGAACATATGGTGAAGAAGGTGGATGGATCACGTGGTTGGGCGTTATCGCGGGCTGTGCCACTCTTCGACCATAACGGCGAAATTGACAGTTGGATGGGCTCTGCCTCGGACATCACGGTACGTAAATCGTCGGAAGAAACGCTGCGGTTGCTCAATTCCGAGTTGGCGCATCGAATGAAAAATACGCTTGCTATCGTTCAGGCGATTGTTGCGCAGACTTTGCGCCTGTCGGACTCGGTCAAGACAGCAAAGGAAATCATAAATAGCCGCCTTCAAGCGCTTGCGAGTGCGCAGGATATCCTGACTTCAACGCAGTTTACCGAAGCAGACGTTGGCGAAATTGTTAAAGCAGCTCTTGGTGCTCATCAAGGTCCAGATGCGCGCATTGAAATTGTAGGTGAAAGTTACAGCCTTAATCCACAACAAGCTCTAGGCCTTCGCTTTCGATCCATGAACTCGCAACAAATGCTGTTAAATATGGTGCACTATCTAATCAGTCGGGTAAAGTGGTAATCAGTTGGTATCTGACCGGTAAGCAGTTCGAGTTTCAATGGGTAGAAAGTGGCGGGCCTGCGGTGACAATTCCGACGCGGCAAAGCTTTGGTTCCCTCTTAATCGAGCGGGTGGCAGCGAGCTATTTCGGCGGCGAAAGTCTTCTGGATTTCAAACCCGAGGGGTTAGTATATAAACTCTCAGTTAGTAAGCCAGCTGCATAACGAGTTTCTTTTCACACATACTAGTTTTGCACCTATTAGCCATTCTGAGTTATGGTCCCGAAAGGATATAGACCACGGGCCCACGTCAAGGGCGTACGTATTGATTGCAAGTCAGAATTCTCTGCGATTAACTGAGATGACAGTTCGTGCGGTGGCCCACGTGTGATTTTCAATCGGTCCACCACCTATCGGCCAAGCCTTTTAGCCCGTCTGCTTCCTTCCGGCAGATGGAAGCTCCGGCTACCCACAGCGACGGCGGGCTCCATCGAACTCCACCCCGGAACGCGGACCGAGCTGCGATGCGCCGATATTACCGCCATAGGGTGTTGATTGCCGCTGAGAACTGCTCCTGTGGGGTTGCAAATCTAAAATTTGTCTTTCGTGTTGCAGCTATGTCTCCGTAAAGATACAAATACGCCCGCAACAACGACATTTCGACGCTGATATTTACCCTCAGGTTAACGCAACGGTGACGTCCAGAGATAATCACGCATCTCGCCAAATGTAATATTTGCGACAGAGCCTTCTGTCTTACCGAACGGTAAGAAAACTGTAGTTTTGCTTGAAAGCTTCCCGAGCGGTAAGAATGTTGTCCCTCATTCTTCAAATATTACCGCTCGGTATGTTTTGACTTGAACTCGCCTAAATATTACCGTACGGTAAGATGAAAAGGAGAGGGCGATTGTTAAAGTCAGCTGCAGATTTGGGAGCACTGGTTCGCGAGAAGCGAAAAGCTCTCGGCTGGACACAAACCGACTTGGCAGGAAGATGCGGTACCGGAGATCGCTTTATCATCGACCTGGAAAACGGTAAGGCGACATGCCAACTCGGGAAGGCTCTGTTGGTAGCCCGTGAAGTCGGCATTAATCTCATCGATGCAAATTCGCTTACAGTTAATCGGCAAACGTTACCAGAAGACGACGACGAATTGTCATTCTTGCCAAAATACTAAACACCGAGGCCATTTGTAATGACAACGCTGTTTTATGAAGATTTTGCAATTGGCGAGCTCCACTCCGAAGAGAACTTGAATTTCTCTTATCTGGACAAATGGGCAAGTCGAAAGTCGGCCTTCCCTATCTCCGTGACCATGCCAACAAAAACGTCATCATATGGCCCTGATAAGATTCAGCCCTGGCTTGCTAACTTGATGCCGGAAAGCCATCTGAGTGAGATTGGTCAGCGGCTCAAGGTGTCACCGCAAGACATCGTCGGTGTGCTAGCTCACCTCGGAAGAGATACCGCTGGCGCAATATCAGTCGGTGCGCCGCGCAAAAGTGGGAGTACGAGTGTTACACCCATCCCAGATGAAGCAACACTGGAGAAGATAATCAATGAGCTGCCAGAGAAGCCGTTTTTGATTGGCACCGAGGGCGTATCCATGTCTTTGGCTGGAGTTCAAGACAAACTGCCTGTCTACATGCTCGATGATGGAATGCTTGGGGTACCAACTGAGGGGACACCATCAACGCATATTTTGAAACCTGATGCTCTGAAAACCCGGCTTCCTGCAAGCGTTCAGAACGAAGCTTTCTGCATGCGTCTCGCCAGGCATTGCGGTCTTGATGTTGCGAACGTGACAACGGGAGTAGCAGGAAGTCGCTCGTATCTCCTCGTCGAACGCTACGACCGCATTCGAGACGGCAAAGGCTTCGTGCGCCGTATCCATCAAGAAGATTTCTGCCAAGTGCTGGGTTATTTTCCTGCTCAAAAATATGAACGCTCCAGGTTCGGTGGTCGGAATGGCCCAACGCTTGTCGACATGTTTAAAGCCGTTGAAGAGTTCATTTCGGCTGGTGAGCGCGAAAAGTTCCTTGATGCCGTTATCTTCAATGTTTTGATCTGCAATACTGATGCTCACGCTAAAAACTACTCAATCCTGATTGGTCAAGGTGGATCAGCTAGATTGGCTCCGCTGTACGATCTGATGTGCGCTTCCATCTACAAAAATGTAGATCAATCCTTGGCTCAGTCGATTGCTGGCAAAACGAATGCTAACGAGTTGCACGCAGCCGATTGGAAAGAATTGGCGACGAGTGTTAGCCTCAGTCCGGCTAAAACTCTGCGCAGAGTGCAATCCTTGGCCGAGAGTGTACTAGAGCATGCTGAGATGGTCGCCAATGAAATAGCCGAGACACAAGTCGGGTGTCATGATCTCTTAAGCCGTGTCTCATATGAAGTCCAAAAGCGCGCGAAACGTATTCTTAGACAGTTAGATGAAGCCAATTAGAGTCGCTCGGCTTTGTAATTTTGCATCACTATGATGCAAATTTGCATTCTAAACCGATACCACAGGCACCTCGCTCAACCTCGTCGTATACCGAGACGATCTCCATGGTCTCCTTGGCTTCAAATCCTCTTTGAAAGCCCTCGCTTCCAAGAACGTAAGCAGTGTTTTAAGCGCACCTGTTTTGCCGGGTTGATTGTAAATTTCGGTGATGCAAACATCAGTTATCAATTTCAAGCGCCACCGTTTTGCACCGCAAATCATTGCTCACACCGTTTGGTTTTACCTGCGGTTCAACATAAGCCGGCAGAACTTGTTCGGGTAAATCCTCCAGCACAGTATCCGAGGCGAAAGGCAGGTTCAGCAGCCGCGCCCCTTCAACTTGTTCAGCCATTTCGAAAGCCTGACGGCGGGAAACCAGAAAATCCTCGTCGCCGCGTATTACAAGAAGCGGACATGCGATTGAGCTGACGGAGGCGCCAGGATAGGCGTGTTCGCCACTTCCGAGCCACATTGCCTTAGTCGCTTCGAAAAGCCCGGAAAAATCAGCCACAGGATTTTCTGCCTCATAGTTCTCGACCTGATCGTGGAACATATCGCGCCATTTGTCCACGGTGATACCCTTGTATATCTCACGGGTTGGCTCATCAGCCGGCATCTCCCAGTGCGCGCGCGCAGTGACAATAAAACGAGGGCGAACGGCGTCGGCCGCCCCAAGGCGCAAGGCCACGATACCGCCGTCGCTGTTGCCAATAATGCCAGCGTCCGTCAGGCCCAACTCGGCCAGAACAATAGCAATGTCCTGCTCTAGCTGATGGTAAGTGAGAGAAGCATTTCCAAGCGGGGAACGACCATGCCCACGGCTATCAATGGCGATAAGCCGAAAGTCAGTCGCCAGATCCTTTGCCAGGAGAACGAAGTCGTTTCGGCTCCCCAAACCGCCATGAAGCAAAACAATCGGCATTCCTTCCGTGTTGCCCGCTTGCCTCCCTATGATTATCCAGCGTCGGCGACTTAATCCTGAACCAGACGGCATACAACGCGGGGAGGAACAGGAGAATCATAACTGTGCCCGCTGCCGTTCCCCCGATAAGCGTGTAGGCCATCGATCCCCAAAAAATCGAATGAGTTAACGGAATAAACGCCAGAATTGCAGCAAGAGCAGTAAGTATTACAGGTCGTGTCCGTTGAACCGTCGCCTCAACGACAGCGTGGTAGTCATCGAGCCCTGCCGCCTGGTTCTCCTTTATCTGCTCCGTCAGGATCAACGTGTTACGCATCAGAATGCCAGCCAATCCGATCAATCCGAGAATGGCGTTGAAGCCGAAGGGTTGATTGAACAGAAGCAATGTCGGAACCACCCCGGCAAGACCAAGCGGTGCGGTCAGCATAACCATTGTCATGGTCGACAGACTGCGAACCTGCAGGATGATGACGATCAACATTGCAGCAATCATCAGCGGGAAGACCTGAGCGAGAGCCACATTGGCTTTCAATGATTCCTCGATGTTGCCACCCATCTCGATACGGTATCCAACGGGAAGCGATGCGATTAATGGCTGCAGTGCCTTCATCACCTGTTGCGAAACTTCTGGTGGCTGCGTTGCCTCGTTGATATCGGACCTGATGGTTATCACCGGGGTACGATCGCGACGCTTTAAGATCGGCTCCTCGAAACGGATCTCGGAATGCCCGATCTGATCAAGCGGCACTTGTCGACCATCTCTGCTCATCAACGAAAAGTCGGCAAGTCGTGAAGGATCAAGGCGGTTCTCGCCAGCACTGCGTGCAACGACAGGCACGTTGCGGATGTTGTCGCGCACCTGCGTGACAGGAATGCCGCTCAGCAGCATCTGCATTTGTTGCGCCGCCTCCGATGGTGAAAGGCCGATCAGATTGAGTCTTTCCTGATCGGGTAGAAAGCGCAGCACAGGCGTGCGGTTACCCCAATCCCTATTGGCTTGGCGCACATCTGGAACAGTCTTCATAATCGCCAGAGCTTGCTCGGAAATCTTGTAAAGTTCATCCTGATCAGGCCCCATGATGCGGAACTCGACCGGGAACGGCGTATAGGGGCCGAACACAAGCTGCGTCACACGCACGGATGCTTCAGGAACAAGACCCTCGGATATGGCACCTCTCAAGCGGTGCTTGAGTGCTTCCCTGGCGTTGGCGTCAGGTGTAAGTACAACGATCTTGGCGAAGGCAGGATCGGGCAATTCTGGAGCCATGGCGAAAAAGAACCGAGGGGCACCCTGCCCTACATAACTCGTAACGATATCTGTTTCTGGCTGGGTCTGTAGCCATGCTTCGACCTTCTTCACCGCGGATGTCGTCGCTTCGATGCTCGTGCCCTCTGGCATGCGCACTTCAACCAGCACCTCCGGGCGATCCGATGTCGGGAAGAACTGCTGCTTTACACCACCCATCCCCACAATCGAAACGGCCATGGAAATACCTACAATCGCACAAACCACAAACTTGTGGCGGACTGCGAGTTCAATAACGGAACGCAGACGCCGGAAATTCGGCGTGTCGTAGATGGCGTGATGACCGCCCTCGACAGGCTTGATGTCCGGCAGCATTTTAACGCCAAGATACGGCGTGAAGGTAACAGCAACGATCCAGGATACAATCAGCGCAAAACCGACGACCCAGAATATGTTTCCAGCGTATTCACCGGCCGTTGATTTAGCGAAACCGACGGGCATCAATCCGATAATTGTAACAAGGGTGCCCGACAACATGGGGGCTGCCGTATGGCTCCAGGCATAAGCGGCTGCCCTGATGCGGTCCATGCCCTCTTCCATTTTCACCACCATGACTTCGATGGCAATGATGGCATCGTCAACTAGAAGGCCAAGCGCGAGGATCAGTGCCCCGAGCGTGATGCGGTCGAAGAAACGTCCGGTTTCCAACATGATCAGGAAAACAACCGCGAGGGTTAGCGGCACAGCAAGCGCCACCACGATGCCGACACGCCAGCCCAGCGCAACAAGGCTCACGAACAGAACCACGCCCAGCGCCATTGCGAACTTGAGCATGAACTCGCTGACTGCTTCATCAATATTGACGGCCTGATCACTTACCTTGGTAAGCGTCATGCCAAGTGGCAACTCCTGCGCGATTGCCGCAGAGCGCTCTTCCAGCGCTTTACCCAGATCAAGACCGTTCCATCCTGCTTGCATCACCGCGCTTAGCATGATTGTTGGTTCGCCCTCATGGCGAATAATGTAGGTTGCAGGGTCCTGATAGCCGCGCCGTATCTCTGCGATGTCAGCAAGGTTCAGTGTTCGTCCAGCAGCAACAATGGGCGTATCGGCAATCGCCTGGACGCTGTTGTAAGCTCCATCGAAACGTATAAAGATCTGTGGGCCTCGTGTGTCGACGGACCCAGCAGGCGTGACTGTGTTTTGTCGTTGCAAGGCAGAAGCAATATCCTGCGCAGATATGCCGAGAGTTGCGAGTTTCGAATAGGAAAGCTCTACAAAAATCTGCTCGGGGCGCTCGCCGACGATGTTGATTTTCTTCACGCCAGGTACGCGCAGAAGATCCTGGCGTATGGTTTCCGCGTGTCGGACAAGATCGCGCATCGGCATGCCCTTTGCCTTCAGGGCGTAAAGGCCAAAACTCACGTCTGAATACTCGTCGTTGACGAATGGGCCCATGACACCTGGGGGCAGATTGCGCGCTTCGTCACCGAGCTTCTTGCGCGCCTGATAAAACTCTTCTGCGACGGCACTTGCAGGCGTATTATCCTTGAGTGTGACTGTCAGAAACGCGTAGCCGGATCTCGTCGTCGTTTCGACACGGTCATACCATGTGAGTTCCTGAAGACGCTTTTCGAGCGGTTCAGCGACAAGATCCTGCAACTCACGCGCAGTGGCACCTGGCCAAACGGACGTAACCGTCAATGTCTTGATGGTGAACGACGGATCTTCGGCGCGGCCAAGCTTTACGAAGGCGTAGGCGCCTGCGGCAGCGAGAAGAACAATGAAAAATAGGGTTATGGCGCGTTCACGAACCGCGATGGCGGAGAGATTAAAGCTCATTATTTTGTCACCTCGGACTGCGAGGCAATTCTAACGCTCGCGCCATCATCCAGCAGCTGGGCGCCCAGAGCGACAATCTTTTGCCCGATGCCGATACCAGTGACAAATGCCGCCTCCTCACCAACTTGGCGCACCGCAACCGGTGTGAACTTTACCGTGGATGTGGAGCCGTTGACTACCCACACGCCTGTTCGATTTCCGTTATCCAGGATTGCGCCGACAGGTACCGCGACTTCCTGCTCGCGGCCAGCATCCAGAATTTTTATCGTGACGGTCGAGCCAAGTGGGGCTGAGGCCGCATCGCCCTCAAGAATATAGCGCGCCTCGTAGGTCCGGGTTTGCGGATCAGCGGAATCGGAAATCTGCCTTAGCGTGGATTTGTCACTGGGACTTTCGCCGCCATAGATGCTCGCCTGAGCTTGCGAGCCCGGAACGGGTCGCTGGGTCTCAGGAAGCCAGACGACAGCCTCGCGTGGCCCAGACTGCGCCAGTTGAATGACGCTCTGTCCGGCTGCCACAACTTGTCCCTGGTCCCCTAATGTCTGAATTATGGTTCCATCAGAATCTGCGAACAGGACCGCGTAAGCTGCTACGTTTTCCGCGACCTTTGCGTCAGCTTCAGCCGCTGCGAGCTGCGCAGTTGCCGTATCCAAAGCCATCTTCGCCTGCTCATAACGCTGCGGGGTTGCCGCCAAGCGATTTCTTACCAGCGCGGCATAGCGTTGTTCGTCAGCTTGCGCCTGTATCAAAACGGCGTGCGCTGCAGACACCGTGTTGCGTTTGGCGGTTAGTGCTAGCTGGAGATCGGTTTCGTCAATGCGCATCAGCGCCTGACCCTGTCGGACTTGCTGTCCCACGTCCACCATCCGCTCAATGATCTTGCCAGGAACGCGGAAACCTAAATTGCTCTGGACACGGGGGGCAACAGTACCTGTGAAAGAGCGCTCGGCCATTCCAGTGGCCTTTGCCTCAGTAACCAGAACCATCGGAAAAGCCGTCCTGGGATCAGCGGCCTCAGCTTCGCGCTTTGGTGCTTCCAAAACGACAAAAAAAGCCGCAGCAGTTGCGGCGGCCACTGTAAAACCTGTGGTAGCCCAGACTTGTTTGCGTTTCATTTCTGTTTTCTCTTCATAACCCGAAATCCAACAATTTAGATTGCGATCTAACTCTATTTATATTATAGATGTCAAACGAAATCTAAAAGGAGGCTAATATGAGAGTGAGCCGCGTACAGGCCGAAGAAAATCGTAAAACAGTGATCAACGTCGCCAGCCGGCTGTTTCGAGAAAAGGGTTTTGACGGGATTGGCCTGAAGGACCTCATGAAAGGTGCGGGCTTAACGCAAGGCGCCTTCTATAAGCAGTTTACGTCTAAAGATAACCTTGCCGCATTAGCCTCTCGGCGCGCTATGGAAGATGCAACCCGCAGGTGGTCTGCAGCTGCGGCAGAAAATTCAGACCCTCTGGAGGCTATTATTGAGTTCTATCTTTCGTCCGGTCATCGTGGCGAAAAAGCTGACGGTTGTCCTTTGGTTGCCCTGGGAGCGGACGCTGCGCGTCAAAGCAAAGATGTCCGACAACCATTCGAGGACGGAATCAGAGCTCATTTCGAGGTTTTGGACGAATTGATGCTCGAGACCGAAAGGTCAAACCCAAGCGGCAAGGCAATTGCGATTTTGTCCCTTATGGTAGGTGCCGTCACAATCTCACGCCTCATCGAAGATGAAAACTTGTCGCAGAATGTCCTCGACACGGCCGCTAACGAAGTGAGGCGCATTGCGTATGGTGAAGGAGATGACGGATAATATGAAGATTGCGCCCATAGATGCGAGCAGGTTTTATTAATTGGTCCAAGTGATGGGCCAAAGCGGCTCTGCAGGCCGGATACGGTACCAGTAGCGCTATTTAAGCCCGAACAAAAACTACATGTTCTAAGAACTGCTCCCGGCCCGGTTCTCGCCCGGCCATGCGGAACATACTAATTTCAAAAAACAAAGGTGGAAACCTATGCGTAGGATCGTTGTAACAGGAATGGGAGCTGTCAGCCCCCTTGGAGCGACTGCTGGTATTTCCTGGTCGCGCCTACTTACAGGACAGAGTGGTGTACGGCGACTGGGAGATGATGTCGCCGCTGATATTCCATCTAAGATCGGCGGAGTGGTCCCTTCAATCATGGATGATGCTGAAGGCGGCTTTGACCCGGATACAGTCCTTTCTCCCAAAGACCAACGAAAAGTCGACCGATTTATCATCTTCGCACTCGCCGCAGCTGAAGAAGCGCTTGCTCAAGCAAAGTGGAAGCCAGCTTCAAATGAAGACAAACTGCGGACTGCAACAATTATCGCGTCTGGCATAGGCGGGTTTCCCGCAATAACCGAGGCAGTCCGCACCGTCGATCAACGCGGTGTCCGCCGTCTTTCGCCCTTCACGATCCCATCGTTTCTCGTCAACCTCGCAGCGGGGCAAGTCTCAATCCGTTATGGATTCAAAGGTCCTCTCGGTGCCCCTGTCACGGCATGCGCTGCAGGCGTTCAGGCTATCGGCGATGCTGCCAGGATGATCGGGGCGAATGAAGCAGATATTGCACTTTGCGGCGGGACGGAAGCCTGCATAAGCAATGTTAGTCTTGGCGGCTTTGCCGCAGCACGATCACTTTCAACCGGCTTCAACGACACGCCGAACAAAGCATCAAGGCCCTTTGATGCCTCTCGAGATGGTTTTGTTATGGGCGAAGGCGCGGGATTGCTGGTTATTGAGGCGCTCAGTCATGCGTTGGCGCGCGGTGCGACACCGATTGCCGAACTCGTCGGATATGGAACAACAGCCGACGCACACCATATCACCTCTGGCCCAGAGGATGGCAATGGTGCACGTAGAGCTATGGAGATCGCTATTGCTCAAGCTGGAATAAAACCAGGCGACATCGGGCATCTGAACGCGCATGCCACCTCGACGTTGGTTGGCGACCTAGGAGAAATCAGAGCTATCAGGAGCGTTTTTGGCCCTAACAACGCACTTGCTATCAGTGGAACAAAATCCGCGACAGGTCATCTGTTGGGCGCTGCTGGGGGGCTTGAGGCAATTTTCACAATTCTGGCGCTAAAGGATCAGGTCGCACCACCAACACTCAACTTAGATAACCCGGATCCAGAAGCCAGTGGCTTCACCTTTGTATCAAACCAATCGCGCCAGATTGACACTGAATACGCAATATCCAACGGTTTCGGGTTTGGTGGGGTCAACGCCAGCGTAATTTTCAGACGTTGGTCCAGTAACAACAACCGCTTATATCCAATATAAATTACCCGAGTTCAGGAAGAGCCAGTCAAGTATGCTACTATATTGCTGACTGGCTACTCTACTGCGTGCTTCCCTTCACAACGCCGAAATTATGGTAGTAGAACATTACCTTGTACGGCTAAGACCAGCTTTGATTAGCGGCGAGCACCATATGAGCAACGTTAATAGCGCAAGTCCCCCTGCTATCGGACGATCGACAAACGTTAGCCAATTGCCACCAGATTTCATCATTGAACTCAAAAAATTTTGCTCCAGGAGGGGGCCTAAAACAACTCCGAGAACAAACGGCGCAAGCGGAATCCGAAAGGCCTCAAATGCAAACCCGATAACACCAAACGCCAATGCCACACCGACGGCGCTCACTGTGTTTTCCATTGCAAATGCACCAACCAGACAGAAGATAAATATTATCGGCATCAATATGCTAAGACGTACCATCAGCATCACGCGGCTCAGCCGTATCGCCACCCAACCAAGGGGAATAAGTAACAAATTAGCGAGAAAGAATGCGCCAAAGATTGCATATACGATGGCGGGGTTGTTCAAAAAGATCGTCGGTCCAGGATTGACACCCTTCATAAACAAGACACCGATGATGATGGCTGCGATGGCATCACCGGGGATGCCGAAAACAAGCGACGGAATAAAACCACCGCTTACAGCAGCGTTGTTGGCAGCACCCGCGGCAGCTAACCCCTCCGTTGATCCTTTACCGAACTTTTCTGGTTCACGTGCAAAACGCTTAGCCAGAGAATATGAAATCCATGCCGCAATGTCTGCGCCAGCGCCGGGCAATATTCCGAGTATTGTTCCTAGAATATTTCCCTGAGCAACAGCCCGACGCTCTTTCCAGAGTAGTCTGGCCTGACCTTCGAACACACCTTTAATCGCCTTCTGTTCAAGACGGACCGTAGGCTCTTTACGAGCGTAGTATCGAAAGACTTCGGCAATAGCAAAAAGTCCAATCATGATTGGAACAAGAGATAAACCGCCGATGAGGTTATGATTTCCAAATGTAAAACGTGGTACGCCGCTAATTGGGTCAATGCCAATGGTAGCGGTAAAAAGGCCAAGAGACAGGGATAGGACGCCTTTAACCCGCGATGACGAAATCATGAAGGCAGTTGTCGTAAGGCCTAAAAGACAAAGCCAGAAATACTCGTAAGACGAAAAGCGCAACGCGATCATTGCCAATGGCGGTGCCAATGTGGCCAGAATGAGTGCACCGAAAAGGCCACCTATCGCTGAGGCCAGAAGGCAAAGACCCATAGCGACATGGGTTTGCCCCTTTTTTGTCAATGAATGAGCGTCGTCAGTATATGCGGCGGATGCAGGAGTTCCGGGCATTCGCAAGAGAACCGCCGGAATGTCTCCAGCAAACATTGCCATAGCGGCGGCCGTCACCATAGCTGCGATCGCTGGCACCGGGTCCATATAAAACGTGACGGGTACGAGTAGCGCAACCGCCATCGTAGCAGTGAGTCCGGGCAGCGCGCCCATGAAAAGCCCAAAAATACCGGCGGCGAGCTTAACAAGCAAAACTTCGACACTGAACAGAAGACCAAGGCCTGCAATAACATTTTCCATTACAGGTACCTCCCCCACGGGCTAAGAAGTCCGAGCGGGAGCGGAACGAGAAGAATTTTAGCAAAGACGACATAAACTATAATGGATGTCGTTACAGCTATTAGCAGTGCCGGAATAAAACTCACCCGCCCTAAGAGCAAAAGCGTCAATAGAATGAGCGGAGCCAAGATCAGGAAACCGAATTGCTGAGAGTAAAAAACGTAAATTAGCGCAGCTCCAAAGACCACAGCCGGTTTTGCAAAATTACTTAAAGAGTATCGTTCACCCTCTAACTTATCAATCGCCTGCCCGGGTCCAATCAGAGCAAGCCATGTTCCTGCAGCCGCTATAACCATGCCCAGCAAGAGCGGAAAAAAACCTGGCCCATAGGCTATTCGTGTGGCCGCTAATGGCTGGGGTAATTGCATTGCTAAGATAACAACTAATATCCCAAGTAGCGCAAACCCTGCACCCACCAATCTCTGTGTCATATTTGAATCCTTATACACCACACGCCATTGCCGGGCATCGCGCCGGCAGCTGTATCTGGTTAGGGAGCCGATTGTTACTTCCCAGCAACGGCTTTCAGCACGACCTCAGTTTCTTTGTAATGATCACCGAGAAATGTCGTAAAATCAGCGCTATTGAGATAAGTGACGCCAAATCCACGGTTTTGCATTCCTTTAAGGAAGGTTTCGGATTCGACAGCTTTAGCGACCGCTTGCTCGAGTTTGGCAACGACATAAGGATCAAGACCAGCTGGTCCAGCAATCCCGCGCCAAGTTCCTCCCACATAGCTCGTACCAATAGCCTCTTTGGCCGTGGGAATTTTATCGTTAATTGGCAAGCGCTCTGCACTCATCACGGCAAGTGTTTTTACAATTCCGGCATCGGCCATCGAGGTCACTTCTGGCACTGAACACAGGACAATATCAATGCCACCCGAAGCGAGTTCCTGAAGTGCTGCGCCTGAACTCTGAGAAGGGATCAATTTAATCTGGCTAACATCGACACCCTCTCCAAGCAGCATCGAGACAAATGGAATATCCCAACTTGCATTGCATGTTCCACCACACGAGATGTTGAAGGAGGAAGGATTTTCTTTAATGGCAGCGACGAGCGAGCGCAGATCCTGGTATTGAGAGTCGCCAGCAACGTGGATCGCTGAACGGTCCGCATTGAATTGAGCAATGGGTGTGAAGTCATCTGCTTTGAAATCGGCTTGCCCTAGCATAGAAAATTGAGCGATTGGCGAAAGTTGGCCTAGTGTATAACCGTCTGGCGCTGAATTTTTATAAGCTGTATAGCCGACGATACCCGATGCTTGAGCTTGATTGACAACGGTGAAGGGCTGTCCCAGGGTGCGCTCAAGCTCAGCAGCCATTAAGCGAAATGTGTAATCTGATCCGCCGCCGGCACCTGCCACTACCACGAGTTGAACTGGCCGGGTTGGCCATTCTTGTGAATAAACTGGGTTGGACAATATAGCGGTTGCTACAAAACCTGATGCCAATACTTTTGACGAAATCAGTTTAAACATAATTTTCCTCCCACGGAATTCAGGTTGTAATGACAGATACGTCAGCCATCACGAAATTTGTAAACGAGATTAGAACAGTAGGCAGGTCGCACGTCATTGCCCCCACACAACCGTAACAAGGCGTGAATGGGCGTTCGGAATGAACGCCCATGTATGACATTAAGCTTCTTCGTATTTCAGTACATTCTTGAGTTCGCGTTTGATGTTTTCCAACTGCACGGCCGATGTTTGCGGCATCGGCATGCGTGGAAGACCAGCTTCAGTGCCTTGCAGTGCAATAACTGTCTTGATGTTGGCCGGCAGGTTGTCCGCGTAAACCGTGTTCCAGAAGCGAAGCAGCGCTTCATGAATTTCCTTTGCGCGCTTATGATCACCGCGCTGCACTGCATTCCACAATGCTATGCAAACCCCTGGCACAGCTGCTGGATTAGCTGCGATAGTTCCATGGCAGCCAAGCGCAAACGAAGGATAGAGCAAGGCATCAACAGCTGTATAAATTTTACAGCCTGCAGGAATGCCAAGCATCAGATCAGCCATTAGCTTCAAATCGCCTGCACTCTGCTTTACGCCCTGAACGCCGGGCAGTTCTTTCATGAGACGAATGAGCAGTGCCGGGCTTAGATAGTTCCATGGAACGACATTATAGATGATGACGGGAACGTCAGTCGCTTCAGTGAGTGCTTTGAAATGTGCAAATGTGGCTTCTTCATCCGGCTTGAAAACGTAGTGAACAGGTGTCACCTGAAGCCCCTGTACCGACAGGTGCGAGATTTCATCCCTTCAATCGAGGAAGCACAAGCGCTTTCAGGCCTCACGACGAAAGAAGATATTGGACGCTATTTTAATGATCTTGGTGTTCAATGCACTGTGATGACGATGGGCGAGCACGGCGCCTATTATCACCATGTCGACGGCACTCGATTCCACATGCCAGCATTCAACGTCGACGTTGTTTGCACCTGTGGCTGCGGTGATGCTTTCAATGCCGGGTTCGCAGCCGGCATTATCAAGGGACTTAATCCAGAAGAAATGACCCAGTTGGGCCAAGCTTCGTCTGCTCTCAATGCATCTGGTCTGGGTAGTCAAGCCGGTATTGTAGACTTCGAAAGTACATTAGCGTTTCTAGAGCGCGCGCAAGTTAGGAGACCTAACGCGGCATAGATTATATACGGCAGCCGCAAATAAACCCGCCTTATCGCGAGCGAGCGAGATTGCGTGAGTGCTGTTAATCCTCGTAAACTAATCGCCCTACCCGTATGGTATTGCTGACAGCGCACACGCCTGCCTGCCCGGGAAGAAAAGCTCTTGCCAACAGCGGGGGCGTTCGATTTTGGAGTGAACGGAGTGTATTTGCCGACGGATCTTATATTTTTGATTCGAAGTCCGAAACCTTCGTTCACTAAAAGCGAGCATGAACTGATGCGTTGTACGCGTTTTCCGGAGGATTTTGACGCAGAGTCAAGAAAATCGATGGGTTTCAGTGTTCAGATAGAGCTTCTTGCCAATTTTGGCCACCATAAAAGAAGCCTAACACAATAACCTGTTGCTCAGTGACATTGAATGCGATTGTTACTCTGCGTTCAAAACCAATCGTCCGTAGGCCTTCACGGATATCGTTACGTAAAGTGCCGCGCTCGGAAGCGCGGTCGAAACCGAGTACATAACTTTCAAGCCGATCCAGGTAGTCAAGGGCAACATTCGGCGAAGCTCTTTCCGCGATCCAGTCATAAAGAGCCAAAAGATCTGCCTCGGCTTCAGGTGAT
This sequence comes from Ochrobactrum sp. MYb379, assembly GCF_037479515.1. Classification (NCBI taxonomy): domain Bacteria; kingdom Pseudomonadati; phylum Pseudomonadota; class Alphaproteobacteria; order Hyphomicrobiales; family Brucellaceae; genus Ochrobactrum; species Ochrobactrum sp. MYb379. The sequence continues at coordinate 32,664 of NZ_JBBGYW010000018.1, forward strand.
AAGACTACTGATCTGCAGATCACTTGCGATCTTTCATACGTTCAGCATGTCGTTGACGAACCGAAGCAAAGGCGGAATCAATAGTTATTGCCCGGGAAGGGTCCGATTTCATTGCATCGTAGGATGCCACAACTTCATTGTTTAGCCAGCGTTCAATCACGTCATCTCGTTCTCTCAATGCTCGGATGCCAGCACGTACAACCTCACTGACCGAGGCGTAGTCTCCATTCCTGACTTTCGACTCGATAAAGGCTGCCTGCTCCCTCGGCAAACTTATCGTGCGTTTTTCGATGTTGGCCATTCTTCTTTTCTTTGTAATCGCATCTGTTTCGGTGTGAACAATTCATACCAGAGTTTAGGCTCAATTCAAAGCACATGTTTACATGGTCGCGAGGGATGCACACTATTCAAATACCAGTCAGGTAGTTTTAGTATTGCAATTATCATCTGATACCGAGATAAGAAGACGCTGTACCAGTCCCGCGCATGGGCGTTCGATATTTCCAGAGTGCTAGTCAGAAATATTGGTTCCTTTAAAGCGAGCATGAACTGGCGGTTTTGAAGCCGGGGCCGAACTGGTGGCACGAACCGATCCGTCATGTGTGCTTTCCGGAAGATTTTGACGTAGAGGCAAGAACACGCCCGCATCTTCGGGAAGATTAGTTAGCGATAGCTTCTGCTATTCCCAAGTTTCCTGAGTTTAGAATAAACGTTAGAAGGGGTCGCTAATCCAGTCTTCAAATGCATTCTGTATCCGAATTACAAATACAGTTCCACTTTGTTCAATTTGATAAATAATCAGATGAGCTTTAAACGGGTGAATACGCACAGGTGGAGAGATTTCTCCTCGTTCGCGTGCCATTTGTGGATTTTTGGCAATCAGGTCCAACGTGTTAAACAGGTCCGAATGATATCGTTTGGCCTGTATAGGTCCGAAGATTGCTATGCCGTGCTCCGCAATAGCGATGATGTCTTCTTCCGCCTGAACAGAGAGAATAAATGCCATTAGTTGCGTTTCAGAGATTTTTCGGCATTTGCAATTGCCATAGCAAAGAGATCATCCCGCGAACGAGTTCCCTTGCCACTTTGAAGACCATCGTCAACAAATCGCTGCATTGCTGCGATCTTATCCCCACGCATCTGATCCTTACGGATCAAGTCGCGCACATAGTCGCTCACGTTCGAATAGCGTCCTGTTTTGGCCTGAGCCTCTACCCATTCTTTCATAGGATGAGGGAGCGATACATTCATCGTTGCCATAAAATTCTCCTTCGCTGCAAGCCATATTCACTGATTGGCAAAGTTTGTCAATTTATTCTCCAATCTTCCTTTGCATTGTATGCAAGCCAATTAATTATGATTGCCAGTCAAGCGTGATGGTTCGGATTCAAAACCGTCGAACCCCGTACCAAATGCTTGAGCAAAAAATCTGCGCCAGAAGCCTCGACATAACCATGTGGATACCATGAATATGATAATTGCAGAACAGCCAAGCTACGCTCAGGTCGACTTGAAGAAGATAGCAATGACATCAGCAAACCTTTGCGGAGCGACACGCGGAAAGAAGTGACCACCTTGCATTTCCTGCATTTGAGAATGCGCTATGAGCTGATGCAGTTCTTCAATATGATGAAATGGGATCATGATATCGTCGCGTGCGCCGAGCAAAAGTGTCGGATGATTGACTGTGGCCAGTTCTTGTGACCGACCAAAGTCCAACAACATTGCAATACGTTGCGCAGTTACATTGTATGGCGCAAGATTATCAACCGCGCTGGCAACTGCTGCAAGAAGTTCTGCCTCGTGCGCGGCTATCCATTCGGGCGTATATCCAAAGACATGCGTAAGGTTCTGATATGCCCTCACCTCCCCCTTCTGCATCATTTCCAGACGTGACGAGAACACCGCTCTAAAGCGTGCATCCGGACGTGCCCAGCTTCCGCTTATGACGAGCGACTTGGCCCGCGCAGGCCCATCAAGCGCAATGGTTTGCACGACCGTGCCGCCGGTAGAATGACCGACCAAATGTGCGGCATCAATCTTTTCTACATCCAGAATAGTCAGCACATCATGTGCTATCCGGTTAATTGAATAGCCTTTTTCGGGACGGTCGCTTCGCCCCGCGCCGCGATGATCAACCGTGATAATTTTAAACCCTTTAAGGGCTTTCTCGACACCTCCCCAGAAACGGCCATCCCCGCCCAGACCGGGGATGAGGACAAGCGGCTCACCCTCGCCCTTTACTTCATAATAGAGACGGCAACCGTCATCGGCCAAAGCTATCGACATCTCGCGTTCTTTCTCAATCAGTTGCCCGGCCAAGTGTCGCCGAGGCGGAACCCCGTCGGGAACGGGTCTGTCGGGTCGAGCACATAATTATGGAAAGCAGTGATCCATGCCTGCCCGGTTATCGCCGGGCGAATGGAGGACTGACCGCCACATAAGGTTTCCTCAAGCACGCGCCCAATAAACTCGGTACCAATGATCGATTCATGAATGAATGTTTCGCCAACCGCGATCTGACCGCGCGCATGCATCACAGCCAGTCGCGCACTGGTGCCAGTGCCGCAAGGCGAGCGATCAATACGCCCCGGCGATACAATCACGGCATTGCGTGAACGCTTGACACCATCGCGTTCTTCCAGCGGACCCGCGAAAAGCGTCTGATTAATCGTGTGAATTTCTGGGTTCTCTGGATGGATAGCCGGAAGTTGCTCAGCGGCGGCTTTCTTAATCTGCTCTCCAACTTCAACGAGTTTTGCGGCCTCCGTTTTGTCGACGTTAAAACCGATAGATGCTGCATTGACAAGAACATAGATCATCCCACCATAGGCGACATCAACCGTGATAGTCCCAAGCCCTGGCACATCGACCTTTGCATCCAGCGCGAAAACAAAGGATGGAACATTCTCAAATGTAACGTTCACGCATTTGCCGTTTTCACACTGTGCTGTCACTGGAACAAGTCCAGCTGGAGCTTCCAGCACAAGCTTTGTCTCTGGCTCCTTCATCGGGATCATGCCGGTTTCTAGCAGGGCCGTCACGGTGCAGATTGTATTGGTGCCGGACATTGGCACGTAAAAATCCGACTCCATAATAACGAAGCCAGCATCTGCTTCTGGCTTTGTCGCTGGCAAAACAAGATTGACACATTGCGTTACGCGACCACGCGGTTCGTTCAGTAGAAAATTTCGTAAATCGTCAGACTTGTTTTGAAGATACTGCATTTTTTCAAACATAGAAGCGCCCGGCACGTCGAGGACACCGCCTGTGATCACTTCATTCAATTCGCCTGCAGCATGAACGCCGACAACATTGATCATCTTTGAAAAGCGCATAGCTCAATCCTTCAAGGAAGCGAGTTTAGCAATGGCGTCATTTACGACAGTTTCAACATGCGTGCGGTCGTCACCGACTAAAGGCAATCGCGGTTCACGCACCCATTCCGGTGCGCCATAGACAAGCTTTTCTGCGAGTTTAATGTACTGAACCAATTTCACATGCGTATCGAGATGGAACGCTGGCGTCAGCAAACGATAGAGTTTGCGCGCTTCATCGAAATTGCCCGAAGAAGCGAGGTTGAACAGTTTCACGCATTCGGCAGGCCAGACATTCGTCATACCCGAAACCCAGCCTGTGACGCCCAGTGCAAGGCTTTCGACAATAAGATCGTCTACGCCGCAGAACACTGAAAAGCGGTCGCCGCATGCATTGTAAAGATCGGTGACACGACGGATATCGCCGCACTCTTCCTTGATGCAGACAATCGACGGCGTATCTTCCAACTGTTTAAGAATTTCTGGCGTGACATCCACACCATAAGCAATCGGATTGTTATAGATCATGATCGGCAGGCCACTGCTTGCGGCAAGCGATTTGTACCAGGCCACTGTCTCGCGCGGGTCCGTTTTATAGGCAAGTGACGGGAACGCCATCAGGCCCTGAGCGCCAAGCTTTTCATAATGTCGCGCAGCGACTCCCGCATCGGCTGTTGAAATCTGTGCAAGTCCAGATAACAGCGGCACACGATCAGCGACCACTTCTTTGGCCGCCAGAATAACCTGATCACGTTCCTCTGCCTTCAATGATGCGTTTTCACCCAACATCGGCAAAACAATAACGCCAGAAACCCCATTGGTAATCAACCGATCAATGGAAGCGGCAGTCGCATCAAGATCAAGCGCGCCATCCTGCTTGAGCTTCGTGGTAACGGCCGGAAATACACCTGTCCAACGTGTCATGCTCTCGTTCCCTTCTTTGTGGTTCTTATGAAATTTTCGATAAATGTGGTCATCGCTTCGGGTGTTTCGCAAGGCAAAGCACCCAGCGCTTCGATGTCGGCTTTGACATCCACCGGGAGGCCCGAATTGGAGTCCTCTGGTATCTCGTTGAGCTTTCCGCCAATCAGAACCGGCATATCGGAACCGGCCTCTTTGATTGCTGCCAGCACATCACGCGCATAGCGCAATGCGATACCGTTATAAGTCGAAATGGCGATGAAATCGGCCTTCTCAGCGAGAGCAGTCGCGACAACTGCTTCCGGGTCGGCAGAGGTGCCTCCATCGATAATACCGACCGAACTCATGCCGAGAATGCGCTCGATCAGGTTTTTTCCATGCTCGTGCACATCAGATGACGCAACGCATCCACGTAAACCACTTTCAGCAATGGTGACGCGCGCCGCTTCGGGGACACGTTCGACCCATTCATGCGCACTTTCTTCAAGCTCTTCGACCCATTCGGCTAACATCACCGAACGACGACCGCCCCAGGCTGTCGCATCTTCGTTACCCGCACCATAAAGGCTTTCCAACCGCTTCGGCCCAATACGCCGCAAGGCGAGCATAAGCGCTGCAGCATCATTAATGTTGACGCCCGCTTCTTCAAGACCCGAGAGGACATTCTGACTGAAGCGCTGGCCGGCTTCGATCAGACCATCAGCAGCTTTATCCACCTGTGCCAAGTCAATGAGGCTGGCTGTTGGGATTGCATGTTCAGCCATGCGTGTCGCAAAATTCTGTGCATCGATGATTTCATCAATATCCGGTATGCGCTGATTTTCAGTCACAGGAACTGGATTGATGGCATGTCCTGTATGGATGCGCGCCAAGGCCCAGATATCGGCCTGCAAATAGCTCGCAAGACTTGCGAAATTGCCCGCAGGGCTTGACTTATAGCTCACAGTATTCCCGAAAAGCATGGTGCCCGGCGCATCACTGAATGTTGCTAAAGCCTTGTGGAAAGCCATGCGTACGAGAGGCGCTGTATAATGGTGGCCAAAGCAGTGCGACATACGCCCGCCGATCAGGTTCTCGACGATATGACGTTCAATAAGCACCATACCAAGCGCCGAACTCATGTCAGCGAACAGCCCTGCAAACCCGTCATCCAGATTGGAGTGGACGAGAACTTCTTCATCCTGAGCCGCAATTAAACCAAGCGCTGTAACCGCAGCTTCCGTCGTCGCAACATCATCATCCCAATAAGGCAAGCGGAAAGTGAAATATTGCCCGAGATTGCCGATGGCAGTCGCCCCGGCAGCAAGCGCACCCTTGGTATTTTCAATAGCACCTGGCAAGCCAAGCATAAAGTCGCCAAAATGCGCAGCCGCTGGTGCGGCATTGGTAATTCGCGCAAAGTCCTCGGGCCCGTTCAAAACAATGCCGGTGCCTTTCGGTCTGTCTTTGCGCAAAGCGACCGGATAACCCATCGACCAATCCAGCGTGATACCGAAACGATCGACAGTCACACCGCGACTGGCACAAGTGCCATGCACCTCACCAATCGCTTCAACCGTGCGTTCAACGCTGCGAAAACCGATATGTGCATGTTGCATCATGCGGCCTTCAGCGGCCTTGCGGCGTTTATATTCCGCCTCGCAAGTTACGCTATTTTCGTCGAGAAAGGCATTTCTGCCAACCTGCCAGTCGCGGGAAAGCTTTCTGCCTTCAGCGATAAGATCAGCTCCCGGCTTCATACGTTCAGGGACGAGATCATCAAGAGCAGGCAGAACAGCTTTCATGACTACACCATCGGAGAAATTGCGGTTGGCTTAAGGATGCGGATAGTTTGGCGCTCGATCATGCCTTTGATCGCTTCGAGATAGGCTTGCCATCCCGGATGGGCGAGCATGCGTGCACGTCGTTCCTCACGATCCGAGATATTTTCATATCGCCAGAGCGCAACAACGTGGTTCAACTCGCCAATATCGCAGATAAAATGCCCAACGAAGCCGCCGAGAATTTCTGTCTGGATTGCAAGGCCCAGCTTTTCATAGGTCGCAATGAACTCTGCCATCCGGCCCGGAACGATATGATAATCACGTTCTTCAAGGATCATAATCGGCTCACTTTACCTGAAAACCAAAGGCAAGCGGATCACGCTCATCGACCAGTATCGTGTTGTAACCCGTGACCCGCGCCCAACCACCAATGCTGGGACGAATGGCCGGGCGACCGGCAACTTCGGCAGCACTCTCCACGCGACCATGAAACAATGTGCCGATAATCGATTCATGAACAAAGGTTTCGCCGACCTTCAGCAATCCTTTAGCAACACGCTGCGCCATTCGTGCCGATGTGCCAGTTCCGCAAGGCGAGCGATCAATTGCCTTGTCGCCATAAAACACCGCATTGCGTGCATCGGCTTCAGGATGTTTTCCCTTATCAGCCCACATAACATGGCTGACACCAGCAATACGATCATCTTCGGGATGAACGGGGGCAACGGCTTCCTGTACCAGCCTGCGTACTAGTGGACTAATTTTGAGAATATCGTCGGCGCTCATCGTGTCGAGACCGGCCCAGTTCTTCTGTGGTTCGATGATGGCATAAAAGTTACCGCCATATGCCACATCGACCACGAGTTCCCCCATACCCGGAACATCTATCTTCGCCTCACTGGCATGAAGATAGGCAGGCACATTGTAAATGCGGACTTCGTCAACGAACCGACCATTGCGTTTGTATTCAACTTCAACACGACCGGCGGGAACTTCAAGCGCCAGTTTGCCCTCCGTCTTTGGAACAACAAATCCCTGTTCCAGAGCAACCGTGACAGTGCCAATCGTGCCGTGCCCACACATCGGCAAACAGCCTGACACTTCGATAAACAATATCCCTAGATCGCAATCATCGCGTGATGGTGGATATAAAACCGATCCAGACATGACATCATGACCGCGTGGTTCGAACATCAACGCCTGACGCACCCAATCATGATCACGCAGGAAAATCTGGCGTTTTTCTGCCATGCTAACGTTTGGCAAAATAGGCGCACCGCCAGAGACAACACGGACCGGGTTGCCGCATGTATGGGCATCGACGCAGATAAAGGTATGAGGGTTCATATTATGCTCCAGATCAGGAAAACCGGCTGACGGAAAAAGGTGAAAGATCAATGGGGGGCTGTCGTCGGGCAACAAGATCAGCAACAAGACGACCTGTGGTTGGTCCGAGTGTTAGCCCCCCATGGCTATGACCATAGGCATGAATAACGTCATCGCGGCTTGGCGAGCGCCCAATCACCGGCAGGCTATCCGGCGTTGTGGGACGATGCCCCATCCAACGCGTTCCTTCATCGGTTTTAAGGTCAGGCAGATAAATACGTGCAAGTTTTGCAAGAGCATCGCTGCGCGCATAGTTGGGCGCAGTTTCAAGCCCAGCGAACTCGGCAGCACCACCAATACGCAATCCCATATCCATTGGTGTGGCCACGAATTTACGTTCAGCAAAAATTACTTCACGCGTTAGCGAAACGCCAGAATTGGGGATTGTGATATTATAGCCGCGTTCGCTTTCGAGCAGCACGCGATCACCAATCGTCTTTGCAAGTCGTGCTGACCATGCGCCGGTTGCAATGATCAACTGATCAAAATCGACTGCCTCGCCACCCGCCAAACGCAATTGCGCGCCCTCGATGGCAACCGCCTCGCCGGTTACAGTTTTTGCACCGCGCTCAACAACAAGATCATGCAGACGATCCACGACACGTTTTGGATCATCAAAGTGCGACCATTGCGGTGTCATTGCGGCTCGAACGACAGCCTTCCCAAGAGCTGGTTCAAGCTTGCGCGCTTCATCACCGTCCATTTCATCAAAGATAATGCCGTAACTGCGACGAAGGTCACGATCTGCTGAATCCGCTTTGAATGCCGCTTTAGTTTCATAGACCCATAAGGCACCAACCTGATGCAGCTCATGCGTGAGTTTCAACTCCTCCAGCAACGGCATGTAATCATCATAAACCGGTGCTGTCAGCGCCGCGAGGGCTTTGGTAATACGCAACATTTCCGACTGTGAGCCGCTGCGCATAAAGCGCGCAAGCCATGGGACAAGTTTAGGGAAATGTGCAGGACGCACGGACAGAGGACCGAGCGGATCGCACAACCAGCCGGGCACTTTCCAAACAAGGCCCGGTACACTTGCAGGCACGATCTCGGTAACACCAAGCCCGCCCGCATTGCCAAACGACGCCTTGTCGCCCGCTGGATCACGATCAACAATCGTGACGCTGTGTCCCTCAGCGAGCAAGGCACGCGCTACGCTTAGTCCTATTATTCCTGCACCTGCAATGAGAACATTGCTCATTCGGCATTCCATCCATTCACTGCGCCGAAACTAATCGCCCGGCAAGATAACGTGTGACTTCGGTTAAGAGGCTGGCGGCGGTAATGGCTGAGGTCTTGGGATTGTCTGGTGAAGGCAGGTTGGCGAACCGCATGAAAGCTTCGCCAAATGAACTTCGTGCTTCGATCTCATGGGTATTGAGCGAAACCGTCGGATCGGCCACGACCCTGACGGCCGTGCGCTCAACACCGGCAGCCAGTGCAATCGTCAGACCAGCATTCAAATTGCGCGGATAAAGCTCTGCTGCACGAATGGCATCGCCTTCATAAAGCACGACCGCTTCGCGCACGTTCTCAGGGTCCAACCCTAGGTCTTTTAGTTCGGCCACCCAAGCGGAGACCGGCTTTCGAGACGTATACGTCACGCTGAGATCGACAGCCTGAACCACAACATAAAGGTAATCCAGACCACCTACCGCACCCGTCGGAAAGATCAGCCTCGCACCGCTTCTTCGACTTGCTTCTGCCGCCCTAACTTTAAAACCTGCATCGCCAATGACACCAACAGAGGCCGCGATCACATCAATTCCGGCCTCTAAAAAAACCGGACAGAATGCTTTTAAGGCATCCTGTCCGGCGGCCTCGACGACAACAGAAAGTTTTGAGGCCAACAACGCATTCACGTCGTTGACAAACCGGACCCCGCGGGGTGGCTGGTCCGGTGTTGATGCGCCTTCGCGCAACAACACAGTGATCTGACAGCGGCAGGCCAGAAGCTTGCTGCACAGATCTCTTCCGATGGCGCCGAAGCCAAGAAGTGCTATATGTGGAACGGGAGCGGTCTCGATTGTCATCACGCTTACCAGGCTGACATGCCGCCATCGACGGTGAACATAGCCCCCGTCGCAAAGGATGCTTCATCCGAAGCTAGCCACAGAATGCAGTTTGCGATTTCTTGCGGTTCTGCCCAGCGATTGATCGGAGAACGCGCTTTCAACGCATTTTTGAAGCCATCGGGATCAGGTGTTGTTTCCACCATTTTCTCGAAATAGCTTGACCAAGTGACGCCCGGAGCCACACAATTTACGCGGATTTTCTCCTTCGCATGATCCAAAGCCATAGCCTTGGTGAGGGCAGCAACGCCACCCTTAGAGGCAACATAGGCTGCACGATCAAAGATGCCGACAGTTGCGACATTGGATGCAGTGTTGACGATTGTGCCGCCGCCTTGTGCCGCCATAACCGGAATCGCGTGTTTACAGCAAAGATAAACACCCTTGAGATTGACAGCCATCAGGGCATCCCAATCGTCTTCCTCTGTATTCACGACAGTTCCGGGGATACCGTATCCTGCATTGTTGGCCAGAATGTCGAGACGTCCGAATTTGCTGACAGCAGTATCTATCATCTGCTTCACTTCATCCGAGCGCGAAACATCAACGGTAAAAGCAAATGCCGCGTCACCAAGTTCAGCCGCGACCGCAGCAGCCTTTTCTCCATCACGATCAGCGACAATCACTTTAGCCCCTTCGCGAACGAAAATATGAGCGGCAGCCTTGCCAATACCCGCACCGGCCCCGGTGATGATGGCGACTTTGTCTTTCAGACGCATTTTTTCCTCGAACATAACTAGCCAGCCGTCCCACAAGGTTGCGGGTCGTTCCAAGCTTCTGGGAGAAGCCAGCAACAGTTGCTGGCGGGGGAATTTCGTATTTAAACTTTGTACGGATCAGATGGCGGAGCCGAAAAAACGGTGTCACGCTCTATCTGCAACACATTCTCAGGTCGTGGGAATGGCTCTGGTGCAGGCTCTCCATCAACGCGATCACGCCCGATCAAGCGGAAGAAATCTTCCAAGCCATTTGGCACAATCAGCCATGTCCAGAGAATATCGGTCTCGCCTTCATTGATAAACATGTGACGACGGTTTTTACCGATGAAAAAAGCGGAACCCGGGTTCATTTCATGGCTCTCGCCATCAATCACCGCACGCCCTTTACCAGACACGACAAAGATGACTTCTTCATTTTGATCGTGGGCATGTTCACGCACATAACCGCCCGGCGGAACTGTCTGCGTTCCAAAGCCAATCGGGTGCTCCATCGGAACCCGATGCGGTGCAAAAATGACATCGATGGAACCATTTGCTGGAACGGGTTGCCAGTAGCTTTCACTTGAACCTGGCTGAACGATAAGTACATCTCCGCAAGCGCCCTCTCCAGCGATGGCCCGCGTGTCTTTATTGGTCATTTCAATTCCCCGATGCGAGCTTTGCCCGTCAATATTGGATACAATATCCAACTGTAACGGAAATAATGCCGTCGTCAACGCCATTAACGAAATTATTTTTCTATATTTGGCTTTATAGGACATTATATTTCATAGTTGACTCTGAATTTTGCATATTGTATCCAATCTAAAAATGGAGCACCTGATGACAAAAAAGATCGGGAGACAATCCCTTACTGACCAGATCGTGGTGGAACTGCGCCGCAGAATTATTGCTGGCGAACTGGCAGAAGGCACCCCGCTACGGCAGGAAGCGTTGGCAACCGAGCTGGGCGTTTCGCGTATTCCTATTCGAGAAGCCATTCGTCAGCTCGAAGCTGAAGGATTTGTCCAATCTGAATTGCACAAGGGCACTGTGGTCCGGGCGCTTTCGTTGGCTGAAATTCAGGAGCTTTTTGATATTCGCATTCATCTCGAAACATGGCTTTTTGAGATGGCGATACCGCGCCTTTCCGATGCCGATTTGCACCGTGCTGAGCAGTTGACTGACGAAACCCTCGTCGAAGGAAGTGTCGAAAACTGGGGTGACTTGAACTGGCAATTTCACGAAACGCTTTATGCACCAAGCGGACGTACAGTCGCGCTGAAGTTGCTCAAAAGCGTGCATGATAACGCCAACCGTTACATTAACCTGCAGATAGCGGTCGCTCAGGATGTAGAACTCGAACTCTCCGATCACCGCGCCATTCTGGCTTATGCGAAGCTGAAAGACACTGAGCGCGCTGTCGAAACTCTGCGCAAGCACATCCAGCGCGTCGCAAACAATCTCATGAAATCCTTGATCGAAAGCAGATCAGATCAGCGGGAACAGGAAATAGCTTAAGGCAACAGCCTGAAAGCAAAAAGGCGTCGGCGGGTGACGGTCAATCCGCAAAATAAAAATAATACCGGCCCATGAAGGCTAGAAAAAACCAAAAGAGGGTTACAATGAAAGCTTATAAAAAGTTTCTTGCAGCGACGATTGCTGTTGCAGGCCTGTCGAGTGCTGCCCATGCAGATATCATCATCGGCGCAGCCGGCCCACTGACCAATGCTGAGTCAATCTTCGGCGTGACATGGATGAATGGCATGGAAATCGCCATCCGTCAGGTCAATGATGCGGGCGGCATCAATGGCGAGAAAGTCGTGCTTCAGCGCGACGACGACAATGGCGATCCAAAGCAAGGCACACTGATTGCGCAAAAACATTGCGACAATGCTGCGATGCTTGGCGTGGTTGCCAATTTCAACAGCGGCGTAACCATCCCATCCTCAGATGTCTACAATCGCTGCGACCTGCCACAGGTAACAAACGCCTCAAATCCGAAAGTCACGCAGTCGGGTTACAAGAATCTTTTCCGCCCAATTGCCAACGATCTTTCGCAAGGCTCGGCCCCTGCAGACTATGCAATCAATACACTGAAGGCCAAATCGGCCGCGATCATTCATGATAAGCAGGCATTTGGTCAGGGCGTTGCTGAAGTATTCCGCGATACATTCACAAAAGACGGTGGCAATGTAACCTCGTTCTCAGGTGTTACACAGACTGACGTCGATTTCTCGGCGCTACTCACCAGCATCCGATCTGAAAATCCAGATGTCATCTATTTTGGCGGCGTTATGCCTGCCGTTGGCCTGTTCGTGAAACAAGCACGCGAATTTGGCATCAAGTCGACGATTTTCGGTGCAGATTCCGCATTCTCATCTGACTTCATCAATGGTGCAGGCCCTGAAAATGCTGAAGGTGCCATCGTTTCGTTTCAGGCTCCGCCTTACGACTCCTCGCCAGAACTGGAAGCCTTTGCCAAGTCGTATAAGGATGCATTCGGTGAAGATGCTGGACCATATTCAGCATATGGCTTTGTTGAAGCGTCTGTCATCCTGGAAGCTATGAAGAAGCTGCCAGCACCACTTACACGCAAGGCAATTGCGGAAGAAATTGCGAAGACAAACCTCAAATCCATGGTTGGAACAGTATCCTTCAAGCCAGATGGTGAACTCACCAACCCTTTCATCTTCCTCTATAAGGTTGATGGCGGTAAGTTCGCCCTCGTGAAGTAACGCTGATCTGGCGCAGACAAGCCTCTGGTGACAGCTGGAGGCTTTCTGTCCAATCCTGAAAATGGTGCGCTTGGATCCCCGGGGCATAGCTGTGCTTTGCTTTTTTCCTAGGCGCGCCTCGGCAATCGAGGCTTCGCAGATGTCTTCCTTCCTCCTCCAGCAGACGGTCAATGCACTGACAGTCGGCTCAATCTACGCCCTTATCGCGCTAGGCTATACGATGGTTTACGGCGTTTTACGCTTGATCAATTTCGCGCATAGCGAAATGTTCATGTCAGGCGCATTCGTGGCAGTATTTCTCAGTGGTTCGCTGGGAATTGCCGGTTTTCCGGGTGCAGCCGTCATTGTCGGCATTCTCACGTTTGTCATCATCGGCGTTCTGGGTATGTCGATTGAAGTCGCCGCATACAGACCTTTGCGCAATAAATCCCGCCTCGCCCCGATGCTTTCGGCACTTGGAATGGCTATCATTATCCAGAATGTCGTCATGCTTATCGCCGGACGCCGTCCGATCATTTATCCATCAATGCTGCCAAGCGGCGTAATCGAAATCGGCGGCATCATCATTACTTGGAAGCAGATTACGATCCTCGCAATCGCGCTTATTTTGATGGTTGCGCTGGAACTGTTCGTCAATCGCAGCCGCATGGGTATCCGTATTCGTGCCGTCGCAGAAAATGCCAATACAGCATCGCTGATCGGCATTAATCCGAATATTCCAATCTCTGTTATCTTCTTTATTGGACCCGGTCTCGGCGCAGTCGCAGGTCTGCTTTATGCCTCATATTATGGTGTTGCGACTTTTACGATGGGTTTTGTGATCGGCATGAAGGCCTTCACCGCAGCTATTCTCGGCGGCATAGGCTCTATCCCCGGTGCGATGCTGGGCGGTATCTTGCTCGGCTTCATCGAAACCTTTGCAACTGCTCTCCTGCCGGGTCTGACCGGTGGCGTCATCGGCACGGAATATCGCGATATCTTCGCTTTCTCCGTTCTTGTTCTCATCCTTCTGTTCCGTCCGTCCGGCCTACTGGGCGACAAGGTCAGTGAAGAAACGATGGTGTACAAAAGTGACTTCTAAAGCTCCTCCCCCGAGCGCAGATAGCGCTCCAGCACCAACGCGCAGCGCCCTGGGGCGAACCATGTTGCTGCTTGCAATATTCCCGCTTGCGCTCATCATTCTCGGCCAATTTCTGCCGACCTATCCATTGCGCGTGCTCGATACGATCCTGCTTTATGCAGTTCTGGCAATGGGGCTGAATATCGTCGTTGGTTATGCCGGACTGCTCGATCTGGGCTATGTCGCCTTTTACGCAATCGGCGCCTATACATATGCACTGTTGGCGTCCGACCAGTTGGGGTTGCACCTGCCCTTTCCAGTTATTCTTGTGATTGGCGCTGTAATGGCTGGCATTGCGGGTATCCTGCTCGGCATTCCGGTGCTGCGATTGCGCGGCGACTATCTGGCAATTGTTACACTTGGCTTCGGCGAAATCATCCGTGTTTTGATGAATAATCTGGACTGGTTGACGAATGGACCACAGGGCATCGCGCGCATTGACGAGCCGAGGCTCCTCGGCTGGACAATCTCATCACCCCTCGATTTCCTCTACCTTCTGACCGGCCTGCTGATCATCACATTCCTCTTTGTCTGGAAGTTACAACAAAGCGCTCTTGGAATTGCTTTGTCAGCAGTACGTGAAGATCAGGATGCCGCTCGTGGCTGCGGGATCAATACAACAAAGGTCAAGCTCGTAGCTTTTGCTACTAGTGCAGTGATCGGAGGTATCTGTGGTGTTGTGTTTGCATCCATGCAACGCTTCGTCAGCCCGGAAAGCTTCACCTTCTGGGAGTCGCTCACCATTGTACTGGTGTTGGTTGTCGGCGGGCTAGGAAACCCCTTCGGGGCAATGCTTGGTGCAGCCATTCTTGTGCTTATCCCGGAATTAATGCGTGACTACGCCGACTATCGCCAACTCGTTTTTGGCATAGCGCTCGTCTCCGTCATTCTGATGCGTCCAATGGGTATTATCAGCCGCCAATACGGCCCTTCATGGCTCGCTGCGAAACTTGGGAGGCGCTGATGCTAACCTTTGAACACGTAACCAAAGCCTTTGGTGCACATAAAGCAGTCGATTACGCTTCACTCACCATGAAGCCTGGTAAAATCACCTCAATTATCGGTCCAAATGGTGCGGGAAAATCCACTCTCGTTAATATGGCAGCTGGGTCCTATCAGGTGACATCAGGACGAATTGTTCTTAACGGTGTTGAACTACAACGGCTTCCCAAGCACGCTGTGGCTCATGCTGGTCTGGGCCGAACTTACCAGAATATTCGCCTGTTCGACGGCATGACCGTGATGCAAAATCTTGAAGTAGCACTGGTTCCCCGAACCATTTCAGCACTTATCGCAGACGCCCTGCCCGGCAGAAGTGCAGAACGCCATCGACGGGATAAGTGCCACGCTATTCTGGAAAAGTTGGGCATTGCGCATCATGCACAAAGACTCGCCGGATCGCTGGCCTACGGTCAGCAAAAGTTGGTCGAACTTGCTCGCGCAATGGTCAATGATCCCCATGCTATTCTTCTGGACGAACCCGCTGCTGGTCTCAATCACGGCGAAACAGAAGAACTCAAGCATCATATTGTTGATCTAAAATCCGGCGATATCGCCGTCGTACTCATTGAGCATGACATGAAACTCATTATGTCCATCTCAGACGAAATCTATGTGATGAACCGCGGTAGTGTATTGGCGCATGGAACGCCTTCCGACATCCGCAATAATCAGCAAGTTCAGGAGGCTTATCTTGGCCAGCCAGGTGCAATCAGTGACATCGAAACCGCTGCTCGCAATCGAGCAAATCGAGTCCGGTTACGGTCGGGTGAAAGTCTTGCATGGCATCAATCTTGAGCTGCATGCAGGCGAAATTGTTTCTCTGATCGGCCCGAACGGCGCGGGCAAAAGCACACTTTTGCGCTCCATAAGCGGTGTTTGCCCGATTTCAGCGGGACAAATCAGCTTCAAGGGCGAACGCATCGATCGTATGAAGCCTTATCAGATCGCAAAGCGCGGTCTTGGCCACTGTCCGGAAGGCCGCGCCGTCTTCCAGCACCTCACCATCGAAGAAAATCTGATGGCTGGTTACTTAGAAGGGCGTGGTAAGACAGAAGCTGAATTGTTCGACCATGTGTACTCGCTGTTCCCTGTTCTGGCAGAGCGAAGGAAAAGTCAAGCAGGGCGGTTGTCAGGCGGGCAACAGCAAATGGTAGCAATTGCAAGATCGTTGATGGGCAGCCCAGAACTGTTGCTTTTGGATGAACCTTCGCTGGGCTTGGCACCTATAATCATTCATCAGATTTTTGAGATCATCATCAAACTCGCTGAGGCAGGTGTATCGATTGTTCTCGTCGAACAGAATGTCGACCTTTCACTGGAGATTGCCGATTATGTCTATGCTTTCGAGCATGGCCAAATTCACGTATCCGGTCCGGCTGAACGATTGGCTGGTGATAGCCGCGTACGGGAAATCTATTTGCCTGCGTAAAGAATATGATTCATTGGACTATCTCCTCCCTTAACATCACAGCCCACTGGCCTTCCTGATTGGACGGAGATAGATCCACAAAAATAAAATATCTTGATGGGATACGAACCGTCGAGTGATCTGTTATATTCTTCAAATGACTGAAAGCCCTCGATTTACTGGTCACAAACCACGGCGGCCGTTTTCAGTGGTGACCAGCACTCTCCCGATCGTCAATCGCCTTGACGACATAAGCCTATGAGGCGCGAACAATCCCCGTTTGCAGTTAGGAAATACTTTTGTGTTGGGCCTCGAAATCGTAGGATGCCGGCATTGATTTCATGATTATGAGAGCAGCCATGAGCAATGAGAGACAACAGCCAAACCGGGAACATCATTTCTACGTTTCGATCGCTAAATTACTATTTCACCATCCTCAACACGGCATTGTGGCTGTTCGCGATCCGATAAGTCTGGCGGATGCAAAACAACGCGGGCTGGATCCTATTATACTATATGGCGTCACAGTCGCCGGGTTGCCGATCCGTTGGCTGACGTTCTCGGCGATCGATAAGCCTAAATCGTTGAGAGAGGTGCTATTGACAGCGTGGACAGATGCAGAGGGTTTGCGTGGCATGCCTGATGTCCTGCGCGTAAACCGCTACATAGCACAAGCAGATCCGTGGCTGGCGACGGATCTGGCCAGAATCGGCACCCACCTTGAGATTGCTGACGCCAAGGATACGACAGTTCCAGCATCTCTGCGATCAGCCCAAGATGCTTCTGTGTGGCTATTGAAGAAACACGACCCGGCAGACATGTCACTGGCCAAAATGCGTTGAGTCCCTTTGTCGCGATGCACATTCGGATCACGATTGGCGAGCGGGCCGCGATCCTGGCGGCCCCAGTAACCGAAAACTGGAGGACAGCATCGAGGAATGGCTGAGCTTGCCGATGCGCCAACCGCCATACGTTCCCCTCAAGAATTTGGAATGGGAAGCGGGCTCATGGCTGTCATCCTGGGAGACGTCGCTCCCATCCGATCAGCCCCGTTATTTTCATCACGACGGCATGAGCCGAAGGACTGGCTTTGTCGCAAAAAATTCATTTCTTCTGAGCTATGTTACTCTGAGCGACATAGTTTAGTGAGGCGAACGGGGGTGGCGATTGATTTCCAAGGAGCTCATTTCCCCAAAAGTGTGATCCTCTATGCCGTTTTCTTCGACGTCCGATATTCGGTTTCCTATCGTGACCTCGAGGAGATCATGGTTGAGCGGGGTGTCAACGTTGACCATGCAACCCTGAACCGCTGGGTAGTACGTTACGCCCCCCAGATTGCAGAGCAAGCCCAGAAACGTAAACGCCCAACGCTTGGATCCTGGCGTGTTGACGAGACCTATATCAAGGTCAAAGGAAAATGGACGTATTTATATCGGGCCGTTGTTCGTGACGGGCAAACGCTCGATTTCATGCTCTCCGAGCGGCGAAATCTCGGTACTGCAAGGCATTTCTTTAAGAAAACCATAGCAAGCAATGGTGTTCCAAACAAAATAGTCATTGATAAAAGTCGAGCCAATCTGGCGGGAGCGCAGGCTGTCAACAACATCCTGAAGATCACAGGTGCAAGCGAACTGATCAAAATTCTTCAGGTCAGATATCTCAACAACATTCTTGAACAAGACCATCGGTTCATCAAGCGGATCACCAAGCCGATGATGGGTTTCACAGCGTTGCATTCAGCATCAGCGACAATCGCGGGCATCGAAGTTGCGCATATGATCCGCAAGAAGCAATTTGCAAATGACAATCGCTCGCCATTCGAGGTCTTTGCGGAGCTCGCAGCATAAGTGCGTCCAGAGAGATAAGGCCGCATTTAATCGGCTCAAAATTTTGCGACACAGCCCTTCGCTGTGCCCACCGGAGTCCGTGTGGCGCATCTGGCCGGCGCGCATGTAGCTGATGATCTCGTCGTTGCGATGCTCGTGCATCCGCACCACAAGGCCAGATTGCAACTTGGCGTGATCAATGGTGCCGAGTCCGCCAAAGCCGGGATCACCCGGCTGTCCGAGCGTGATGCCTGGACGGATGCGGCGGAGCTGGAAGGGACCATGCGCCCGCTGCTGATGGGTTTCAGGCGGTACGCCCCCTGTTCCGGTGATCGAAGGCACCCTGATATTCATTTCGTTTCTCCTTATCTGCAGCGGGCGCATTTTGGTTAGTCGCCAATTGGCGAGAGCACTTCCGTGGACAGGAGCTGGATCAGCTTCTGACCGTTTTCGGAGCCCCGGTTCCGCGAGAGTTCCGCGATTATGGTGTTGGTGGCGGTCAGGATCACACCTGCGTCCTGCATGCGGCGGCGGGATATGTCTTCCGACAGCTCATAGGGCGAACCGGAAGCATCCATGACGGCCTGCACGTTGTAGCCTTCGCCGAGGGCATCAATCGCCGGGAACACGAGGCACACGTCAGTGGTGACACCCGCCATGATCAGGTTCTTGCGACCAGTGGCTTCGACAGCGGCCTTGAAGTTGGTATCCGTCCAGGCGTTGACGATGCCTTCGCGCTTAACCCGGTTCTCGAATTCGATTGGAAGGATTTCCTGGAGTTCAGGCAGAAGAGGTCCCTGCAGACGATCTTCCTGGCTGGATGTGAGGATGGTAGGGATGCCGAGAATGCTTGCGGCCTTGGCCAGTGCCAGCGACATGCGCTTGGCCTGTGCGACATCGATGTTCTTGATAAGCTGCATCGTGCCGACCTGATGGTCGATGAGCAGGAGGGCTGAATTTTCGGCGGTAAACAGCTTGGACATGGCATAATCTCCTATGTGTTATCAAGCTTGATCGCTTGAACAGAAGATATTCCTGAAACACAGGCTCTGGCAGACTTGAAAAACGTCAACCTTATGTTCCATTTATGAAACATGAAAACATTTGATGACTTTGACGGACTTGCTCTTTTTGTTCGTGTCGCTCAGGCGGGGGGACTCGCGGCGGCGGAACGTTCTACGGGTATTTCCAAGGCGGCGCTCTCTCGACGGCTCTCCGCACTTGAAGACAAACTGAATGTTCGCCTCATCCGTAGGACCAAGAAGGGGTGTCGTTCTGGCCGAACACTGTCAGCAACTCTTCGACCGAAGCCGCGACGTATTCATGCTCGCCGAAGAGGCCGTGGCTGACGTTCAGGACAAGAGGGTTGCGCTGTCTGGCACTGTGAAGATGTCGTTGCCACCAGACCTGGCGACTGAGATCCTCGCTCCCGCCCTGATCAGCTTCAAGACGAGGTTTCCTGAAGTTATCATCGAGATGACCCTCGCAGACCGCCGTGTATCGCTTATTGAGGAAAGCTATGACCTAGTTATCAGGATGGGCGCCCTCGCCGATTCCGGTCTGATGTCTAAAAAGATCGCTAGTTTGCCGAGAACCTTGGTAGCGAGTCCCGCCTTCCTAGCGGGCCATGCGAATATCAAACGACCTGAAGATCTCGCGAATGTGCCCGCAGTGTCCATTCGCCGCGATCTGGTGGAATGGGAGTTGAGCAACTCGGAGGGACAGACCGCGACGGCACATCCCAAGGTTGGATTTGCAGCGAACCGACAGTCGCTCCTGATTGATGCCGTCCTTGCGGGTCTCGGCATCGCCAACCTGCCGAACTTCATGATCGATGCAGAGATGACTGCGGGCAGGCTCGTGCGGGTGTTGCCGGACTGGGAGCCGTCACGCGTGGAGATGACTGCGCTCTGGCAGAAGGGCAGGATCACGGGAAAACTGATCAAGGCGATTGTGGCCGAGTTTGAAAGAGCACTCGCGAAATGATCGGGACTGACTTTCAGTCACCCCTCGCCCGCAGAAGAGTGAGGATTGATAAGACGATTTTTTAACGGGAAGGTTCGTTCATGGCACGGTGCTAAACGCGTAATATGCAAAACTCGGCAAGAAAATATCGTAAATTATTTATATTTATTATTTTTTAAGTTTCAATTAAAGTGATTATTGTTGCATCTTAATTCAGTTAAATATCTTTTAAATAATAAAATAGCGATAAATATCAATGATTTTTATTTATGAAAATGACTTTCTACACGAGACGTGTATCTAAATACTTATTTTAATTTTTATATAGATCGAGAGAATTGATGCAGGCTTTATCTTAAAGAGTGATAAGGTAGATTTTCAGTGCGCAATTAAGCGCTCTCGATCATTAAAGATCGGATACTCAAATGAACAAGTTGGATTGGCTTAAGCCCGCCGTCGGCGGAGCAATAGCTGGTGCTGCCTTGACGATGATCACCGGTTTTACTGTTGGCGGATGGATCACCGGGGGAACCTCACAAAACCTAATAGCATCCTCTCTCAGAGACGGGGTGGCGTTAGCTCTAACCCCCTATTGCATCGAGAAATCGAAGGCGGACCCGGCAGCGGCCAGTATACTCGCAGAATTTAAATCAGCGCCGACTTACTCGCGCAGGTCGCTTATTGAAAAATCTGGCTGGGCGACACCGCTTGGAACAGATCAGCCAGATCCCGCTCTTGCAACCGCATGTAGCGATGAACTCGTAAAGACGCTCTAAGCGGCAAGTGGGAGTGAGGATATAAACATTTAAAACAAATCCATCGACAGAGCAGAGAACATAAGCCGCGAATTCTGCTCCAGTCGTGATGATGAGCATGTTGCCAGTCAAAATGAACTCAAAAACGCTCAACAACGACAGAATGAACCTCGCTGGCCAATATCCTGCGACGCGCTTGCGGAGGATTTTCGCGCTCTCGCCTTCCTCGTCATTGATCGGCAGAAGGATCAATATCCTATATGATAATGGCACCGCATTTGCACCAAAAGTATTTGCGCACCAGGGAATGAACACCACGCGTCGGCCCCAACTGAGAATGGCATAATGTCTTCCACCTTTCTGGATTTCACGAATATCAACATGATTGTACGGCTTCTTAGAGAAGTTCACGAGCCTGGTGCTACTTGTGAATTGAAAAGCCAGTTTGCGCGTTATCTCTTCCCCCGTTTTGAGCAAGGTAGATATGATGAAAGACGTTTGCGTATTGCGTTAAAAAGTTACGTTTATTATGAAAAATCAACTAGAGCGTGTCCGCTTTACTCGGGGTCATATCCGCACGATTTGAAGTAGTTGGCGCATTCTTGTGGTTCGAACAGCGTAAGGATTTGGCCAACGGTATTCCATAAGCCGTCGACCGTTCGCTCGGCTTTTGCGCGCAAGACGGCCTTGAGCTTCGCAAATGCCTTCTCGATGGGGTTGAAGTCGGGACTGTATGGAGGAAGGTAAAGCAACCGGCATCCGGCGTCTTCGATTGCGTGACGTACTCCTTCCGCTTTGTGTGCAGGCAGATTATCCATGATGACGATGTCGCCCGGCACCAAGGTTGGAATGAGAACCTGCTGGACATAGGCCTGGAATGCTACCCCGTTCATCGCGCCGTCCAAAACCATGGGTGCCGTGATTCCAGATAGCCTGAGGGCTCCGGTAAACGTCGTCGTCTTCCAATGGCCGTGTGGGACCGGTGAACGGCATCGATCTCCGCAAGGGGCACGTCCACGAAGCCGGGACATCTTCGTGCTCAGGCCGGTTTCATCGATGAAGACGAGCCGCGCCGGATCGAGATCGAGTTGGTCGTCGAACCAATCCTGACGACGTTTCAGCAGGTCAGGACGCTCCTGCTCCAGTGCATGCGCGGCCTTTTTTTGAAAGTTTAGCCGCGCTTTCGTAGCCAGACGTCAAGCGCGCTACGGCCGATCGATATGGCTCTGTCCTCGCGCAATCGCAGAACCATCTCGTTGAGCGTGATATCCTTTTCCTCTTCGATTATGCGGATGATGAAGTCCTCGTGAGCACCAAGGCGTGAACCACCGCGTCGGCCCTGCTTAGCAGGCGTAAACTGGCCCGCCCGTGCGCTGGCAATCCAGGCGATGGCCGTTGAAATGCCAATTCCAAATCTGGCTGCCGCCGATCTCGCCGACATGCCAACGCGTGACGCAGCCAGAACGCGGCTACGCAAATCATCACTGAAAGCTCGGGTCATATTGCCTCCGACCAAATCACCAGTCGAAGCGATAGAATCAGAATTCAGCAGCCAAGGGAATCCTCAACGCGATTCCGCGTTCAATGGACGTGCTCTAGCAGCGCCATCGACAATTGGAACGATGAAGGTGGCGCTACAGCAAAAGGATTCTTACAATGACACTCTTACTTTCCGAACCCCAGCATGAGCTTTAATGATTTTGAGGCCTGCGTGCGCTTCATTGGATATGATGGTATGATCTCCGTTCCATCTCTGATCGAGAAAAGCGCATCGGAACGAATGGGCGCAATTGCGACAACCCAAGCGTCGCTACTGACTACATTCGACGCATCGCGTAAGATGATCTTTGCAGTCGCAGGCAGGCTATATGACCAGTCTCACCAGACGTCCTATCGAATAAAACTACAGGATATGGGATAGAAATCTTACTTTTAAACAAGGATCCTGCCTTCAAGTGACCTTAATTGCTTCATTGTGATTGTATCGAATAAAGTGCATGATTAAATTGTAGAGAATAATTAAATAAGATTTTTTGCTTTATAAACACATATCTTTCCCCTAAATTGAAAGGATGACGAGATGTTTTCCATCATTAATACTGTAAATTTTAGTCCTGCAAACAACCGCTTACTTAAAATAATGCTTTCAAATGCTGGCTATGAAACCTTACGGATGCGGCCATTGCCGGGTCCTCTCTGGGAACAGTCACAAAGAGTATTAAAGCACTTCATGACGGGTGTCGTGCATTCCAAACAACTCTATGAATCGCCCCCGCCGGAAAGTGCAGCTGCTTACGGTATAGCGTAACTCGAACCAGCACCCTATTATGTGTCGAGAGCACCAATTTTTATCTGAAAATAGCGTCAGATTACAAGATGGATTCAAATTATGGCTAAAGGCCAAATGCGCGGTAATCGTGAAATTCGCAAGCCGAAGAAAGATAAGTCTGCTGTTAAAGAAATGGAGCAAAATCCATCACTTGGTCACTTTCCAACATTGAAAAAAGAAACGCTAAAAAACAAAAAATAATTATATAATTAATGGTATGAGCGGATAAAACTTGGACTCTACGTCACAATGCTAAGACTGTTTCGATATTCGATTGGGCTTCGAGCGCCAAGTGATATTTTGATTCGCTTCTCGTTGTGCCACCGAATGTAGCCATCAACTTCCTTGATAAACTGCTCGAGTGGAGTGTTCTTCCAATCGCTGGGATAAAAGAACTCTGTTTTTAGCCTGCCAAAGAAGCCTTCGCATGCAGCGTTATCTGGGGAGCACGCCTTACGGGACATTGAGCGCACCAGCTTCGCATCACTGATCCTCGATAGTCAACCCGGCCAGCGATAATGTGCACCGCGATCAGAATGTAATATTGGCCGCTCATCTCTACCTGAGACAGTTTCTATTACGGCATCGAGCATCGTGTTGACCAATGCCGCATCTGGTCTCGTTCCGAGTGACCAGCTGATAACCAAACCATCGAAACAGTCGATGATGGGTGAGAGATACACCTTGCCAGCCGGAATATGGAACTCCGTGATATCAGTCAGCCGTTTCTCGTTTGGGGCTGTGGCCTGGAAGTTACGACTAATAAGGTTCTCGGTTGCCGGACTGATTTCTCCCAGATAAGAGCGATATCGCCGCCACTTTGGCGTGGCAACGATCAGCTTCTCCTGTTTCATCAACCGCTGAACAACCTGTTGAGTTTAGCCTGATTTTGAGCCAGGTTTCTATTTGGGTTAACCCACGCGAGGACGGAAATAGACATAGGATTTAAAAGAATACATGTGCTGTGTCGGATCAGCATTAAATATAAAACTGGTTCAAAATCAGGCTGCATTCAATGGTTTTGCACACTATGTCGGTCAGGTGAACAAATCGGTGATTTTCTGAAATCGGCCAACAGTCGGCATTGCGATAAGGTAGCGTGAGTGGCGCCTTAGAACAGGGACCTGTCGATGGTTTCTCGTCGCCCTTTTCAGTCGGGAAATATAGGCGTTGTAATTCGTCTATTTTTTTGCCAGAAAAACATCAGCTAGAGATGGAGAAGAGATGCAATGGCCAACATCCCTCTGACTCGTAGCCAGTTTCTTCTTCCATTTGTGGGTATACTTGACGAGCTGGGTGCGCCTACGAGCACGCTTTTGAAGAAAGCTCGGCTACCATTTTCTTTCGAAACAAAGCGCGATCTTTATGTTCCGGTATTGCCTGCAATCCAGTTTATCGAAACGGCCCAAAGCTCTCAGGGCATTACCGATTTCGGTTTCCTAGCCAGCCAGCGGCTGCATTTTTCTCATCTGAGAGAAAAAACCAGAGCACTGATCGCACACTCCCCGACATTGCTTGTTGCATTGCGGCATGCCTGTACCGAGGCTTCGAGGGAAGACACTATCCTGAGCATGTGGATCGAACGCGATAGTGACCATGTCCGGGTTTGCAGCAAGCTCGCAATAACAAAAGAACTTCAGCACCTGGAGCATGCACAATGGCTTCAGAATATTTTCTCGATCTATATTGTGCGGCAATTTACTGGTCCCAGCTGGACACCGCCAGTAATGGCTTTTGAAGCGCACTATACGCCGAGTGAAGCGACGCAATCCTTCTGGCCAAATGTGCGCTTCATGTCTGGACAGCACGCGGCATGGATCAGCATACCTATCTCATGCCTTAGTCTCTCCAACCGTTTAGCTGGATCATTTCATCCAGTGCAGGATCAGGAGGATGGCCCCTCGGGCTATGATATCGTGGAACTTCTCAAACTGATGTTGCCATCTTATCTTGACGGAGGTGTTCCCACGCTTGCTGAGATCGCCGAGATGGCAGGCGTCAGTGCGCGTACCTTCCAGCGGAAACTCGCAAATGTTGATTTTGTGTATTCAGATATTTTGGATGCTGTGAGATTTGAGCGCTCAAGCAACTTATTACGTGAATCCGATTCCAAGATCATCGATATCGCATTTGCGTCTGGCTATTCTGACCCAGCCCACTTCACGCGAGCATTTCGCCGTATTTCCGGTGTAACCCCCCGCCAATTTCGTGAACAATCGCGATTGCGATAAGTGTTTCACCTGAAGCACCGTCGCCAGACTAAAGTTGGCACAAAATGGCAAGACTGATGATCTGTCCCTGCTAGAAGCGTTTGAAGACAACTTGTCCGCCAATCCCTCAATGATTGGTTAGATGTCGTTTGCATTGGTTCGTGTCACGCTCTGCGGCATAGCATCATCTTACGAATACAGGGCATATTCAGCGTTTGTTTAAAGGGGGAAAGATGCAGGGCATAAATGGACTGTTCAGTTGGTGCAAGCAATGCGGCACCATGATTATTACGATCGCGGGCTTTATTGCATTTAATACTGGCGCGGCGTGGTCCCAATCGTCGGCTGATGATCTTTCACAACAATTAGCAAATCCTCTGGCCAGTCTCATTAGCGTTCCTTTTCAAAATAACTTCGACTTTAAGGCTGGGTCTAACAAAGACGGTTTTGCCTACAGTCTCAACATTCAGCCTGTTATTCCATTCAGCTTAAACGACGATTGGAACGTTATTTCGCGCACAATTATACCAATCGCTTATCGGGATTATATGCCTGGTGGCAGCGTTTCAGGCTTAGGCGATATAAATGCCAGCTTTTTCTTGTCCCCGAAGAAAGCGGGGCCTGGCGGCTTGATATGGGGCGTCGGGCCGGTTTTTCTTCTTCCTACGGCGACCGACGATTATTTAGGTAGCGGGAAATTTGGTCTTGGCCCTACAGCGGTAGCACTTATTCAGGAAAAAGCGTGGACCGTCGGTGCGTTAGGTAATCATATTTGGTCTGTCGCGGGCCCTTCGGGCAGGCAAGACGTGAGTGCCAGCCTGTTGCAGCCGTTTGTTTCCTATAATTTCGGCCAGGGAAGATCGACGTCGCTCAGCGTGGATTCAACCTACGACTGGCAAGCGGAGCATTGGACAGTTCCAATTAATTTAGGCGCTACGCAGGTTTTCAAGGTGAACGATCAGGCCATGAGCCTTCAGGTAGGTGGGCGTTATTATGCTGATGGTCCTGCCGGTACGCCAGAGTGGGGACTGCGCACGACCCTGACATTCATGTTTCCTGAATAGCGAAATGACGAGGTCGGATGGAAATGTCACAAAATGGCAAGACTGGCAGTTCGCGAGTGTTAGAAGCGATCTGGATAGAGTTCAGTCAGCTGATCAAATAGTGATTTGCAGACCGTTCTGGATTGATCCCTGCCGCATTCTGCGAAGGGACGCCGTCATCGTTATTATGATTGTATGAAGAGGTATTCCATGTTCCGTTCGGTTGGGATCAGTCTCGTAGTTGCCTCGGTTGCATGGTCCGGTGGAGCATATGCCGAGACATTGGGTAGCACAGCGCCGGTCACCGTTGACAGTTTCGTTCGTGCTGAGACCGACCATTACCTTGCGGCCAATGTGAAGGACATAGGCCAGCTGGGCCAGTTTAAGCATGCTCGCGAGCCCGTGGCGATTGATAAGCAGACTGTTATCCGCATGAACCGCGACACCCTCTATTCGTTCGCTGTGTTTGATCTGGCGGCAGGACCAGTAACGATCTCTCTACCTGAGACGGGCAAGCGCTATATGTCGATGATGGTCGTTGATCAGGATCACTACCTGCCAATTGTCGCCTATGGTACGAAGCCGGTTACGCTAACACAGAAATTCGTTGGTACGAGATATGCTTTTGTGGCTGTCCGCACACTGGTGGACCCCAACGATCCAAAAGATCTTGATGAAGTCCATAAACTCCAGGATGCCATTAAGGTCAGCCAGAAGGAGCCGGGCCAGCTCGATATCCCAAACTGGGATGACGAGAGCCTGACAGAAATCCGAAATGCTCTGCTTGCGTTAGCAAAACATCAAACGTCGTATAACGGTTCCTTTGGAACCCGCAGTGCGGTCGATCCGATCCGTCATCTAATTGGTACAGCTTCCGGATGGGGCGGCATTCCAGAAAAAGACGCAATGTATCCAAGTTTTACGCCTGAGAAAAATGACGGAAAAACCGTCTATACTCTCAATGTGCCAAAGACCGTGCCGGTGAAGGCTTTCTGGTCGATCAGCGTTTACAACGCCAAAGGCTTCTTTGAGAAAAACGACTACAATGCCTATTCGATCAACAACCTTACGGCGACAAAAAATGCGGACGGATCGGTTACTGCGCAATTTGGTGGTTGTGATGGAAAAAAACCAAATTGCCTACCCGTTGTTGAGGGCTGGAACTACACTGTAAGGCTTTATCGGCCAGATCAAAATGTTGTTAGTGGCGAATGGAAATTTCCAGAAGCCGAACCGCGCCAAAACTAATTCACATCGGCAAGGCTAAGTTTACAGCTAAAACGACGCCTGGCGAAACGCGGAGTGTCCGTTATCTACATAACTATGACGGACATCCGCTTACGAGCAGCTTGAAACTATAAAACTAGGAGCACTTGAATGTTGTGGAAGGTCGGCCGAATGGCCTTGCTCACCGCTGTCGTATTCGCTGGCCAAGCTGTGAGTTCCGCCATCGCAGAAAATGACGCTGGCCCAAAAGTAACGGACCCGCATTTTCACCTCACGCCAGGCTATCTGCAGTCGAGTGAGCTTCCCAACAGTCTTGTTTTGCTGGGTTCGCCTCCAGCTGAGGGAAGTGCTGCACTGGCACGTGATGAGGCAGCAAGAGAGGCTACTATCGCACTACGCGGAAATGCGCGCTGGGATCAGGCACGGACAGATGCTGATTTGCAATTTCCCCAGCCTGCGAAGAATTTCTCATGTGCTATGGGAGTGGATATTAGTGAGGAGAAGACACCGCATCTCTATAATTTGATGCAACGAGTTCTTACTGATGCGGGTCTTTCGACCTATGGCATCAAGAACAAATATAATAGAACTCGACCTTTCGTCGTGCACAACGAAGGTACATGTCAGCCAGACGAAGAAGATGTGTTGCGTCAAGACGGTTCCTACCCGTCGGGGCATACGGCTGCGGGATGGGCATGGGCGCTCACATTGGCCGAAGTCAATCCAAAGCGCGCGGATGAATTGTTCAAGCGCGGCTTATCGTTTGGACAAAGCAGGGTGATCTGTAACGCTCACTGGCAAAGCGATGTAGATGCCGGGCGCATTATGGGGGCTGCAACAGTTGCTAAATTACACAGCAGTCCCGAATTCCTTGCTGATATGCAGGCCGCGCGCAAAGAATTGGAAACAGCGAACAGTCCAACTGTTGATTGTGCTGTTGAGGATGAGGTGCTGTCCCAGCAAACTCAATGATAACCCATTCCTCAACTAATCACCGAGGCAAAGTTTCGGGGGGACAATGCATCACTTTAGACTTTTCGTGATTTCGCTGACTGCATTGATTGGTAGTCAGTATATGGCCATTGCTGCCGATGTTCCGGTGGAGCCTGCCGTGTCTCAGACTGCAGGGCAAGAAGTCGAACCGGACGGGTGGCGGTTTAGTGCAAGTCCTTACTTCTGGGCTGCAGGCGTCAGCGGCACAGCAGGTCAATTTGGGCTGCCGCCCGTAAAAATGAATTCTGACTTCGGAAGCCTCTTCAAAGAACTCGACTTCTCGTTCATGGGTGTCATTGAAGGGCATTATGAGAGCTATAGCCTGCTCACTGATATCATCTATACAAAAATTTCTGCAGGCGGTCGGACCCCTTACGGGGTGTTGAGCAACAGTGTTGATATAAAATCTGAGACGTTTTCCGGCTTTTTTGGTGGAGGCTACAGCCTTCTCCAAGAGGGTAAAAGCCGTCTTGATATGGTTGCAGGCGCGCGCGTCTGGTACGCGAGTACGGAAATCTCTTTCGATGGTGGATTATTCGACGGGCACAGCGGGCGCGACAGCGCTGCATGGGTTGATGCTGTGGCTGGAATGCGCGGTAAGTACTTTCTGACGAATGACTTTTACTTCAGTGGTTGGGGTGTTGTGGGTGGGGGGCAGGCCAAAATGGATTGGGATGTTGCCGGAACATTCGGATACCAGTTCAAGGAAAATCTATCTGCCGTTGCAGGCTACCGTGCACTCGGTGTCGATTATAGTCACGATGGTTTCGTTTATGATGTGGTTCAAAAAGGGCCGATACTTGGACTGGTGGTACATTTTTAAGGCCTTGTTGCATGGATCAGAAAACAGGCGAGTGAACCCTACCCAGGGAATATTTATGCGATGCGTTGGAACTCTGGACGATCAAGTTCGGTCATCCGGTTGAGAACACGGACACCGATCTTTGCCTCTGTTTTCTGGTTATCGAAATTCCTCGCTTGGAGTTTTTGGCCGATCACGGTCTTCCATCGATCCATTTGTGTCTCACCACGGCTGCGCCGATTGTAGCCGGATGATTGCTGCCAGGCGGTCCGACCTTTGGTCTTAATCTGGGCTATATGACGATTTCGGACTGAGGGATTGAGCGCGGCTTGCGGGCTTGAAACTGCTGTTTTAGGAGGAGGAATAACGATGTTCACTTTTGCCCCAAAGCGTGCCACCAGAAGATTATGGGTTGGCGCTCCATCATAAGCACCATCGGCAATGAACGTATCAACGGGGTCATCCACTTGGTCCAGAAGGCCGGGCAAAGCTGTCGGGTCGCCAACATCATCTGTCGTCAGATCGGAGCAGATAATCATGCCGCTGGCGAGATCAAGGCCGAGATGAAGTTTACGCCACTTTTTGCGTTTAACTCTGACTTTGTACTTGTTTTCCAGCCATTCGCCCGCACCGAAGATCTTTAATCCTGTACTGTCGACCACCAAATGAACCGGCTCCCTGTTTGTGGAGTGATGGTTTGCGGAAGACAATACCAATCCTTTGCCACGGCGTGACAAAGTGGAAAAATCCGGCACAGCAATATCAATCCCCATCAGCCGCGCGACAGAGCGCATCAGACCTTGGGTCTGGCGCAGTGGTAGTTGATAGACAACGCGCAAGGTCAAGCACAGTGTAATTGCCAGATCCGAGTATTTGGGCTGGCCACCTCGAGATTTCCTGCGTGCCGCAAACCACAAACATAACGCCGCCTCACTCGCCGATATGGTCAAATCACCACGGCGACGCAGGCTTTTATTATAGACTGGCCAGTTTGTTACCTTGAACTTCTGTTTGGGTATCTTGTCGCGTCGCTTGGCATTAAACTTATGCGGCATCAACTGTGTCCTGAGAAGGTAAACTGGCCCAGCATATCAGCTCATCCGTGATCCCTGCAACAACGCCCATCCGAACCGCCTCTCCATGTTAGTGGTGGACGATGATAGCGCCGTGAAGACAATTTTTTATCAGTTTGTAACTTATCGTGGCAGAACTGGTAATCAAGACCCTCAAACATGTCTTTCCTAATCAGCGCGCTCGTGATCGATATCCGCTTACGGATCACAAGAAGTGGACAGGACACTCTCCGTCACGGACAACCGTATCGGCATGGCTACGTGAAGCGAAACGCGGGCAATCCCAACGCTAATATTCCGGCACTCTCCTAGGAACTTATCTCCTTTTCAAACGCTATATCCTTGCGGCGATATACTCCCTGCCCACATGTAGAATTAGGAAAATAGATGTTTATTGGCAATGCGGGCTACGAGGAACTTGAGGCCAGCGATGCCGATAAGGTCATTGGCATTCTGGAGTCGAGAATTGACCTCGATCTGGTGTTAACCGAAATTGAGATGTGGGCAGCCATGGATAAAATTAAGCTATCCCATTACATCCGCGACATGCGACCACCAGTCAGGCTGATTGTCGCTTCCGGCATCGTGATCCTTGAAGAAAGCATCCTTCCCGATAGAAGCCGGTTCTTTCCTATACGATGTAACAGCCATGGGATCACAGACGCCATGCCCTGTGTACTTCCGAATCACGATCGGTTCTCTACAGACAGATATGGCTAAAGCTGAACGCTTACGACCAGTATAGCCCTGAGGATTTAATATGAGAGCATCATCCATTATGATTACGTTTTTGTCTATCGGTCGGTGAGCCGGATGAAGCTGAGCGTCCACCACACCACGACCTACAGTTATGCGCGTCCTGTCGTGCTCCAACAGCATCGTATGATGTTGCGCCCGCGCAGCAGTCACGACATCACCGTATCGGCGAGTTCGCTGATCTTGGCTCCGCTTGCGGAAATCCACTGGACGCAAGATGTGTTCGGCAACCTGATCGCCACCGCCCGGTTCACTAGGCCGACCGACGAACTCATCATCGCAAGTCATTTGATCATTGAGCAGCAGGCTATAGAATGGCCAATATTCCAGATCGCGCCGGAGGCTCATTCGTTCCCGTTCCAGTACTCCGCCGACGATATGGCCGATCTGGGTGCATTCCGTATTCCAGAACACGCCGATCCAGCCAGAAAAATGGAGAAATGGGCGCGAGCCTTCGTCCAAGGTGTGCCGACAGACACGCTCTCGCTACTGAAGGATATCAACGCCTGCATCCTTGGGTCCGTAAAGTATCGCATCCGCGACGACGAAGGGGCACAAACACCGCTGGACACGCTGGCATTGGCCAACGGCTCGTGTCGGGACATTGCCGCGCTGTTCATCGCGGCGGTTCGCCATCTCGGTTTTGGCGCCCGCGCCGTGTCGGGCTATCTCTTTGATCCGCAAATTCATGCCGATAATCCCGGTTCGACCCATGCCTGGGCGGAGGTTTATCTGCCCGGTGCCGGATGGATCGCTTTCGATCCGACCCATCGCCGTCTCGGCGGGGCAAGCCTCATTCCGGTGGCGGTCGCCCGCAGCAATCGCCAGATAATGCCTGTCGTCGGCGGCTATATCGGCAATGTGGAGGATTTTGTCGCCATGGATGTTACGGTGAGCGTCGGGCCGGCAGCCTAAACGCTTTGCTACCGCCTTCTGAGAGACGAGGAGTATCAAAACCCAGCCTGAAAAGACCCGTTCGCACCTCACAGGCGCTCATGAACAGATACCAAAGCAGTCCGTTGCGGAAATTATCGATCATGATGGTGATCGGTCCATGATTGATCCCCAGATAGGTCCGGACATACCAGTTGCGGCTTTCAGAGAAAGCATCGACGAAACCGAACCGTCCTAAGATGCGATGCTTCGGTCTGGTCAGGAAATGTCGCAATGCGCGCATCGTCTCGTCCGCTGCATAAGGAAAGCTGGAAAGCGCCGCGCTCGGCGTGATCACGCCGATATCCTTGCCAAGCGCCTCGTGGGCAATGGCTCGACGTCAGCCCCAGCAATCGAGGCCACAGAATGAATAATGCGCGATGAATAGCGTACCACTATGATCCATACCGAGCGGCAGTTCAATGCCGTGGTATTTTCGCCCATTCCGAAAAGCCTGTCCCAAGGTCAACCCCTCATGATAAACCGTCGCGTTCATGTAATGGTCCGGCGAACCCGAGGCAAGCACATAGGTCAGCAACCCGTCGCTGCGTTCGGAGTTTATTTGATTCATCGACCACTTATGCCGGCGGCTCCGGCGCCAATAGATCCGACTTTCACCATACGGTCGATACCAATCCTACTCTGCCTGAAACCAGAGACGGTTAATTCGTCGGTGACGAAGGCCGCGCTCCGGTGTGGTATCAAGGTTCAAATATTGGCGTGCGCATAATAAAAGTCAATGAAACACCAACGCGCTTTCAGCAACGTCACCTCCATCGTCCTTACGGCTAACGCACAGACAGGCGGGACACATGGCCGCTAATAATAAAGACAAACGACATAAAGAAAACACTTGCAAGTCAGTGGCTGTCCGCAAATGGCAATACCCGAAAAGCACTCTGAATACTTCAGTAGTCGTTACAGACCGATATACTGATCGGAGCGAGCGTCGCCGAAGCCAGCTGGCCAGCGTTCTTGTGCGGACGCGACAAGAGGCCGGACCTATGCACACTAGCGATCAGATCATATCCTCTCAATAATCGTGCAGGAAAACCACCGTCCACGTTTGAAGCATAACTTCATCGGTTCAATTGCCGCTTTTCGTGCAATGCTAGCCACGACCCTTCATGGCACGGACACCTTCAGTGACAGAAAGATGCAGCGGTATACACGTGGCCGTGACTGCCAATGTCGTAGTAAATACCGCTTTAAAGAAAGTACAACTCTCGTCTTCTGACCGGTCTATTTTCTTCAAAGCGGTATGTACAACAAGGCAACGTGCTGAAGCAATCTTCGACTAACGACGAAGGTATTGAACAAAGTATTGGAAAATCAATTTCTAGATCAGGCGATGTCACTGGTGCCAGCGCCGATTTTAGCTGTGTCACGTTCCATCGCATCTTCGATCTCCATTGATGAGACCTGAAGGAACCGACGGTGGATCGATGCGACCGAGACAGCGGGAAGCTCAAGATGCGTCGCAACTTTACGATACGCCGTGAAGCTCAAGCTTTCTATCAACTCCTCGTCCACCACCAGGCGATACGTGCCCGCTCCCAATGGCTCCGAACAGGACTTCAGACGAAATGGATATTTGAACGTGACTTCGGTTTCCGTGGTTCTTGCGGTCATCTTGAACACCACCTCTCAGCCTTACGTGCTTTTGCCTATCAAAACCACCCCTCGGCCATGATGTACCCAATCATGGCGAGGCTCGCTGCAAATAACAAGTAATTGGCAATGGTGGCGTATTTGGGTGTCTTCGAATAATAGAATAGGGAAGACATGGCGTCCTCCTCGCTTGGGGCCAGGGTAATCAACCCTCAAACAGTAGCGCCCGTAAAATGGCTGCTGGAATTACTACCATGAACCTATATCCCTCCTTTAGCAACCCATTGTTTTGGTGATATAGGCGCAGCTCACAGTTGAACTTGTGCCATTTTATATCGCCTCACAATCTCGTTTGGATGGTTCTTTGTTCCAGTTCAGCAGCTGATATTTGTCGAAGTATAGTATGATCTCTGCCAAACGAATTAAAGCTCTTAATATATTTGAAAAGCGCATCAGTTAACTGCTCGCGTGTCTGCCATGCATTCCACCAAATTATCTGCATGTTGAATTCAGACTGAATTAGACCGAGTTTGTGTTAATGCTGATCATCCCCATCGCAGCTATCCAATTGGATCCATAATCTATTTCCGTCTTTGGTTGGGTTGAGTTCTACCCATAATGAAAACCCGTCTCAAATCAGGCAAAACATTGGTTATGGACTGAAACCAGACTAAAATGACATGAACAAATATCTGTGCAGGTTTGGAACACTCAGTTTTTTTAAGCAAGAAAGGTGGCGGTTTCACCACTCCAATCAAAGATACTGAGAAACAAAAGAAGTAACTTCAAACGCTTGACTAACGCGGCTGGATGATAATTCGAGGTAGACGGTTGCGGCCTTCCTTATCGCTAAACGAACAAGCCACACGTAGATGCAACTGCCTTATTTGCTTATGTGTGGATTAAAGCGCACAGTGATTATCACGGCAGCATTTGGAGCGGGCGCTGTCGTTCAAGTCAAGACGGCCTAGCCCTCAACCAGAGAGGACGTAATGTCTTCCACCTACCTAGACGCTACCGATAATGGATTGATTTCGAAAATCCTTCGGAAAGCCCGGTTGCCAAACGATACGCAGGATTTACGCACGGCAGCCACACGCTATTTCGCACGGCAACTTCTAGAAGGCACTTATCACGAAGATCGTCTAAGAATTGCGTTAGACCAGTTCATCAAGAACCATAAAGCAATGGATCAAGCTGTTGATCGATAGCACGATGAAGGCGGCGCATCTTAAAGTTCAAGATATAAACTTTAATCCCAATGCTTTCGACGTTTAACGCCGACATGCTAAGGTGGCGGCTGTTTTCACTTACAGATAGGGAGCCCACGATTCGGCTAAGGTCAAATACTAGCTTGCTAGTTTTCAGGTTCCCTGTAAACTTGGTAAATGAAAATCTCGGCCCAGAACGCTTATAAGCTCGTTCTTACTGCCGTGCACGTTGATGGAACCCTTGTAGAGCCATTTACGGCTCGGGATTTACGTCGAATTATACCAAATTGGAATTACACCGATTATTTCGGCTTTCTCGCCTATAACAGTGATTACAACTTACCGATAGAAGTGGCGCTTTTCATCCGAGTAGATAGAGGGTCTTATTTCCTCAACAGCTATTCAAAGCCGCCATCCGAAGATTAGACTTCAGATCAAAGGCCCGCGTGAGCGAGGCTAAATTAACCAGAAGCAACAGGCTCAGCCTTAATGCAACCTTAAATTGTTTTACTGGAGCATAAGCCGCGTGATGGTTATCGCAACAGCAATTGAAACGGGCTCTGTTGCTCAGACTTAGAATGACAGGCCCGCAACAAAGGAGGGCGTTATATCTTCCGACAACAACATTTTAGTCTTTCAGCCGGATCGCACTCGCATTCTCAATAGAATTCTTACCAACGCGAAATACGCAACTGAGAACGTGAGACCTCTATCCGACCCTCTTCGCAAGCGCCCCACGACAGTCCTGAAGGATTTCATGGCTGGGCTGATAGTTGATGTAATCCATACGTTTTAATGCATCGACCGAAACATATGCTGCTTCCGCAAACCGAGAGCACCAAAACAATCGTATTTGAACCAATAACTTGAATTGATCAGACGACGAACCTTAACACGCGTTATGGAAAGCGACATGATGTCAAGAGGAACAATGCGCAGTAACCGATAAATTCGGAAGCCTAAGAAAGATAAGTTAGAATCGACGCCTAACGTATCTAAACCTTCAACTATCCTACATCGCATCAAAGACACCGAGATCGTAAAAAATAGAGTCTTAGATTAAAAAGAACCGCCTATCATAGTCCATGCTAGGCGGTGACTGACCTGTTATTCAAGGAAGCGTCAGTTAGGCACAAGTCCATCAAAGCAATCCGCCGGGGCGCGCCGAAACATGGCGGGCCTATTCTGGACTTCGTAGAAATACATGACCTATCTATCTGATAGTCCAAGTTCTTGTCCGCCCCCATCTGGCTCACTTCTACGTGGAAATCAACAAAATGACCAAATCAAGAGGCGCAATTACACGCTTAGAAAGGGTTTGAACCGGTGACCATGCAATTAAGATGCGCTGATTGCCAATCAGGAATTCTTGCTCTTACCCGGGTCGATGGAGCGCCTGTCCGCACAAGTGCCAGCGATGACCCGCGCGTTTGCGGCTATTTCAATTTTTGCAACAGACATGCTTGTGCGAATTATTCACGACCTCCAAAAACAAGATGTCGATCGTCGTTTAGCGTCTGTTCTTCGCAGAATGGCATGGACGGATAATGCATCTATAACGATATCTCAGGACAGCTTAGGGGGCTTGGCGAACGCATCGCGCAAGCAAACCAATGCTGCGCTCCAGATATTCACCAATGCTGGCTGGATATTGAGAGGGTATCGCTCGATTACGGTCTTAAATCTGAAAGCCCTCGAACGCTTCTCAGAAATGCCGCATGGAGATTGTTTCTTGATTTGCAACCATCTCAAAACAGATCCGAACGCCCTTTCTACCGAGCTGAGTACCAGAATGCAGCAGCCTAGATTGCAGTAGTGCTCAATAACATGGGCATGCGCGAACATGGTAGGTACGGATGCACTCGCCGCGCCACTTCAAAGTGCAAATTCAACCCCTGGGGGTAGTGCGGAAATGCATGACTCCTTTTGTTTACAACTTTGAATTACGAACCTGCAATAATTCTCGCCAAAATTGCTGACAATGGTGTTATACTCAAAATCCAACGCATAATTATGTGCGTTCGATCGTTGAAGATCGGATATCATCATGAACCGATTTGAATTGTTGAGGCCCGCACTCGGCGGAGCATTAGTTGATGTCAAAGCGGCAATTACTATGAGCTTTTCCGTTGGCAGTTGGGTCACACCGGCACTTCTTAGCGCGTTATTGCATCCAGCATAACTGACTCCGTAACACTCGCGCTACCGCCTTACTGTCTCGAGAAATCAAGAAGCGATCCGGCTGCTGTTAATATCCTAGATGAGTTTAAGGCTACCCCGGCATATTCTCACCCCATACTTATCGAGAAGGCAGGGTGGCCAACCCAATGAAGCGCTAGCAACGAACTCGCCAGGAACCCTGTAGTGTAAACCGGGAATCGAATTAGGAGGCTCTAATGGAAAAACATCATGACCCTGTCATTGGATTAGAAACTGTTTCTGTGCGTCCACGTCACGATGATGACACGACGGCCAGTAGAAGCGACATCAAAAATGCTCGTGCGCAAATGACCTCTCCATCAAAGGATTGGACGCAGCTTGCGAACATTCTGCGGCGTTCGTGCGGTGGGTTCTCACGTTCCCGCTCGATGCACCATTGTTTACCGAGGAGTAAACGCAATGACTAATGACATCACGGCGCTGGAACGAAAGGTTCTTGCACACGAGCAAATACTTCAAGTTCTCATCGGTCACTTGGCCGAAAGTGAACCCAAATTTCTTGATCGACTAAAGGCGGTGTTCACACGCCATCAAATACCTGGTTCAAACGAAAAAGATGATATTAATACAGCGCAGTATGCTGAACGATTTATTCGCGAAATTGAAAGATTTCGATAATGTTATGAGAAGCAATAATGTTCATATCGGTATGATTATATAAAAGATTCTTTACACTTATATTAAATAATAAATGTCTCTTGCTATATAACGCTAAAAGGCGCACTGTTTACTATCAGCAGCAATTGAAACGGGCGCTGTCGCTGGGAGATATACCCCGATCTCCGGCCCCAACCATGAAGGGAGACATGTGATGTCTTCCGCTTCACAACTGCCCTACTTTGGTCCTAAAGATTTTCCTTTGCTTCGCGCCTTTCTGCAACGCTCCGGCTATTCGCTGGAGGGATGCGAAAAACCAGAAACCCGCCTTGAAGCCGCTAAACACCTTAGTGAAATATTCAGCGATGGGCGCCACGATCCTGTCCAGATGCTGGACATGCTTTTGGCAATTCGCGCCCAACGCTTGTCTCAATCCACTCAAAGAGATCTGGAAGCCTGGGAGAATGAGGGTGGATATACAGCCCCGCAGGTCAAGGCAAAAGCCTCAGTTCTCCGTTGGCCTCCGCGAAAGAGGCTCCGATTGAGGCTGCTCCATGTCTGATATGTTGCGCTCCCCAGCATCAGACGTTGAGGGAAGAGATCAGAAGATGGAGTTTCGCCACAACCTTATCGATCCCATGATCCGGATTACTGTACGGACAGAAAACAGGGGCCACGAACCGTGCAGCGCAAGATGTTTAGCTAAACACATGCCTTCAATGCATTTACCTCCATTGAAAAGGTATCTGAGCTCCAGCGCGGCGACGTCGCATCGGGACAGTAAGGACAACTTCGTGCGCGTCAATCGGGGTTGGTATCGTCTTAATGACACGTGATCAATCTGGCAAAGAGGAAAAGCCTGTCCAAAAATCGTCGCATCGTAACGTGGGCGTTTATCTGATCGCGTTTATCATAATATCCATTGATATTGGATTGGTCGCATGGGTGCTCAGCGCCTACGTCTATTAGGTATATCCAATCATTGGGGGACTGGAACGCTGGCTTTATTACAGAACGATGTTGGCACTTCTATGTATGTCGTCGTTTCGTACATCCATGCTTCGCAACCTATTCATTCCTCTCCAAATAACGTCCTTTGTAAACATCGTCTCGCCTTGAGTGAGGGTTGAAATGCTGTAATGAACAGTCTCTATGTTGTTTGTTTTGCAACAAGCTCGCATTTTGAAAAAATCACTAATCATTGGGATACCAAAAGAATATGTTAAATGTAAAAATATCTAAATATCGTGCGTCATAATAATGTTATTGATTTTCTATATAATTATATATTGATGACGTAAAAATGCATTACTCTGATTATGGAATTTAAACTGGAAATCCGTGCACGACAGACAATGGATATTCGACCTCCATTGTTAGATGATTGACCTCTGAGTTTTTTGTCAGGATGATATTATCACATAGCGAACCGGTAACGGTATAGATAATGTCGTTTGGTTTTGGTCAAATTTTCAGTATTGGTAGATAAAAATCCCA
The DNA here is from genome assembly GCF_037479515.1 of Ochrobactrum sp. MYb379. Taxonomy (NCBI): domain Bacteria; kingdom Pseudomonadati; phylum Pseudomonadota; class Alphaproteobacteria; order Hyphomicrobiales; family Brucellaceae; genus Ochrobactrum; species Ochrobactrum sp. MYb379. Next base: position 72,137 of record NZ_JBBGYW010000018.1, read on the forward strand.
CCATAAATTTCACTGATGCAACTTTTTCTTTGGGCTTTTATTGCTTCGTTTTTCTTATTTCTCGGCTACTTTGGCTTTGTCTTTTGAATATACTCCAAACATTCTGTTCTTAATTGAACGATCATTGCTTATAAGCGTCTTTATTGTTGTGGAGCTTCAAATTGCGACTGGAAATCCTTCCACATTTCCAGCTGTATCTAGAGCACGTCCATTGAACGCGGAATCGCGTTGGGGATTCCCTTGGCTGCTGAATTCTGATTCTATCGCTTCGACTGGTGATTTGGTCGGAGGCAATATGACCCGAGCTTTCAGTGATGATTTGCGTAGCCGCGTTCTGGCTGCGTCACGCGTTGGCATGTCGGCGAGATCGGCGGCAGCCAGATTTGGAATTGGCATTTCAACGGCCATCGCCTGGATTGCCAGCGCACGGGCGGGCCAGTTTACGCCTGCTAAGCAGGGCCGACGCGGTGGTTCACGCCTTGGTGCTCACGAGGACTTCATCATCCGCATAATCGAAGAGGAAAAGGATATCACGCTCAACGAGATGGTTCTGCGATTGCGCGAGGACAGAGCCATATCGATCGGCCGTAGCGCGCTTGACGTCTGGCTACGAAAGCGCGGCTGGACTTTCAAAAAAAGACCGCGCATGCACTGGAGCAGGAGCGTCCTGACCTGCTGAAACGTCGTCAGGATTGGTTCGACGACCAACTCGATCTCGATCCGGCGCGGCTCGTCTTCATCGATGAAACCGGCCTGAGCACGAAGATGTCCCGGCTTCGTGGACGTGCCCCTTGCGGAGATCGATGCCGTTCACCGGTCCCACACGGCCATTGGAAGACGACGACGTTTACCGGAGCCCTCAGGCTATCTGGAATGACGGCACCCATGGTTTTGGACGGCGCGATGAACGGGGTAGCATTCCAGGCCTATGTCCAGCAGGTTCTCATTCCAACCTTGGTGCCGGGCGACATCGTCATCATGGATAATCTGCCTGCACACAAAGCGGAAGGAGTACGTCACGCAATCGAAGACGCCGGATGCCGGTTGCTTTACCTTCCTCCATACAGTCCCGACTTCAACCCCATCGAGAAGGCATTTGCGAAGCTCAAGGCCGTCTTGCGCGCAAAAGCCGAGCGAACGGTCGACGGCTTATGGAATACCGTTGGCCAAATCCTTACGCTGTTCGAACCACAAGAATGCGCCAACTACTTCAAATCGTGCGGATATGACCCCGAGTAAAGCGGACACGCTCTAGCAGAGCAAGCGTCGGCATGGTTGGCAATATCGACCGCCCAGTTCAGATTTCTGCGATAAGCAATTGTGCCGCGGATAGGCTTGCGGCTCGGTTCTTATCTACATCGCGAAGCCGACAGCCAGTGCGTCGCAATAGTTCGCGCATCATGTGGAAGTCAGTCGAGCCAAAATACGGTGTGAAAATTTTGGAGGACGCAATGTCGTCCTTGTATTGTGACTGGAGTTAGCACTCCCAACAGACAGTGCCCATTTCAATGGCCGTCGAGACATGTACGATGCGCCTTTATTCGCTTGAAGCAACTGAGGCCGAAATATGAACGCAGCTAGGCTTGCATTTACTTCAAGCTTTCCAGATGGCTCACTTCATGTCCTCCAGAGTAATCCGATAGGAAGTTTGCCGAGTGTTGGAATAAACTTCGCGGGCAACATCGTATATCTTTTTCCGTGAGGCGTCGAAGGCAGCAAGGAGCGATGCTTCCGTCGCTGGGATGACGCTGGCTTTCTCAAATGCAGCTTTATCAATTAGAAATGGAACCGAAGTCATTCCATCGTAGCCGACAAATCGTACTCCCGCCTTAAAATCATCGAAACTTCTGCTAGGGTTTGGAAATAAAAGGACCATTATATTTCGCTTTAAACTTCATCACCTTGATCATCCCCACGATCAACGGCTTTTGCCATTGTTCGATACTTCTTGGCGAATTGTTTCAGCGCGATTTTTAGGCGACCTTCATCACGTGTTCCCTCCTGAAACCGGCGTGCAAGATAGCGTGCAGCATCGCTGCGCAAATCTTGCGTGTCGTCAGGTTTGCGAACCTCCCTGAGTAGGCGCGAAATCATAGTAATGTCTCTGTGATTCAAAGCATTGGAAGACATTTTGTCCTCCTTTGTTGCGGGCCAGGCGTCTTAGCCTGAATGACAGCGCCCGTTTCAAATGCTGTCGTGGTGATCACCATGCGCTTTACGTAGGGAAAAAGCAACTAAGGCAGCGATATAACAGCTCTTAGGTCAGTTTGGCCTGCATCGCTGAAAACGTTTCTTAGTCATATACGCAGAAATCACGTACCAACCAGCAATTTAAAACTCGATTTTCTCCGCAATACCCCGCTGGGCATCGTGGGTCGGATAACGGAATGCCCCCTATCATCGAACAGAAATGGAAGCCAGACTTAAATGCTCTTCGATCTGATTGAGTGCCAGTCAAGATTCTTGATGATTGCCCCTCGTCAACGGCGATATCGCCCGTCTATCTTGGAGAGAAGCGAATTGGCGCCCCGTTGATCCCATAAATAAAGTTTGAAGCTTAGCTGGTAGGAATCGTGTCTGGCCATTCCCGTGCGCCATGAAGTACGCGGAGGATACGAACAGCCGATTGTGTTACAGCATAAGCCGCGACGTATGGGGTACCGTTTATCACCAGTTCCCGCGTCCCGGCAATTCTGCCAACCCGACCACTCGCCGGAAAATCAATTAGGCGACGAGCAGCCGCGACTATTCGTTCGTCGACCATGATTGCAGATGAGGGATTCTCCGCCTCAATGAAAGTGAAGATGGCGTCTCGATCTGATAACGCAAATGCGGACCAGGTGAGCTTCACGACTTGAGCGCCGCTGCTTTAAGGCGCGCTGCCGCCCGTCGTCTTTCGAAATGAGCCGTGACTTCATCATCCGGCACGTCGGGTCGCGTGTCGTGAAGCGCTTCAAGAACCTTGCTGCGAAACCAGGCATCGTGCGCTTCGCTGCCTGATATAAGTTCGAGCGGTAATGCCCCCTCGTTCGCCGTCCGTGTGAGTAAGATACGAACTACGTCCGACACCGTAAGACCCATACTTTCAAGCACCGCAGAGGCACGATCTCTAACTTCGGCATCAATGCGAGTTTGAACGAGTGCGTTAGAAGCCATAAATTTCTCCAACTTAAAGCTTAATTGTAATGCATATGAATTACGCAGTCTATAGAAAATTTCTGTGTGCGCCAAGTCACTGCATTTTCCGCCTTGGAGCGATACGATCCACTCGTCACTATCATTATTGGCCGACGTACTGATTGCCAGTCAGAAACCGTTTCCATCTGTCCTAACGCCCGAAATGGGCCACCTAATAACAACTATTGGGTAGTCTGTGGAATCTAGCCTGAATTTGACCCAGTTTTGTGTTTGATATTGATCAGACCTAGCGCAGGTATCCTGTTGAATCCTTTGTCGATCTCCATCTTTGTGTGGTTTAGCCCGAAATAGAAATCTGGCTCAAAATCTGGCGAAACTCAACAATGACGGCTTCTCTGCACCAACATCGGGCCGATATACCTAAGAAATAGCCGAAATATATCGCCGAGCACTGGGAACGATTGGTTATGATTAGCATTATCTTGCAGTGGTCGGGGCGCTTGCCAAAAACGAATGGAATACAGAGTGGTCGAAGATGGTTGCGCCTACTTAATGGGGCAGATTCATAGTTTGCGTAACGTGTTACGATCTGTAAGTAAAAAGATTGATCCAACTGAAAAGAAATACATGATCTCAACGCTCTTAAACGAAATACGTAATTATGAAATGCAGTTTGAGGCTTCGACTGATGATAAATTTAAAGAATTTATTATGGGCGCTATCGAAGAAAACAAACGTTTATTGAAGGTTTCAAGTTAAGTTTCGTAATTTTTGTTATCACGAGACGTTACTGATAGAGGTAAATTCCAGATCCGACAAATATCTTAGATTTGCGAGATGCGACGTTTTATTGTGTGTTTAACCAATAATGACATGCAATAAGTATTGGTTTACTCGAATCATTTCACTTTAACAATACGTTTATTTGGTAAGTGTTTTAAAATATTAAACTGCTTCTCTCTTCAAAAGTGACTTTAATCATCCAGCAACAATCATCGGCTCTATGGGGCACAACATGGTTGAAACCACCAGTACCGAGCAAACAGCGGAGACGCTGAAGGAAGCACTCCCATCTAAATCCGCTGCGATACATGAATTGATACGCAGACACGGCGAGAAAGAGCTCGGGCGTGATGTGCTCGCATTACTCTGGTCGGCCATCGCCGCTGGCATATCGATGAGTTTTTCTATGATGGCAAGAGGCATCCTCGAAGCCAACCTGCCAGCGTCCGAAATGTCGTTTCTGATAAGCTCAGCAGGATATTCGGTCGGCTTCATCATAGTAATTATAGCGAACCAGCAGCTTTTCACTGAAAATACTATAACACCTGTGCTGCCGTTTATGGACCAACCAAGCGTCCGTAATTTGTGGCGGGTTGCCAGGCTTTGGGGAGTTGTACTTACTGGAAATCTGATTGGAGGAGGAATAGCAGCCACCGCGTTCGCCATGCTACCCATTTTTTCTGATGACACGTTACGCTCATTTGTAGCAATGGGGCATCATTTAATGGAAAACACTGCAGGAGAGATGTTTGGAAAGAGTATAATATCCGGCTGGCTGATCGCTACGCTTGTATGGATGTTGCACAGCACAAAAGCTTCACACTTCGCAATAATATTTCTCGTCACCTACTTAATAGCCATCGGCGATTTTACACATATAATAGTCGGTTCCATTGAGGTTATATTTCTTTTGCTGATTGGCGAAGTTTCCTTCACAGACGCAGTTTTGCGTTTTGGCATTCCCACTCTGTTTGGCAATGTATTTGGCGGGACGTTTATTTTTGCTCTCATTTCGCATGCACAAATCAAAGCTGACGAGTAATGACGTTTAGACGGTGCGCTGCTGAACACGCGAGGAGCATTAATTTCGTCAGAGACACTCGTCGTTCAAATGGAAAAACCTCATATGCCGTTTCGATCTGGACTATTTGTTGGCACATATAATCCCCAACAGTTGAGCGCTATGCAGGAAGCGTATCGTGAAACTTGCCATCATCGGCCGCACAACTCAAAGTCCGATCAAAGCTCAAAGATTAGCCAAACAAATATACCACGTCTACGACAGCGGAGTTACCGACCCTATACAAATTGCTCGCATCATTTTGCACGCAGAAAGCATCGATTATAACTTGCAATATTCAATGAACGATTGCTATGCTTCAGGTCATCGTCGGCAAAATGTATTCAGCACGTTAGCCGCGCAAGATTTTCAATACGTTATCTGCCGGAAGCGGTTTACTGATTAGGTATCCCTGACCATTATCACATCCGATCGAGTGTAAAAAATCCAGCTGACTTTGTGTTTCAATACCTTCAGCCACGATGGCCATACCGAGATTATGGCCTAGTTCGACTATTGCTTTTACGATAGCTGTGTTTTGTGGCTTTTTGCCAAGTCCGGCAATGAAGGACTGGTCGATTTTTAAAGTATTAATCGGAAAGTCGCGCAAGTGAGTGAGTGAGGCATAACCAGTCCCAAAATCATCCAGCGAGATTTGCATGCCGGCGGATCGAAGCTCCGCCAGAAGTTGTCCTACAAGCTTTAGATCATCTCCCCAAAGAACCGTTTCCGTTATCTCAACCTCAAGGCTTGAGCGCGGAACGTTCATTGCGTCGATTTTTCGGGTGAGTAAATCTGCGAAGTCGGGATTGAGAAAGCTAAATTCGGAAGCGTTAAAGCTTATAATGCCCGGATCCAGCCCCAGACATCTCCAGGAGGCAATATCTGCAACAACTGCGTTGAGCATGTGTTCGGTGATTGTTCTCGAACTCATGGGATCAGAAAATGCAGGCCAAAACTCAGACGGTCCGATAATTGAACCGTCGTCGTCCACGATACGAGCCAACGCTTCAAAACCATATACGGAAAGATCGGCTAGCCGAAACTTGGGCTGATAGTGGGGCATTATTCGTCCAGTAGCAGCGGCTGTGCGAACCTTATCAATTGCAGCACGTCTGGTATCAAAGATTGTGGCTGTTTGAGAGGTGTAAAAGCCTATATTCCCGCCTCCGGACCGCTTAACTTTATAAAGCGCCATATCAGCGCAACGAAGCAATCCGTCGGGCGTATCTGCATCATCTGGAAAGCAAGCGATCCCCAAAGACGCAGTCACGTGGATCGCATCGCTATAAAAACGTATTGGCAAACTCACTTGGGAGAGTGTTTCATCGGCAAGGACACGCAGACTGCTAAACGAAATTGACCTGTCTACAATTAAAGCAAATTCATCACCGCCGAGACGTGCGACGAAAGCTCCTGTTCCTGCAACCTGCTCAAGCCGCCGCGCAACCGTCTTGATGACTTCGTCGCCTGCGTGGTGGCCAAGCGTGTCGTTAACTTCTTTGAACCCATCGAGGTCGATCATAAGAACATGAATTTTTTTTGCCCGACGCCGCCTTTTTAAAAGTCGCTCGGCCAGATCTTTTTGGAACCAGTGCCGATTGGCAATGCCGCTAAGATGATCAACATGTGCACTGAGCCAAAGCGCACGCTCTGCTTCATAATATTCGGTAATATCCTGAAAAATACCGATGACGTGGACCGGCTTCCCCTCGTCCATTTCCACATCTGCACTCGCACGAATACGCCGCTTGCGGCCACGCGCTGTGATAAAATTTATATCGAACTTAAACGACTTGCCCAATTCCACAGCATCTTTGACAGCATTCCTGACAAGCGTGCGATCCGGTTCCGGATAAAAACTAAGGGCGTCCTCTAAGTTAACCGTTTCACCATCTTCAAGCTCGTGAATAACACGGATTTGATCGGACCAAATAACCTCTGTTGTTGCAACATTGATCCTCCATGCGCCTATAGCAGCCATCGTCTCCACTTGTGACAACAATGCTCCGCGGCGGCCAGCTTCGCGTGATTGACGATTGGCCTCTGCAGCGGATTCGGTTGACATCACAAGATGGCGATGCGCCAATAACAGACCTTCGACAGCTCGACCTAACCTTACGAGCTGGGCGATTTGCTCATCACTGGGAACTTGGGGCTCTGTCCCAATCACACACAGTGTTCCAAGATAAAGTTCTCGGTCAAGCGATAGAGGTACGCCGGCATAGAACCGTATATTCGGCTCGCCAGTGACAAGTGGATTATTACAGAAACGGGGATCACTCGTTGTATTGTAGACGACGAGCGGTTTCTTCAGGCTAATTGTGTAGTCACAAAAAGCGATCTCGCGCGACGTTCCATCAAGGTCTATCCCACATTTTGCCTTAAACCATAGCCGGTCTTCCGCCATAAGTGAAACAAGGGAAGTGGGACAGTTAAAAATAGCGGCAGCAGTTTCAACGATTGCATCAAAGGCGGCCGATGGTGGGGTGTCAAGTATGTTGAGCTCATGAAGAGCATTAATGCGTTGCCGCTCGCTGTTTAACTCAACCATAACGACACTCCCACGTCGGCATCATATTAAATCAAAATAATCACCCAGGTTACCGAGGGTAGCGCAGATAGTCTACACAAGTCTTTATTTATAATATCTGAATAACTTATATCTATTCAATTTAGGTCTCGAATTGAGAACACGTCATCTGTTAAACATCCGGATTCCATATTAGGTCACTATGAAAATAATATTTAACTTCGTAGTCGCTGTTTGATAAAGTGTAATTAGAGTACGTGTTTTAAGAATTGCGTGAGTTCAGTATTTTAATTTTCGACCTTCTGATGCCAGTACCATTGATTCAGAGATCTATATGAGAGATATGATTTGGGACCTTTTTTAGTAACTTATTTTAGTCTTTGAATTCGCTTCGAACACTATGAGACAGGTTCTATGACGATAAGTTTTAATTGTCCGGCGAGATAAATACATAAAAAATGTGCACTGCCAAGAGAACCAGAAATCCTACGGCAGTCTGGGTTAAATGTTGAAATCCGCTTAAACGACGACTAGATGAACGAAACGGGAGCGATTGAGATCCTAAACACTGCTTTAGATGCCCATCAATCGGATAATGTTGTCTTTGTAGTGAAGACTGGAATCTGATAGGACGTACCTTTATGTAATAACGCCTCTATTCGTAAGCGCCCAAACAACATTTTATCCGAAGGTCAATGCTGACCGACGCGCAAAAGCCTTTTTTGGTATAATTTAATAAGAACATTTATTCTTTCAGTAATGACATTATAGTTAGTTAATATGAGTTAAGCGAGTTTTGGGGCGGGGATATGGATCAGGCATCAGCAAAAAATAATATTGCTTCAGAATTATTTGAATTGAAGCCAGCAACCTGGAACTCGTGGCGCGCGATAAGAACAGCCTTTTGCATCGGATTCCCTTTTGCTGTTGCTTTGTTCTTTAACGATATAATGACCGGCATGTGGATCGCGATGGGTTGCCTGATGATGGCGACCGGCGAAGGCTCAGGCATCTATAGTTCAATATTTAAAAAAATGCTGATTTCTGCGCCAATCGGTGCTTCAGGCTACCTCCTCGGTTATCTTGGGATATTGCCTTGGGTTTTCGTTGTTTTTGCAATGATGCTTGTCGGCTTTTGCGCAGCATATTTGAGCAACAAAAGCAGCACATTATCCATCGGCACGCTCCAGGCACTACTTTTAGCGTCAATCGCACTTGGAGTTCCTGCTATTAAACCATTTTGGCAGCCTGCGGCTCTTTATCTGGTGGGTACTCTTCTCTATTCAGTAGTCCTCGGTTTGGAAGCGTTGATACGCGGTTGGCATTCACAAGATGCTCAATCAAAAAAGGTAACTCATAGTTCCTCAGCCCAAATTCGTGCTGCAACTCAACGATCAATTGTAGCAACCGCAATCGCTTTTTCGGTCTGCCTTGGTGTTTCTTATTCTTCCCATTGGTTTGATCATGATGCCCACTGGTTCTGGATCCCCCTCACAGTCGGTTTGGTGATGAAGCCTGACTTTGGATCAATTCGAGACCGTGCAATTCAACGCACCATCGGAACAATCCTTGGCGTCATAATCGGCGCTGTAATCTTAACAGCCGTTCCAAAAGGCGCTTTGTTCATTGCTCTGATGGCCGCTTTGAGCGCTATGTTGCCGTGGGCAATGCAGCGATCCTACATTCTGCAAGCCGTTTTTCTAACACCACTGATTTTAATGCTTGTTGATGTCATAGTTCCAGGAACTGCCAATATTGATTATGGAGTTCAGCGTCTCGTCGATACAGCGATAGGCAGACTGATAGTGGTTCTTTTAGGGTATATCCCGCTTCAATATGTGAATAGATTAAGGACGTGACGTGGCTCTGCGATGAGAACATTTTTTGATCATTAAGTTTAGAAGCTTTATTGAAATACCCGGACTATCGTATGCTAAAATAGGTGAGACTGTTTATCTGCGACTGAGTTTGCAATTGGCTAAGAAGGTATGGCGTGATGATAGATTTTGGGTTGACAGCTTTACCCGATCCCATGGTCCTTACCAACGCAGGCGTGTCCGGACGTTGAACCAGATTGCCACAAGTGATAGCCCTGCCATAAGGTATCTTCATCAGATGCGACCCTGCTTTCCGCACAAAGTTTACTTCTCATTGCGATACGCAAATCGAAAACTTGGAGCTGTCGGGGAAAGTAGGCCGTGATCAGTGCGCTTCGGGCGCACTTTCTTGTTCGACCAGCTCCTAGTGCACCAAAACCACGCAATTGGACACATCAAGCGCAAAGTCCAGTAAGTGCTTGACTACCAGCATCGTACGGCATTCCTCTCCTAGTAGACCGCCCACAGCGCGCAGCACTTCGTCAACCAGTTCCGGATCAAGCGCTGAGGTCGTTCGTCGAACAACATAACGGCTTCATGGAGAGTGCAAGCGCATTGGCTACAGTCTGCTGCTGGCCACCAGACAAATGTGCCGGATAGAAATTGCGCTTTTCGGCAATGTCACATTAGCGAGCAAAGCTTCTGCCTGGTGCAAGCATTCAGAACGCGAACGTCCCTGCACATAGATCGGCGCTTCAATGATGTTTTCGGGAAGGGCTTTGCGTGACCAAACATTGAAGCTCTGGAATACCATGCCCAGTTCAGAGCGAATGCGCGAGGCCATTTTTTGTTTGCCGGATAGGCTCAGCCCATTGAGTTCTTCGCCATGAGAATTATCCAGTTGAATGGCTGGATAGCCCGTATGCCAATTGTGGATGAAAATCAGACCATGAGCCAAGACCCATTGTCGTAACATTCGATACCACTCGCAATCCTGTCGCTATGAGAAACTCAGTGTAACGCCCAAATAAAGCTCTCGTATCGGACCGAATAAACTGGCCTTTTAAACCTTTCATCAGAGCGCCCGTCAGGGAAATCGCATCATCATCGTTAAAAGCCATTACTGGACCTATTAAATGTCCTCTGCCAAATTGTCTTCGCATGGAGAAACCAACTATTTTTCCTCCACGATCAATAACTCGCACTTCAGATATGCCTGCAAGATAACGCAGAAGATGACTTCGATCAGCAGAATAAGCGTCCGCATCGCAATTGCAGATTCCTTGAAGATCGTTGATATTGGCGGGGCGGCAAGTCACTTTAAAACGCGGCAGATCGAGGAGATATCCTTGATACTGAAAAATATAACTGGCTTTGCTGGCACCTACAGACTCATAGAATGTAATTGAATGATTACAAGCATTTAGAAATGTGGGTCCGCCACCGGTCTTTTCAACGACGTGGCTGATAAGCCACTCTTCTAATCCGGAATTTTCCAGCTTAGGATGAGCGATCGTCATCCCTATGGCAAACCGGTCTTCACCAAACGGGAAGTACATAGCGGATCCTTGAATTCTACCGATCTGATCAATAGCCACTACACCTTTTCCTAAGGCCAGATTAGCAATCCAGTCTCGCTCTCTCTGTGGCCAGCCAACACTTACCGAAAGAGCTTGAAGTCCAGCTAGATGCTGCGGTTTTATGCAAACAAGTGACAATTCATAGCTATCTAGGCTTCTGTATTGAGAATGATGGGCCATGAAATCTACCTGAGCTACCAAATGCACCATGCTTTACGGAAATTTTAGTCCACGCTCTTTTTGGTAGCAATCGAAATTATACGTGCAACTTGGCTTTGAACTCTGTTAACGTACCTGTAAGTCGTTCTCGGACCAAGACATTTTTCAGCGAGAAGATGTTTGGCAATGTTTTTTCTCAATTAAGAAAACGCAAATCACCGCGCCCAAATTTCTGCCACCCACTGTTATTATATGGCAGTTCATTAAGCATTCTCTAGAACATAATCAATTTGAGACGTAATGACGATTACCACATCCTTAATTGGATTATCCATGCGAATAAAGGTATATTTTTTAGTTATTGCGGACTTGTTCTCTACTCTTCTAAATTTGATTGCCCGGCAAATATTTCCGCGAAAGTTTTATTTTATCATACTCATAGTGCATAACGCTCAAAGGAGCAGTTAGCGGACACTGACCACTATCCATGACCTAACCGTTCAAATGGCGCACTCGAGCGCGCTTCATGACGCTGATAGACATATCACCGCAATTCCGGTTTGGAGACAGCCTCAGAATAACCCAAAAGTGTTTGCTTTTTTGTAGATGCCTGTGAACCTTTTCCTGGTCACCTAGCTTATCACATTAAAAGGGAAAATGATGGCAACATTTATCACAACAATATCGGCCGTTTGGATTGTCCTAATCGCATTTTCGGCGTGGAATGAACGTAACGGTGGATAGCGATTAGTTTAGGTAGGTATCAACTACCTGTTCGAGCTGTGGATGCAGGCATCGGCTTAATCAGCGCTGAAAATCAAATTTACTCTCCCTTTCCAGTTGCAAACTTTACGCTTGCACTTTTTGCTGATAGCAAAATTACGCTCCTAACTTACAAGCATTTATCATCCAATTCCACGATCGGCTTGAGGTAAGAGCGTGGTTCAGTCGCGGTTTGCTGATTTTAAACCATGTCTTCAATCTTTACTTCTGAATTTTGAATACTTGAAAGCCATCATAAATAACATCTTTATAATAATTAACCTAAATATGATTTTCTTATTAAGAAAACTCATAAGTACTAATTAAATCGATAAAAATATCATTAATAT
>NZ_JBBGYW010000019.1:0-82540 GCF_037479515.1 Ochrobactrum sp. MYb379
CCAGCGCCAATGGTACTTTGTCTTAAGACACGGGAGAGTAGGTCGCTGCCAGGTCTGCTAAGCACACAAATATCATTCATCTTCTCAAATCCATACAAAACAGACATTCAACGCAATAAGCGCGAAAAATACCGAATATATGACTAAGTGAGAGTGGCTCGGAGCAGCCCGTTCGGTCTAAAATCGATAATCAATCGATTTTTAAACGACCTCACCTCATCAGGCTACGCCTGACTTCGCTCCCGGGCCGCAATGGTTCGCACTTAATAACGCGGGGTGGAGCAGCCCGGTAGCTCGTCAGGCTCATAACCTGAAGGCCGCAGGTTCAAATCCTGCCCCCGCAACCAAATCTCTCAAAAAACAAATAATCCGGTGCATAATCACACGTATCAACACGTGAACAAAACAACCAACATCAAAAGCCCGCTACAAGCGGGCTTTTTGCTTTTTAAGATAGAACCCAGAAATAGTGCAGCTATAAGATGCGCGCGTTGGATCCCCAAATAATGCTCTACAAGCTGCACACTTTTATTAGCGCAGCTAGGACAAGACCTAACTAATTAGGAAAATAGGACTTGTAACTGATTTATCTAACAAGTCGGTTCAAGCTCTGGCCGCTTCTAGATGGGGTTGGTAGCAACGAAACGTCGCCTTCCCTTCAGCTTTAGCGCAATACAGTGCAGCATCCGCGTTGTTAAAGACATCAGATTCTGTGAGGCCCTTTAATGGGGCGATGCCAACAGATGCTCCAAGTTGAAGATTCTTATTACTAAATGCTATAGGTGAACTAACGCGATTTATGATTATTTGAGCGATGTCCTCGGCTCGCTTTTGATCACAAGACTCTGATGTGATAACTGCAAACTCGTCGCCACCAATTCGATAAGTATGACTACCAAGGGAATTTAGGCCACTAAGTCGTGATCCAATTTCTTTAATGCATTCATCTCCTGCGAGATGGCCAAATTCATCATTTATTTTCTTAAATCCATCGAGATCAATCAATAAGAGGAAGCCGGTTTCTTTCTCATTATTGGCGATGTCCAGCATCGATGAAAGTTTTGTGTGGAACTGGCTTTTATTTGCAAGGCCAGACATCTGATCGTATTCGGCAAGATGCGTTATTTTGTCGAATAATGCTTTCTGCTCCGTAATATCCTGTTTCATGCCAAAGATGCGGACGGGTGTTTCATCCTGGCATTCGACCGACGCCGTAATGCGTATCCAACGCTTGTTTCCACGAAAAGTAGTTATCTCTGCTTCGAACGTAAAACCGTTGCGTTGAGTAATGGCATCTGACCGGCGTTTTTGAAGTTCTATCTTTGAAGCATCCGTATAGCATGCCAGTGTATCAGCACGCGTGAGAGGTTCTCCCTTGGGTAGTTCAAAAATATCGTAAACGTAATCCGACCAGGTTAACTCCTCGTCGGGTAACGTACATTCCCAGATACCAATCTGAGCGACAATGGAAGATTGATCGTAAATTTTTCTGAAATGTGAAAGCGTTTGTTCCTGCTCATGAATAAGCCGCTGTTTGTTCGCCAGCTCAATCTGCAGGCGCTCCAAATCATCCTGTAGCTTTTTCAGAGAGGTCTCATTCATGGAATACATGAGTATTATCTAAAATAGAGATCGTCAATTTACCAGATCCCAAAAACTATATTTCTTGTGGTGTTGCTTACGAAGATTCGAAAGGTAAACATCGTGCTGAACGATCGTGCCGCAACTTGTAACATTGCGATCAAGTAAGATGCATTCCGATAGATACTGCGCTGCTTTCTTGTATCGGCTCGTTCGGCCGCGCGTAAGTGCGAAGTCTATCATGCGCCTGAATAATAGGATTGCTGCAACTGGATATTTGTCGACGAGCCTCTCCGCTGCGGCCGACATTAACTCGTATTTTTCGCCATCAAGTTCGGATGAGCGATGAATTACGAATTTGGCCATTTGACTAACAGATGTATACTGCATGAAAAATAGAATTGCCTTGTTGGCATCTGGATAATCGCCCACAAGTGCAAAGGCCTTTTCCTCCGCATCAATATCATCAAAATCTGGTAGCTTCCGTAGAAAACCGCGCAGAAGATCGACGTTGAGTGTTTGCCTGAAGCCGTCCCAACGAAATTGCTGAGCTTCTTCCAAGTGCCCCAATGCCTCTAGTGCGTTAACTCGTGTCAATTGCCATTCTGGCAGTGTTTCACGTTCTCCACTAAACTGGGCGCCGTCGAGCATTTCCAATGCTTCCTGGGGACGGCCCGCGGAAAGTAGTCTCGTAGCTATTTCAGTGGAAACGCTTGGTAATCGATGTGTGTTTGCAGGATGTTGGGCGACAAAAAGTTCAACATCATTGAGTTCGTCAGCTATTTTTTGAAGTGAGATTTTTACTGCTCCAGAACGAGCATCAGCTGTGGCGTTATGTTTATGTGTTGAGTGCTCATTATTCCACTCTTCAAAACGTTGCTGGAGTCTTCGAAGACCGTTTTCTTTCAGTGCTGGTGACATCGAACTGATGAGTTGGTCATATTGACCAAAGTCGTTGCTCAGAAGAGCCTGGAATATTTGGTCAACAAGCCTTTCCGTAGGAGGATTAGCCTGCGTCGCTATGTGTCCAGCGTCTCGATTAGCAGCGTGAAAGCTCTCCATGAGCGTGCCATTGCCATCGTCGGAACGTTCAAATATCTGATTCGAAAGAGAGAGAAACTGCCATATTAATTCAAATCCTTCCTCTAGATCGGAGGGGGCTATATTTTTGACAATGGTATTTCGCTGGCTTTCAAGATCTGCCTTGAAGGATTTAATTTTTCTCCAGCCTATCCAGCTTTGCGCACGTGCGATGCTGCCCAAGCGTTTGCGAACCTCTCTTGCAAGTTCCGCACTGCTTGAGTTACCTGCAAGCTCCATGCGCAGCTTACGCTTATGGTTGGCATTGCCGGTACTGACTTCAATCAATAGCTTCGCAAGGCGTTCAACACCGAGTGCTTCGAGATTTTTCGCATTCAAAGTGGTTTTTGATGCCATTGATGGTCCAGAATTGTCACGACGCGATAGATCAAGCTAAAACACTTGATATACGGCTTATGCATGGTCACCGCCATATTGATCAACACTTTTCGTCGCCATGCAAACCGTGCTAAAACGCCGTTATGAATGCACCAATGCCCGAATTTCCTGTTTATAATCCGCCGCTTGAGCCATATATATCTATCATCCACCGAGATGTTGATATTTTGGTTCTCGATAAGCCGAGCGGGCTGTTGTCTGTCCCCGGACGTCATCCCGCTTTGACGGACAGCCTTGCTGTCCGGGTGCAGAAGCAGTTTCCTAATGCGTTGATGATCAATCGTCTGGATAAAGACACGTCTGGCCTTGTGTTGATGTCACTCAATCGCAAGGCCCATGCTGCTATTGCAGCACAATTTGAGGCGCGAACGACCCATAAGGCTTACATAGCCAAAGTATGGGGGCAAGTTGCTGAGGATGAGGGCCTAATTGATTTGCCGCTGGCGATCGATGCCGAAAATAAACCACGTCATCGCGTGGACCACCAAAATGGTAAGCCCGCTCAAACGCGTTGGCAAGTTTTGGCACGCGGTGAGAATACGACCCGGCTCCGGCTTTTTCCACTGACCGGACGAACACACCAGTTGCGTGTTCATATGAAGGCGCTAGGCCATGTTATACTTGGCGATGCCTTCTACGCTGAAGGTGCCTCGCTTGATGCGTCCGAACGCCTATTGCTGCATGCTGAAGAATTGACGTTTCAGCATCCAGACGGGCGCGATGTCACATTTACTATTCCTTGCCCATTCTGAGTGCACCATGTCGCAAAAGGCTGAACCAGCAGAACTGATCGTTGATTTTATAGGTGGGGCAGTTGGGCATCGGTTCCGAGCGGGTGAAGGGCGAGGGCAGGCACTGGCTAAGGCCGCTGGGCTTACAGGAAGCATTACGCCCGATATTGTGGATGCAACGGCGGGTCTTGGTCGCGATGCTTTTTTGCTCGCCGCTCTTGGAGCGCGGGTAACTTTGATTGAGCGCTCGAAGAAGATGCATGATCTTCTTGCTGAAGGGCTCGCACGCGCAAGTGCCGAAGGCGGAAAATATGCGCAAACAGTGGAGCGAATGACCTTGCTCCATGGAGATTCATCTCTGCTGTTGCCCGAACTTAAGCCCATGGTCGTGCTGGTTGATCCGATGCACCCGCCGCGTGGAAACACGGCATTGGTTAAAAAGGAAATGCGCCAGATTCGTGAAATTGTGGGTGCAGACTCTGATTCAGAATTGCTTATGCAGGTTGCGTTGGAACATGCGCAAAACCGTGTGGTTCTCAAATGGCCGCTGCGGGCTGAATCTATGGAGGGTTTACGCAAACCTTCACATCAGATTTTAGGCAAAAGCACGCGCTATGACGTGTTCGTTAAGGCCAAAATTACCGCAACCTAAGGCGTCTTGCGATTAATTTGCCGTAAGAAGGAATGGGCCTTGCTCTGTAAATCATAGTCATTCCAAGAACGCAGTGCGCTTTTGACCCTTATTAATTCTGTATCAGCTTGACCTCTTCATCTTCTGTTTTACTTTTCTTGCAGATCAACATTGAAGATAGGAAGTTGCAATGCCGAAATTGAATGTGGCTGTTCTGGTTGGAAGCCTGAGAAACGATTCGTTCAATCGAAAAGTAGCAGAGGGCTTGAACGCTATAACGCCTGACGATATGGCGCTAACACTTGTCGAAATTGGTGATCTGCCACTTTATAACCCTGATCTCGATACAGACACCCCACCCGAGGCATGGACGCGGTTCCGGTCTGAACTAGCAAAAGCCAATGCAGTTGTATTCGTGACGCCTGAATATAATCGATCTGTTCCGGCCGCTCTTAAAAATGCTCTCGATGTGGGGTCACGCCCTTATGGTAAAAGCATTTGGAGCGGAAAGCCTGCTGCAATTATCAGCGGATCACCCGGCAATATTTCAGCATTTGGCGCCAATCATCATCTGCGTCAGTCGCTCGTTTTTCTGGATATGCCGACCTTGCAGCAGCCAGAGGCTTATCTCGCGCATGTTGATAAAATGCTGGATGAAAGCGGCAAACTGGTGCCCGATACGGCCAAGTTCCTTGGCGATTTCCTCAAGGCTTTCGATCGGTTTGCTCAGAAAAATCTCTGATGGAGATATTTCAAATGATCTAAAAAACGCCGCGCATCCAGTGACTGGTTGCGCGGCGTTTTTGTTTTTATAAGCACTGATTACTTGAGCTGATCCTGCACTTTGTTGATCGCTGCAATCGCACATGCTTCGTCAAACTGACCGCCAGGTGCGCCACCGACGCCAACCGCGCCGATTGTTACATCACCGACTTTGACCGGAACGCCGCCAGCCAGAACGAGGAAGCCGTCAATGGATGCCAGTTCTGCGGCTGCTGGGTTCTTGGTAATGTTTTCAGCCATGGCACTGGTTGGCATGCGCGAAGACGATGAGGTGTAAGCCTTCTGGCGTGCTGCTTCAGGTGTATGCGAACCAGCATTATCAGCCCGCAGAAGCGCACGAAGGACACCGGCACGATCAACGACTGCTGCGGCAACATTGTAGCCTTCAGCGGAACATGCTGCGACGGCTTCACGAGCAATCGTGCTTGCCAATTCCATTGGCATATTCTTTTCTTCAAGGATCTGTGCGGACGCAGCCGAAGTCATAAGGGCAGCGGCAGTAGCGGCTAGAAAAATGCGTTTCATAGTCGTATCTCCTTTGGAACTATTCCCTGAAAGTCTCACTTTCTGATGACAGTTCTAAAGGCAGGTGGCTTTTCGTGGAATCCGCGACAACACGAAGTCTGCTAGGTAGTTCTACTGAGATGCCGCTATGGTGAGGCGGACGAACTCGGCGACAGAGCTTGTTTTGAGCTTCTCGGCAATGTTGGCGCGGTGCGCATCAATGGTGCGTGCTGAAATATCCAGTGCCCCGGCTATGTCCTTGCTGGCATAACCTTCGCAGACAAGGTTAAGCACTTCCCGTTCCCTGCTTGTGAGGCTTGCCAGAAGATCAATTGCCTCCTGCTTTTCCAGTCTCGTTTGCAAGAGCGCTTGCGCTGAGTGGATCGCATCAAGCAACACATCTTCATCAATGGGTTTGCTGAGAAAGTCGCTGATACCTGCTTTGAAGGCTCTGCGGCAGGCGTTCACGTCGCCATGACCGGTGATCATGATGATCGGCCAATTGTTTCCGCGCTCCGTTAACTTTTGTTGCACCTGCAACCCGCTGATCAGCGGCATTCGTAAATCGAGCAACAATATTCCGGGGCGATGTTCATCGATATGGGCGAGGAAAGTCGTGGGATCGGCAAAGGTTTCGACAGCCATGCCATACGTAGACAGAAGCATTGAAAGCCCATCACGGACCGCTTCATCATCGTCAACCAGATAGATCATTGTTTGGCTCAAGTGCTGGCTCCCTTATTCTGAATCGGTAGCCTGACCATGAAACATGCTCCGCCATCATCATTGTTCTGTGCTTCGATGTGACCTCCAATGCGTTCAATCAGTGTTGAACACAGAGTGAGGCCAAGCCCCATCCCGTCTTTCTTTGTCGTGAAAAAAGGTTCAAACAGGCGCAGTTGCAGGTCTGCGGGAATCCCCGGCCCATTGTCGCATATACTGATGCAGATATGTTCGCCTTCGCGCTTCGTTGTGATACTGATCTGCCCTTCCAAAACGCTGGCTTCGTTGAGACTATCGGAGGCATTACGGATCAGATTGTTGAAGACCTGCTCGAGTTCAACCGGGTCAGCCATTACAGGGGGCAGGTTGGGTTCGAGTGTGAAATGTAGCGCAATGTTGCGTTGCTCGAGCTCGGTATGCAGAAGCTCAGCCGTGTCCTGAATGATGCTATTGATCTCGACGGGCACAGGCTTTGGTGGGCGATTGCTGATATAATCACGCATCCGTTTGAGCATATCACCCGCGCGTCTTGCTTCCCGCACATTGGCGGCCATAGCTTTTTTTAGCAGGGCATTGTTTATGCCTGACTGCTCGACCAGTCGTTCAGCGGCACGGCTCTGGCTCATCAGTGCCGTCAGAGGCTGTGCCAGTTCATGTGCAATGCCGGAAGCCAGTTCTCCCATGGAATTAACTCTCTCCGCATGCGCCAGACGTGTCTCACGTGCGAGCGTTATGCTGCGTTGCTCGGCCATTTCTGCAGAAGCTTTGAGACGACGCACTTCGCGTCTGTGCTGCAAACTATATCCAAGAAGCGAAAGCACAATCAGGCTGATGATTGCCACCACGGATAATGCAATACCATCAACAAGATCAGTTAGCGCGATGGGATAATCCATTGTGAGAAGAAGCGGCTGTGACCCGCTATCAACCACTCGACTGAACCATGGTGAAGCGAGCCATCCGGAAGCTTGCTGTACGGCTTTTTGCTCCATTACAATGGAGCCGTCGAGTATGAGCCTGATGTTCGCCCACGCAGGGAGCTCGTCCAGATCAATGAGCTGCTTGGCATCAATTTGCATGACGAGTGCAAGAGCCGGATTGGTATCTTTCAGCTTCTTGGCCAGCAGATATCCCTGCTCGAAAGAGGGACTGATATAGCTCCTCACTTCTCCCGCTTTCTGGACGAAAATTTCTCTGCCCAGTGTGCGGTAATCCGGGAGCGCTGCATTAGCAGGCACCGATAGCACTTGCCGCACATCCGCAATGGCTGAAGGTTCCCGCCACGTTATTTCAATTTCCTGAATAGCTTTGATGCGAGGATAAAACCGCATGATGCTGTCGCTGACCTGCGCGACAAGCTGTGGCTTTTTATTTTCATCTGCGAGAATCAGCGAAGCAAGCGTCGTCATATGTGCATCATGTTGCGCGACGCGCTGCGAAATCATGCGATGTAAAAGAAAGCCGGCTTCGTTTAACTCACTTGCTTCAT
This sequence comes from Ochrobactrum sp. MYb379, assembly GCF_037479515.1. Lineage (NCBI taxonomy): Bacteria > Pseudomonadati > Pseudomonadota > Alphaproteobacteria > Hyphomicrobiales > Brucellaceae > Ochrobactrum > Ochrobactrum sp. MYb379. The sequence continues at coordinate 7,922 of NZ_JBBGYW010000019.1, forward strand.
TTTTCAGAGAATTGTTGATCGAAAGCGCCAGATAAAGTGCAATAAACGTAAACCAGATAGCGAGAATGCTGGCGGTCCATTTCAGCCGGGAGCGCGTAGTTTTTGACATTCCAGCGCCCCCTTATGCAACACTTCAAGATCACTATAGGGCACAAAGCGAATGGTTCAACAAGTGCCGTATTAAGGACTGTCTGTTGGTTTGTGATTTTAAATTTATCTCAAATCACGAAGTTTGAGTGACACGCGCTTATATGTGTTTTCATTGGTAAATAAAATGGCGGAGAGGGTGGGATTCGAACCCACGGTGGAGTTACCCCCACGCCGCATTTCGAGTGCGGTACTTTCGACCACTCAGCCACCTCTCCGCATGGTGCACTACGGTAAAACGATCTATAAAAACCGCGCCGTTTGTAAGCATCTAAAGCGAATGCTAAGTGTGTAGCGGCTCAATAACGGGCCAAATGCAATTAGACAAGACCTAATTTGCATAACAGTGCGAAAATTCTTGACTTTTCCGCAGTCTCCCACCTATAAGCACCTGACTTTAAGCGCAGCTGTGTCTGCGTCTATTGTTTTGATTGGAGATTTCCGGCTTTCCGGGCTCTGATCAGAAGGCTGAAAGCTTTCAAAATCAACGACTGATAAAAAGACGGCCCGTGCCCAGGCGCTTGCGTTAAAGGGTATGAGAGCTGGACCGAACGACCCGAAAGGAAAACAAATGTTCGCAGTCATTAAGACTGGTGGCAAGCAGTACCGCGTTGCCGCAAACGACCTGATCAAGGTTGAAAAGGTTGCTGGCGAAGCTGGCGACATCGTAGAATTCGTAGAAGTTCTGATGGTTGGTTCGACCATTGGCGCGCCAGTTGTTGCAGGCGCTCTGGTAACGGCAGAAGTCGTTGAACAGGGCCGCGCTCGCAAGGTTATCGCGTTCAAGAAGCGTCGTCGTCAGAACTCGAAGCGCACTCGCGGTCATCGTCAGGAACTGACGACAATCCGTATCTCGGAGATCCTTACCGACGGCGCGAAGCCTTCCAAGAAGGCCGCTGAGAAGAAGGCTCCAAAGGCAGACGTCGCTGAAGGCGAAGTCGCAAAGCCAAAGAAGGCAGCGCCTAAGAAGGCTGCAGCCAAGGCCGATTCGGCTGAGTAAGTAGAAGAGATAAAGGAGAAATCCAATGGCACACAAAAAAGCTGGTGGTTCGTCGCGTAACGGTCGCGATTCAGAGTCAAAGCGCCTTGGCGTGAAGAAGTTTGGTGGCGAAGCTGTTGTTTCTGGCAACATCATCGTGCGTCAGCGCGGCACCAAGTGGCATCCGGGTTCCAATGTTGGCCTCGGCAAAGACCACACCATTTTTGCTACCACCAATGGTTCCGTTGCTTTCCGCACGAAAGCCAACGGTCGTACTTACGTGTCGGTTACCCCGATCGCGGAAGCAGCAGAGTAAGCCGGACCTCTATAAAGTACCGGCGTCCCATGGACCCGGTACATATGGCACCTGCCAGAAGATCAAAGGGAAGATGGGACAACCATCTTCCCTTTTTTTCGTCTGGAGGACAGAACAATGGTCATCGAAGTTTTAGAAGAAGATTATTACGAGAGCTGTAGTGAGCGGGAGGCCAGCTATGCTGATCTCTCGCCGGGATTAGCAGATCAGTTGGATTGCCCCGTTCTCGTGACTGACAGGCTGGTTCTTCGCCCGCCGCATGTCGAAGACGTGGATGCAATTTCCTATCTTGCTAATAACGCCCGCGTCTCCACTATGCTCGCCCGTATGCCTCATCCATACACCCGCGAAAATGCCGTGGACTTTGTTGAGCGCGTGCGAAAAGGCGAGATGGGCAATTGCATTTACGCAATTACCCAAGCTGAAACTGGTATCTTTATGGGCTGTTGTGGCATCCATCCGCACAGCCACGGCGAAGGTCTGGAGATTGGCTATTGGCTGGGCGAGCCGTATTGGGGGCATGGCTTTGCCACCGAAGCGGCTCACGCATTGATTGATCTGGCCTTCCGTGCCACGCCAATCGAGCGGCTGCATGTTTCGTGTCATGCCAGCAATGGCAGTTCGCGTAAGGTGATCCATAAATGCGGCTTCCAGTTCAGTAGCATGGGCATGGCGGATTCACTTGCTGCCGGAAATGTTCCTGTCGAGCGTTATGTTCTCGATCGGCGCACATGGATCGGCCTGAGAAGCTGGCAGTCATAATCATAAAAAATGGCCCTGCGTTTAGAGCGCATCCCGAAAAGTGTGAAACGGTTTTCGGATAAGATGCGCGTTAAAACAAATAGTTAGAGCGCAGGGCCGATAATCATCGGGGAATACTATGAACGATATATACGCAATCACCCGCGAAAGGGTTGAGGTTCGGGCGCTGGATAAGGGCGACCTACATCGATTTCGCGCGATACGCCTTTCGGCTTTACAGCTTGCGCCGCAAGCCTTTGGATCGACTTTTGAAGAAGAAAATGCCTATTCCGAGAGCGTGTTCGCGCGTCGTCTTGAGCAGATAAATGGCAATGTCATTTTCGGTGCTTTTCATGGTGAGAACCTGATGGGCATCGCCGGCATGTTTCGACATGAACGCAAGTCGGAACGACATCGCGGCACTTTGGTGAGTGTCTATGTTGCACCCGAAGCGCGCGGGCTACATCTTGGCAAGGCGCTTGTTCAGCGTGTTATCGAACATGCAGCACAGCATGTCGTGATACTGGACGCGAAGGTTGTGGCAACGAATGAGCCCGCCAAGCGCATTTATGACGAGCTTGGCTTCAAATCCTATGGCCTTGAGCGCAAGTCACTTTATGTGCAGGGGCAGTATCTGGATCAGGAACTGCTCTATATCGATTTCAGTGATCCAGCTTGGAAACTGAATTTAAGCTGAAAACCTATGAGTTCTGCTGTTTGCAGGACGCGGGTTTTGCTGTAATTGCAAATCGGATTGCGCGGGACAGTGCGCAATTCCAAAGTTTAAGACGTGTTCCGAGACAAAAACGGTGCGTCACAAGAGGTAAGTTCAATGAAATTTCTCGATCAGGCCAAGATTTACATTCGCTCCGGCGCGGGCGGTGCAGGCGCTGTTTCGTTCCGGCGCGAGAAATTTCTTGAATTTGGCGGTCCTGATGGCGGTGATGGCGGTCGCGGCGGTGATGTCTGGGTTGAAGCTGTCGACGGTCTCAACACGCTGATCGATTATCGCTATCAGCAGCATTTCAAGGCACAGACTGGCATGCACGGCATGGGCCGCAATATGACCGGCGGCAAGGGAAATGATGTTATTCTCAAAGTGCCGGTTGGAACGCAGATTTTCGAAGAAGATAATGAAACAGTAATCTGTGACATCACAGAGCTTGGTCAACGCTATCGTCTGGCTAAGGGCGGCAATGGTGGTTTTGGTAATCTTCACTTCACGACATCGCGAAACCGTGCGCCGCGCCATGCTAATCCCGGTCAGGATGGCATTGAGCGCACGCTATGGTTACGCCTGAAGCTGATTGCTGATGCAGGTCTGGTTGGATTGCCAAATGCGGGTAAATCCACATTCCTTGCAAGTGTGACGGCTGCAAAGCCAAAGATTGCCGATTATCCTTTCACCACACTGCATCCAAACCTTGGTGTTTCCCGAGTCGATGGCCGTGAGTTCGTGATTGCGGATATTCCGGGTCTGATTGAAGGTGCAAGCGAAGGCGTGGGCCTTGGTGATCGCTTCCTTGGTCATGTCGAGCGCACGCGCGTGCTGTTGCATCTGGTTTCCGCGCAGGAAGAAGATGTGGCGAAGGCTTACACGGTTATTCGTGGTGAGCTTGAAGCCTATGAACACGGTCTGTCTGAAAAGACGGAAATCGTTGCGCTGTCGCAGATTGATACGATTGATCCTGAGACCCGTAAGGAAAAGATCAAGGCGCTTAAAAAGGCATGTGGATGCGATCCTATGCTGCTTTCAGCGGTCAGCCATGAAGGTTTGAACGATGTTCTGCGCCAGCTTGCCAGCGTGATCGACAAGAGCCGTGCGGTCGAAGCAGGCGCTGTCGAAGAAGAATAAAAATTGGTAATGCGGCGCAGGAACTGAAAACATGCTGAAACAACTCAAAGACTATCGCCGCATTGTTATCAAAATTGGGTCCGCACTTCTTGTGGATCGTGCAACTGGCCTCAAGCAGAGCTGGCTTGAAAGCCTTGGGCAGGACATCGCCAACCTTTCGCGTGGAGGTGTTGAAGTCCTGGTTGTGTCATCCGGTGCTATCGCATTGGGGCGCACGGTGCTTGGTCTGCCAAAGAAATCGCTAAAGCTTGAGGAAAGTCAAGCTGCGGCTGCTGCCGGTCAGATCGCATTGGCCAAAGCCTATGCCGATGTGTTGGGCGGGCATGGCGTCAAGTCAGGTCAGATTTTGCTCACGCTCGATGATACAGAAGAGCGTCGTCGTTATCTCAATGCACGGGCAACAATCGAGACATTGTTGAAACTCGGTGCGGTCCCGATCATCAATGAGAATGATACGGTTGCGACAACTGAAATCCGCTATGGCGATAATGATCGTCTAGCAGCGCGCGTAGCTACCATGATGGGCGCTGATCTTCTCATTCTATTGTCGGACATTGACGGTCTTTACACGGCACCGCCGCACAAAGACCCGAACGCGCAGTTTATTCCGCTTGTGGCATCTATAACTCCGCAGATCGAAGCCATGGCGGGAGCCGCTGCATCTGAGCTTTCGCGTGGCGGTATGAAAACCAAGCTTGATGCAGGCAAAATTGCCAACGCAGCCGGTACGGCCATGATCATCACCTCTGGCACACGCATGGCACCGCTTTCAGCCATTGATCGCGGTGAGCGCGCAACTTTGTTTGAGCCGTCTAACGCGCCGGTTAACGCCTGGAAGACGTGGATTTCCGGTAATCTGGAACCCGCTGGTCGTTTGACGGTTGATGCGGGTGCAGCCAAGGCGCTGAAGTCTGGCAAGTCGCTGTTGCCTGCCGGTGTGAAGGACATCGAAGGTCAGTTCGAGCGCGGTGATACGGTTGCAGTTCTCAACCAAGATGGTCGTGAAATTGCACGCGGCCTCATTGCATATGACGCTGATGATGCGCGCAAGATTGCAGGCCATAAAAGCGAAGAGATCAGTGATATTCTTGGTTATGATGCACGAGCTGCGATGATCCATCGTAATGATCTGGTGACACGCGCTGCAAGTAATGCGGAAGTTGTGTAGGGGGAAGAGATGTTGAACAAAGCGGATGCCGGAACTGATATCGCGGCCATTATGGCTGAGGTTGGTCGTAAAGCCAGACAGGCAGCGGCTCCACTTTCCATTGCTTCGCCTCAACAGAAAAACAAAGCCTTGCTTGCTGCTGCTGATGCCGTTCTGGCAAGCAAAGATGCAATCCTTGAAGCCAATAAGCTCGACCTTGCAAATGCTGCGCAAAGCGGCATGGCGGCTTCGTTTGTGGATCGTTTGACACTCGATGGCAGTCGTATTCAGGCTATCGCCGATGGTATTCGTGCGATCGCTGCTCTGCCTGATCCTGTTGGCGAAGTGATTGCCGAGTGGGACCGTCCGAATGGTCTGCACATTGAGCGTGTGCGCACGCCGCTCGGTGTGATTGGTGTGATCTATGAAAGCCGCCCTAATGTGACGGCGGACGCTGGTGCGCTTTGCCTCAAGGCTGGTAACGCGGTTATTCTGCGCGGCGGTTCAGATTCCGCCCATTCGTCGGCAGCCATTCACAATGCGCTTGTGGTGGGGTTGGAAGCTAGCAATTTGCCTGCGGATGCGATCCAGATCGTGCCGGTGACAGATCGTGCAGCGGTCGGCGAAATGCTCAAAGGCCTCAATGGTGCCATTGATGTGATCGTACCACGCGGCGGCAAAAGCCTTGTTGCACGGGTGCAGTCGGAAGCGCGTGTGCCGGTGTTCGCCCATCTTGAAGGCATTTGTCATCTCTACATTGATAAGTCCGCAGATCTTGATATGGCGCGCGCGATTGCGTTGAATTCCAAGATGCGTCGCACTGGAATTTGTGGTTCGGCGGAAACGCTGTTGGTTGACCGCGCGGTGGCCAGCACTCATCTTGTGCCAATTTTTCAAGATTTGGCTGCCAAGGGCTGTGAAATTCGCGGCAGCGAAGAGGTGTTAGCACTTTATCCCGATGCTACGCCTGCAACGGAACAAGACTGGTCGACCGAATATCTCGACGCGATTATTTCAGTAAAACTGGTTGATGGCGTCTCAGATGCGATTGCGCATATCGGGCAATATTCATCGCATCACACCGAGGCGGTTATTGCTGAGGATGCAGAGGTTGTTGCGCGTTTCTTCAACGAGATCGATTCGGCCATTCTACTGCACAACGCCTCGACGCAATTTGCGGATGGTGGTGAGTTCGGCATGGGTGCGGAGATCGGCATTGCTACCGGAAAAATGCATGCGCGTGGTCCGGTCGGTGTCGAACAGCTAACCTCATTTAAATATCGTGTTCGTGGCAATGGACAGGTTCGAGGCTGATGAAATTCGGCTTCGGGCTATACGCTTTAAAAGCCAGATACCCAGACGTCGATGCGCATTATCTGCGTATGCCTTATGTTGAGAAGGGTATGACGGTTGGCTTGTTTGGCGGCTCGTTTAATCCGCCACATGCAGGACATGCGCTGGTCGCTGAAATCGCTATCCGGCGGCTAAAGCTCGACCAGCTTTGGTGGATGGTGACGCCCGGAAATCCGCTAAAAGATACGCGTGAACTAGCATCGCTTGCAGAGCGTTTAAAGCTGAGCGAAGATATATCGACCGATCCTCGCATCAAGGTGACAGCGCTCGAAGCGGCTTTCCATACGCGCTACACTGCCGATACTCTGGCCCTGATACAAAAAGCTAACCCCGGTGTGCATTTCGTCTGGGTAATGGGTGCGGACAATCTTGCATCGTTTCATCGCTGGCAGCGCTGGCGCGAAATTGCAAAGAATTTCCCCATTGCCGTGATTGATCGCCCGGGCTCAACGCTTGCTTATTTGTCCTCAAGGATGGCACAGACTTTCTCGTCCAGCCGCATCGATGAACACAATGCTCCATTGCTTGCACGTCGCGCACCTCCGGCATGGACCTTTATCCACGGGCCGCGCTCGACATTGTCTTCAAGTGCGCTTCGCAAGCAGAAATCAAAAAAGTGAATGGTGTTATTAGCGCATCCCGAAAAGTGTTAAGCGGTTTTCGGAAAAGATGCGCGGCAATAAAGATTAAACTCTTGAAAGAATGCAGGGACTCTGCCTATCTTATGCATGTACGGTGCTTATAACTGCCGTATTGCGTTGTTCTTGCTGAAAGGAAATACACTGAGAACAGCAATTGAGAAGAAGGCTCACCACGCGCCTTCACCGGTCGGGATGAACGAAACAGCTTTCGTGTCCCAGGCCTTCGATGCGGCTTTGGCCAGTCTCGAAAACTCCAAAGCAGAATCCATCATCCCTATCGACATTCGCAGACGATCTTCGATCGGTGATTTCATGATCATCGCCTCTGGTCGTTCGCATCGTCATGTTTCGGCTGTCGCGGATCATCTTTTGCAGGCGCTTCGTGAGATGGGCTGCAAGGACATTCGGGTCGAAGGGCTCGAAGCTGGTGATTGGGTTCTTATCGATACAGGCGATATTGTCGTCCATATTTTCCGTCCGGAAATCCGTGATTTCTACAATCTGGAAAAGATCTGGATCGACAATGACCTCGAAGACAAACGTGCATCGGGAACCGTGCACTAATCTGGTCTGAGTGAGGGCGCTATGCGTGTGAGTGTGTTTGCCGTGGGCCGGATGAAAGCCGGCCCCGAGCGGGAGTTGGTCGAGCGTTATTTTGACCGTTTTTCCAAGTCCGGACCGCCACTTGGTCTTGAATTCGCCGGCGTGAGCGAAATCCCTGAAAGTCGTGGACAGACGGTTGAATTGCGCAAAGCCGAAGAAGCACAGCGCATCAATGAAGCGCTTGATAATGGTGCCGCGTTGATTTTGCTTGATGAGCGCGGCAAAGCGCTTGGTTCGGAGGATTTTGCCGAACGCATTGGTCGTATGCGTGATGATGGCAAGCGGCAATTGATAGTCGCCATTGGTGGCCCGGATGGACACGATCCCGCCTTGCGCTCGCGTGCCGATCTGGTCTTGGCGCTTGGCGCTTTAACATGGCCGCATCAGATCGCCCGCATTTTGGTTGCTGAGCAATTATATCGGGCCGCAACAATTCTTGCAGGGCATCCGTATCACCGATCCTAATTCTTTCATGTTCTTCTCATAACTGATGCAACGGGTCGGGTTTCGTAACTGCCTCGTGCATCATTGAAGAATTACATGTCGCTTTCATCGACGAACAAAACGTTGCCACAGATCGCATTCGTAACCGATCGCGGCTTTCTCAAACCCACGCTCGTTGCGATGTGGGGTGTCCTGCGTCACTTGACGCAGCCCGGTATTGTGCATTTTTGGGGCGACGGTCTTGAAGAGCGGGATTGGGAAGCGGTACACCGTGTGGCAGCCACAAATCCGGCTGTGACACTCAATTGCTTGCGTTTGACTGCTGATGATCTGGAAGGCGCCAAAGGGCCAACCTCGCATATTTCGGCGGCTACGATGGGGCGGCTTCATATACCGTCGCGTATTTCTGGCCGCGTTCTCTACATTGATGGCGACACGCAAGTCGTAGGCGATGTCTCACCTCTTTTCGCGCTTGATCTCAACGGTTGTCCGATTGGTGCCGTGCGCGATTGTGTTGTGGCCAAATGGTCGGCGCGCAGTCTTAAGGTGCGCGAAAAGTCGATACCACGTGTGCGTGAATTGCAAGAATTGATGCAGCAAAGCGATATCTCGCGTTACTTTAATGCTGGTGTTCTTTTGCTCGATACTGATGCCATTCGCGCAGAACCCGAACTGCATCAGGCCATGCATGATTTGGCCCGAGCATCTGCTTATGCGCTGGGTGATCAGGATCACCTGAACAACGTCTTTCTGGGTCGCGTACATCTGCTCAACCCGGCTTATAATTCGTCATGGAGCCAAGTGTCACGGCAGCGGCGGCATATTGTACGGCTTGGCGGCGATGCTGAGGAAAGCAGAACCGGCCCTGAGATCATTGTCCATTTTCATGGGCCGGAAAAGCCATGGAAGCGACCACGTCATGACCTTTGGAAGCATCGTGCTCGCGCGGTTTGGCGTTATCGTCGTGAGATGCATGAATACGCACAGAGCTATCCCGACTTGGCACCCTGAAATGGGGCTTAATCCGCCGGGTGAACCCAGTCCGGCTGATACATCGCGCCTCTGAGGGTGAAACGATTGCCGGTTTGCGGGTTTAGAACACTCACGCCGGTTTGAACCTGCTCAATAACCCTAAGTCCAAGCTCTTCAATTGCCATCAGAATAGACTTGTGATCAAGCACCGCAGAGGCGATGATCTTTTCACAAATATAGGTGTGAACATAGCTGCGTCCCTGACGCCAGTCAGAGGCCTCTGCGCAAAGCTCTGATGTCATTGTGATTGCCCCCGTTGCAGAGTGTTTAATAGAGTGAGGTCTGAAATATATCCAGTGTCTTGCTGAAAATGCTGACAGTGCGTTTATAGCTAATAATTCCTTAATGCTCTCCGGCTAGTTTTAGCCTTGTTTCTTTCTGATATAGCGGTTCATGAGTCCTTTTAGCCTTTCAAAAAAGCCTAATCTGCCTGCTTTCTTGCGGGCTGGCTTTGCTGCGACTGCGCTTTTGGCCGGTGCCTCACAGGTTTACGCGCAACAGGCTATTCAGCAGCAGCGCGATCAGGCAGCAAGCGAATATGAGCAGCTCAGCACCGAATTGTCAGTGACGGGTGACAAGCTCAAACAGCTTGAAGGCGAGGTGGCAAACCTCAAAAAAGATCAGACGACGATTACAGCTGCACTTATTCAGTCTGCAAAGACGGATAAGAAATTGCAGCAGGATATTTCCGATAGTGCCGATAAGCTTGAATCTCTGCGCGAGCAGGAAGACGGCATCCGCACCTCCTTACGTGCACGTCGCAGTGTGCTGGCAGAAGTTTTGGCTGCATTGCAGCGTATGGGGTTGAATCCGCCACCTGCGATCCTTGTGCGCCCAGACGATGCGCTCGCATCGGTGCGTAGTGCTGTGTTGCTAGGGGCTGTTGTGCCGGAAATGCGCGGTCAGGTCGAAGAACTAACGGGTGATCTTGATGATATGCAGCGGGTCACCGCATCAATAGCGCAGGAGCAGGAGAGGCTCAAAGAAACGCGCACGCAACAGGCGGAAGAGCAAAAGCGTCAATCACTTCTTCTTGAAGAAAAGAAAAAGTTGCAGTCGCAATCTGAGCAGGAAATTGAAGCCCAGCGCAAACGTTCTGAAGAGCTTGCAGATCGTGCGGGCAGCCTGAAAGAGCTGATTGACGGGCTTGATAAGCAAATGGCGGGCGTGCGCGATGCCGCTGATGCAGCGCGCAAGGCCGAAGCCGAACGCCTTGCAAAAGCGCAGGAAAAGGCCGGAGAATCAACACCTGACGAGAACCGCCTTCATGCGCAGATTGATTTTGCATCGTTACAGGGAAGGCTGGTACTGCCTGCCGCCGGAAAGACGATCCGTCATTTTGCGGAGAAGGATGGTGTCGGTGGCAACATGATGGGGCAGGTGGTTGAAACCTTGCCTGCTGCCACGATTACGTCACCTTCCGATGGCGTTGTGTTATATGCAGGAACATTCAGATCTTATGGACAGCTCTTGATCCTCGATGCTGGCAATGGATATCATATTGTCATGGCTGGCATGGGTCGAATCGACGTTGCTCAGGGTCAGTTCGTTTTGGCGGGTGAGCCTGTGGGCGCGATGGGAGAAAAACTTCTCGCAAGTGTTGCACCAATTGAGGTGGGCAATGGCGCTCCATTGCTCTACATTGAGTTTCGAAAAGATGGAAAACCCGTAGATCCGGCCCCATGGTGGTCCGAGCGGCTTTCTGGAAGGACACAAAATGATACGTAAACTGTCGCTGCTGTTCGCCGGAGCCCTGTTGGGCGCGTCAGCCATGGTGATGGTTCAGGGCGCGCCTGCTTCCACTGCGTTTGCAGCAGCGGGAAAAGACAGCGATGTCTATAAGGACCTGGCTCTTTTCGGTGATATTTTTGAGCGCGTGCGCCAGCAATATGTGACGCCGCCCGATGATAAGAAGCTGACGGAAAGCGCGATCAACGGCATGTTGACTTCGCTTGATCCGCACTCGTCTTACCTCAATCCGGAAGCAGCGCAGGACATGCGCGTGCAGACCAAGGGTGAGTTTGGCGGTCTTGGTATTGAAGTCACAATGGACAACGACCTTGTGAAGGTCATTGCCCCGATCGATGACACGCCTGCTTCGAAAGCTGGTGTGCTCGCAGGCGATCTGATCAGCAAGATCGATGGCACGGAAGTGCGTGGTCTGAGCCTCAGCGACGCAGTTGAAAAGATGCGCGGTGAAGTTGGTTCGCCGATTGAACTCACCCTTATTCGCGAGGGCGCGGAAAAGCCGATCACGCTCAAGATTGATCGCGCTGTGATCAAGGTGAAGGCTGTTCGCTCGCGTGTTGAAAATGATGTCGGCTATCTGCGTGTGATTTCCTTCACGGAGCAGACATCGGATGATCTACGTAAGGCGATCAAGGATATTCAGGAAAAGCTTCCGGGCGATAAGCTCAAGGGTTACGTGCTCGACCTTCGGCTTAATCCGGGTGGTCTGCTTGATCAGGCGGTCGCTGTTTCAGACACTTTCCTCGACAAGGGTGAAATTGTTTCGACGCGTGGTCGCGATCCACAGGATGTAACGCGCTTTGATGCACGCAAGGGCGATCTTGTTGATGGCAAGCCAGTGATCGTGCTGATCAATGGTGGCTCGGCCAGTGCTTCGGAAATCGTTGCCGGTGCTTTGCAGGATCATCGCCGTGCAACGGTGCTTGGCACGCAGTCCTTCGGCAAGGGCTCGGTTCAGACGATTATCCCGCTTGGCGAAAATGGATCGTTGCGTCTGACGACCGCGCTCTATTACACACCATCTGGCAAGTCGATTCAGGGTAAGGGCATCACGCCGGACATCAAGGTTGATCAGCCCCTGCCGCCAGAAATGCTCGGTCAGGACGTTGTGCGTGGTGAGTCCGAGCTTAAGGGTCACATCAAGGGCAATGCTGAAGACGATCAGGGATCGGGATCGGCAGCTTATGTGCCGCTCGAAGCCAAGGATGACGTGCAGCTCAATGAAGCATTGAAGCTCCTGCGTGGTGAAGTCGCCAATGCATCATTCCCACCAGACCCTAAGAAGGCCGTGTTGAACTAACTGGTTTTCGATATGATTGTTATAAACGCGGGAGTTCAGGCTTCCGCGTTTTCTTTTTGTCGCACGTCAATAATATTGAAACACTATAATCAGGCGCATAAGACTTATTCAAACACCCGCATACGGAGATACCATGTCGAAGCATAAAGGCCTTGTCGATCCTGAAAGCCTACCCTATCGCCCCTGCGTTGGGTTGATGGTGCTCAATAAGGCTGGCCTCGTCTGGGCGGGTCGCCGCATCGTCATTCCGGGTGATGAAATGGACGGCGCAACACAGCTTTGGCAGATGCCGCAGGGCGGTATCGACAAGGGCGAAGATCCGGCAGTCGCATCATTGCGCGAGCTTTATGAAGAAACCGGCATGAAGTCGGTCACTTTGCTTGAAGAAGCACCAAACTGGATCAATTACGATTTGCCGCCGCATCTTGTTGGTCAGGCGCTTAAGGGCAAATATCGTGGCCAAACACAAAAGTGGTTTGCCTACCGCTTTGAAGGTGATGAGAGCGAAATCGCGATCAACCCGCCGCCCGGTGGACACACGGCAGAGTTTGAGGAATGGGCATGGAAGCCGATGCAGGAATTGCCTGAGCTGATCGTGCCTTTCAAGCGCAAGGTCTATGAAGAGGCCGTCAGCGCTTTCCGGCATCTCGCACCATAATTCATAAGCCCTCTTGTGTGCTAAGCCGACTCATTGTCAACTTGGTCATGATGCGTCGTGGACGCCTTTTGAGTGGGAGAAATGCTTATGGATGGTATGAGTCTTCTTGTATTTCTGTTTGTGGGTCTGATTGCTGGCTGGTTGGCTGGCAAAGTCGTGCAGGGCGGTGGCTTTGGCCTCATCGGTAACATCATCGTTGGTGTGATTGGTGCCTTCTTTGCAGGTTGGCTGTTACCGCGTCTCGGCTTTTCGGTTGGTGGCGGTGTGATCGCTTCCATCATCAATGCGTTTATTGGTGCAGCAATCCTTTTGATTATTCTGCGGATCGTCAAACGCGTCTGACGAAATTTTTGCCCGGTTGTCACAATCGGGCGACTTTCTTTCAAAGCTTGGAAAAATGACACCGAATTCAAAGCTGTCGCTCGGTTTGGCTTTAACGGCTGCCGCTGGTTTTGTTGATGGAATAGCCTTTCTGGAATTGGGCGGCTTTTTTGCCTCGTTTATGAGTGGCAACACGACACAGCTTGGTCTCGCCATCGCTAGACAGCCCGATATTATGGGGCGTGTCATCGTCTGGCTTCCGGTCGCGCTGATTGGTTTGTTCTTTGCAGGAGCCTTTCTTGGCACACTTGCCGTTCGTGCTTATGGCCGAAATGGTAGCATTGCAGTAATGGCGATTGTGGCGCTGATACTTGTTCTCGTCTGTATCTTGCGCCGCTTTGGGCTGGAGTTGATCCATCCGGTGTTGATGCTTGCTGCCGCTATGGGCGCGCAAAATGCCGCCGTGCAGCCGATTGGTTCGGCGCGCTTGGGCGTTACTTACGTAACGGGCACACTGTTTAATTCAGCAGCCGACCTTGCGGGATATATGCGCGGAGAGGTTCCGCGCTGGCGCTGGTTGCAACATTTTTCCGTCTGGCTGTCGCTAATGATCGGGGCGGTTTGTGGCGGTTTAGGGCATTATTTTATCGGACTGGATGCGCTCTATATTCCGGTCATTATGATCGCTGCCGTTATGGCGATTTATTGGCGTCTTGGTTAGCTAAACAGCGACTTTTCGCTCTCAACCAGCTCTGAAATTAGCGCCGAAACTGCCGTGACACGCCGCAACGTGCGTGCGGATTCATGATAAGTCAGCCAGTAAGCGCGCCGGATCGTGCGATCTGGGAACAGCGGTATAAGATCGGGATCAGCCCTCGCAATAAACGCGTGAAGGATGCCGATACCAGCACCTGCTCGAACCGCTTCCACCTGGCCAAGTGCACTGGAAACTTCAAAATCCGGCTTCCAGTCGCGGCTTATTTCGGGCGCATAGGCCAGTGATGGATTGACGACAAGATCTTCGACATAGCCAATCAGCCTGTGATTGCTCAGCTCTTCGGTGCTTTGCGGTGTGCCGTGTTCTTCAAGATAGCTGCGATGCGCGTATAGGCCGAGCGTATAGTCCACCAGCCTGCGTGCGATCAGCCGTCCTTGTTCCGGGCGTTCGACGGTAATCGCAATATCAGCCTCGCGTCGTGACAGCGAAAACGAGCGCGGCACGGGAACCAGCTGAATAGTCAGGTCAGGATATTGCTGTGTGAGCCGTGCCAGTCGCGGAGCGAGAAAATTCACGCCAAAGCCATCGGGTGCTCCAATACGCACCGTTCCGGAAACTGCAACATCGGCATTGCCGATATGTGAACGTGCGGAGAGCATTTCCGCTTCCATGCGTTCTGCTGCCAGCAGAAATTCTTCGCCCGCATGGGTGAGTGTCGACCCATTTGTGCGGCGCGTCAAAAGCGTGGTCGACAGAGCCGCTTCAAGCGCTGTCAGACGGCGCGCAACGGTTGTGTGGTTAATGCCAAGTCGCTTTGCTGCTCCGAGAATCTGACCCGAACGTGCAACAGCCAGAAATATCCGAATATCATCCCAGTTCATGGCATTCTCTGCGTGAGCGTGATCTTTACAAAATCGTACTATAAAAAATGCACAACGGATACGCTTTTCAGCGACTTGCAATCATGAATTTGCAGAGTCAAGATGCACCTCGAGAAGGGTGGCTCGTATGTCGCCTTATGGAACACAACAGCTGGGAGGCATTTCGATGCGCACTGTAGGACATTTCATCGGCGGCAAGCATGTTGCTGGAAAAAGCGGACGCACCACAGATATTTATCAGCCGCTTGACGGTTCGGTGCAGGGCACAGTTGCCCTGGCAACCAAGGATGAAGTGCGTGCGGCAGTCGAAAACGCCAAAGCTGCCCAGCCTGCTTGGGCTGCTACAAACCCGCAGCGTCGCGTGCGTATTCTGCGCAAGTTCCTTGAATTGGTTGAAGCCGAATATGACAGCCTTGCAGAACTGCTTGCCCGCGAACATGGCAAGACGATTGCTGACGCCAAGGGCGACATTCAGCGTGGTCTTGAAGTTGTGGAAGTCTGCCTCGGCTCGGCGCATATGCTCAAGGGTGAGTTCACCGACAATGCCGGTACAGGTATCGACACCTATTCGATGCGTCAGGCGCTTGGCGTTGTTGCTGGCATCACGCCGTTCAACTTCCCAGCGATGATCCCGCTTTGGAAAGCCGGTCCGGCGATTGCTTGCGGTAACGCCTTTATTCTCAAGCCTTCAGAGCGCGATCCGGGCGTACCGATGCGCCTTGCTGAATTGTTCATGGAAGCTGGTCTTCCCGCTGGCATTTTCAACGTCGTCAATGGTGACAAGGATGCGGTCGACGCGCTGCTCGACGATCCGGACGTACAGGCCATTGGCTTCGTTGGCTCGACGCCAATCGCGCAGTATATTTATGGTCGTGGTTGCTCGAACGGTAAGCGCGTTCAGTGCTTCGGTGGTGCCAAGAACCACATGCTGATCATGCCGGATGCCGATATGGATCAAACCGTTGATGCATTGATCGGTGCTGGCTACGGTTCGGCTGGCGAACGCTGCATGGCGATTTCGGTTGCTGTCCCTGTTGGTGAAGACACCGCAAACCGTTTGATGGAAAAGCTCATTCCACGCGTTGAAGCGCTGAAAATTGGCACCTCGACTGATAATTCTGCTGATTACGGCCCGCTGGTCTCAAAAGCAGCGCTTGATCGTGTGCGTGGCTATGTTGACCTTGGTGTTGAAGAAGGCGCGAAGCTCGTTGTCGATGGCCGTGGCTTCAAGATGCAGGGCTATGAAGACGGCTTCTACATGGGTGGCTGCCTGTTCGATAACGTCACATCCGACATGCGCATCTATAAGGAAGAAATCTTCGGTCCCGTTCTCTCGGTAGTTCGCGCCAAGACTTACGAAGAAGCGCTCGCTCTGCCGAACGAACATGAATACGGCAATGGCGTTGCGATCTTCACCCGTGATGGCGATGCAGCGCGCGATTTCGCAAGCCGCGTTCAGGTTGGCATGGTTGGTATCAATGTGCCGATCCCAGTTCCAATTGCTTACTACACCTTTGGTGGCTGGAAAGCTTCGGGCTTTGGCGATCTCAACCAGCACGGTCCGGATGCATTCCGCTTCTACACAAAGACCAAGACTGTCACCTCGCGTTGGCCGTCAGGCGTTAAAGATGGCGCGGAGTTCGTCATCCCAACGATGGGCTAACGCCAGACGTTTTTCATGTTGTGCGTCCTCGCTCTGCTGCGGGCGCACGGCATGGCGTTAAGGATGGCGCAGAGTTCGTTATCCCGACGATGGACTAACGAGTTAGTCTTTCTCCAAGTGAGAGACCTCGCTCATGGTGCCCCCGCCATGGGCGAGTTTTTCTTTATCGATCTTTGCAATGAATCAGGTGCACTTTTCCTGAACGCGCACTAGATTACGTCTTATCGAGAATATCAGGAGACGGATTTATGAGCGGAAAAATCAATCAGCGGATCGTCCTTGCATCGCGCCCGGATGGAAAGCCAAGTGCCGACAATTTCCGTCTTGATGAAGCCGCAATTCCTGAGCCGGGTGAAGGCGAGGTTCTGCTCAAAATCCGCTATCTGTCGCTGGATCCCTATATGCGCGGGCGCATGAGTGCAGCCAAATCCTATGCTGCTCCGGTTGAGATCGGTGCTCCAATGGAGGGTGGCACGGTCGGCGAAGTTGTAAAAAGCAACAGCGCGGGATTTCTTCCCGGCGATTTTGTTCTCTCGCATTCGGGCTGGCAGAGCTATGCGGTTGCCGATGCATCAACATTGCGCAAACTCGACCCGAAGCAAGCGCCGGTCACAACGGCGCTTGGTGTGATGGGGATGCCGGGATTTACCGCTTATTCTGGCTTGTTGACCATTGGTCAGCCCAAAGAGGGTGAAACTGTTGTTGTTGCGGCAGCAACCGGACCCGTTGGCTCCGCTGTCGGTCAGATCGCCAAGCTTAAAGGCGCGCGTGCCGTCGGCATTGCTGGTGGGCCTGACAAATGCAAAGCACTGATTGATGAATTTGGCTTTGATGAAGCACTTGATCATCGCTCCGATAATTTCGCTCAGGAACTGGCGTTGGCTTGTCCGAAGGGCATTGATGTTTATTTCGAGAATGTTGGCGGCAAGGTTTTTGATGCAGTTCTGCCGCTTCTCAATCCGTTTGCACGTATTCCGGTTTGCGGTCTGATTGCGCAATATAATCAGAAGGGCGCGTTTGACGGACCTGACCGCATGCCGCTGCTGATGCGCGATATCCTGACCAAAAGCCTGACTATTCGCGGTTTCATCCAGCGTGATTTTGCTGATCAGCGTCCAGCTTTTTATCATGATATGGCGAAGTGGATTGCTGATGGTCAAGTTCGCTATCGCGAAGACATTGTCGAGGGGCTTGAAAATGCCCCAAAGGCTTTCATTTCGATGCTAGAAGGCGGTAATTTCGGTAAGCTCATCGTGAAACTGACATAAGCAGACAATATTCTGCTTGCAGAACTGCCTTCCGGGCATGATGCTATATCGTCTCATCCGGGGCACGAGTCTTTCTTGAAGGCAGGCAGTACATGGGAGAACGCCATCAGGCGGGCATAGGCGAGGGCGGAAATCCGGGACGCGAGCGTCAGGATGAAGCTGAGCGTATTCTTGAGAGGCTTGCGCGTGAGCAAACAGGCCCGCAAGCCATTGTTCGGCGCGGGCTTTCTCGTACAAGCAAACATCTTTCTGCCGTCGATGCTCCTGAAAACGACCCTATCGAACTTTGGGCCACGCGCATCGGGCGGTGGCTTGGTCTCATCATCACGCTGGCGATTATCGTTTGGCTCATTTCCTATCTCATGCAAAGCCAGGTTTAACATGACGCTTTCTGCGCCTTCGGACGCGACAACCGTTATTGTCATCTCAAGCCATGTCGTGCGCGGTTCCGTTGGAAATCGCGCCGCCGTATTCGCACTCGAAACGCTCGGTTTCCCCGTTTGGGCTGTGCCGACAGTGGTGCTGCCGTGGCATCCAGGCCATGGTCCTGCAGGACGCATCGTGCCGCCTCCACAAGAGTTTGCAACGCTTATGCAGGATCTTGAGCGCGCACCCTGGCTTGGAGAAGTGGGCGCGATCCTGACCGGTTATCTTGGCAATTCGGAACAAGCTCAGGCCGTTGCGGGGCTGGTTAAAAAGGTCAAAGAACGCAATCCCAAAGCGCTTTATCTTTGTGATCCGGTGATTGGCGATCAGAAGGGGCTTTATGTACCGGAAGCGACAGCAATCGGTATTCGTGACCATCTGATGCCGCTTGCGGATATTGCAACGCCCAATCGTTTTGAGCTTTCTTGGCTGACAGGTGTTGAGCTGGAAGACAACAAGGCATTGATGGAAGCATCCCTTGATACCGGACCGGCAACGATGCTGGTAACATCGGCGTTTCCGCTGATGACGGGTAGCATCGGTAACATTTTGCTGACGCCGACCTCAGCGCTTATGGCGGAACATCGTTGTGTTGATGGGCCAACCAATGGCCTTGGTGATCTTACCTCTGCGGTGTTTTTGGCACGCAGACTTGCTGGTTTCTCGGAGGAAAAATCACTCCAAAGCACCACGGCAGCCGTATTTGAAATCATTGCGCGTTCAGCAAAGCGCGGAGCTGATGAGCTGATGCTGGAAGCTGATGCATCGAGTTTGGCCACACCAATGGCGATGGTGCAGACGAGGCGGCTGGTTCATCCGACCAAAGGCTTGCGTGCATAGAACTCTCGTAAGCGGCAACGGGTCGCAAGGATTATGGTCCGATGTTTTTTGATTGCTCTGCGTTTTCGATAGGGATAATGGAAAGTCATGGCTGATATTCCAGATTCACTCCTCGCCGGTTACCAAACCTTCATGAGCGAGCATTTCGCGTCTGAAACGGCACGTTATAAGGAACTCGCTGAAAAAGGTCAGGCACCAGAAACACTGGTCATTGCCTGCTGCGATTCCCGCGCCGCTCCAGAAACAATTTTCAACTCTGCGCCGGGCGAAATGTTCGTTTTGCGCAATGTTGCCAATCTTATTCCACCTTATGAGCCTGATGGCGAATTCCATGCGGCTTCGGCTGCACTAGAATTTGCCGTGCAGAGCCTCAAGGTAAAGAATATTGTTGTCATGGGCCATGGCCGATGCGGCGGTATCAAGGCAGCGCTTGATACTCAATTTGCACCGCTTTCACCAAGCGATTTCATTGGCAAGTGGATGAGCCTGATTGCACCGGCTGCGGAAACGATCAGCGGTAATGATCTGATGACACCGACAGAACGTCAGACAGCGCTGGAACGCATTTCGATCCGTTATTCGCTCAACAATCTTCGCACATTCCCATGTGTCGATATTCTTGAGAAGAAGGGCAAGCTTACCCTTTATGGCGCATGGTTCGATATTTCGACCGGCGAACTGTGGGTGATGGACCAGCAGACAGGCGATTTTAAGCGGCCTGACGTTGCAGTTGCAAACACTACTGAGCCAACCGCATAAAACAAAAAAGCCCCGAAAATCGGGGCTTTTCTTTATTCTTAATATGGCGAAGCATAATGCTTGCTTCGCCGTATCTATGATTATTCGTCGATTGCTTTGCCCATGACGGCAATAGCGCGCTGGTAAACCTGCGCAGCATTCCAACCCTGGATTGCGCCGTAGTTTGGTTCACCCGGCTGGTAGCCAGCACCGCGTTTCCAGCCGTGGCCGACGAGGAAGTTTGCTGTCGAGTAAAGCGCGTCAGCCTTTGAACGTGCCATGTCGATGTGACCGCTGCCATCACCGTCAACGCCATATTTCAGAACGTTCGCTGGCAGGAACTGGGTCTGGCCAATTTCGCCGTGCATCGCGCCGACAGCATTTGGATCAAGATCTTCATTGTCGATTAGCTTGAGCGCCGAATAAAGCTGGTTGGTGAAGAAATCGCTGCGGCGGCAATCATATGCCAGCGTTGCGACAGCAGAAAGCGTGTGCTGCTTGCCAAGATAAGCACCGAAGCCTGTTTCCATACCCCAGATCGCGATCAGTGGGCCAGCAGGAACGCCATAGCGCTTTTCGATTGCTGCGAAGAGCGCTGCATTCTGCTTCTTGATCGACTTGCCGCGCTGAATGATGGTGTTTGCGCCACGCTTCTGCATGAACTGTTCAAACGTCAGCTTGAAGCTCTTCTGATTGCGGTCGGCATTGATTGTAGCCTGCGCATATTTGGTGTTCTTCAGAGCGTTGATGGCGCGATTGCCAATGCCGCGCGACTGCGCTTCCTTGACTGTCTGCTGGAGCCAGGCATTATAGCCAGCGCCATTGTTGCCACATTGGGCTGCTTCGACGATGCTTGTACCAGCCATCATGCTTACTGCAAGAACTGCTGCTGCCGTCCATGTCCGGCCCTTGGCAAACAATGCCATACGTATCTCCTTTGGAGTTGATTCTACCTCGGCGCGAATTTGCCATTCTTTACACCGAATGTCATGTCGCAATGAGGCTGAAAGCCTTCAAAGCGGCGCTGCGCTTATAGTCCTTGTCTCATGCATTGTTCAAGTTTTGGTAAATCCAATCGCCATAACTGTGTTTTATAGGCAAAGATGACGCGTTCTGGACTCCCGTTTTCGGGCTTTTGCTTGACATTACGGGCTCTCCGCCTTAAAGCCTCAACCAATCTATCCGCGATCTTCAGAACGCGAGCCACCGACCGGGACCCATTTGGTATAAAACGATCCCGGAGGTCCACATCCGACAGCGCGATGCGCCCTCGGGTGATGTATCGCTTTGGTTGGTTCTTGAACTGGTTTGATCAAAGAACGATCTATCCCGGTGAAGCACTGAGCCTCCTCGCGGATTAAAAGGAAATTAGATGTTTGAATCACTTCAGGAGCGTCTTGGCTCCATTCTAAACGGCCTGACCGGACGCGGCGCTCTCTCCGAAAGCGACGTGGCGGCTGCGCTGCGCGAAGTGCGTCGTGCGCTCATTGAAGCCGACGTTTCGCTGGAAGTGGTTCGTTCTTTCACCGACCGTGTTCGTGAGAAGGCTGTCGGCGCTGAAATTCTCAAAAGCATTAAGCCCGGCCAGATGGTCGTTAAGATCGTCCATGACGAACTTATCGAAATGCTCGGTACCGAAGGCGTTACAGTTGATCTGAACGCACCAGCGCCTGTCGTCATTATGATGGTTGGTTTGCAGGGCTCGGGTAAGACAACAACGACGGGCAAGCTTTCCAAGCGCCTGACAGAACGTCAGCGTAAAAAGGTGTTGATGGCGTCGCTTGATACGCGTCGTCCGGCAGCACAGGAACAGCTTCGTCAGCTCGGTATTCAGACTTCTGTCGATACATTGCCGATCATCGCTGGTCAGACGCCAGTTGAAATCGCCAAGCGCGCCGTTCAGGCTGCAAAGCTTGGCGGTCATGATGTGGTGATCCTTGATACCGCTGGTCGTACGCATATCGACGAGCCGCTGATGGTGGAAATGGCGGATATCCGCAAAGCCGCCAATCCGCATGAAATTCTGCTCGTTGCCGACAGTCTGACTGGTCAGGATGCGGTTAATCTCGCGCGCAACTTTGATGAGCGCGTTGGCATTACCGGCATCGTGCTGACCCGTATGGACGGCGATGGACGTGGCGGTGCTGCACTTTCGATGCGCGCAATCACCGGTAAGCCTATCAAGCTGATCGCCACTGGCGAAAAGATGGATGCGCTTGAGGAGTTTTATCCAAAGCGTATTGCTGATCGAATCTTGGGCATGGGCGACATTGTTTCGCTCGTCGAAAAAGCTGCTGAAAACATCGATGCCGAAAAAGCCGCAGCGATGGCTAAGAAGATGCAGTCGGGCAAGTTCGATCTGAATGATCTTGCTGATCAGCTTGGCCAGATGAAGAAGCTCGGCGGTATGGGCAGCATTATGGGTATGATGCCCGGCATGGGTGGCATGAAGGACAAGGCAGCAGCTGCCGGTCTTGATGACAAGGTTTTTGATCGTCAGATTGCCATCATCGGTTCGATGACCAAAGCCGAGCGCGCCAATCCTGATCTGCTCAAGCACAGCCGCAAGCAGCGCATTGCTAAGGGTTCCGGCACCAGTTCTGCCGACATTAACAAGCTTCTCAAGATGCACCGCCAGATGGCCGACATGATGAAAGTCATGGGCAAAGGCAAGGGCGGAATGATGAAGCAGATGATGGGCGGTCTTGCTGGCAAGATGGGCCTTGGCGGTCTTGGTGGTGGCATGGGCGGTATGCCTGATCTGTCCAAGATGGACCCCAAGCAGCTTGAAGCGCTTGCCAAACAGGCGGAAGCTGCTGGTCTGACTAAAGGCGGCGGAATGCCTGGCCTTCCCGGTGGAGGTCTGCCGGGTTTGGGCGGTCCTAAGCTTCCGGGCTTTGGTGGCGGTCTTCCCGGCCTGCCGAAGAAGAAGTGAGTAAGATGGCTGACGAACAGAACACTGTACCCGCTGAACTTCTCTCTTTGCGTGCTTCCATCGATAACATCGATGCGGCACTCATCCATATGCTTGCTGAGCGTTTTCGCTGCACAAAAGCTGTGGGTGTCTTGAAAGCCGAGCGCGACCTTGCTGCTGCTGACCCGGCCCGTGAGAAGCGTCAGGTTGAGCGTCTGCGCGCGCTGGCTGTTGATGCCCATCTGGATCCAGATTTTGCCGAAAAATTCCTGAATTTCATCGTGAAGGAAGTCATTCGGCACCATGAGCATGCCGCTGCCAATCACAGCGGAAACTAAACAACCGAACTGTTTTAACAAATTGCCCGACAGGGCAGGATAATTGACTAAAGGAAAGAAAAAATGGCTCTTAAGATTCGTCTCGCACGCGCTGGTTCCAAGAAGCGTCCTTACTACCACGTTGTTGTTGCTGACGCTCGCAGCCCACGCGACGGCCGTTTCATCGAAACCGTTGGCGCATGGAACCCAATGCTTGCGAAAGACGCAGAACGCGTAAAGCTCGACGCTGACCGCATTCAGCATTGGATTGCACAGGGCGCACAGCCAACAGATCGCGTTCTTCGCTTCCTCGATCAGGCAGGTATTGCAAAGCGTGAAGAACGCAGCAACCTGACCAAGGGTCTGCCAGGCAAGAAGGCTCAGGAACGTCTTGCTATGGCTAAGCAGGCTGAAGAAGATGCAGCTGCAAAGGCTGCTGCTGAAGCAGAAGCCGCTGCTGCCGCAGCAGCTGCTCCAGCTGAAGAAGCTGCAAGCGAATAATTTTTCGCAACTTGCGAATGGAAAGGCAGCGGAGCAATCCGCTGCCTTTTTTGTTTCTATTCTGCCCTGAAATTAAACGACTGGAAAACGCGCAGTTTTCGTCTATCCTATTGATTTGACGGCTCGCATTTTCGTCAGTGTGCATATGCGAGCATAGAGTTTTACAGCGCTGAAAAAGCGCCCTGTTCAGGAGAATACCATGTCGGCTGTAACGGCTATTCGTGCGTTTTCATTCCGTCGCATTTTCGTTGCCCTGGGTTTGGCTGTTTTGGTGCCGCTGCTTTCGGCGTGCGGTTTCAACACAATTCCAACCAATGATGAGAAGGCGAAAGCCGCATGGAGCGAAGTGCAGAACCAGTATCAGCGCCGCGCTGATCTGGTGCCCAATCTGGTAGAAACCGTGAAGGGCTATGCGGCACACGAAAAGGAAACGCTGGAAGCCGTGATCGAAGCGCGCGCCAAGGCGACGCAAGTGCAGATTACGCCGGAGACATTGAACAATCCTGAACTCTTCAAGCAGTTTCAGGACAATCAGGCAAACCTCACCAGCGCGCTTTCGCGCCTGATGGTGGTGGTGGAGCGTTATCCTGATCTGAAGGCCAATCAGAACTTCCTAGCGCTGCAATCGCAGCTGGAAGGGACGGAAAACCGTATCGCTGTGGCCCGACGCGATTATATTGAAGCGGTCCGCGTCTATAATACATCGATCCGCACTATGCCGACGATGATCTGGACATGGATCTGGTATCGCGATGCTGCACCAATGCAGACATTCAGTGCCGATGCGTCAAGCCAGAGCGCACCACAGGTCAAATTTTAAAAACGGATCGGGCGACCCGTGGCAGCTTTGCTCCCCATGCGTGATGCGGTGGTTCGTGGTCTGAATGGACCACGATTGCTTGCAGCGTTTCTGCTTTTCCTGTTTGCAAGTTTTGTTGCGGTCGGCGCGAATGCGCAGGATGCGGCAAAGCCGACACAGGCACTGACAGGTCGTGTGGTTGATGCGGCCGGGATTATCGATCCGTCGCAGCTACAGCAACTCAAGCAGAAGTTGGCCGATTTTGAAGCAAAGTCGTCCGATCAGGTTGTTGTGGTAACGCTGCCGAGTCTCAATGGCGAAGACATCGAAAGCTATTCAAACCGCCTGTTTCGCGCATGGGCATTGGGGCAAAAGCAGGAGAATAACGGTATCCTGCTTGTGGTGGCTCCTAATGATCGCAAGGTGCGTATCGAGGTCGGATATGGTCTTGAAGGCACGATGACTGACGCGCTGTCGAGCGTTATCATCAATGGCACGATAATTCCGGAGTTCCGCAGCGGTAATTTTTCCGAAGGAATCGTGCAGGGCGTCGATGGCATTTTGTCGGTGTTATCAGGCGATGGCGCGGAACTCGAAGCGCGTGCCAAGCGGAATGTTCAGACCAGTTCTGGTTCCGATGACATCGACTGGATCTTTGTGATCTTCATCATTTTCTGGGCTGTGATCTTCTTTGGCGGCTTTGGCATGGCGATCCTGACACCGATTTTTGGTCAAAAGATCGGACCCGGCAAATATCGCTGGCTCGGTATGGTGATGGATTTCAACTCAAGAGGCGGCTCAGGCGGTGGTCGGTCTTCGGGTGGGGGCTGGTCATCTGGCGGTAGCAGCGGTGGTGGCGGGTTCTCCGGCGGTGGCGGTTCATCAGGTGGCGGCGGTGCCTCAGGAAGCTGGTAGGGAAAAGTTTTATGAGTGATAAAAACCTTATCAGCGAACAGGATCACGAGCGCATTGCAGTGGCTATCCGTGCGGCGGAAGCCAATACGAGTGGTGAAATCTACGCAGTGCTGGCGCGCACCAGTGATGACTATTTCTTTGCAGCGGGTTTTGTTGCGACCTGCGGTATTCTGCTTGCTTCGGTTATCATGGCTTTTCTCGCGCATTGGTATTGGTTTGACATTAGCCTACCAATGTTTGGCCTTGCCATACTTGCGGCGTTTGCCACAGCGATGGCGCTGCTCTGGTTTGTGCCGACAGTGCGGATGCTGCTGGTGCCGCGTCGCATTCGCTACAAGCGCGCACATCTCAATGCTTTGCAGCAGTTTCTGGCGCGCAATGTCCATATCACCGAACATCGCACCGGCATCCTGTTGTTTGTATCGATGGCTGAACATTATGCAGAAGTGATTGCCGATGCGGGTATTCATGCGCGGGTTGAGCAGGACGAATGGAACAGCATCGTTGCCACGCTGACCCATCATGCATCACGCTCGGAAGTGGCCGAAGGCTTTGTGTTGGCGATTGGCCAGGCAGGCGATTTGCTGGAGAAAAATTTCCCGGCAGGCGCGCATAATGTCAATGAATTGGATGACCATCTCATCGAACTTTAAGGGCCGTTAACAGCATCAGATTCGGCCATGATTTGTGGCGAAATTTAGCTTTTGTGACGCTTACGTAAAGAAGCTGTGTCATTTCCGTACAGCCTCAACGGCACATTCTGAAATTTTTCAAAAGCTTTCCGAAGTTTTGTTCCAATTTAAATGGATTAGATGCGAATTTTCTGACTTTCACGGAAATATTTGGTTGTTTTCAACGATTTGTCATCGAAACGAGTGGGCAATCTGCTAGTTTGGCGCGCATTGCCATCATGACAGGAGTATCCGACGTGACTGCAAAGCAGGATCGGTCGAGCAAAATCAAGGGTTCCAAGGCAGCCAAGGAGGAGAAGAAGGGAGGAAAGTCGAAGACGCTAACCGCATTTTCGCAGCTTCTTTTCGAATGGGCACCGCCCGAAGATCTCGCGGCTTATGATGCCGCAGCGCTCGATAAATCTGCCCAGTATGGCTTTGAAGCGCTTGAATCCTATCGCAAGGGTAAGAGCATTATCAGCGTCGATAACAGTATCGAACGCCATGGCCGTCCTGTCAGCGTCATTACCATCGTCAATGACAACATGCCGTTCCTGCTTGACTCGATCATGGGTGAGCTGAACGATCATGTCAGCCAGATTTTCATGGTTGTTCACCCGGTTCTCGATATTGAGCGGGAAAAAGATGGCCTGACTATTTTGGGCGAAGCATCGCAGCTCGCACCTGCTAAGGGCGTCGAGCGCGTCAGTCTTGTGCAGATTCACCTGCCACTGCTCGATAAGCAGGCCAAGGCCGATCTGACTGCTGCAATCAAGCGTGTGCTTGGACAGGTTCGTTCAGCCGTCAGCGACTGGAAGCCGATGATCAAGCGCCTCGATGTGGCGATTGATGATTACAAACGCGTTCAGAAACTCACACTTGATCCGGCCATGCCGGAAGCAATCGCTTTTCTTGAATGGCTGCGTGATAACCGCTTCATCTTCCTCGGAATGCGCGAACTGACCTTCAAGGGCAAGGGCGACAAGCGTGATCTGGTTCCGAATAAGGAAACGCTTGGCATTCTCAATGACGGCGAAGTCCGCGTTCTGCGTAAGGACGATGATGACAAGGCGACGCCACGCGAAATCACAGACTTCCTCGACGGCAGTGAACCGCTGATCGTAACCAAGGCGAACTCGCTTTCGCTTATACATCGCCGGTCTTATCTCGATTATGTTGGCGTGAAGATTTTCGGGCCAAATGGCGAAGCCATTGGTGAGCTTCGTGTCGTCGGTCTGTTTACTTCCGTTGCTTATACAAGCTCTGTTGCCGGCATCCCGTTCATCCGTTCAAAGGCTGATGCGGTCATTAAGCATCTTGGCTTTAACCGCGAAGACCATTCGGGTAAGGCGCTTATCAACGTGCTGGAAGAATATCCGCGCGATGAGCTTTTCCAGATTGATACGGAAAGCCTGACAGCCAATGCAGAACTTATTCTGGCATTGGGCGAACGTCCGCGTGTGCGCGCTGTTCCACGTCTGGATCGCTTTGGCCGTTTTGCCACCGTACTCGTTTACATTCCGCGCGACCGTTACGATTCTGTTGTGCGTGAAAAGATCGGTCGTTATCTGGTTGATATTTATAGCGGCGACAGCTTCGAATTCCATCCGGTGTTCTTGCAGAACGGCTTGACGCGTGTGCAGTTCGTCATCCGTCGTCATGAGCGTTCAACGCCGCATGTGAATCGCGATGCGCTGGAAGAAGAAGTGCGTTCGATCGTTCGTACATGGGACGATGCCGTGCGTGAAAGCGCGGATAGCGCTGATGCGAAGACTGTCGCACTCGCTTCAAGCTTCCCGCAATCCTATCGTGAAATCTTCACAGCTCCGGAAGCGCTTATCGATGCGCAGCGTATTGCTGGTCTGAGTGCAGAAGCTCCGCTGTTTGTGGACTTCTATCGCTATCGTACTGATGGACCGGATGCAGTTTCGCTGAAGATCTATCATCATGGTGCGCCGGTTGTGCTGTCGCAGCGTGTGCCGCTTCTTGAAAACATGGGCTTCCGTGTGGTTAGCGAGCAGACGATTGATCTTCCATTAGCCGGCAAAGACGGCGCTGCCGTTTACGTACACGACATGCAGCTCGTAAATGCTTATGGCGCGCCGGTCGATTTGTCCGACGATGGCGAGATGCTGGAAGATGTGTTCCGCACTGTGTGGGACGGTCTCGCTGACAATGATGCTTATAATGCGCTGGTGCAGACTGCACGTTTGAGCGCACGTCAGATCATGATCCTGCGCGCCTATGGTCGTTATCTACAACAGGCGGGTATTGCTTATTCGCAGGGCTTTATCGCGGCAGCATTAAATCGCTATCCAGAAATCGCTAACGATCTCTATTCGCTGTTTGATCTGCGTTTCAACCCATCGGCTAAGCGTCGCGATGCTGCTGAAACCAAACTTGTTGATGCAATTGAAACCGCACTTCTCGGCGTACCAAGCATTGATGATGACCAGATTCTGCGTCGTTTCCGCAATCTGATCGAAGCAACGCTGCGCACCAATGCCTATCAGCCTGATGGCGAGGGCAACCCACGCGTAACATTCGCGTTCAAGCTCAATCCGCGGCTTGTCGAAGGTCTGCCTGATCCGCGCCCTTATCGCGAAATCTTCGTTTATGGCCCTGAAGTTGAAGGCGTACATCTACGCTTTGGCGCTGTTGCACGTGGTGGTCTGCGCTGGTCGGACCGCGCACAGGATTATCGCACAGAAGTCCTGGGTCTCGTAAAAGCACAGCAGGTTAAGAATGCGGTGATCGTGCCGGTTGGTGCCAAGGGTGGCTTCTATCCGAAGCGTCTGCCGGTTGGCGGTGATCGCAATGCAGTGTTTGAAGCCGGTCGTGACGCTTACAAGGTGTTTATCTCGACGCTTCTCTCCGTCACTGACAATATCCATGACAATGATGTTGTACCGCCTGTCGATGTTGTTCGTCACGATAAGGATGATCCTTATTTCGTAGTTGCTGCTGACAAGGGCACGGCGACATTCTCCGATACGGCGAATGCGATCAGCCAGGCGCATGACTTCTGGCTTGATGATGCTTTCGCATCGGGCGGTTCT
Source organism: Ochrobactrum sp. MYb379 (assembly GCF_037479515.1). Classification (NCBI taxonomy): domain Bacteria; kingdom Pseudomonadati; phylum Pseudomonadota; class Alphaproteobacteria; order Hyphomicrobiales; family Brucellaceae; genus Ochrobactrum; species Ochrobactrum sp. MYb379. The sequence continues at coordinate 36,918 of NZ_JBBGYW010000019.1, forward strand.
GCTGGTTACGATCATAAGGGTATGGCCATCACCGCGCGCGGTGCGTGGGAAGCCGTGAAGCGGCATTTCCGTGAACTCGACACAGACATTCAGATGGAGCCGTTCACGGTTGCTGGTGTGGGTGATATGTCGGGCGACGTGTTCGGCAATGGTATGCTGTTGTCTGAGCAGATCAGGTTGGTTGCAGCATTCGATCATCGCGACATCTTCATCGATCCAAACCCGGTCCCTGCTGACGGCTTTGCAGAGCGTAAGCGTTTGTTCGATCTCCCACGCTCGAGCTGGCAGGATTATGATCGCTCGAAGCTGTCGGAAGGTGGTGGCGTCTATAGCCGTAGCCAAAAGACGATCACACTTTCAGCGGAAGCAGCCAAGGCCATCGGACTTGGCAAAACCACTGCTTCGCCGCAAGAAATCATGACGACGATCCTGAAAGCGCAGGTCGATCTTCTGTGGTTCGGTGGTATCGGCACTTATATTCGCTCGACTGCTGAGACCGATGCGCAGGTTGGTGATCGAGCCAATGATGCAATCCGCATCACGGGTTCGGAAGTGCGTGCACGGGTAATCGGCGAAGGTGCAAATCTTGGCCTGACGCAGCGCGGACGTATCGAATATGCGCTGACCGGCGGTCGCAACAATACCGATGCTATCGACAACTCGGCAGGTGTGAATTGCTCTGACGTTGAGGTTAACATCAAGATTGCACTGGCTGCTGCCATGCGTTCCGGTAAATTGAAGCGTCCTGCGCGCGACAAGCTGCTGGTTAGTATGACTGACGATGTGTCAGAACTGGTGTTGCGCAACAACTATCTCCAGCCGCTTGCATTGTCTTTGAGCGAACTCCATGGTCTTACCGAGCTGCCTTACCAGGCACGCTTCATGGCCGAACTTGAAGCCCGTAAGCTATTGGACCGCAAGGTCGAATACCTGCCTTCGGATGCGGTGCTCAATGATCGTCAGAAATCCGGCCAGCCGCTGACGCGTCCAGAACTCGCGGTTCTGCTCGCTTATGCCAAGCTGTCGCTGTCGGACGATGTGGTTGCAAGCAAACTGCCTGATGAGCCATATTTTGAGCAGCTGCTGTTTGGTTATTTCCCGAAGCGTATGGTCAAAACCTATGCTGAGGAAATTTCAAACCATCGTCTGAAGCGCGAAATCGTTGCTACTTTGCTGGCTAACGATATCATTAATCGCGGCGGTATCACCTTTATCAGCCGTCTGGCCGACACGACCGGCAAGTCGCCTGCCGATATCGTCCGCGCTTATGTAGCTGTGCGTGATGGCTTTGAGATCGATGCGATCTATGACGCGATTGATGCGCTCGACAACAAAGTTGCTGGCGATGTGCAGAACCAGTTCTATCATCTGGTTGGCGAAATGCTGCTGGCAACGACAGCATGGGTACTGCGCAACGACACAACGCGTGCAAACCTAACGGAACTGGTGAACACCATCACCACTGCTCGTGCAGCGCTTGAGCCACGCTTCGATGGTCTGATGCCGGATTACCTCATTGAGGCCGTTCAGTCTGACAAGGCAGCCTTTGTTGAAAAGGGTGCGCCAGAGAAGCTTGCACAGCGTCTGGCCAATCTACAGCTTGCAGGCATCATGCCGGATATTGCGTTGATTGCACATCTGGCCAATGCTGATCTGGTGGCAACCGCCAAGGCATATTTCGGCGTTTCGGAAGCTTTCCGCATTGGACGTATCGAAGAAGCGGCCCGCACCATTCCTGTCACCGACTATTATGACGGACTGGCGCTGTCGCGTGCGAGCGATACGATCACGCAGGCAGCTCGTGGTATCACGATTGCGGCACTCAAGAAGTATGGCAAGGACAATGACGCGGCAGCGGCATGGTTCGCAGAAGATGCGGCGCGTATTGATCAGGTCCGAAATCGTATGGTTGCATTGACTGAGGGCGGTGATCTCACCGTCTCACGTCTCGCTGTTGCAGCCGGACTTATGTCAGACTTGACGCAATAAGATACGATTAACCGCTATTGAAAAGGGCAGCTCAGGCTGCCCTTTTTGCTTTGTTGTGGTGTGAAAGCGAGCAGTGTAAGTTCGGAGCGCTTGACGGGGGATGGGCGCGACATATGACGGAAAATGCAATGCCGAAGGACAGCTATTCTTCACGCCGGGGTGTGTGGGGCTGGATATTTTTTGACTGGGCGGCTCAGCCGTTTTTTACAGTTGTGACGACGTTTATTTTCGGCCCTTACTTCATCTCCCGCATGGCAGAGAGCCCCGAGGCTGGGCAAATTGCATGGGGCTATGGCTTTGCAGCAGCAGGGCTTGCCGTAGCGATCCTCTCGCCAATTTTGGGGGCTGTGTCGGACAGAACGGGTCCACGAAAACCTTGGATAGCCTTCTTTGCAATTATCAAAATTACGGCACTTTGCACGCTGTGGTTCGCTGTTCCGGGTGCCAATATTTATTGGGTGCTGTTTGCCTTTGCGCTGGCAATGATTGCCGCAGAGTTTTCCATTGTCTTCAATGATTCCATGATGCCAAGGCTTGTCCCACAAAAAGATATTGGCCGGGTGTCGAATATTGCCTGGGGACTTGGCTATCTTGGTGGCATGACGGTGCTGATTTTCATCGTGTTTTGTCTGGCGGCTTCACCAGAAACAGGAAAAACAATCATCGGAATTGATCCGCTGTTTGGGATTGATCCAGCAAAAGGCGAAGATGGACGCATAGCCGGACCGATTTCTGCCCTCTGGTATTTTGTATTTATCCTGCCGATGTTTTTCTTCACGCCTGATGTGGCAAAGGGTGAGAAACTTGCACCAGCTTTGCGCTCAGGTTTGAGCGAACTGAAAAAGACGCTTGGGGAAGTTCGCAAACGTCCGGGGATTGTTCGCTTTCTGATTGCGCGTATGGTTTATCAGGATGGCGTTAATGCTTTGCTGGCGCTTGGAGCTGGCTATGCGGCGGTGCTATTCAGCTGGTCGATCACCGAAATTGGTCTGTTCGGCATGATCCTCAATGTCATGGCGATTTTCAGTTGCTTGCTTGCAAGCAAGCTCGATACACGGGTCGGATCAAAGGTGGTTGTCCTTGGCTCAATCATCCTGCTTTTCATCGCGACGCTTGGTATTGTATCGACAGGCCACGACTATACGATTTTTGGCTTAATTTCCTTCGCACCGACGGATGTCAAAGGATTGTTCGCAACACCTGCTGAACATGCTTATCTGATTTACGGATTAATGATCGGTGCAGCTTTCGGACCGGTACAGGCATCATCGCGGTCATGGTTTGCGCGCAGCATTAAACCGGAAGAGTCAGGCCGCTATTTTGGTATCTATGCGCTGGCAGGGCGGGCCACCAGTTTCATTGGACCATTTTTGGTGGCGACTGTTACAGCGCTCAGCGGATCGGCAGCGCTCGGCATGTCGGTGCTGGTTGTGTTGTTTGGTGCAGGGTTTCTGCTGGCCAAAGCCACGCCTTATCCGGCTGAACGCATCTGAAAATAAAGCGCAGCGATGACGCTGCGCCCTACAGTTCACATCATGCCTGCTGCTTTGGCGCAGGTAATTGCGATCAGTCCACCGATGATCGGCGCTGCTACGGGCACCCAGGCATAAGACCAATCTGAGCCGCCTTTTCCTGGAATAGGCAGCAAAGCATGAGCGATGCGTGGTCCGAGATCGCGTGCCGGATTGATTGCATAGCCGGTTGGACCGCCCAGTGAAACACCAACTGCCCAGACAAGCAGGGCGACCATTAGTGGTCCAAGAACACCTGTTGCGCCAACAGCCTTTGCGCCAATGGCAATGACGACGAATACCAGCACGAAGGTACCGATGATCTCGGTCAGGCAATTGGCTGGTATGTTGCGGATGGCAGGCCCGGTGCAGAAGACGCCGAGCTTGAGCCCTTCGTCTTCCGTTGGCTTCCAGTGTGGCAGGTAGGCGAGATAGACAAGCACTGCACCTGTGAAAGCACCAAGCATCTGTGCCGCAATATAGGGCGCGACGTCAGCCGCCGGAAAAGTGCCAGCCGCATAAAAAGCAAGCGTTACGGCAGGGTTCAGATGACCTGCACTGCCAGCCGCAACGGCAACCATCACACCGCAGAGAACCGCAAAGCCCCAACCTGCGGTAATGACGATCCAGCTGGAATTCTGGCCTTTGGATTTTGCAAGAAGCACGTTTGCAACAACACCATCGCCCAATAGGATAAGCACCATCGTGCCGAGAAATTCACCGATAAAACCATTGCTCATCATCTACTCCGAGAAAATAACTTAGGTACTAAAAAGCCGCCCGGTGAGCGGATATGCTCACCGGCTGTCGATAATCATTGATCGTTTTCAAGTTTGGTCTGTTACGAGAGCCTTAGTTTTAGAGGCGTTTCGATCTGATTGAATCAGATCGGCGCTCTAAAACTTTTTACTTTAAGCATAATCTTATCGATCCTCGTTCCACTCCGGTCGGATTATGCTCTAATCGACCCAGTTGAGAGACCGCTGCACGGCCTTCTCCCACGCGTTGAACAGGCCAGTGCGCTCCTTTGCCGTCATCTTTGGATGCCAGCGCTGACCGACCTGCCAGTTCTCGATAATGTCGTTGGTTGATTTCCAGTAACCAACTGCAAGCCCAGCCGCATAAGCTGCACCAAGGGCTGTGGTTTCGATAATTTTCGGACGCACGACCGGCACGTTGAGAATATCTGACTGGAACTGCATGAGCAGTTCGTTGATGGTCATGCCGCCATCTGCACGCAGTTCAGTAATCTCTACGCCTGAATCCTTGACCATGGCTTCCAGCACTTCGCGCACCTGATAGGCGCTTGCTTCAAGGGCAGCGCGGGCAATGTGACCCTTATTGGCAAAGCGCGTCAGACCAGCAATGACGCCGCGTGCAGAATCTTCCCAATGTGGTGCATAAAGGCCGGAGAAGGCCGGAACGAAATAGACATCGCCATTGTCTTCGACCGTGCGCGCCAGTGTTTCAATGTCGGCGCTGGTTTTGATAATGCCAAGATTATCGCGCAGCCATTGCACCAGTGCGCCGGTGATCGCGATGGAACCTTCCAGCGCATAGATCGGCTTTTGTTCACCAAGTTGATAGGCAACAGTCGTTAAAAGCCCATAGGTGGATGGAACCAGTTTCTCGCCAGTATTCATCAGCATGAAGCAGCCGGTGCCATAGGTGTTCTTGGCTTCGCCCGGCTCAAGACAGGCCTGACCGAAAAGGGCTGCCTGCTGGTCGCCCAGAATGCCTGCAAGCTTGACACTGACAAGCGCTGGCAGGGTAATCTCGCCATAGACTTCGCTGGAAGAACGAATTTCCGGCAGGCAAGCTGCGGGAATACCGAACAGCTGCAGGATTTCCTCGTCCCATTTGAGCGTAGACAAGTCCATCAACTGCGTGCGTGACGCATTGGTGACATCAGTGATGTGAATGCCGCCATTTGCACCGCCGGTGAGGTTCCAGACAAGCCAGCTATCGATTGTGCCAAACAGCGCATCGCCTGCTTCTGTCTTTTCGCGCGCACCGGGAACATTATCGAGTATCCAGCGCAGCTTAAGGCCCGAGAAGTAAGTCGAAATCGGCAGTCCCGTCTTATCGCGCAAGCGATCAGCGCCACCATCTTGGACAAAATGATCGACCAGTTCGTCCGTGCGTGTGTCCATCCAGACAATGGCATTATAAAGCGGTGCGCCGGTCTTCCTGTCCCACAGCAGCGTTGTTTCGCGCTGATTGGTAATGCCGACGGATGCAATATCGGAAGCCTTGAGCTTCGCTTTTTTCAGTGTTTCGCCGATAACATGCTGCGTGTTGCGCCAAATTTCGTTCGGATTGTGCTCGACCCAACCAGCTTTCGGATAAATCTGCTCGTGTTCGCGCTGATCCATGGCGACAATATCGCCGTTTCTATCAAAAATAATGAAACGTGAACTGGTGGTTCCCTGGTCGATGGAACCGATAAATTGCGTCATTAAATATGCTCCTCCGTGTTTCATTACAGTCTAAACCGAACTTAAACGAAAATGATATGAATACAAAGAAATAGCCCCCGCAACACCTAAGTTGTGGGGGCTATAAATTGTTTAAGCCGTTGCTGAGATTAATGACGGAAGTGGCGCATGCCAGTCATCACCATGGCGATGCCATGTTCGTCAGCCGCAGCAATCACTTCATCGTCACGCATTGAGCCGCCTGGCTGGATGACAGCAGTTGCACCTGCCTGAACAGCAGAAAGCAGACCGTCAGCAAATGGGAAGAATGCGTCGGACGCAACCACACAGCCCTTGGTGAGCGGCTCAGCAAGACCGGCGGCTTCTGCTGCGTCTTCTGCCTTACGCGCTGCGATGCGGGCCGAATCCACACGGCTCATCTGACCTGCACCGATGCCGACTGTTGCGCCGTCCTTCACATAAACGATGGCGTTCGATTTCACATGCTTACCAACGCGGAAAGCGAACTTCATATCGTTGAGTTCGGCTTCGCTTGGTGCGCGCTTGGTAACGACTTTCAGATCGAGGTCATCGACATTGCCGTTATCGCGTGACTGAACCAGCACACCGCCTGCAACAGTTTTCGCTGCAATGCCCTTGGCGCGAGGATCAGGCAAACCGCCCGTTACCAGCAGACGCAGGTTCTTCTTAGCGGCAACGATGGCCTGTGCGCCTTCGGTTGCATCCGGTGCGATGATGACTTCGGTAAAGATTTTGACGATTTCTTCAGCGGCCGCTTCATCAAGTGTCTTGTTGAGCGCAACAATGCCACCAAAAGCCGAAACCGGATCGCAGGCGAGCGCCTTGAGATAGGCTTCGGTGATGGTTGCAGCTTCGGCGACGCCGCAAGGATTGGCGTGCTTGATGATGGCAACAGCTGCGGTGCGGGCTGGGTCAAACTCGGCTACCAGTTCGAAAGCTGCATCGGTGTCGTTGATGTTGTTATAGGAAAGCTGCTTGCCCTGAAGCTGCGTTGCTGTTGCAACACCCGGACGCTGTTCGCCGGTCAGATAAAAGCCAGCGGTCTGGTGCGGGTTTTCGCCATAGCGCATGACGGAGTGCAGCTTGCCTGCAACCGAGCGATAGGTCGGGGTTTCGTCGTTGATCGCTTCTGCGAACCAGTTGGAAATGGCTGCATCATAAGCCGCTGTGCGCGAGAACGCCTTGGCTGCGAGCTTCTTGCGGAAAGAAATAGGCAGCGAGCCTTCGTTCTTTTCGAGCTCGGCTACAACGTCTGCATAATCAGCGGGATCGACAACCGTTGCGACATAGGCATGGTTCTTTGCCGAGGCGCGGATCATGGCTGGGCCACCAATGTCGATGTTTTCGACGGTGGTGTCGTAGTCGCCGCCCTTGAAGCGAACTTCTTCAAACGGATAGAGATTGATGACGGCCAGATCGATACCGCCAATGCCGTGGGCTTCCATGGCAGCAACATGTTCCGGGTCGTTGCGCACTGCAAGCAGGCCGCCGTGAACCGATGGGTGCAGCGTCTTCACGCGTCCGTCCATGATTTCCGGAAAGCCGGTAACTTCCGACACGTCTTTTACAGGAATGCCTTCTGCGGCAATCGACTTGGCGGTACCGCCGGTCGAGAGAATTTCAACGCCATGGGCATGAAGCGCCTTAGCGAAATCGATGAGACCGGTCTTGTCGGACACGGAAATTAGGGCGCGGCGCACCCGATGAAGATCGGGAGCGGGGATATGCTTGGAGCTGACAGCCATAGGAAACGGTCTCTTCGTTGCTGAAGCGTTTTGCGTTCAGGAAGGGTGGGACGGTTTGCGAGTTAGCACAGCTGTGAGACGAATCATACCCTAAAAGCCAGAGATCGAGGCTTTATGAGCTAGGTATAGCTTCCGATGGCAACACGGCTGAATTGCCAGTTCACTTCCGGCAGTTCGTGTGCCGGGAACGAGAGCACGATTTGCTTTGATGTCACAGGTCCGCGGAAACCAGCAAAGAAGATGCTGTCTTCGAGCTGCGGAGCCACTTCAAAGCAAGAGAAAGCCCATGTGTCATCATGCGGTGCGCTGAGATTAATCAGCCCGTTTTCATCAAACGAGATTTCCACCGACGGATGGATATGAAAACGCACGGCAACATTATCGCGGCCATTCGCTTTTAAAGCTTTGGCGTCACCACGATAGAAGCGGTCTGCACCTTGGATAACGCTGCCATTATGCGAAAGCACGACACGGCGCTCATGAAAAATACCGAATAAGCGAACGTAGCCATCATGGTTTGCTACAAAACCTTGCCGCCCCTGATCTTCCACACGGTCGCGTTGAACGCGGGTCGGACCGGCAACGATTGGCGTGCCAATCATGCTGGACAGGCCGGTATTATGGCTGAAACGGCACGATGATGTATCATTGATGGTGGCGGTCGAGTGTGCCGCGGTTGAGCGTCCCAATGGACGAAATTCCGGCGGGCCGTAGCGATCGATGCCGGAATTAACAATATAGCGCTGACGCCCGGAGGACATTTCAAAGGCAAGGCAACCGGCATGGGCATCGCGCGACGAGGTCACGGGCGGTGGCAGACCTGTATCGGCTATGATCGTGGTCGCACCCATCGATAGGCGTTCATAGCCAGAATAAGGCGCGTGTGTGAGTGGTGAGCCTGCGGTTTCATCATGGCGCAGCACTGAAATGATGCGTTCGGACAATGTCGGGCCAACACCATTAAACAGCGCAAGGCTGCCATCCTGATGCCGGAAAAAACGCAAGGCTGGCAGCATGCGTTCGACGGCTTCAATCAGTGCCTTTGGCGGCGATTCTGTGCCATTGGCATAGGTCTGACGCAGTGGCAGCAGATCTGCCAGCAATTCAAGGATCGTCACCGGATTGCGCGAAATATGTCCGCCATCGGGCAGAATCTGGCGTTTCAGTTCATATTCGAGATTGCGGCGTGCCGCGCGCGCGGTCGGTGGTGAAACGGGTAGGGCAAGCGCTGCAAAGGCAAGGGCAATACGCGCACGCAGGCGTTCTTCACCATCATCCATGGCGGATGCTACGGTCCGTAGATAACGCACCTGCATGGCAAGCGAACGCATGAATTTGCGATAGGCTGGCAGTTCCGCACCCGAAAGAATGAGATTGGAATGCTGTAACCATGCGATAATGCGCTGGGCTGTCACTTCTGGCGACCATGCAAGACCACCGATGCGTCTGCCATAAAAGCGCATCCAGTCATCAACCAGCGCGCGCGCATTTGCGGTGGCAAGTTCGCTATTCGCGCTTTTGAGATGCCTGAGCCAGCCAAAGCCCTGAAGCGCTGCTTCCCATTCAGGTGTCGGCGGTTCAACTGCGAAAGGCGACATGCCGCCGGTTTCGACAAGACGACCAGCCAGCGCGAAACGGCCGTGGTAGAATTCCTGTGCCAATTGCGGATCGGCAACGCGGAGATCTGGCGGGGCAATCAGGATGCGTTCCGGCGTGAAGCCGGTGAAACGCCAGCGATAAAGCGGGCCCATGCGCAGGCGACGGCTAAACTTGCGCCAAGCCTGTGCAACAGCCAGTCCCCAAAGATGCGGGGTTTCGCTCAACGCGACTGCCACCCTCTCATTCTCCGTATTCAAATTCATTCGCAATGGACCCGATAAGGCAGGTCCGTCCTTTCATGACATGATGTATCGAAATGCTGCTTTCCAGATTTCGGAATCATGCATTCTTAGAATCGTCTATAATGGTGAATCGAGTGTTAACCATAATGGGTGCAGAGCACCCATTATGCCAAATCCGTCGATTTTTATCAGCAATGGCTAATTGATTAGGCCTTGCGTCTGAAACGGGCGGCGAAAAAGCCGTCCATGCCTGCCATATTCGGATTGCCATCAAATTTTTCCGCAGGCAGATCAGCAGGGGTTGAGCGCAAGAAGCCTTCTTTGGTGATCAAGCCTTCAAGCCCGGGGCACTCTCCAAGCGTGATCGGATAGGCTTCAATGGCCGGATTTTTCAGTGCATTGCGGGCCATGTCCTCGCCTTCCTGCGGATGCAGTGAGCAGTTGGAGAACAGCACTGTGCCACCGGGTTTCACAAGCGTGATGGCCTGCTCAAGCATTTTGGCCTGAAGGGTAGCAAGCTTCTTAATATCCTGCGGTGTCTTGGTCCATGGCACATCCGGGTGACGGCGCACGGTGCCAGTGGATGAGCATGGCGCATCCAGCAGCACGGCATCAAACAATGTATCCGGCTTAAAATCCATCATATTACTTGCAACCGTGCGGGCCTTAAGGCCCAGACGCTCCAGATTGCCGTCAAGCCGCTTGAGGCGGTTTTCGGACATATCAAGGGCTGTCACATCAGCACCCTGAAGCACAAGCTGTGCAGTCTTGCCGCCGGGGGCTGCACAAAGATCGGCCACGCGCTTGCCTTTAATGTCGCCCATCAGGCGCGCTGGCAGGCTTGCGGCGGCATCCTGCACCCACCAGTCACCCTCGGCAAAACCCGGCAGATCGGTGAGGTTGCCCTCGACTGTCTGAAGACGCACAGAACCGTTTGGCAAGGCTACGCCGCCGAGCTTCTCTGCCCATTCCGTCGGATCACCTTTAACGGTGAAATCGATTGGCGGCTCGTAGCCATGCATAGTCAAAATGGCTTCGGTTTTCTTCGGGCCGTAGGAATCGGTAAGGCTTCTTGAAAACCATTCCGGCACATTTTTTTCAGGCTGCAATGTGTGCTCGAGTGCGCGTTCTTTGTTGCGCGACAGACGGCGCAGAAGAGCGTTTACCAGACCTGCATATTTGCGATTGCGCGGGTCATAATTCGCCGCTTCAACCGCTAGATCAACGGCTGAATGATCAGGCAGCTTGAGATAGAAAATCTGCGCGACCGCGATATGCAGCAAATGCTTGAGCGCGTGCGCGTTTTCCGGCAGTGGGCGATCAAGACGCTTGTTAATTGCGCGATCAATGCTACCGCGATTGCGCAGCGCTGATCCCAAAATAGCGCGAACCAGCGAACGGTCGCGTGGCTCAAGTGCGAGATATTGCGGGTGACCATGGCTGTTATCAGTCAGACCGTCGAGCGATGTGTTCTTTTCGATCACCGCACCAAGCAGGCGAGCCGCAGTGAGACGTGCTGCAAGACCGGGCCGTTGCTGTTCGGCACGGTCTGCGGCGTAATCATGTGTCTGCGGCTTGTTATTTCCACGCTTTGGCGCAGTATTCTTATCGTTCACGCTGTTCTACTTTTCTGACGCTTGGTATGCGTTTCTATGACCATGGGCCTCGGTAGCCAGAATTGGAACCCGAACTGCCACTGTTATTTTCGTCTGCATTACCACTACTTTGCCCCCAAGGACCACTGTTTTGTGCAGGGGGCGCATTACGCTGCGTCATTCCTGACGAGCGAATGCCCATTTCGGCTGCCATTTGTTCGAGCGCCTGAATGCGATTATCAGTGTCCGGGTGGGTCGAGAACAGGTTGTCGGCGCCGCGCCCGCTCAGCGGATTGATGATGAACATATGGGCTGTCGCCGGGTTGTGCTCGGCTTCTTCATTGACAACTGACTTAGCCCCGCGCGCAATTTTACCGAGAGCTGAAGAAAGCCAAAGCGGATTTCCGCAGATTTCAGCACCTCTACGATCGGCGGCATATTCGCGGGTGCGGCTGACCGCCATCTGCACGATCATCGCTGCAAAAGGCGCGACGATCATGGCAAGGATCGTGCCGACCACGCCCATAATGCCATTGTTGTTTTCGCGGTTTCCGCCTAGGAAGAACGCGAAATTACCGAGCATGGAAATGGCACCGGCCAGCGTTGCCACGATTGTCATGGTCAGCGTGTCGCGGTTCTGAACGTGGGCCAGCTCATGCGCCATCACGCCTGCAACTTCTTCTGGTGTCAGCCGGTTCAGTAGGCCGGTTGTGGCTGCAACAGCAGCATTTTCTGGATTTCGGCCCGTCGCAAAAGCGTTGGGCTGGTCTTCGTGAATGATATAAACTTTTGGCATTGGCAGGCCCGCATTGGCAGCGAGACCACTGACCATCCGATAATAATCGGAACCAGAACGCTCATCCACTTCCTGCGCATTATACATGCGCAGCACCATTTTGTCGGAGTTCCAATAGCCAAACAGGTTCATGGCTACAGCGACCACGAGCGCGATCATCATGCCGCCGCCGCCGCCGAGCAAATAACCGATGCTCATGAACATGACTGTCATGAGAGCAATCAGCATGGCAGTTTTCGTCATATTCATGTGTCGAGGTCTCCAGTTCAGCAACAGTTTACATCAATCGGGGTTTTGCTTACCCACCAAGTTTAACTATATGATGGGTATGGAACGCTATCGCTTCAATAATGGATTTGCCGCCTATGACCGATAAATTCAACGAAACAGAAATGAATGACAACGCTGATCGCAGCAAAATTGATACTCTGCCGCCCGCAGCCCAGCGCGCGTTAAAGGAAGCGGAAGAACGCCGTGCTGCCCAGACTGCTGAAAAGCAGCCGCGCGAAATAGGTGGTCGTGGTGGCAAAGATCCCGCTCGCTTTGGCGATTGGGAGATCAAGGGTCGGACCATCGACTTTTAAGTTTGGGATATTTCCGTTTCTGCGGCCTGCAAATCGCGTTCTTCTGCGCTTCCGGTGCTCATGTACCCAAAAGTACACTCCGCTCCGGTCCTCGAAAACCACGATTTTCGACACGCATGAACGAAAATCTCGTCAAACTTGGGCGCATTCACATACCCCGTTAATAAAGAAAAAGGCCGGGAAATCCCGGCCTGTTTTTATTTCTTGTTCTGACGATTTTCGATCAGGTCGTCCACAACGCCAGGATCGGCAAGCGTTGAAGTATCACCCAATGCGCCAAACTCGTCTTCTGCAATCTTACGCAGAATACGGCGCATGATTTTGCCAGAACGGGTTTTTGGGAGGCCGGGTGAGAACTGGATCTTATCCGGCGTTGCAATAGGCCCGATTTCCTTGCGCACATGCAAGGTCAGCTCTTTGCGCAGGGCTTCTTCGTCCTGAACGCTCTCGCCGGTCATCAGCGTGACATAGCAATAAATGCCCTGTCCCTTGATCGGATGCGGATAGCCGACAACAGCCGCTTCCGAAACCGAGTGATGCGAGACGAGTGCCGACTCGATTTCCGCGGTGCCAAGGCGGTGGCCGGAAATGTTGAGTACGTCATCGACGCGGCCGGTAATCCAGTAGTAGCCATCTTCATCGCGGCGGCAGCCGTCACCTGTGAAATACTTGCCCTTATAGGTGGAGAAGTAAGCCTCAATGAAGCGCTTGTGATCGCCGTACAGTGTACGCATCTGACCCGGCCAGCTGTCGATAATGCAGAGATTGCCATCGACTGCGCCTTCAATAACCGCACCTTCATTGTCCACCAACTGCGGCTTGACGCCAAAGAATGGACGGGTTGCAGAACCTGGCTTGAGGTCGGTTGCACCCGGCAATGGAGTGATGAGAATGCCGCCGGTTTCCGTCTGCCACCATGTATCAACGATTGGCGAATGCTGATCGCCGACCACGTTGTAATACCATTCCCATGCTTCCGGGTTGATCGGTTCGCCGACCGAGCCAAGAAGACGTAGGGTGGAACGCGAAGAGCGGGTGACGAATTCGTCGCCAGCGCCCATCAGAGCGCGGATAGCTGTTGGCGCGGTGTAGAAGATGTTGACGTGATGCTTGTCGATCACTTCCCAGAAACGACCCTGATCAGGGAAGTTCGGAACGCCTTCAAACATCAGCGTGGTCGCGCCATTCGCCAATGGTCCGTAGACGATATAGGAATGGCCTGTGACCCAACCCACATCCGCCGTACACCAATAGATGTCGCCGTCATGATAGTCGAAAACATATTGGTGCGTCATCGACGCGTAAACGATATAGCCACCGGTTGTGTGAAGAACGCCCTTTGGCTTGCCTGTTGAACCAGAGGTATAAAGAATGAACAGCGGATCTTCCGCATTCATTGGTTCAGGATCACAGGTCGGTTCGACGCTTGCAACTTCCTGATGATACCAAAGATCGCGGCCTGGTCCCCAGCTGACCTTGCCGCCGGTGCGGCGCACGGTCAGAACCTTATTGACCATGACATATTGCTTGGCAGCGATGTCGATAGCTGTGTCGGTGTTTTCTTTCAGCGGCACGGGCTTACCGCCGCGTACACCTTCGTCGGCAGTGATAACGAAAGTGGATTCGCAATCGACGATACGTCCGGCCAGCGCTTCCGGTGAGAAGCCGGCGAAGACGACGGAATGCACTGCACCAATACGGGCGCAGGCCAGCATCGAATAAGCTGCTTCCGGGATCATCGGAAGATAAATGGTGACGCGATCGCCCTTCTTGACGCCGTGCTTTTTAAGGACATTGGCAAGGCGGCAGACATTTTCATGCAGCTCGCGATAGGTGATTTTCTTGTCGATATAGGGATTGTCGCCTTCCCAGATAATCGCAACCTGATCGCCACGGCTTTTGAGATGACGGTCGATACAGTTGTAGGAGATGTTGGTAACACCGTCCTCATACCATTTGATCGAAACGTCGCCGTTGAAATCGGTGTTCTTGACTTTGGTGAAGGGTTTGAACCAATCAATCCGTCGGCCGTGCTTGGCCCAGAATCCATCCGGGTCGGTCACGCTCTCATTGTACCATTCGAGATATTTCTCGTTGTCGATGAGCGTGTTTTTCTTTGCCCCCGGCAGAACAGGGTAAAGCTTTTCCGACATGTCGTCCTCCTTGCTGTCCGGCGATCCTCCCGCCGTAATCGATAGCTCGCATCGGGGCGAAGCTATCGCCAGACTCATCTACATTCCGTCTGGCTCAACGTAAATTAGACATTCGGATCGACTATGGTCCACAGTGACGCAGCACGAAAATATGATCAGCGTGGCAGCACTCACGCTAATATGTTGCTAACATATTGTTTTTACGTTTTAAAAACTAATTTCTGCGATTATAATTTCTGTGGGGTCCGCTGAATATTCACAATGAGATCCCTATAAAAAGGGGAAATCGCCATGACGACATCCGCTTTTATTTCAAAGTCTGCCTTTGAATTGCAACTTGCTGGTTACGGTCTGACAACGGCAAAGCTTTTCTACCATATGCCGGATCATCCGCATTTGTTGCAGCTTTTTGTCTGGCAACATTACGATCTCGCACCGGAGTTTCCAGAGTTGCACCACTTCATCGAATTCTGGAAAGAGAAGATCGAAGGGCCGTTGCATTCGGTTGTCTACGCGCATCAAAAACTGTTGGGTCCATCAGATTGGAAGAACGTGCGAGGGGAAATACTGTTGCACTGATCCCCACTCCTCTATGATTGGCAGCAGGTTTTGATTCCAATTGGGGCATACGGACGGCCAAATGGCGTTTGTTCATCTTTCTCATCCGGAAAAGGCGCTGCTTTACGCGTCCAAGACATTGCTTGGGTGCCTGATCTGCTGGTTTGGACTTCAATGGGCAGGGGTTGATCATCCGATTTGGGCAGTGATCACGGTCCTCATCATTTCTGATCCGGATGTTCGTACCACGCTTGCGCTTTCACAGGCTCGGGCGATCAATACCGCTGTTGGATGCATGATCGGCATGGTCACGATCTGGCTGGTGGGCTACTCGCCAGTTGCAAGTCTGTTTGGTGCAGCGCTCACCGTCTTTGTGATCCTGATGATCGACCGCTATCCGGTGAACTGGCGTCTAGCGCCCGCAACGGTGGTGATCGTCATGGATGCGGGACGCTTTGCGCAAACGCGCAATGAGGAGCTTCTGCTTGCGCTCACGCGATTAATGGAAATCGCATTGGGTTGTGTGGTGGCAATTACTTTGGCCTGGATTTACACCAAGATAATAGAGCGGGTGAGGGCGCATCGACGCCCACCTCCGCCTCAAGCCGACGGTGAATAGCTCCGTCCGCCAAAGATTGCCGAACCCACGCGTACCGAAGTCGCGCCGAAACCAACTGCGGTCTCGAAGTCGCCCGACATGCCCATGGAGAGCTTTTCGACGCCTGCCGCACGGGCAAGCTTTTCAAGCAATGCGAAATGCGGACCGGGATTTTCATCGGCAGGTGGAATGCACATCAGACCTTCGATTGTCAGGCCATGTTCAGTGCGGCAGCGTTCGACGAAGGCAACAGCTTCTTTCGGGGGGATGCCAGCCTTTTGTTCTTCAAGACCGGTATTGACCTGCACATAGAGCTTTGAGCTTTTGCCCTGCTTTTTGATCTCGACAGCTAAGGCGGCTGCGATCTTCTCGCGGTCCACGGTTTCGATCACATCGAAGAGCGCAACCGCATCGGCGGCCTTGTTGGACTGCAGGGGGCCGATGAGATGTAATTCAATACCTGAATAGGCTTCGCGCAATGCGGGCCATTTGCCTTGCGCTTCCTGAACGCGGTTTTCACCAAACACTCGTTGGCCTAAATCTAACGCTGGGCGAATTTCGTCCGCATCGAATGTTTTGGACACTGCAACGAGCGTCACAGAGCCCTTTTTGCGATGCGCTTCTTTCTCGGCATTGGCAATCGCGGTCTTGACCGTGTTCAGGTTCGCACCAATATCTGACATGAAACTCTCGCTTTCAGGCTTTTAAGTCTGCAAAAACTTGACGCTTTCGCCAATACGTGGTGAAGGTCGCCATTAAATATCGACTCTCCTTATTGCATCACCTTCGTACGAGTAAATACGGTCATGGCATCCGAACGTTATAATCCGCGCGTGGCGGAAGCACATTGGCAGAAAATCTGGGAAGAAAACCAGACTTTCGAAACCGACAACAGCGATCCGCGCGAAAAATATTACGTGCTCGAAATGTTCCCTTATCCATCAGGGCGCATTCACATGGGCCATGTGCGCAACTATGCGATGGGTGATGTTGTCGCTCGTTACAAGCGTGCCAAGGGTTTTAACGTTCTTCATCCGATGGGATGGGACGCGTTCGGTATGCCTGCGGAAAACGCGGCAATGCAGAACAAGGTGCATCCGAAAGAATGGACCTACCAGAACATCGATACGATGAAGCGTCAGCTGAAATCGATGGGCCTTTCGCTCGACTGGTCGCGTGAATTTGCGACCTGCGATGTAGAATATTACCATCGTCAGCAGATGCTGTTCATCGATCTGTTTGAAAAAGGTCTGGTGACTCGCAAGACCTCGAAGGTCAACTGGGATCCGGTCGACAACACCGTGCTTGCCAATGAGCAGGTGGTGGATGGACGCGGCTGGCGCTCTGGTGCTCTGGTCGAACAGCGCGAACTGACACAGTGGTTCTTCAAAATCACCGATTTTAGCGAAGACTTGCTGGCTGGTCTCGATACACTTGACCAGTGGCCGGAAAAAGTCCGCGTCATGCAGAAGAACTGGATTGGTAAGTCGGAAGGCTTGCAGGTTCGTTTTGCACTCAATGCATCAACTGCCCCCGCTGGCTTCTCGGAAGTTGAAGTTTATACCACCCGCCCTGATACATTGTTCGGTGCGTCTTTTGTCGCGATCTCTCCAGATCATCCACTGGCAAAGACGCTTGCAGAAAACAATGCTGAGCTGACTTCATTCATTGATGAGTGCCATCAGCATGGCACGTCGCTTGAAGCGCTGGAAAAGGCTGAAAAGAAGGGCTTTGATACCGGCATCAAGGTTAAGCACCCGTTTGATGAAAACTGGGAGCTGCCGCTCTATGTCGCCAATTTCGTGCTGATGGAATATGGCACGGGTGCGGTGTTCGGCTGCCCGGCCCATGATCAGCGCGATCTGGATTTCGCCAATAAATATGCGCTGAAAGTGACGCCGGTTGTTCTGCCAAAGGGCGAGGACGCTGCGAGTTTTAGCGTTGGCGAAACCGCTTTCACCGATGATGGCGTGATGATCAATTCGCGCTTTCTGGATGGTATGACACCGGAAGCAGCTTTTGCTGAAGTGGCTGATCGTCTGGAAAAGATTGAGCTTGATGGCCGCCCGCAGGCTGCACGCAAGGTTCAGTTCCGTCTGCGTGACTGGGGTATTTCGCGCCAGCGTTACTGGGGTTGCCCAATTCCGATGATCCATTGCGAAAGCTGTGGCGTCAATCCGGTGCCGCGTGCCGATCTGCCGGTTAAGCTGCCGGACGATGTTGAGTTCGACCGTCCGGGCAATCCGCTCGACCGTCATGCTACATGGCGTCATGTGAAGTGCCCGAAATGCGGTGGCGAAGCGCGTCGTGAAACCGACACGATGGATACGTTCGTCGATTCGTCATGGTATTACACACGCTTTACCGCGCCATGGGAAAACGAGCCAACGGATCGCGCAGTTGCGGATCGCTGGTTGCCGGTTGATCAGTATATCGGTGGCGTTGAGCATGCGATCCTGCATCTGCTCTATTCGCGCTTCTTCACCCGTGCCATGAAAGTGGCTGGCCATGTCGGCATTGACGAGCCGTTCAAGGGCTTGTTCACGCAGGGCATGGTGGTGCACGAAACCTATAAGGCTGATGGCCAGTGGGTGGCACCTGCCGATATTCGCATCGAAGAATCAGATGGCAAGCGCACAGCAACCATGCTGGATACTGGCGCTCCAGTTGAAATCGGCTCGATTGAAAAAATGTCGAAGTCGAAGAAGAATGTGGTCGATCCCGACGACATCATCTCGTCTTACGGTGCCGACACTGCGCGCTGGTTTATGCTTTCCGATAGTCCGCCAGAGCGCGATGTGATCTGGACGGAAGCTGGTGCCGAAGGTGCGCATCGTTTTGTGCAGCGCGTGTGGCGTCTGGTTTCGGAAGCAGCTCCTGTTCTGAAGGATGTTGTTGCGAAGTCCGGTGCAGAAGGCGAAGCGCTTGCTGTTACGAAGGCTGCGCACAAAACGGTTCAGGCTGTGGGCGATGACATTGAAAAGCTCGCTTTCAACCGTGCTGTTGCGCGTCTTTATGAACTGGTCAACACGCTTGCAGCACCGTTGCAGCAGGTTGCATCTGGTAAGGCTGATGACCAGCTGAAGAGTGCAGTGCGTGAAGCCACTGAAATGCTGGTGCTAATGCTTGCTCCAATGATGCCGCATCTTGCCGAACAGTGCGTTACCGAACTGGGTGGGACAATTGCTGGCAAGCAAACGATTGCCGCAACTGCGCTATGGCCAAAATTCGATACAGCAATGATCGTGGAAAACGAGATCGTTATGCCCGTTCAGATCAACGGTAAGAAGCGTGGGGATTTGACAATCGCGCGCGACGCTGATCAAGCTACAATCCAACAGGCAGTGCTCGAACTTGACTTCGTCAAGGCCGCGCTCGAAGGGGGCACGCCGAAAAAGATCATCGTGGTTCCGCAAAGGATCGTCAATGTCGTTGCCTGATCGCTTCATGACCGCTTTTAAGAACTTCCGCGTTGCTTTCGTGGCACTCGGAGCTGCGGTTCTTCTTGCAGGTTGCACCGTGCAGCCGCTCTATTCGGGTGGCGGCAGCGCTGGCAGCACAATCGGTGGCAGCGTTACGCCGGATATGCGCAGCAAGCTGGCGTCGATCTCGGTCGAGCCGGTGAACGACATTTACGGTGTTCAGGTTCGCAACCGGCTGATTTTCCTGCTTTCGGGGGGCGCTGGCGAGCCTGCAAATCCGGTCTATAAACTCCGTCTTGGTCTGAGCAAGTCGGTTACGTCTTTCGTCAGTGTTGATATTGGCGATCAGACGGACCGCACGGGTCGTCCATCGGCTGGTACAGTCAATGCAACGTCGAATTTCGTGTTGTTTGACAAAGACGGCAAGCCGCTGAAAGCCGGTACGCGTACGGTAGGAGCATCGTTTGACCGTCCGCGTCAGGAATTTGCTAACCTGCGTGCAGAGCGTGATGCAACCAAGCGTGCTGCCGAAGAACTGGCCGAGCAGATTTATCTCGCCATCGCTATGCAGATGTCGAAGCTCTGAGCGAATGAGTTTGTTGAATTTCAAAAGGCGGCGCATCCTGTGCCGCCTTTTGCTTATCTGACAGAGGAAATTATGCGGCTCGTTTCATTTTCAGCAAAAGGCTATCGTTCGCTTCGATCCGTTCGGTTTGATTTGGGACAGGTCACGGTCTTTGTTGGTGAGAATGGTGCCGGGAAATCGAACCTCTATCGTGCGCTGCAATTGGTGAAAGCGGCTGCTGAAGGCACATTTTCAACTGAGATTGTGCGCGAAGGTGGAATGCAATCTGCCATGTGGGGCGGTGTCAGGCGCAAGCAGGAGCCAGCCCGAATCATTCTGGAAGCCCAGTTTGAAGATGAACGCCTTGCCTCGCGCCTGTCTTACAAGGTTGAGGCTGGCCTACCGCCTCCGGTATCGGGGGCATTTCCGTTTGAACCACAAATCAAGGAAGAGCAGCTCAATCTCGATACCGGGCGACGTCCGGTTGATCTGATGGATCGCAAGGGGCCTGCGGTGTTTGCACGTGACGGGGAGGGGCGGCGAACCGAACATCCAAGCCGTCTTCTGACGTCCGAGAGTGGGCTATCAGTATTGGGACAGTCCGGGCATTATCCGGAGATCGGTGATCTCGCGGCGCAAATGCGCGGCTGGCGCTTTTATCATGGTTTCAGAAGTGACCGCGATGCACCTGTGCGTCAGCCCTCAATCGCAGCAACCGCTGCCATGCTCGATGAAGACGGCAACAATCTCGCTTCAGTCTTTGCGACGCTCGCGCATATCCGTCAGGATACGGTTGATCTTGATGAGCTGATTGCAGATGCGCTTGAAGGCGCGAAGCTCGACATCCCCTATCCGCAAGAGACAGCTACGTTTGGTTTGAGTTTCCCAGCCTTTCCGCAGCGCGTATTTCGTCCGGGAGAGTTGTCTGATGGACAGATACGTTTGCTGGCTTTGGCTGGCGCACTGCTGTCCTATCGTCTGCCGCCGCTGATTGCTCTGAATGAGCCAGAGGCAAGCCTACATCCCGATATGATTCCATCGCTGGCGAAGATGATTGCGCGCGCCTCTGAACGCAGCCAGATTTGGGTGGTGACACATTCCGCACGGCTTGCCGAGGCGATTACCGAATATTGCGGTAGCAGGCCGATCCGTGTCGCCAAGCATGATGGCGAGACTGAACTTGGATAAACAAAAACGGCGGATCAGTGATCCGCCGTTTTGTATTTTAATCAGTGAACTGATTAAGCGATTTGCTTTAAGCGATCTTTTGGCCAGTCTTCGCCCAATCGGCGAGGAATGTTTCGAGGCCCTTGTCGGTCAGCGGATGCTTGACGAGTGCCTTGAGTGTTGCTGGCGGTGCGGTAACAACGTCTGCGCCGATAAGGGCTGCTTCCTTGACGTGGTTTACGGTGCGAACCGAAGCAGCGAGGATTTCAGTGCGGAAATCGTAATTGTCGAAGATGGTACGGATTTCAGCAATCAGTTCCATGCCGTTGACGCCCATGTCATCGATACGACCGATGAATGGCGAAACGAATGTTGCGCCAGCCTTAGCAGCGAGCAGCGCCTGATTGGCCGAGAAGCAAAGCGTCACGTTGGTCTTGTGACCATCGGAGGTCAGTGCCTTACAAGCCTTGAGGCCGTCGAGCGTCAATGGAAGTTTGATGCAGATGTTGTCTGCGATCTTGGCGATAACAGCCGCTTCCTTCATGATCTGCTCGTATTCTGTTCCAGCAACTTCAGCCGAAACCGGGCCCTTGACGAAGGAGCAGATTTCTTTGGTTACTTCAAGAATATCGCGGCCAGACTTGAGGATCAGCGATGGATTGGTGGTCACGCCATCAACCAGACCGAGATCGTTGAGTTCGCGGATTTCCTTGACGTCCGCAGTGTCGACGAAAAACTTCATAACAGCGTTCCTCCATAATGAGCGCGGGTTAGGGGATTTAAATTGATTTAAATCCGGCAAGGTGGCTTTTCTTTAGCGCAAAGCCGCGCCAAGGTCACGCTATCATGTCGAAAGATTCGCACGATATTTTGAGCCTCTTTGCGGAGCCCACCCAAAGCGTGGTGCCGGTGCTCGTACCCATGCCCGCAGAGCGTCCTTATTCTTATATGGTGCCGGCTGGAATGCATGTCCAGCCCGGTTCGATTGTGCGCGTGCCTTTGGGACCGCGCGAGGTTGCAGGCATTGTATGCGATGGCGCAACCGATGCGGTGGATTCCAAAAAACTGCGGGCAATTACTGAAGTTTTCGATTGTCCGCCTGTGGATGAGCAAATGCTGCGCTTCATGCGCTGGGCTGCAGATTATACGCTTTCACCGCCCGGAATGGTGGCGCGTATGGTGTTGCGTGCGCCTGCGGCCTTTGATCCAGAGCCGAAAGTACCGGGGCTTCGTTACAATGGTGGCGAGCCGGAACGCATGACCGGTGCGCGTGCTCGGGTCATGGAACTGGCGCGCGACGGGCTTGCCTGGACGCGTTCAGGCCTTGCACATGCAGCCGGTGTCTCGCAGACCGTTGTGGAAGGCCTTAAAACGCAGGGCGTGTTTGAGGAAGTGATGCTTCCGCCGCCTGCCGTTGTTGCTAAGCCTGATACAAATTATGCGCGCGCTACTCTTTCAGAGGATCAGCAGGCGGCGGCTGAAATGCTGGCCGAATCAGTTGAGGCTGATGCATTTTCCGTATCGCTGCTTGATGGCGTGACCGGATCGGGCAAAACCGAAGTTTACTTTGAAGCAGTGGCCAAGGCGCTTGATCAGGGCAAGCAGGTGCTGATTCTCCTGCCTGAAATTGCGCTGACGCAGCAGTTTCTTGACCGTTTTCATGATCGTTTCGGTTCAAAGCCTGCCGAGTGGCATTCTGATCTTGCACCCCGCACGCGGGAACGCGTCTGGCGACAAGTGACAGAAGGCATCGTTCGGGTGGTTGCCGGTGCGCGCTCGGCATTGTTTTTGCCGTTTAAAGAGCTTGGCCTGATCGTGGTCGATGAAGAACATGATCCGGCTTATAAGCAGGAAGATCGCGTTTATTATAATGCGCGGGATATGGCCGTTGTGCGTGGTCATATTGGTGGCTTTCCTGTGATACTGGCGTCAGCGACGCCATCGATCGAAAGTCAGGTCAATGCCGATCAGGGCCGTTACAAGCGAATCAAGCTCTATGGTCGATATGCAGAAGCGGCTCTGCCGACGCTGAAAACCATCGATATGCGGCGCTCACCGCCGCCGCCGGGACGTTTTTTGTCACCTGCTTTGACAGAAGCTGTGGGTAAAACGGTGGAACGCGGTGAACAAGCGCTGCTGTTTCTTAACCGGCGCGGCTATGCGCCGCTTACGCTTTGTCGGGTCTGCGGACATAGGTTTCAGTGTCCGCAATGCTCAAGCTGGCTGGTTGAGCATCGCTTTCGCAAGCAGTTGATGTGCCATCAATGCGGCTATCATGAGCCGGTGCCGGAAGCCTGTCCTGAATGTGGAACGCTTGATCATCTGGTCGCTTGTGGTCCGGGTGTTGAGCGCATCGCGGAAGAGGTCGCCGCAACTTTCCCGGATGCGCGAATCATTGTGCTGTCGTCGGATATGGCGGGTGGTGTGAAGCGTCTGCGGCTTGAACTGGACGCGATTGCCAAGGGTGAGGCGGATATTGTCATTGGTACACAGCTTGTCGCCAAGGGCCATAACTTTCCCAACATGACGCTTGTTGGTGTAGTGGATGCCGATCTTGGCCTTGCCAATGGTGATCCGCGTGCCGCTGAACGCACATTCCAGTTGCTCAATCAGGTGACAGGACGTGCGGGACGAACAGGCCGCAAGAGTCTCGGGCTTTTGCAAACCTATCAGCCTGATCATCCGGTGATGAAGGCCATCATCAGTGGCGATTCGGAAGCATTTTATGCACGCGAAATCGAAGAGCGTGAGCGCAGTGTTCTGCCGCCGTTCGGTCGCCTTGCTGCCCTGATTATCTCAGCTGATAACCGGCCTGATGCGGAGAACCATGCACGTGCCTTGCGCCGCGCGGCACCGGCATCGCCGGAGATTTCGGTGCTTGGTCCGGCAGAAGCCCCACTTGCAATCGTGCGTGGGCGTCATCGTTTTCGCATTCTTGTGCACGGGACAAAACGCGCTGATATTCAAGGGTTTATCCGCGCTTTGCTGGCTGCGTCTCCCAAAGAACGCGGTTCGATCCGCGTGAATATAGACATTGATCCGCAAAGCTTCTTGTGATTTCCAAGTCTATGGAAACGTATCGGTTTTTTCGCTATTACGGCTAAAACCACGAGGATAATATCTGATGGAATTCTATCTTCCTGCGACAACCGGCGAATGGCTTGCATGGAGTGCGGCAGTCGTGACAGCGCTGGCTGGTGTCGTCATGTTGTTTGCGCCCGGCATCACGATGAAGCTGTTGCGTCTTCAGCCGATCAATGCGCGCCCTGAAGCTTTTAGTTCCATTCGTGCTGTTCTGGCTGGTCCATATTTGGGTGTAGGCCTGGGTTGTCTGATTTTTGCACAGCCATTTTTGTGGGTGGTTTTAGGGGCTGTTTGGGGATTTGCGCTGTTCGGGCGCTTCATTTCGATGATGTCGGATAAGGGCGCAACTTTTTATAATATCATCGCCGCTGGGGTCGAATTTGCACTTGCTGCCGGAGCCTTGCTTTACGCTTTTGGCTTTATCGACTGAAGTTGGATTGCTGCGCTAAAAAGCATCCTGCTTGATTAGTGAGCTTCGTTAGTAGTTTTCTAACCTAAAATAGCGGCAAAACTTACACAAAAGTGCGGGATTCGCGTGTTGCGAGTCCGGTTCGTCTATGCTAGACGGCAATCACATTTCGGTGTTGTCGCGCTCGCGCGTCAGGGGTTCCCCGGAAACATTCAATAAAATCATCTGCTTGGGCCATTTGGTCCTGCTGAACTCCCAAAAAGATGGTTTCAACGTAGAGAGCAGGTTGTTCGTGGCAGAAACGTCTTCGCTCATTTCAGGTGTCGCACAGCGCTACGCCGGATCGTTATTCGAGCTTGCTCTTGATGCGAATTCCGTTGCTGCTGTGGAAAAAGATCTTGGCCGTTTCGAGGCGCTTCTGAGCGGAAGCGAAGACCTGAAGCGTCTGATTTCCAGCCCGGTCTTCAATGCTGAGGACCAGCTTCACGCCATTGGCGCGATTGCTGATAAGGCTGGTATCACTGGTCTGGTTGGCAATTTCCTGCGCGTCGTGGCGTCTAATCGCCGCCTTTTCGCGTTGCCTGGCATTATCGCCGCTTTCCGTGCGATTGCAGCCGAACATCGCGGTGAGGTTTCCGCTGATGTTATTTCTGCGCATGAATTAACTGCTGCACAGCAGAACGAATTGAAGGCAACGCTGAAGAGCGTCGCCGGCAAGGACGTGACGATCAATGTCACCGTCGATCCTTCGATCCTCGGCGGGCTTGTCGTCAAAATGGGTTCGCGTCAGATCGACACGTCCCTTCGCACAAAACTTTCTTCTCTCAAGCTTGCACTGAAAGAGGTCGGCTGATGGACATCCGCGCCGCGGAAATTTCCGCTATCCTGAAAGAGCAAATCAAGAACTTCGGCAAGGAGGCTGAGGTCTCCGAAGTCGGTCAGGTTCTGTCCGTTGGCGACGGTATCGCCCGCGTTTACGGTCTGGACAATGTTCAGGCTGGCGAAATGGTCGAATTCCCTGGTGGTATTCGCGGCATGGCGCTTAACCTCGAAACCGACAATGTCGGTGTGGTTATTTTCGGTGCCGACCGTGACATCAAGGAAGGCGACGTCGTCAAGCGTACCGGCGCGATCGTTGACGTTCCAGTCGGTCCAGGCCTGCTCGGACGCGTTGTCGATGCTCTCGGCAACCCAATCGATGGCAAAGGCCCAATCGTTGCTACTGAACGTCGCCGCGTCGACGTTAAGGCACCGGGCATCATTCCGCGTAAGTCGGTTCATGAGCCAATGTCGACCGGCCTCAAGGCTGTTGACGCTCTGATCCCTGTTGGTCGTGGTCAGCGCGAGCTGGTCATTGGTGACCGTCAGACCGGTAAAACCGCGATCATTCTCGATACCTTCCTGAACCAGAAGCCAATCCACGACAATGGCCCGGACAGCGAAAAGCTTTATTGCGTTTACGTTGCTATCGGCCAGAAGCGTTCGACTGTTGCTCAGTTCGTTAAGGTTCTCGAAGAACGCGGCGCTCTTGAATATTCCGTCGTGATCGCGGCTACCGCTTCCGATCCGGCTCCGATGCAGTACCTTGCACCATTCGCAGGTTGCGCTATCGGTGAATATTTCCGTGATAATGGCCAGCACGCTCTGATCGGCTATGACGATCTTTCCAAGCAGGCTGTTGCTTATCGTCAGATGTCGCTTCTGCTTCGTCGTCCTCCGGGCCGTGAAGCTTACCCAGGCGACGTTTTCTACCTTCACTCGCGTCTTCTTGAGCGCGCTGCGAAGCTCAACGACGAAAACGGCGCTGGTTCGCTGACGGCTCTGCCAGTCATCGAAACGCAGGGTAACGACGTTTCCGCGTTCATTCCGACCAACGTGATCTCGATCACTGACGGCCAGATCTTCCTCGAAACCAACCTGTTCTATCAGGGTATCCGTCCGGCTGTTAACGTCGGTCTGTCGGTTTCGCGCGTTGGTTCGTCCGCTCAGATCAAGGCCATGAAGCAGGTTGCTGGTTCGATTAAGGGTGAACTTGCCCAGTATCGTGAAATGGCAGCATTTGCTCAGTTCGGCTCGGATCTTGATGCTTCGACACAGCGTCTGCTTAACCGCGGTGCACGTCTGACCGAACTTCTCAAGCAGCCACAGTTCTCGCCGCTTAAGACGGAAGAACAGGTTGCCGTGATTTACGCTGGCGTGAATGGTTATCTTGATAAGATCGCCGTCAACCAGGTTGGCAAGTTCGAAGCAGGTCTTCTTTCCTCGCTGCGCACCGAGCACAAAGATGTTCTCGACGCGATCCGCGACGAAAAGGCACTCACCGACAACATCAAAGCAAAGCTCAAGGCAGCGGTCGACGCGTTCGCCAAGTCTTTTGCTTGAACTTTGTGACGGGATGAACGGATGCCTTCACTAAAGGATCTGAGAAACCGTATCGCCTCGGTCAAGGCGACGCAGAAAATCACCAAAGCGATGCAGATGGTCGCCGCGGCGAAGCTGCGCCGTGCCCAGGAAGCTGCGGAGGCCGCACGGCCTTACTCGCAGCGCATGGGCGCCGTTCTCGCTAACATCGCGCAGAACGTGAGCGGTGAAGATGCACCGGCTTTGATGGCTGGTACAGGTAAAGACGACGTGCATTTGCTCGTCGTCGCTACTGCGGAACGTGGCCTTTGCGGCGGTTTCAACTCGCAGATTGCGCGTTATGCGCGTGATCATGCCCGCAAGCTCCTCGCTGAAGGCAAGACAGTCAAGATTCTGACGATTGGCAAAAAAGGTGCAGATATTCTGCGTCGCGAATTTGCTTCGTTGATTGTTGACCATGTCAATCTGCGTGAAGTCAAACAGCTTGCTTTTGTGCATGCCGACCAGATCGGCCACAAGATCATCGAACTGTTTGAACAGGGCGCATTTGATGTCTGCACACTGTTCTATTCCGAGTTCAAGTCGGTGATTGCACAGATCCCAACTGCACAGCAGCTTATTCCGGCTTCGGCTGGTGCGACTGAGCAGGCAGGAACTGCAGGCGATGCGATTTATGAGTACGAACCTGATCCTGCGGAGATCCTGAGCACCCTGATCCCGCGCAACATTTCGGTCCAGATTTTCCGCGCTCTGCTGGAAAATGTGGCGGGCGAAATGGGCGCGAAGATGAGCGCGATGGACAATGCAACGCGCAACGCCGGTGACATGATCAACAAGTTGTCGATCACGTATAACCGTCAGCGTCAGGCTCAGATCACCAAAGAGCTCATTGAAATCATTTCGGGCGCGGAAGCGCTTTAGAGTTAAGGTTCATCGCATGAATTTTCCCGAAAGGTCTGCAACTTTTCGGGATCATGCTAACGGAAGGTAAAGGATCGATGGCAAAAGCAGCGACCCCGAAAACTACCGCCGCGGCCGAAGCGACGCCAGCAGCGGCAAAAGCTCCAGCCAAGCGGGCTCCAGCTAAGGCAGCTGCTGCTAAGGCTGACGCAGCTCCTAAGGCTGCAACGACTGGCGCAGTAGGCAAGATCACTCAGGTCATCGGCGCTGTTGTCGACGTTCAGTTTGAAGATGGTCAGCTTCCGCTGATCCTCAACGCTCTGGAAACTGACAATCTCGGCAACCGTCTGGTTCTCGAAGTTGCTCAGCATCTGGGCGAAAACACCGTTCGCACGATTGCTATGGACTCGACCGAAGGTCTGGTTCGTGGTCACGAAGTACGCGACACGGGCAACCCGATCATGGTTCCGGTTGGCGAAGAAACGCTTGGCCGCATCATGAACGTTATTGGTGAGCCAGTTGACGAAGCAGGTCCAATCAAGACCACTGCACGTCGCGCGATCCACCAGGAAGCTCCTGAGTACATCGAACAGTCGACCGAAGCTGAAATCCTCGTAACGGGCATTAAGGTTGTTGACCTTCTCGCTCCTTACGCAAAGGGTGGTAAGATTGGTCTGTTCGGCGGTGCGGGCGTTGGTAAGACCGTTCTCATCATGGAACTGATCAACAACGTGGCTAAGGCGCACGGCGGTTACTCGGTATTCGCAGGCGTTGGTGAACGTACCCGTGAAGGTAACGATCTCTACCACGAAATGATCGAATCGGGCGTTAACAAGCTCGGTGGCGGTGAAGGCTCCAAGGCCGCACTCGTTTACGGTCAGATGAATGAGCCACCAGGTGCGCGCGCTCGTGTTGCTCTGTCGGGTCTGACGGTTGCTGAAAACTTCCGTGATAAGGGCCAGGACGTTCTTTTCTTCGTGGATAACATCTTCCGCTTTACGCAGGCTGGTTCGGAACTTTCGGCTCTTCTTGGCCGTATTCCATCCGCTGTGGGTTATCAGCCAACGCTGGCAACCGACATGGGCCAGATGCAGGAACGCATCACCACCACGACCAAGGGTTCGATTACTTCGGTTCAGGCAATTTACGTACCTGCCGACGATTTGACCGATCCTGCACCAGCAACGTCGTTCGCCCACTTGGATGCGACCACCACGCTGAACCGTTCGATCGCTGAAAAGGGTATTTACCCGGCTGTGGATCCACTTGAATCCACATCGCGTATGCTCGATCCAATGATCGTTGGTGAAGAACACTACAATGTTGCACGTCAGGTTCAGTCGATCCTTCAGCGCTACAAGTCCCTTCAGGACATCATCGCCATCCTCGGCATGGACGAACTGTCGGAAGAAGATAAGCTGACTGTTGCGCGCGCTCGTAAGATCGAACGCTTCCTGTCGCAGCCGTTCTTCGTTGCTGAAGTGTTCACTGGTTCGCCAGGTAAGCTTGTTGCGCTTGAAGACACCATCAAGGGCTTCAAGGGCCTTTGCGCAGGTGAATACGATCATCTTCCAGAACCGGCCTTTTACATGGTTGGCTCGATTGAAGAAGCGATCGAAAAGGCGAAGAAGCTGGCTGCTGAAGCTGCTTAATGAATTGAATTTTCGGCGGGTTTTAAAGCCCGCCGAAAATGCCTGTTCATTTGTTTGAGTATGATCTTTTATTGAAGCTTTTTTGTCTTCGGGATCAGGCTCCAGAAATTTAAGTGAGAACCATGGCT
The DNA here is from genome assembly GCF_037479515.1 of Ochrobactrum sp. MYb379. Classification (NCBI taxonomy): domain Bacteria; kingdom Pseudomonadati; phylum Pseudomonadota; class Alphaproteobacteria; order Hyphomicrobiales; family Brucellaceae; genus Ochrobactrum; species Ochrobactrum sp. MYb379. The sequence goes on from NZ_JBBGYW010000019.1 coordinate 66,435, forward strand.
CAAGCTTTCCAATTCGAACTCGTGTCGCCAGAACGCCTCTTGCTTTCCGCACAGGTGACGGAAGTTGTCATTCCGGGCAGTGAAGGTTACCTGACGGCGCTCGCAGGCCATTCGCCGCTGATGACGACGATCATGCCGGGTGTCGTTTCGGTCAAGCTGAGCGACGGCAAGTCTGACTCCTACGTGGTCTTTGGCGGCTTCGCTGACATTACTCCACAGGGCTGCACAGTGCTGGCTGAATCGGCAACGCATGTTGATGACGTTGATCCGGCTGACATTCAGAAGCGCATTGAAATTGCACGCAAGCATCTTGAAGATGCTACAAGCAACGAACATCGCACGAAGGCGGAGATTTTCCTGCATCAGCTGATGACGTTGCAGGGCTCGGTTTTACCGGCCTGAAAGGGACAGGCTTCGGCTTCCCATTAAATGAGAATTTGAAAAGGCGGACTTTGGTCCGCTTTTTTGTTTTTATAAGTAGCGCAGCTTATACCATCACGCTTGCGTGAGATTTATAAGATCGCTTGAAAATATTATGGCAGCAATTTATCCCATAACTGAATTGTTAGGTTGCTAATATAAAGGTTGGTGCAATGAGCAGAGCAGAACTCAGCGCGGAAATGATCGATGCAATGGCGAAGGTCAACCGCAAGCTTCGTACTGTATTTGATGCTCGTGTGAAGGAGCGCGGCCTGACACTGGCACGCGCACGCACCCTGTTGACACTGATTGAACAGGAAGGTCTCTACCAGAAAGAACTGGCCGAGGTGTTAGAGATTGAGAATGCCACCATGGTTCGTCTGATTGATGGGCTAGAGCGTCAGGCATTTGTTGAGCGTCAGGCCGTTGAAGGCGACCGTCGCGCCAAGCGTATTGTTATGACGGAAGAGGGCAAGGCACTTGCCCAGCAGGTTGTTGATCTTGCCGCTGAGGTGCGCGTTGATCTGCTTGAGGGCATTAGTGATGAGGAACTCAGCACGACCCTTAAAGTCATGCGTAAAATGTCAGATTCGATGCATAAGGTCAGCTAAGGCTGATCGCGCGTTTGTGATGTGAGCGCTTATTGTTGGGATCTATATGCCATCATGCTGACATAAGGCAGCGCTTAATTCGCACAGTCAAATTCATGACGGAGCGTTGGAGATGCGTTACTCGTCGCAGGCACTGTTCGGCTTTATAGCCATATTTTCGATCATGACAGTTCAAAACGTCGATATGGCGCATGGAAGCCGGCATTCTTATGTGCAGGCGGTCAATGACGTTGGCACTGATGACGGATTGATCTTCGATACACGTTCCGCAACAGATTCCGACGTTAGAGCCACTCTATATGCAAGTGGCGTATTAAACGCGGGTTGAAATTCTGCATTACGGTGCAAGCGTGCGCAGATAGCTCATTAACTCGCTGGCAGTATCGCTCGCGCGGTCTGGCTCCCGCGATATGATCGCTTCAATGAGTGTTGCATGCGCATTTGCGGAGCCAATGATGCCTGTTGTCGGGCGCAATCTGAACCAGAAACGACGGCTGTGTGTTTGCAGTGGTGCTGCGAGGCGCGTGGCGTAAGGGTTTGCAGCAGCGCTTCCCAACACGATATCGAATGCTTTATCGGCATCCAGAAACAATGAAACATTGTCCGACGGTATTGCCTCACGCATCGCATCGGCGGCAGTTTGTAGTCGTTCATAATCGCGCGCGCTGCCAAAGCGTGCGGCATCGCGGGCCAATACGCGCTCAACACCTTCGCGGGCATCCAGAACTTTGTTGAAATCTTTTGGATCAATCGGCGCGATAGCAATCCCGGAACGTGGCCGAACTTCAACCAGTCCCTCCCATGCAAGCCGCTGGATCGCTTCGCGGATCGGTGTGCGACCCATGCCAGTCAATTCGATCAGCGTGCGTTCATTGACGATAGAACCCGGTTCGAGTTCCAGTGTAACGATCAGGCGCTCCAACACGCGATAAGCCTGTTCGGCAAGGCTTTCGCTGCCCCAGCTGTCGACGAGGGCGATGCTGTTGCTGGCAGCTTTATCAATGACACTTGCACGTTCCATGCAGTCGAAGCCTTATACTGATAGCGATTGACACGTCTGAAGCCTATAGATATATCTCTGATATATCAATGAAAGGCACTTTGCCGTCGCAAAAATAATACCGATAACGGTAAGGAGCGACTATCATCGATAACGGGGTTTTCGCATGGTGTCATTCCAAAAGATGCGTGAATGAAACGTATGCGACCGGTACAAAACTGTGCCAGAACTTTGTGCTGAGACGACTATGGCTGAAACGGTCGGGAGCTGTGCATTTATGAAATCTGATCCGAAGGCCTCGCACGACATTGTTATTATCGGCGGCGGGATCGTTGGCGTGGCGACGGCAGCATTGCTCGCAGAGGCTGGCCGTGAAGTTTTGGTCATTGATAGAAGCGGCATTTGTGAGGAAACCAGTTCCGGCAATGCAGCAGCGCTTGCCTTCTCTGATATCCTGCCAATGGCATCCAAAGGCGTTATGGGCAAAGTTCCGGGTTGGTTGATGGATCCGCTTGGACCATTCACGATCCGCGCATCGTATTTTCCGAAAATGATCCCGTGGCTCTATCGCTTCTGGCGCGCTAGCAGTAGCCAAGCATTGGAAAAGACGACTGTTGCGCAGGGCAATATGATGCAGCTCGCACAAAGCGAGATGTTGGGTCTGATTGATCGCGCAGGCTTGCGTGACCGTTTGCGCGAAGATGGTAATCTCGAACTCTATGAGAGTGAAGCCGAACTGAAAGCATCTCAACCCGGTTGGGATGCAAAGGCGAAAGCCGGTATTGCTTATGAGCATGTGCGGGGCGAGCGGTTAAAAGAATTACAGCCGGGCCTCAATCCGCGCTTTGTTGCTGGAACCTTCGTTCCCGGCTGGAAGAATGTCAGTGATCCGAAGCTTTTTGGTCAGGCCATATGGGCCTATGCCGAAAGCAAAGGCGCGCGTTTTATCAAAGCCAGCGTTACAACTGCGCAGGCGGCAAATGGCGGCGCAGTCGTTCGGCTCGACAATGGTACAGAAATTACAGCTTCACATCTGGTTCTCATGGCAGGTGCCTGGTCGAAGAAGCTAGCAAAAGGCTTTGGCGATGTTGTGCCGCTCGACACTGAACGCGGTTATAATACGACGCTTCCGGTTGGCAGTTTTGATGCAAAGCGACAGTTGACCTTTCCCGGTCACGGCTTTGTCGCGACGCCCATGGCTACTGGCTTGCGTGTTGGCGGTGCCGTTGAGTTTGGCGGGCTGGAGCTAGCGCCGAACTATGCGCGCTCGGCTGCAATGCTGAAAAAAGCCTCACAGTTTTTGCCGGGATTAAAAACCGAAGGTGGGCGCCAATGGATGGGCTATCGTCCGTCTATGCCCGATTCTATGCCGGTTATCGGTCGCGCCTCCTCTGGCGGCAATATTTACTATGGCTTCGGCCATGGCCATCTCGGCCTCACCCAATCGGCAGCGACGGCACGTATTATTCGTGATCTGATCACGGGCAATACACCGGCGCTCGATATTGAACCATTCAAGCCACAACGTTTTCGGAACTGACCATCATGGCAAGACATTCCTTTTTCTGCGTCGACGGACATACATGCGGCAATCCAGTGCGGCTGGTTGCAGGTGGTGGCCCAAACCTCGTTGGCTCCAACATGATGGAAAAGCGCGCACATTTCTTGCGCGAGTATGACTGGATTCGCACTGGCCTGATGTTCGAGCCGCGTGGCCATGACATGATGTCTGGCTCGATCCTCTACCCACCAACACGCGATGACTGCGATGTTGCGGTGCTGTTTATCGAAACATCCGGCTGTCTGCCGATGTGCGGTCACGGCACCATCGGCACTGTCACTATGGCGATAGAGCAGGGACTTATAACGCCGAAAGTTCCGGGTAAGATCAATCTCGAAACGCCTGCCGGTCTGGTTGCAATCGAATATGAGCAGAACGGGCAGTACGTTGACCGCGTGCGCCTGACAAATGTTCCAGCTTTCCTTTATGCGGAAGCGATGGAAGTGGAATGCCCCGATTTAGGCCTTCTCAAGGTTGATGTTGCCTATGGTGGAAACTTCTATGCGATTGTCGAGCCGCAAGAAAATTACACCGACATGCAAGATTATTCCGCGCTACAACTCATTGCGTGGAGTCCGGTGCTGCGTGAGCGCCTGAATGAGAAATATAAATTCCAGCATCCGGAGCTGGCTGACATTAATCGCCTTACGCATATTCTTTGGACAGGCAAGCCGACGCACCCGGAAGCGCATGCCCGTAACGCGGTTTTCTACGGGGACAAGGCAATCGACCGTTCGCCTTGCGGAACCGGCACTTCGGCCCGTATGGCGCAGCTTGCGGCCAAAGGAAAGCTCAAGCCTGGTGACGATTTTGTGCATGAATCCATCATTGGATCGCTGTTTCATGGCCGCGTAGAACGAGCCGTGGAAGTTGGCGGCGGGGCGGGAATCATCCCTTCAATCGCCGGTTGGGCACGCATGACCGGGTACAATACGATCTTCATTGATGATCGTGATCCGTTCGCACACGGATTCACTGTTGCGTAAAACCGGTACGGCTGGCAAAAATAGGGATCTGATCCCTATTTTTTGTCTGTGACGCCTCGTGAAAAATATGGAATAAGGTGCCTCAACTAGGAGAAAAATATATATACAAGGCGCTTTTTAGGGGACATAACTAGTTTGTGGAGGAAGTAAGTCATTAGCCTTTTGTCTGAGACAAAAGGGGCTTGCAATCCTTAATACAGCCGTTAGGTGTAATTATCCGGGAAAAAAATGAAGGCGCACGAAATAATGATGCGTCAATAAAATCCCGGCAGAGTTAAATGGGTGGCTTCTCGATGGAATATTTCTTCCAGCAGGTGATCAACGGGCTCGCGCTCGGATCGATTTATGGCCTGATCGCCATCGGTTACACGATGGTCTACGGCATTATCGGCATGATCAACTTTGCTCATGGTGATGTCTTTATGCTCGGCGCCTTTATGGCGCTGATTGTTTTTCTAATCATAACAACATTCATCGGTATGCTGCCAATTGCGCTCATGCTGATGTTGATGATGGTTGTTGCGATGCTTCTCACGGGGCTGTGGAGCTGGACGATTGAGCGGGCCGCTTACCGGCCATTGCGCGGATCGTTTCGCTTGGCGCCGCTGATTACGGCTATCGGTATGTCGATTGCCTTGTCCAACTTCGTTCAGGTGACGCAGGGACCACGCAATAAGCCGGTGCCACAGTTGCTCAACGGCTCTTACAGCATCTTCGGAACCGATGTGACGATCTCACTTAAGCAGATTGTGGTTATCGTTGTGACGGCCGTGCTGCTGACGATCTTCTGGTACATCGTCAATCGCACATCGCTCGGTCGTGCACAGCGCGCCTGTGAGCAGGATCGCAAGATGGCAGCGCTTCTCGGCATCAATGTCGATCGCGTTATCTCGCTAACATTCGTGATGGGTGCGATGCTGGCCGCCGTTGCGGGTACGCTTTATCTCTCCTTCTACGGCGTGATTTCCTTTGCCGACGGGTTCATCCCTGGCGTTAAGGCGTTCACTGCTGCGGTTCTGGGTGGGATTGGCTCGCTGCCAGGTGCCGTTGTCGGTGGCTTGCTCATCGGTCTTATCGAGGCCTTGTGGTCCGCGTATTTCTCGATCGATTACAAGGATGTCGCCGCGTTCTCGATCCTGGCAATCGTGCTGATCTTCATGCCGTCCGGCATTCTTGGTCGTCCTGAAGTCGAAAAGGTGTAATCATGGCCGTACAATCAGGTCCACGCCCGGATTCCCTTTTTGCCCGGGCCATTCGTGAAGGGTTCATTGCCGGTCTTGTGGCTTTGGGACTTTTCATCCTCATCGTCGGTTTCAAAACCGATCAGAATATTAGCAATGAACTTGTGCTGACTCAGCGCTGGGGCGCACTCGCAACCCTTGTTGCGATTGCCGCTGTCGGTCGCTTTGCCTTCATCGCTTTCCTGCAACCATGGATGCAGGAGCGGAAGTTTGAAAAAGCCAACCGCCCTGCGGTCGCTGCGCAAGAGCCATCATTTTTCCGCAGGCATTTCTCGCATTTCGGCGTTGCATTCCTCTTTGCCTATCCGATCCTGATTGTAGCACTTGTCGGTTGGCAAGGTTCGTTGAAATGGGTCGATAATTTTGGCGTGCAGATCCTTATCTACGTGATGCTGGCATGGGGTCTTAACATCGTGGTTGGCCTCGCAGGTCTGCTCGATCTGGGCTATGTCGCGTTCTATGCGGTCGGTGCTTATTCCTACGCTATTCTGTCCGCTTATTTCGGATGGTCATTCTGGGTTCTGCTCCCGATTGCTGGTCTTCTGGCCGCAACATGGGGCGTTATTCTCGGTTTTCCGGTTCTGCGTTTGCGGGGCGATTATCTGGCCATTGTGACGTTGGCGTTTGGTGAAATCATCAGACTTGTGCTGATAAACTGGACCGAGCTCACCAAGGGTACGTTCGGTATTTCGGGCATTGCCAAGGCAACGTTCTTTGGTCTTCAGTTTAATGCCAGCAAGGATGGTTTTGCGGCCTATTACGGCCTCACCTTCTCGGCGGCGCACTACAAATTCTTCCTCTACTATATCATTCTCATACTGGCGCTGATCACGGCACTCGTGACGATCCGTCTGCGCCGTATGCCGGTTGGTCGTGCATGGGAAGCGCTGCGTGAAGACGAAATCGCCTGCCGTTCGCTCGGTATCAACACCACCACGACGAAGCTCACTGCTTTTGCGACGGGTGCGATGTTTGGTGGTTTTGCAGGTTCGTTCTTTGCGGCACGTCAGGGCTTCGTCAGCCCCGAATCCTTCGTATTTCTCGAATCAGCAGTCATTCTGGCCATTGTTGTCCTGGGGGGTATGGGATCGCTTGTTGGGATTGCCATTGCCGCGATTGCGATGATCGGCGGCACGGAAATTCTGCGTGAAATGGGCTTCCTGAAAGCCATTTTCGGTCCAAACTTCACGCCTGAACTCTACCGCATGCTGATCTTCGGTCTTGCCATGGTGGTTGTCATGGTCTGGAAGCCGCGTGGATTTGTCGGAAGCCGCGAACCTAGCGCGTTCCTTAATCAGAAGAAGATGGTGTCAGGTGCCTTTACCAAGGAAGGGCACGGCTGATGGCGGAGACAAAAATTATGGCTGGCAATGGTTCGAAAGACACCATTCTTACAGTTGAGCATCTGTCGATGCGCTTTGGTGGTCTCGTCGCAATCAACGATCTGAGCTTCGATGTGAAGCGCGGTGACATCACAGCGATCATCGGTCCAAACGGTGCCGGTAAGACCACGGTCTTTAACTGCATCACCGGCTTCTATAAGCCAACGGGCGGTATGCTGACGATGCACCGGAATACGGGCGAGAAGTTCCTGCTGGAACGTCTGCCTGATTTCAAGATCACGCAGGATGCGCGTGTTGCACGTACCTTCCAGAACATCCGTCTGTTTTCAGGTCTGACTGTTCTCGAAAACCTGCTCGTCGCGCAGCACAACACACTGATGCGTTCGTCCGGCTATACGATCCTCGGCCTGCTTGGTTTTCCAACCTATCGCAAGGCTGCTAAAGACGCGGTTGAAAAAGCACGTCAATGGCTGGAGAAGATCAATCTGATTGATCGTGCAGATGATCCGGCTGGTGATCTTCCTTATGGCGATCAGCGCCGTTTGGAAATCGCGCGTGCTATGTGCACCGAGCCTGAAATCCTGTGCCTGGATGAACCGGCAGCCGGTCTTAATCCACGCGAATCGGCAGAGCTGAACAAGCTTTTGCTTGATATTCGTAAGGAAACCGGTACGTCGATCCTGCTCATTGAGCACGACATGTCGGTGGTTATGGAAATTTCTGACCATGTTGTCGTGCTTGAATATGGCACCAAGATTTCCGACGGTCCGCCGGAACAGGTCAGAAATGATCCGCGGGTTATCGCTGCTTATCTCGGTGTCGATGATGACGAGATCGCTGATCTGATCGAAGAGGCTGATAAACCGGGCGCTGGCGACCCTGCTGACTTTATCGCATCTCAGCTTGCTGAAGAGGCAATTGAGGAAGAAAAGGCACAGGAAGCCGTTCGCTTTGCTGGCGGACTGGCTGCGGCGCGTGACGGTACGCCTGACAATCTGACGCTCATCAAGGGTATTGGTGAAGTCAACGAAAAGAAGCTGAACGAACACGGCATCTATCATTTCGATCAGATTGCCGCGTGGAGTGAAGCCGATATCGTTCAGGCCGAAACCTATCTGGAATTTGATGGTCGTATTGCCCGCGAAGACTGGGTCGGACAGGCGGCACAGCTTGCCACTGGGCAGGCAACCGATTTTTCAGCGCGTGTTGAAGCAGGCAGCGTTCCAACAAGCCATAAGACCACTCCCGTAAAGGCTCCAAGAGCGCCGAAAGGCACCAAAGCTCCGGCCAAGCCTAAGAAGGGAAGCGAATGATGACGGCTGAAACCATGCAGACAAAACAACCGCTTCTGGCCGTCGAAAAGGTCGAGACTTATTATGGCAATATCCGTGCGCTCAAGGGTATTGATCTCACCGTTAATGAAGGCGAAATCGTAGCTCTTATTGGTGCCAACGGCGCTGGCAAGTCGACGCTGATGATGACCATCTTCGGCTCACCGCGTGCGCGTACGGGTCGCATTCTCTTTGGTGGCAAGGACATTACGGCCATGCCTCCGCATGAAATCGCCAAGCTGCGCATTGCGCAGTCGCCGGAAGGTCGCCGTATTTTCCCGCGTATGACGGTTCTCGAAAACCTCCAGATGGGTGCAAGCCTCGATAATCAGCAATATTTTGAAGAAGATGTTGCGCTGATGTTCGATCTGTTCCCGCGTCTGAAAGAACGTATCACGCAGCGCGGTGGTACACTTTCGGGTGGCGAGCAGCAGATGCTGGCTATCGCACGCGCACTGATGGCACGTCCAAAGCTATTGCTTCTGGATGAACCATCGCTCGGTCTGGCACCGCTGATCGTTAAGCAGATCTTTGAAGCGATCAAGGAGTTGAACCGCACGCAGGGTCTGACCGTGTTCCTCGTTGAGCAGAATGCGTTTGGTGCGCTCAAGCTTGCTGATCGCGGTTATGTTATGGTCAATGGATCAATCACTATGAGTGGCGCAGGCCGCGAACTGCTGGCTGACCCGGAAGTGCGCGCTGCCTATCTCGAAGGCGGAAGGCATTAAGGAGGAAAAACATGCAGGGAATTCTCTACGAAGAACCGTCATTCTGGCTGTTTTTTCTCATCACTTGTCTTCTCGGCGGTTGGGCCGCATGGATGACAGGACGCGCCTGTGCGCAGACATGGCGGACTTATCCGCAGCTTCTGCTGTATCTCATCCCATTGGGTGCGGCGGTGCGTTTCATTCACTATGCTTTGTTTGAAGGCACGCTGCTGTCGTTGCATTATTATCTGGTCGACCTTGTCGTCCTGATGATCATTGGAACAGTAGGGTTTCGTTTTACCCGTACCAAGCAGATGGTACGTCAGTATAACTGGCTCTACGAAAAGGCTTCGCCACTGAGCTGGAAGGCAAAATAATTCAAAGCTTCGCCGTAAGAGACATGCAAAACACTGCTCTAGAGCAGTCGTTCTGAAAATAAAAAACTAAAATGCTCTGGCGGCGGAGTTTTTCTAAAAGATCACGTTGAACAAACAGAATTCAGCGTAGATATTGCTGGGTAATCAGCAAGAAAATAAGCGATGCAAAACATCGTTCGGGGTAACTATAATCGGGAGTTCAAGTAAATGAAGAAATCGCTTTTTTCAGGCGTTGCTCTTGCAGCAGTGATGGCTTTCAGTGGCTCGGCTTGGGCAGACGTGCTTTTGGGCATCGGTGCACCATTGACCGGTCCAAACGCTGTTTACGGCGCTCAGATTCAAAAGGGTGCTGAAGCAGCTATCAAGGAAATCAATGATGCCGGTGGTATCAATGGCGAAAAGATCACGATCACGCTCGGCGACGACGTGTCTGATCCGAAGCAGGGCATTTCCGTTGCAAACAAGTTTGCTGCTGATGGCGTGAAATATGTGATCGGCCACTTCAACTCCGGCGTTTCGATCCCGGCTTCTGAAGTTTATGCCGAAAACGGTATTCTCGAAATCTCGCCAGCTGCAACCAACCCAGTCTATACCGAGCGCGACCTCTGGAACACGTTCCGTACCTGTGGCCGTGATGATCAGCAGGGCATTGTTGCCGGTCAGTACATCTTCGATAATTACAAAGATGGCAAAGTTGCCGTCATCCACGACAAGACCCCTTATGGTCAGGGTCTTGCCGATGAAACCAAGAAGAAGCTGAACGAACTTGGCGTGACTGAAACCGTCTATGAAGGCGTGAATGTCGGCGAGAAGGATTTCTCCGCGCTCATCGCTAAGCTCAAGCAGCAGGGTGTTACCGTTCTTTATTGGGGCGGTCTGCACGCTGAAGCTGGTCTCATCATCCGTCAGCTCGCTGATCAGGGTCTGAAGGTTCAGTTCATTTCGGGCGATGGTATCGTTTCGAACGAGCTAGCTTCTATCGCTGGTGATGCGGTTGCTGGTACGCTGAACACGTTTGGCCCAGATCCACGTAATGCTCCGGCAAATGCTGAACTCGTCAAGAAGTTCCGCGATGCAGGCTTTGAACCAGAAGCTTACACGCTCTATTCCTATGCGGCTGTTCAGTCGCTGGCAGGTGCTGCAAAGGCCGCTGGCAGCAATGACCCACAGGAAATTGCGAAAGCGCTGAAGGAAAAAGGTCCGTTCCCAACTGTGCTCGGCGAACTTTCTTATGATGAGAAGGGCGATCCGAAACTCCCAGGTTACGTAATGTATAAGTGGGAAAAGGGTGCTGACGGGAAATATACTTACATTCAGCAGTAAGCTTTTCGTAGTATTATTTCGTTTTGATGATAAGTGCCCGGCTATATGCCGGGCATTTTTATTTTAGAAAATAATAAATGAATGACATCATGCGTAAAAAACATGATTTATAGTTGAAAATAAACTGGACAATCAAAAAGCAAGATAATCTAACTACTGCAACGACTTTAGCTGGCGTTTATCGCGGTGGATAATTCGTTACCCTGAGGAGGGGTGAATGAGGGCGCATCCCGAAAAGTGCGAAACGGTTTTCGGAAGAGATGCGCGTCAAAACAAGTATCTAAAGCGCTGATCTTATTCAATCAGATCGAAAGGCGCTTTAGTCAGGGAGTGGTTGAATTGAAGAAATCCTTATTCTGTGGCGTCTGTCTTTCTGCTTTGGTTGCAATGGGCGGAAGCTCTTTTGCTGATGTGTTGCTGGGCGTCGGTGCGCCGTTGACCGGTGGTCAGGCTGCTTACGGCGAACAGATCAAGCGCGGTGTTGAGGCTGCAGTTGCCGAAGCCAATGCTAAGGGCGGCATGAACGGCGAACAGATCACGATCGTTTATGGCGATGATGCTGCCGATCCACGTCAGGGAATTTCCGTTGCAAACAAGTTCGTCGGTGATGGCGTTCAGTTTGTAATTGGTCACTTCAATTCTGGCGTCAGTATCCCGACATCAGATATTTATGCAGAGAACGGCGTGTTAATGATTGCGCCAGGTACGACGAACCCAACGTTCACTGAGCGTGATTTGTGGAACACTTTCCGCACATGCCGCCGTGACGATCAGCAGGGCATCGTCGCAGGTAAATACATTGCCGACAACTACAAGGACGGCAAGGTCGCCATCCTTCATGACAAGACCCCTTATGGTCAGGGCCTTGCCGATGAAACCAAGAAGTCGCTGAATGCCAATGGCAAGGAAGAAACGCTTTATGAAGGCGTCAATCAGGGCGATAAGGATTTCTCAGCGCTGATTTCGAAGATGAAGGCAGCAGGCATTACCGCTGTTTATTGGGGTGGTATGCACCCGGAAGCAGCACTCATCATTCGCCAGATGGCCGATCAGGATTTAAAGGCGCAGTTCATTTCGGGTGACGGCATCGTATCGAACGAACTGGCTTCGATTGCCGGTGATGCGGTTGCGGGTGTTCTCAATACTTTCGGTCCAGACCCACGTGATGATGCAGCCAATGCTGATCTGATCAAATCATTCCGCGATAAGGGCTTTGAGCCAGAAGCTTATACTTTCTACGCTTATGCGGGCGTACAGTCGCTCGTTGATGCAGCCAATGCCGCTGGCAACAACGATCCGCAGGAAGTTTCGGCTGCTCTGAAGGGCAAAGGCCCGTTCAAGACAGTTCTTGGCGATCTTTCCTATGACGCAAAGGGTGATCCAAGCTTGTCGCCTTACGTGATGTTTGAGTGGCGCAAGGGTGATGACGGAAAGTATAATTACTTTCAGAAGAAATAAGCGAGACTCGCGCTGATGAGGTGAATACTGAACAGTGTTCATTTGGTAGAATGCACTATTCGTTGAATAATGCAGGGCATTCTGCCTCATATATTAGCAATTTTTGCTTTAATTTTCAGCAATGTGCCCGGCTTTTGGTCGGGCATTTTGTTTTTATCTCCTGACTGCACAGTTTGTTTGCGCTTGACTATTTTGCAGGTTAAGCAAAGTCATATCTATCATTGCAGATTGGGAGTCCTGCCTTGCCCATTAGAAAAATTCTGGTCGCCAACCGTTCAGAAATTGCTATCCGCGTGTTCCGTGCAGCCAACGAACTTGGCATTCAAACGGTCGCTATATGGGCAGAGGAAGATAAACTCTCATTGCATCGCTTTAAAGCGGATGAAAGCTATCAGGTCGGTCGCGGTCCGCATCTGGCGCGTGATCTCGGACCGATTGAAAGTTACCTGTCGATTGATGAAGTCATTCGGGTGGCCAAGCTCTCGGGTGCCGATGCGATCCATCCGGGCTATGGCCTTCTGTCGGAAAGCCCTGAGTTTGCCGATGCCTGTGCTGAAAACGGCATTATTTTCATCGGTCCAAAGCCAGAAACCATGCGTCGTCTTGGCAACAAGGTTGCAGCACGTAATCTCGCGATTGAGATTGGCGTTCCGGTGGTTCCTGCAACTGATCCGCTGCCCGACGATATTGAAGAAGTTAAAAAGCTTGCCGCCAAGATCGGCTATCCGTTGATGCTCAAAGCCTCATGGGGCGGTGGTGGTCGCGGTATGCGCGCCATCCGTGAAGAAGCGGACCTTGATCGCGAAGTGGTCGAAGCCAAGCGCGAAGCCAAAGCCGCGTTCGGCAAGGATGAAGTCTATCTCGAAAAGCTGGTTGAGCGCGCACGTCACGTTGAAGTGCAGATTTTGGGCGATACGCACGGAAATGCGGTTCATCTTTATGAGCGCGATTGTTCGATCCAGCGTCGCAATCAGAAAGTGGTTGAGCGCGCACCTGCGCCTTATCTTAATGATGCGCAGCGTCAGGAATTGGCTGGCTATGGCCTGAAAATCGCTCACGAAACCAATTATATTGGTGCGGGCACGGTCGAATTTCTGATGGATGCCGATACCGGCTCCTTCTACTTCATCGAAGTGAACCCGCGCATTCAGGTGGAGCATACCGTTACCGAAGAAGTAACGGGCATCGACATCGTTAAGGCCCAGATTCATATTCTGGAAGGCTATGCGATTGGAACGCCAGAATCCGGCGTGCCGGAACAGAAGGATATTCGCCTCAATGGTCATGCGCTTCAGTGCCGTATTACCACCGAAGATCCTGAGCAAAATTTTGTCCCTGACTATGGACGCATTCAGGCCTATCGCTCGGCATCGGGCTTTGGCATTCGTCTTGATGGCGGCACAGCCTATTCGGGCGCGGTGATTACGCGCTATTATGATCCGCTGCTGGTCAAGGTGACGGCTTCGGGCTCAACGCCGATTGAAGCCATTCGCCGTATGGATCGCGCGCTGCGTGAATTCCGTATTCGCGGTGTTGCGACCAATCTCACCTTCGTTGAAGCGATCATCAATCATCCGAAGTTCCAATCGAATGATTACACGACGCGTTTCATCGATACGACGCCAGAACTCTTCACACATATGAAGCGTCAGGACCGCGCGACCAAGCTTCTGACCTATGTTGCTGATGTCACCGTCAACGGTCACCCTGAAACCAAAGGTCGGGCACTGCCATCGCAGGATGCTGCAAAGCCCGTTGTGCCGTGGTTTGGCGATCGTCCGGTGGTGGATGGTACTAAGCAGTTGCTTGATAAGCTTGGGCCGAAAAAGTTTGCCGAATGGATGCGCAATGAAAAGCGCGTTCTGATGACCGACACGACTATGCGTGATGGGCATCAGTCGCTGCTGGCAACGCGTGTGCGTACTTATGACATTGCGCGCGTGGCCAATGCCTATGCGCAAGCACTCCCGAACCTGTTCTCGCTTGAATGCTGGGGCGGTGCGACTTTTGACGTGTCGATGCGCTTCCTCACAGAAGACCCATGGGAACGCCTCGCGATGGTGCGCGAAGGCGCGCCAAACATCCTGCTGCAGATGCTGCTGCGCGGTGCGAATGGCGTTGGCTACAAGTCCTACCCGGACAATGTGGTGAAGTATTTCGTGCGTGAAGCAGCGCGGGGCGGCATGGACCTGTTCCGCGTGTTCGATAGCCTCAACTGGGTTGAGAACATGCGCGTGTCGATGGATGCAGTGCTGGAAGAAAACAAGCTCTGCGAAGCGGCCATCTGCTACACGGGCGATATTCTCAATCCAGATCGCGCTAAATATGATCTCAAATATTATGTTGATCTGGCCAAGCAGGTTGAAAAGGCTGGCGCGCATATCATCGCTGTTAAGGACATGGCAGGCCTGTTGAAGCCTGCTGCGGCCCGCGTGCTGTTTAAGACGCTGCGTGAGGAAACCGATCTTCCAATCCATTTCCACACCCATGATACATCGGGCATTTCGGCGGCAACTGTGCTTGCTGCTGTCGATGCAGGTGTCGATGCAGTAGATGCGGCAATGGATGCGTTCTCGGGTAATACATCCCAGCCATGTCTTGGCTCGATTGTTGAGGCGCTGCATGGTTCGGAACGCGATCCGGGTCTTGATACGGAAACAATCCGCCGCATTTCCTTCTATTGGGAAGCGGTGCGCAATCAGTACGCGGCCTTTGAAAGCGACCTTAAGGGACCTGCCTCCGAAGTCTATCTGCACGAAATGCCGGGCGGGCAGTTCACAAACCTCAAAGAACAGGCACGTTCGCTTGGGCTTGAAACCCGTTGGCACGAAGTTGCACAGGCCTATGCCGATGTGAACCGTATGTTTGGCGATATCGTCAAGGTCACGCCGTCGTCTAAGGTTGTGGGTGACATGGCGCTGATGATGGTCTCTCAAGATCTGACTGTTGCTGATGTCGAAAACCCGGACAAGGATATTGCTTTCCCGGATTCGGTCGTTTCGATGATGCGTGGTGATCTTGGTCAACCGCCATCGGGTTGGCCTGAATTGCTTCAGAAGAAGGTGCTGAAAGACGAAAAGCCATTCACGGATCGTCCGGGTTCGCTACTGCCTGCCGCTGATCTTGCTGCAGAGCGCAAGTCGATTGAGGAAACGCTTGGCCGTGAAATCACGGATCAGGAATTTGCTTCCTACCTGATGTATCCAAAGGTCTTCACCGACTATGCGGCGGCGCAGGAAAATTACGGTCCGACCAGTGTTCTGCCAACGCCGGTTTATTTCTATGGCTTAAAGCCGGAAGAAGAAGTCTTCGTTGATCTTGAACGCGGCAAGACACTTGTGATTGTTAATCAGGCAATGTCTGAAACCGACGAGAAGGGCATGGTCACTGTGTTCTTCGAACTCAACGGTCAGCCGCGCCGTGTAAAAGTGCCAAACCGTGCCAAGGGTGCTTCGGGTGGCGTGAAGCGCAAAGCGGAACTCGGCAACGACAAGCATGTCGGTGCGCCAATGCCGGGTGTCGTGTCCACTGTCGCTGTTTCTCAGGGTCAGAATGTGAAAGCTGGCGATGTACTGCTGTCCATCGAAGCAATGAAAATGGAAACGGCGCTTCGTGCTGAACGCGATGGTTCAATTGCCGAAGTGCTCGTGCGCCCCGGCGAACAGATTGACGCGAAGGATCTTTTGATCGTCTTTGGAGAGTAATTCCTTTCTTAGGAAACCTGAAAACGCCGCGCTCTGAAAAAGAG
>NZ_JBBGYW010000020.1:0-79814 GCF_037479515.1 Ochrobactrum sp. MYb379
TGTGCGCAGACATTCTGCACTCGGGTATAAATCACCGATCCAGTTCGAGATGATAAAACGTAAACTAGTGACAGAACCTCTCCATTAAATCAGGGCAAGTCCAGTTCAATCATGATTGCTGCCGGAGGCGTATCGTCCGCCATTGCCATTTCCGGCTCACGCATCAGCCACATCACAGCTGCAACATGAACCGAAAGCACCACAAGACATGCTCCCGCCCAAAGTGCTAACTCGCTCACGCCACCACGCAGATCGTGGTTGTCGCTATTGCCGTTCATGACAGCTCCGCCCATACAGGCATCTCAACGACCTTCTCTTTACGGCGAAAATGTGAAAGCATTTGCCCGTGATTGATCATGCTAAGCAGATCACAATCAAGACATGCAAGGCGTCCATCTTCTGTCTGGAAAGCAAGATCGGCAATTGTAAAATCATCAAAAGCAGAAACAAATGACCGCTGTGCAGCTTGCAACAAATGCCCAAAGGCAGACCCTGCATTACTGTCTTTTTCTGCTTCAATAGGATTGTCGAAACCCGGCTGCATCAAACGCAGCACGGTTCCAACATTGATGGCACGGGGCTCACAAGCAAGCCGAATGCCGCCCCCGCGCCCCCGCGTTCCGACCAGAAAGCCGTGATGAATGAGATCCGAGACGATCTGCGCTGCATGATCCTTCGTCGTGCCCGTTGCTTCTGCAGCCTCACGTGTCGTGACAGCTTGGCGGCCCAAATTGCGGGCGCAGAGAACGAGCAATTCAATCGAAAGTTCGGCTTGTCTGGTAAATCGCATCACATGAATCTTTTCTGGTGTGACCCTTTTCAGAAACATGACCCCATCAGATTGGGGCCATTACGATATGTGAGGATTAAGCGAATATTTCACGCACCAGTGCATGAACGCGACGGAAAGCAGCTTCTGCTCCCGCAACAACACGTTCTTCTTCAGTTTCGGTGAGGTCAATTTCGTCCAGTGCTGCGGTAAATGTACGCCATTGCAAGCCACGACCTTCAGGCGCGCCAGCGAGATGGCGTGCGCCAAACTCTTCTGTCAGTTCGAGCTTCAGTGCTTCTTTGAGTAGGAAAGCAGCGCCGAGGTTGGAACCTTCAGCAACATAAAGCCAGCCAAGCGCAGTTGGCAGATCGATTTCAGTACCTTCTGCAAAAGCAGGTGCTGCTTCAGGTGCAGGTAGTTCAAACCCAAGGTCATTAAGATCCTGACCAACCTGTTCGAAACGGCGACGACCCTTCAGATCTGGGAGCAACGCATCAAGAGCGGCATCATCGTAAAGAGCATTGATATCGCGTTGGAACTGATACTGCACCTGCACAAACATTGCATAGCGCTCACGATTGGAAAATGGTTTGCCGGCCATGATGCTCTGATCAAGGCGTTCATGCCTTCCTGTGGTCCGCGCCTTTAAACGTTTCGAGCGGGGAAGAGCAACGGGTTGCTCAGGTACGGCGGCATCAGTCATATCGTGTGTCCCTGTTATCTGGCATGTCTTCGGTTCGAACCGGACATTGACCTCTCTGTTTATTAAGACGTTTGAGCGCCCCATTTTTTGCAATGCCGAGGCGAAAAAAACGGCTCGGCAAAAAATGTTGCACATTTTGGTACTAGAAGTGGAAGTTAAGGCCTAACTTAACTGTATGCGTGTCCAGGGAGTTGGATGACTTGCGGCCATTCACGACATTTGAACTACCAGTTTGAGGAACGTATTCCATAATTGGTTGTTCCATCGGTTCACAGAACACACCGCCTAATACCTCACAGTTCCATGGATCGACCGGAATAATCTCCGTACCAACTTGCACAGGCTGATAGTAATCCAAGCCGGTGCCGGACCGGGCATTATCAAAACTGAAGCTTTTATTACCAAAGCGACTGTAAGTGTAATCGGCAGAAATTGACCATCGATCGTTGATTGCATATTCAGCGCCGCCACCAACGGTCAGACCCGTGCGTACACCAGAATCTTTTTCTATGAAAAACAGTGTGTTCTTAGAATAAGAAACTTCATCAAAGCGATACTGGTCGCGTGACATTTTTTGATGTGCGAAGGCGACACCGGCTGTTCCGTAAACCATCCAGCGATTATCAAACGCGTAGCCGAGACGCCCACGGATGGAGCCTTTCCAATCGAGTTCATAATTCGTGTTGGATTGAATGCCAGCAATATCGTTGCGCGGGCCAATCCACTCTGGTTCCATATAGGTGAGGTTTGATCCCTTCATGCGAATTTTGCTGACGTCAGCTTCCACGCCGAAAACGACGCGATTTTTAAACTGATAGTTATAGCCAGCCTGAACACCAAACATCGCGGAGTTACCGATGCCGTGATCAAAGGATTCGCTGCTGGATATCGGATCAGTCGTTCCATCCAGTGCTGTCGTTGTTGACGACGTGCTGCCTGAATTCATCCCAGTATGAACGCCGCCATAAAAGCCGGTCCAGTTGATTGCATTTGCTCCGCCCTGCGTGCGGGAGAATGGCGAGAGCTGCGCTAAACGCTGGTCGCCACCAAAATTACTGGTCAGACCTGCATAGAATGTGCGTCCCGGACCAGGCTGGTTTACCAGGCCAAGCGGGTCGACATAATATTGGTCGGTCAGGTTTTCGACACGGAATGTCGCTGTGAGGCTGTCATTGACCTTATATTCCGCAAACACATCGACCAGCGTGTACGGATCCCATTTCGTCTGTGCGATAAACTGGCTCGCACCGACCGCCGTCACATCACCGTGACCAATTGCACGCTTACCAATGTAGGAAACACGACCGCCCAATGTCAGCCGGTCTTCCAGCATCTTCTGCGACAGGGTTAGATCGACACTGTATTTAGGCGGCACCTGATTGGTGGCATAATCGCCATAAAGCGACTTCTCTCCGCATGTATTTGATGTGCGGCAGAATTCTACGCCAAGATAGTAATTGGCTGACAAGTCTGCGGTAAA
This sequence comes from Ochrobactrum sp. MYb379, assembly GCF_037479515.1. NCBI lineage: Bacteria > Pseudomonadati > Pseudomonadota > Alphaproteobacteria > Hyphomicrobiales > Brucellaceae > Ochrobactrum > Ochrobactrum sp. MYb379. The sequence continues at coordinate 2,956 of NZ_JBBGYW010000020.1, forward strand.
TCCACCAGCTTCATAGCGGCTTGAAAACTCAAGGCCAGAGAAACGTGCGCGGTCAATATTATAAACCTGCATACCAGTGAACGAAAATTCGCCTGCAGAATTGTAAAACTCTCGATAAGCACGCGCGATGTAGTTTTTAACGTCACAGTTAAAGTAGCTCAACTTGACCATGCCACGGTCATCACCTCCAAGCAGGCCTTCCTTGGTGAAGTTGGCACCAACCTCCCAGTTGCTGGAACGCTCAGGTTCAAGCATAGCATTTGGAATAACCGTAAAGGCTGAAACTGACTCAAACATGCTCGGATAACGCAGCGCGTTTGAGTAGTTGACATAGAGCTGGCTTCCGTCAAACGGCTCGACAGTTACGCCAACCGAAGGGCTTAGGCCACCTGAATCACGTTTTGGTTCCGGGTTGAGCTGTTCTACACTGTTGGCTTCTGTGCGGCGATCGTTCGACCAATAATGCGAATAGCGCAAGCCTGTATTCAGTGTCAGCCAATCAACCGGCTTATAGGCTGCCTTAGTGAACAGACCAAGTTCATCACGATCAGCATCGCGCAGGTTGAGCCAGCCTTCAAGCTCATTGGTGTGCTTGCTCGGGCGCGTATCTTCGTTGAGATAAGAAATACCGTAATTCAGATCGAGGTCACCATAGTCTCCCAGTGAAAATTTGGATGTGTTGGTGACATCCCAACCCCACATGACCGTATCCGATCCAGTTCGGAAGTTTTTTGGTAGGCCAACAGATTCTGACGTTGGAAATGTGCTGCCGCGGCGCGGATTGCGCAATTGGAGCTTTGTGATCCAGAGATTGGAGCGCAGGTCAATCAGATCATTGTCATCTGGATCCCAGCTGTAACGTAGTGTGCCGGTATCAAGCGTAGAGCCAGAGGTAACTTCCTGCTGTGTCGGTTGTGTTTTATCACTGGTAAAGCGCGATGCCAGCAGATCACCTGCCTCGCCACGAAAACCTGTGTATCCAAGCTTGAGCGTATGACCGCCATCAAAACGCAATGTTGTCTTGGTCAGGAATGATTTGGTTTCAAGCTGTGTGTTGAGAACTTCTTCGCCAGCACGATAGTTTGTGAGCCCACCGTTTTCGAGATAGTTCGGCCAGTTCTGACACCATGTTCCGGTGGTGTTACAAACTGATCTTGGACCAGTATCCACTGGATCTGCCGCCGGGCCGTTCTTACCAGCATGATAATTGCCGCGCTTTCGATAAGTATAGCCGGCAAAGAAATCATAATTTTCTTCTTTGATTGCCGCGATAATGCTTGCTGAGCCATTGGTTGGCTTCAGGAAGGAAGGCCTATCCATCCCGTCGGGCGATCCAATCGCAACAGGCGCAGCTGAAGGTGAATTTGGCCACTTATACCCGCCCAGTGCACCTGCCTGAGGCGTGGAGGAGTTGCCGCCAAACTCGCCTTTGACGCGCATACCCCAACCGTCACCCTCTTTAACAATATCATCGGCATCAAGGGTACGGATCGCGACACTGCCAGCAATGCCGCGTGATGATGCGTCCGATCCCTTATTGATGTCGACGCCTGCGATCAGGTCAGGATCGATATAGGTGCGGTTGGATAGGCCCTGATAACCTTGATAGACGGTGACACTGTTTTCAGCGCCATCGATGGTGGTCGCAACACGCCCCATGCCCTGCATGCCGCGAATATTAACGTCAATCGAACCCGCACCATTGCGTGCCTCACCAGACATCACACCCGGCGTGCCACGGAAAATATCGGCCGGGCTTGAGCCACGAAAACGCTCAATGGTTTGAGCGGAAATATAATTGGTTGGTGCTGCGGTATAATAAGGGGCGTCAGCTGGCGTGATACCCGCACCACCAGAAACAGTAATCGTATCGAGAAGCGTTGTACCGTCAGCTGATAATGGAGCTTGCGCCGCTGCTGATTGATCACCCAAAGCAACGGTATTTGTTCCGGTGAAGCGATAGGAAATACCTGAACCGGACAGCAGACGCGCAAGTGCGTCCTGGCGTGACATCGTGCCCGAAACGGCTAGTGCCTGTTTTGATGCTGCAATCTGCGGCTGGTATGTGACCTGCATGCCTGCTTGTCGGCCAAAACTGGCAAGCGACGCAGCGAGCGACCCAGCGGGTATGTTGAATGAAATCTGCTGTGAAGTCTGCGCTTCAGCCTGAACAGATGTGGAAAGGGAGAGTGCGTAAACACACACAGATCCCATCAATGCAGCTGTCAGAACCCGTGTTCCGAAACGTCGCGCAGCACTTTTATTAACCCGAAGCCCCATCGCTCAACCACTCCAATACCCAGAACGTCGTGCGCCTTCGTGGACGCATCAAATACGCTCTAATCCCTCGAATCTACGCATCGTTCTCTCCTAAACCGGGATCGATTTTGGCTGACGCAGTAGTGAAAAGGCGGTTGTATGGCAGCGGCTAACTTCCGACCCTGATGTTTAAAACGAGCAGGGTTTCAAAATTTTCTCCCCCCATAAAAAAATAAATTCATTAAATTGAGGAAACGATAGTGAGCCATGGTGAGACCTGTCGCACGCGGCCACCATACGGCTCAACAACGGCTTCCAGAGCGGCGGCAGGATTGTTCAGATCGAATACACCACTGATGCGCTGAGCACCAAAACTGGACTGTGCCAATAAGACCCTGCCTGATTGCCAGCGTGCAATACGTGCGACTACAGAGGCAATTGTATCACGTTCAGCAACGAGTAAACCCTGTCGCCATGCCGCGATTTGCGAGGCATCTCGGTTGCCCCGTTCAAAATTGTGCGTTTGTTCATTAAACGATAGCCAATCGCCTTGCCCGAGCGGTGTGGGCGCATCATTTGCGCCTGTTGGCCTGATTGCAACCAGTCCATGATCAACCGACACGGTGAGATAACCCGCATCATTGCTCACATCAAAAGCCGTCCCAACAGCCGTCGCTGTAAGATCACCCGTCTGCACATTAAACGGACGCGCAGGGTCTGACTTCACATCGAAGAATGCCATTCCAGCAAGAAGCTCTACCCGGCGTTCGCTTTCGCCAAACTGCAAACGGATTGCCGTATCTGGGCCAAGCGTTACCTGACTGCCGTCAGAAAGAGATACGTCCTTTAGCTGAGCTGACGTCGTCATGAAATCAGCCTGTGCTTGCAAGATCAGCTGCGGTCCAAACAATGCTCCGGCCGCAATAACGGCAAGGCCTGCTGCGCTGCCTGTTAGCAAAGAGCGTCGTGATATTTTTGACGATGTGGCGCGACGCTGGTCACGCATGACCTTGCCTGTCATGCCGTAAATTTCCATGGCTTCACGCCAGGCGACTTCGTGATCAGGACTGCGTGCGCGCCATCGACTGACGAGCTCAAGCGTAACGGGATTGTCAGGGTCTTCCTGAATGCGCATGACAATATCGAGAGCTTCCTCGAAAAGCCTTTCGTCCTGCGAAATTTTCTCATCCATGAAGCATTAGTCCTTTTGTCCAGCTGGTTCGCTTGCTGAACGGCTTTAGAAAATCAACTCGTACAAGCTATAACGATTAAGAGAGAGAAATTTTCTGTCCCAGAGCACATCCCGAATAACGGAAACCGGTTTTCGGAAAAAGATATGCGTAATAAAAAAGAGCCAGAGCATTTCGTCTGATGCAAATCAGGCATCCTCTCGCTTTAATAAGAAGGATTGTCTTCGTTTAAGCGAGAACGCAAATGCATATATCCGCGTTTGATCAAGGTCCATGTCCGGGATACTGACAGGCTGAGTTCGCCAGCGACCTCGGTTATGGTTTTTTCGTCGAGACGGTGTAATTCAAAGGCGCGGCGCGTCTGTTCAGGCAATTCAAGCAATGCCTTTTCAATAATAGCAAGTCGCTGCCGATCATAAACAATCGTTTCCGGTGTCGGTGTACTATCCGCCAGCCGCCGCCATTCCTCATCCGGCATGTTGACAAATTCAACGATGCGCTCGCGTCGATAAAGGTCGATTGAGAGATTGCGTGCAACCTGATGAAGATATGCGCGAGAATTATGCTCTCTGGCCGACGGCGTGGCAGACATCAAACGTATAAATGTATCTTGTGTGAGATCGGCCGCCGTTTCCGCATTGTGTCCTCTGCGCCGAAAAAAGCGATTAAGCTCTCGCGCATGACTCTGGAAAAGGCTTTTCAGGTTCCACATCAATAGAACTCATTCGGAATATACGTGATGCCGATCAAGCGGCCGAGCTTGGAGTGTCGCCCACCGAATTGGCAGCTTCATGCTGCTCAATTATCTCTTAGTCTTATATATGATTACAATAGTCAACTTAATATTACAGGCTCGTTTAGATGGAATTCCACAATCGGAAGCGGACGTCCAAACAGCCGGCCTTGGCTAATTGCATCTCGATGAAGTTTTAGAACATAATCGGCTTTTTCTGTTGCTTAGGCGCTTTCAACCACGAGCTTTAGCTCAAGTGGGCGACAATATTGCAAATATTCTCGACGATCTGTGCACGCATAGCCTACGTTTGGCTTGCACCCCGACCCGAAAACCTGCGGATGGCCTTGTAGGCTTTGGAGAGGGACGTGCCACCGTTGAAAACGAGGTCATGGCCGAGCGTCGTCCCACAGAGGGTCTGCAGAGCCCGGACGACCCATGCGTCCTTTTCCAGAAGATGGATTGGCCGCCCGGCCTTCTCTGCAGCGATCGCAAGAACATCTCTCCGATCGTCTCATGAGAGCTGCAAAAACTGTTCAGCCATGGGCGGCCTTTCCTACGCTGCGGGCAAGCCAGCTGGGAAACTGGGGGGTAGCCGCGACGAGTTCGCTGAACGCCTCGGCGGAAAGCTTCTGCTTGATGCTCAGAAGTGCCTCTTCTGCCTTTTCAGGACCAAGCCATGCAAGCGCGCGGACTGCAAGGCCGGCAGGCTTGTTCCCCAGGGCGAGCTGCCAGCGCGGGACGTGCTTCAGCTCGACAGTCTGGCTTCCGACCGTCATGGTTCGGCTCCGGCCGGATGTGAAATAGATGGACCAGATCGGCACCTGAGTGGACAGCCCCAGCGAGTTTGCAGCCGCAGCACCATTTGAAACGATCACCTCACCGCGCTGGTGCGCAACCGCTTCTATGGCCTGGTCTACCGTCGGGGATCGGATACCGAAGCGGCTTTTGATCGCCTTCAGATAGACCCCACGACCTGCCCGTACGAGCTCGCCGCGTTCATGCAGACGTGACAATGCCTGGTCTACCGCGGCACGATTTCCCAAATGCAGGAAGACCTTTGCCGAAAGCGCCGTTCCCTCGGGCAGCTGCCCGGCGTGAGCCATGATCTGTGTTGTTAGTCTTTGCATAACAATTCTCCTGTCAGAAATATAGACAGTTTTCTGACACTCTGGAATCTGATGGTCCCGGTCTTTTCAATTTAAGGAAAGTCTGAATAGGAGAATTTTCACTTCCCCGTTCCATGAATGACAAGGCTATATCCATGATTCTCTTCGTGAATCGTGTTTAAGCAGCCAATTCACGACTGTGGACGGTAGAATCCGCCCGCTTGACTCTTTCTGGCTTTAGGAACAAAAAGGGAACATCTTCGTCCCTTTGGACATGAAAACCTAAAACGCGAGCCTGAGGAGGTCCGTGAACGATGTCACGCGCCCATACTCCTCGGATGATCGAGGACTTGAGAAACAGGATTGCTCACCTTGAGGGATCGGCGAACCGCAAGGCCGCGGTCTTGCCATTCGGCGTAGCCGAGATCGACAGGCACCTCCCCGGCGGAGGGCTTGCTTTCGGTGCGTTGCACGAGGTTGCCGGAGGAGGGGCGGGGACCGTCGATGGCGCCGCCGCCGCCCTGTTCGTCGCTGGCGTCGCGGCGCGCTCGAAAGGCAAGGTTCTCTGGTGCCTGACGCGACCGGATCTGTTTTTCCCGGCGATCTCGCAGGCAGGCCTGCATCCCGATCGCGTCATCTTCTGCGAGGCCGATAAGGAGGAGGATGTCCTGGCTTCGATGGAGGAGGGGCTTGCCTTCGGCGGGCTCGGCGCTGTCGTGGGCGAACTGGTCCGGTTGCCGATGACGGCCTCACGGCGCCTGCAGCTCGCCGCCGAGAAGACCGGTACGGTGGGGCTGGCGCTCCGCCGCTGGCGCCGGCAGACCGAAGCCTCCGATTACGGCCAGCCGACGGCATCGACGACCAGGTGGCGGGTCAGCGTCCTGCCGTCCGACCCCTTACCCGTCGCCGGCGTCGGACGCGCGCGCTGGCTGGCCGAGCTGATGCGCGTCAAAGCGGGCGAGTGTGCCGAGTTCGAAATTGGAGCCTGTGATGCCCAGGGCCGTATCTGTCTTCTTCCCGTATCTGCCGACGGAGCGCATCCGGCGCACCGGTGGGGACAGCGTGCCGGCTGACCAGCCGCTTGTCGTCGTCTCAAAATCCGGCGCCAAGCGCTGGCTTTCCGCCGTCGAACCGCAGGCCATCAAACTTGGGCTGCGCGTCGGCATGCCGGCCAGCAAGGCGCAGGCGCTTGTCTCCAACCTCGTGATGTTCGATGCGGATTTGGCTGCAGATGCGGCGGCACTGGAACGCCTGGTGCTCTGGGCACTTCGCCAATATAGCCCTGTCGTTGCCGTCGATGGCACCGACGGGCTGATCCTCGACACCGAAGGTGCCGATCATTTGCGCGGCGGGGAATTGCCGCTTATCGCCAGCTTCGTCAATTCGCTGCGGGCCAAGGGCCTGACCGCGCGGGCGGCCGTCGCCGACACCTGGGGTGCCGCGCATGCGATTGCCCGCATGCGGCGGGCCGAGACCAGTATCATCGCGGCTGGTGAGATCGCAGGGGCAGTTACTGGCCTGCCGATCCAGTGCCTCCGGCTGCCCATCGACACGATCGAGGCGTTGCGTGTGCTCGGCGTCGAGACTGTCGGTGAACTGTCGGCCATGCCGCGCCCGCCGCTGACCCTGCGCTTCGGCCCGGAAGTCGGGCGGAGGCTCGATCAGATGTTCGGTCGGCTCTCCGAGCCGATCGAGCCTTTGCGGACCCCGGCGCTTGTCGAGGTCGCCCGCAACTTTCAGGAGCCGATCGGCGCGGCGGAGACGATCGCCAAATATGTCCGGCGGCTGGTCTCCCAGCTGACGGAAAAACTTGAGGCGCGCGGCCTCGGTGTCCGGTGCTCGGACCTCATCATCCACCGCGTTGACAATACCCGCCAGTCGATCCGCGCCGGCCTCGCCAAGCCGGTGCGCGATCCGGCACGCCTGTCGAAGCTCATCTGTGACCGGATCGAGGCGATCGATCCGGGCTTCGGCATCGAGCGGATGGTACTGGTCGCGATCATGGCCGAGCCGCTGGAAGAAAAGCAGGCCACCTCCTCTCTGATCGAGGAAGAGGTCATCGATGTCACCCCGCTCGTCGATATCCTCGGCAATCGCGGCCAGCGCCTCTATAGGGTGACGCCGATCGCCTCGGATGTGCCGGAGCGGTCGATCGCGCGTATCGCGCCGACGGCCGCAGAAACTGGCGCCGACTGGGCGGCCAAATGGCCGCGCCCCACCCGGTTGCTCGCCATTCCCGATCCGATCGAGGTGATGAACGTGCTTCCCGACCATCCGCCAGCTGTCTTCACCTGGCGCGGCAAGCGCCGGCGAGTGAGGCGCGCTGACGGACCGGAGCGCATCTTCGGCGAATGGTGGATTCGTCCGGCTGAGAAGCAGGCGGTCCGGGACTACTTTGTTGTCGAGGACGAGCGGGGTGAACGCTACTGGGTGTTTCGCACCGGCGATGGCGTCCACATGGAGACCGGCGCGCATCGGTGGTTCCTGCATGGAGTTTTCGGATGAGATATGCCGAACTTCAAGTAACCAGCCACTTCTCCTTCTTGCGCGGTGCCAGTTCCGCACCGGAACTGTTCGAGACAGCGGCTGCACTCGGGATCGAGGCGCTCGGTATCGTCGATCGCAATAGCTTGGCCGGTATCGTACGCGCCTGGGAGGCGGCGCGGGCGACCGGGATCCGGCTTGTCGTCGGCTGCCGACTTGATCTGACCGACGGCATGTCGCTCCTCGTTTATCCGACCGATCGACCGGCCTATTCACGGCTGACCCGGCTTCTCTCACTCGGTAAGGGCAGGGGCGGAAAGGGCCGCTGCATTCTCGATCTGACCGATGTCGAAGCCTATAGCGACGGCCTGATCGCCATTCTCGTGCCCGACGAGGCTGACGATACCTATGCCGGACAGTTGCGGAAGATCGCGGCGATCTTCGGCGATCGCGCCTATGTTAGCCTTTGCCTGCGCCGGCGTCCCAATGATCAACTGCGCCTCCACAATCTCTCAAACCTCGCCGCGCGCCACAAAGTGAAGACCGTCGTCACCAATGACGTGCTCTTCCATGAACCGGGCCGCCGTCAGATGCAGGATATCGTTACCTGCATCCGCAATCATACGACAATCGACGATGTCGGCTTCGACCGCGAACGCCATGCCGACCGGTTTTTGAAGGCGCCGGAAGAGATACACCGGCTCTTTCCTGAATATCCCGAGGCGCTTGCCCGCTCCCGCGAAATCGTCGAGCGCTGCCGCTTCGACATGTCCCAGCTGCAATATCAGTATCCGGAAGAAGCGATCGTGCCCGGCCTCGATGCCCAGCAGTCGCTGACGAAGTTCACATGGGAAGGGGCGGCCGACCGCTATCCCGAAGGCATTCCCGACAAGGTCCGCAAAGCCATTCTGCATGAGCTTGAACTCATCCGCGAGATGCGATACGCGCCTTATTTCCTCACCGTCTATTCGATCGTCCGCTTCGCCCGCTCGAAGGACATCCTCTGCCAGGGTCGCGGCTCAGCGGCCAATTCCGCCGTCTGTTATTGCCTCGGCATCACCTCGATCAATCCGGAGACCTCCGACCTTCTCTTTGAACGCTTTGTCAGCCGGGAACGCGACGAGCCGCCGGACATCGACGTCGATTTCGAACACAACAGGCGCGAAGAAGTGATCCAATGGATCTATAAGACCTATGGCCGGTCGCGCTCGGCGCTCTGCTGCACCGTCCTGCGCTACCAGACCAAAGGGGCCATGAAGGATGTCGGCAAGGCCCTCGGTCTGCCGGAGGACCTGATCAGCCAGCTTCTCTCCGGTGTCTGGGGCTTCAGCCGCGAAGCGATCGGCGAAAAGCAACTGAAGGACAACAACCTCAACGCCACAGATTATCGCTTGCGCCTGGCGCTCGAACTCTCCGCCCAGCTGATCGGCACGCCCCGCCATCTTGGCCAGCATCCGGGCGGCTTTGTCCTGACCCAGGACCGGCTCGACGATCTCGTGCCGATCGAGCCTGCAGCCATGGACGATCGCCAAGTGGTGGAATGGGACAAGGACGATATTGAAGTCCTCAAATTCATGAAAATGGACGTGCTCGGCCTTGGCATGCTCTCCTGCATGGCCCGCGCCTTTGATCTTCTGGCCGAACACAAGAACCTGCCCATGGGTCTTGCCGATGTCGAGCAGGAGGATCCAATGACCTATGCGATGATCCGCAAGGCCGAGACGCTCGGCACATTTCAGATCGAAAGCCGCGCTCAGATGGCAATGCTCCCGCGCCTGAAACCCCGAACCTTCTATGATCTCGTCATTCAGGTTGCGATTGTCCGCCCCGGCCCGATCCAGGGTGACATGGTGCATCCTTATCTGCGCCGACGCGAGGGCAAGGAGGAGCCTTTTTATCCGACGCCTGAACTCGAAGCGGTTCTTTCCAAGACTTTGGGTGTGCCGCTGTTTCAAGAAAGTGCGATGCGGGTTGCGATGGTTTGTGCCGGCTTCACAGCTGGAGAGGCCGACCAGCTGCGCAAATCCATGGCGACTTTCAAGTTCACCGGTGGCGTCAGCAAGTTCAAGGACAAGCTGATCGCCGGCATGCTGAAGAATGGTTACGCCCGCGAATTCGCCGAACAGACTTTTGGCCAGCTCGAAGGCTTCGGCTCCTATGGCTTTCCGGAGAGCCATGCCGCAAGCTTTGCGCTGATCGCCTATGCCTCCTGCTGGATCAAGTGCCACCACCCGGATATCTTCTGTGCGGCGCTGATCAACAGCCAGCCCATGGGCTTCTATAGTGTCGCGCAGATCGTTCAGGACGCCCGGAAGAATGGTGTCGAGATCCGGCCCGTCTGCGTCAACGCCTCGCGCTGGGACTGCGTGATGGAGCCGACCGGTCGGGAAGGGCGCTTGGCAGTCCGGCTCGGGATGCGTCTGGTGAAAGGGCTCTCTGAAAATGACACTGCCCGGATCGTTCTCGCCCGCGGCGAGGAGCCGTTCCATTCGGCCGATGACATGTGGCGGCGATCCGGCGTGCCGGCAGCAGCGCTGGTCAAGCTGGCCGAAGCAGACGCATTCCTGCCATCCCTCGGCCTGGAGCGCCGGCAGGCGCTCTGGGATATCAAACCGTTGCGCAACGAGCCGCTCGAGCTCTGGGCTGCGGCAGACGAGCGCGACGCGCGGACGGCTTCGGAAGCGATTGAGCCCGATGTTGCCCTGAAATCGATGACCGAGGGCAGGAAGGTCGTTGAGGACTATTCCCATACCGGCCTGACGCTACGCCAACACCCGATGAGTTTCCTGCGACAGGAGCTGCGAGCGAAGCGGATCGTGACCTGCACCGAAGCCATGTCCGAGCGTGATGGCCGCTGGCTGTGGACAGCCGGGCTCGTGCTTGTCCGCCAGCGCCCAGGCTCGGCCAAGGGGGTGATGTTCCTGACGCTTGAGGACGAAACCGGGATCGTCAACTCTGTCGTCTGGCCGTCACTGTTTGAGCGCCAGCGCCGGGTGCTGATGACCGCTTCGATGATGGGGATCCACGGCAAGATCCAACGTGAGGGCGAGGTCGTCCATCTCGTGGCCCAAAGGCTGTTCGACTTCTCCGGCGATCTCTCAAGCCTTGGCGAGCGGGACAGTGACTTTCCGCTTCGGCATGGGCGAGGCGACCAGATCAAGCATGGGGCCGGGCCTGATCAGCGCGAGACCCAGAAGCCGGCGATGCCCATTCGAGATATTTTTATACCGGATCTTCACATCGACACGCTGAAGGTGAAGAGCCGGAATTTTCACTAAAGCAAGAAGTCGCTCACGACGTGACTTTTTGGGCGTGCATAAATGAGAGTGTCGAGTTTCACCAGGATTTAAACTGTCTTTCCATTTCGCGTTAGCCCACCCAGATCCGTGGTAGTGAGTTGAACGACAACAGTTTTATTAGGCGTAAGTAGATTACGGCAGAATGGAAAAATGGATCAAACTCAAACGAAAACTAACAGCAGATCACTCGCTCGATGAATATTTTTGCTCTCAGGCTAACGTAACGACACTGCCAGGATTCAGTCTTTGGTTTGGATCAAGCAAATCCCGAACTGAACGCATCAGTTCCATGCGCACTGAGTCAGTACGCAGGTTAAGTTCTGCGGTTAGCTTGCGACCAATGCCATGCTCAGCAGAAAACGTTCCATTGAGCTCATCAACAACATCATGCACGCGTGTCATGATTTCCGAAGCCACGAGCTTCGGGTTTTCAAAACTGGCCCACTGGTCATGTTTGAAATGCGCAATGAAATGAACATTGCCGTCACCGATATGGGAAACGATGAGAATATACGCATCTGGATGCAGCTCATGAACTGCTTCTGTCGCACGCTTAATGAGTTCGGGAACCAGTGCCGGACGAACGGCAATATCGTGCGACAGGCTATGACCTTCGAGCTTATTTGCTTCGGAAACCGAATGTCGCAAATGCCAGATGTCGGCAGCCTGAGCATCGCTTTGCGCGATGAATGCATCTTCAACAATGCCTTCCTCAAATAGCTCGCTAAGCCATTCTTCAAGAGCATTGTGCAGATCAGCTTTGGGATCCGTGCTTCCCAACTCTACCAAAAGTGACCATTCAGGCCGGCTTTCCAGTGGATGGCGAGAGCGCGGTATATGCTGCAAAACGAGGTCAACCTGATTGCCGGACAAAAGCTCAACAGCTTGTACGGCACTGTCAAAGCGGTCTTGTATTCCGATCAAAATTTCGACGGCTGTTTCAACATTGGGCAACGCAATCCATGCATGGCCTGATGAGCGCAAAACAGGCTGCATACGCAACGCTACAGCGGTGATGACGCCGAGCGTGCCTTCTGATCCGATGAATAAGTTTTTCAGATCGTAGCCCGTGTTGTTTTTGCGCAGCGCTTTTAAGTCGCTGAAAATACGCCCATCCGGCAAAACGACTTCTATACCGCAAATCAATTCGCGGATTGGACCATAACGCAGAGCGCTTGTGCCACCAGCATTTGTAGCTGCGAGGCCTCCGACTTGCGCGCTGCCCTCACTGCCAAGATGCAGCGGTATACGGCGATCAACGCTTGCAGCGGCATCGTGTCCGGCTGAAAGGGTGACACCAGCTTCCAGCACGATAATATTGGATGCTTTGTCAATTTCGCGGACACGATCCAAACGACGAAGGCCCAGAACAATTGCGCGGCTATCTCCTACCGGGATTGCGCCTTGCACCAGGCCCGTATTGCCGCCCTGAGGAACCACGCAACAATGATATTCGGCTGCGATCCGCAATAGTTGCGATACTTCTTCAGTCGTCGCGGGGAACACAACAGCAAGTGCATTGCCTGTTTCGTAACCACGCCAATCGGTAAGATAAGGCTCAGTATCATGCGCATCCGTCATCACATACTGATCGCCAATCACCTCACGCAGGGTTGCGAGTAATTGATCATGATTATCGGACTTGAATTGCATGAAACTGGCCTGAAATAGAGTTGGTTGAATAAAAGTGTGGGCTGCTAAACAATCCACTCAGATTGTCGAAGATCTCGAATGGTGGGGGCGCCTGCGAAAGCGAGAAATGATCGAAGCTCATTGCGGAGTTGGTCGACTATGCGAACGACGCCATCGCCCCCGTCAGCAGCCAGCCCATAGAGTGGAGCGCGCCCTAAGAAGACACCGTTAGCACCGGCCGCAAGTAACTTGGCTGCATCCGAACCACGCCTGACGCCGCTGTCTGCAAAAAGCGTCTTATCGGGACCGACAGCGTCGCGTATTCTCGGAAGAACTTCCAAAGGAAGCGTTGCGCTGTCCATATTGCGGCCACCATGCGCCGAGATGACCACTCCATCGCAACCTGCTTCAAACATGGTGAGTGTATCGCTGATGGCCATAACACCTTTGATGACGAGCTTATGTGGCCATCGGCGGCGAAGCTCTTTGAGGAATTCAAGGTCCAGAACCATATCGAGAGCGAAGCGCGGATCACGAATGGATTGCGTAACGGCTTTCGCGACTTCGCCGGGGTAGTGCGCGTAGGAAGGAAATCCATTGCCAAGCGCATAACGTCCCATAACGCCAAGCGTCCAGCGTGGGCGCGTCATCAGGTCGAGCGCCAGAGTTGCAGATGGTTGCAACGGAACGCCAAAGCCATTGCGCCGGTTATGGATTTTCTTGGGTGATGCGGGTGTATCCACCGTCAATACGAGTGTTTCGACACCGCATGATTTGGCGCGTTCCAGTAATTTCCATGTCTCGTTGCGATCATTCCAGACATAAAGCTGGAACCAGAGTTCGCTTCCCGGTGCGCCGCCCGCGATTTGCTCTATGCTTGTTGAGGATTGGGTAGCGACCACAAAAGGCAGATTTGCCGCTTGTGCTGCCCGCGCCATAACGACCTCGCCATTGTGTCGAACCATACCAGCCAACGCGGTAGGAGCAATTACGAAGGGGCAACTATGATCGTGACCAAGATAGCGCGTTGATAGATCAGGTGATGCGACGGGGCGCAGCACATGGGGAACGATGCGTTTTGCTTTAAAACCACGATGAAGTGCTGCAATCGCGTCTTCCGCTTCCGTGCCCCGATCAATATAGTCAAATAGAGCGCGGGGCAGAAAAGACCTTGCCTTTTCTCTCGCCTCTGCAAAATCCAGAAACTCCGCCCCGCCTGCCATTGCTTATGCGATCCCTTGCGCTTTCAGACCTTCAATAGCCTCGGAAATGAGACTGAGGGTCATCTCATTCGGCGCTCTAAGCGGCAATGAAACTGGACCGACAGGCCTGCCGAGATCAGCCATCATGGACTTGAGCGGACCGGGGTTCACTTCGTTGAAAAGTGCTGCAAAAGTCGGGAGCAGCTGACGATGCAGCGCAATACCCTCAGCATAATTGCCACTGATAAGCGTGTCGTGAATACGTGTCCAAAATGCTGGCAACATCGGCGCGCTGGCAAGTATGCCGCCTGTCGCGCCATACATGATATGCACGGCATAAATCATATCATCGCCGGACAGCAGAGCGATTTTGTCGCCAATCGCCGCCGACAAGCGATTGAAGTAATAGGCATCGGTATTGCAGATTTTGGCACCGATGATCGTTCCGTCTTCACCCAATGTTTTGAGTGTTTCAACAGCCGTCACAAAGCTCGTGCGGGAAGGGACATCGTAGTAAACGATAGGCAGATCGACTGTCTGACGATAGGCGTGGAAATAGTCAATGACACCCTGTTGGCTTGGAATGACGTAGAAGGGCGTTACGAGAAGAAGAGCGTCTGCACCCGCTTCCTTAAATGCCTTTCCATGCTCGACAGCTTCTGCCCAACCGGGAGATACAACACCAGCAACAACCGGAACCCGGCCATTGACGATACGAACGGTTTCCCGAACGACAGCAAGGCGTGTTTCCGATGACAAGGCTGTAAATTCGCCTGTGCCGCCGATCGGTGCAAGTCCTTTTGCTCCGCCAGCCAGGTTGAATTCGATCAGGGTTTCCAGTTTCGCGACATCGAGTTTTCCATCATCAGTCAGCGGTGTTGGAATTGCAGGATACATACCCTGCAAGTCAGAATGTTTCATGATCAAATATCCCATTTTGATTGGATGTAATTAATGTTCGACCTTGGACAGGAAGGATTTCAGCCGATCAGTTTGCGGGTTGCGCAAGACGTCTTCCGGTGCGCCAGTTTCGACGACATGCCCACCTTCCAGGAAGATAACTTTTGATGCCACATTGCGCGCGAAGCTCATTTCATGGGTAACCACAATCATGGTCGTTCCATCGGCTGCCAGTCCCTGCATCACATCGAGGACTTCTCCGACAAGCTCAGGATCAAGGGCGGATGTCGGCTCATCAAACAGCATGACTTCCGGCTCCAGGGCCAGTGCGCGTGCAATTGCAACACGCTGCGCTTGACCGCCTGAGATTTGCTGAGGGTAAAGATCAATCTTATCAGCCAGTCCGACGCGCTTAAGCAGCGACATCGCCAGTTCTTTGGATTGCTGCTTGGTTTTGAGCTTGTTGAGCAGCGGCCCCGACATAACGTTTTGCAAGACGGTCATATGTGGAAACAGATGAAAACCTTGGAAGACCATGCCTGTTTTTGCGCGAAAGTCAGCTTGCACGCGTTCGGAGAATTTACTCTTCGGCGAAAATTCGAGGCTTTTACCTGCGATTTCAATATGGCCTTCAGTTGGCTGCTCAAGCAAATCAAGGCAGCGGAGCAAAGTTGATTTTCCGCAACCGGATGGGCCAATCAGAACGGCTACATCACCGCGATTTACAGTGAGATCAATACCCTTGAGAACTTCATGAGTGCCAAATGTTTTTCGCAGATTTTTTACATTAATCATGACGCACCCCTAGTGTTTGATTTCAAAGCGATTGGCGATCAAAGTTACGGGTGTCAAAATGACGAGATAAAGCAGTGCCGCGAATGTGTAGACTTCCAGCGGCCTGTAAGTGTCCATCGTCAGACTTCCTGCCGCGTACATAATGTCTGGCACGGCAACGACGGATAGAAGAGACGTATTTTTAAGCTGGAGAATTGTCTGGCTCACGATAGGTGGGATCATTCTGCGTGTTGCTTGTGGTAGAATGATATGGCGCATTTTCGTGAAGTAGGAGAAGCCGAGCACAGTTGATGCTTCCCATTGGCCGCGTTCTATGGAGATAACGCCTGCACGGAAAATCTCGGCTGCAAACGCGCCCATATAGAGCGTGAGACCCAAGCCAGCGGCGAACCAATCTGGCAAGGTGTAGCCTGTCAGCATCGGCAGAGCATAAAAGAACCATACAATCTGAACAAGAAGCGGTGTGCAGCGAAACAGATGGATATAGGCGTTTATCAGCCATTTAAGCACGGGTATGCGCGACACCAGAGCAAGACCAAGGATGACGCCGATGAGTAGGCCAGCGAGAGATGTTACGACTGCATAAGCAACGGTCACACCGATAGCGTTAAGCCACAATTGTCCGTCGAGAATAACGGACCAGTCAAATTGGTACATCTGCATGCACTCCCATTTTGCGACCGTGTTCATTCCCGATCAGGCGGCCTTTTTCTTAAGCGCTAACGCGATTCGGATTCAGTGAAAAGCATTTTCAAGATAAAAATGCATATTTAATCGTACAGCGATTATTGTTGATTGTTATGCGATCTTAATTTGATAAATACTCGTATAACTACGGTTTTAACAGGCATAAAGAACGAAAAATAAACTTTTCGCTTGTCTTGTTCTGATAGAAAAATACATGCTGCTGTTGGTTGAATTGAAGCTCTCTATAGAAGAGCAAACGAAGGGAATATCGACATGATGAGGATGATCGTAGCTGCCTTATTGGCCTGTTCGGCAGCTGTTGCCAGCGCGCCGGCTATGGCAGAATCTGTATGGGACAAGATCGAACGCACCGGCGAAGTTGTTTGCGGCGGCGTTCGTAATTACCCACCGACGTCTTTTCATGTTGGTGGTGAACTCGAATATGCTGGCTATGGTCCGCGCGTTTGCCGTCAGATGGCTGCCGATCTTGGCAAGGCTATGGGTAAAGACCTGAAGCTGAAGTGGCGTGAAGTCACGTGGCAGAGCATTGTTCTTGACCTGCAATCTGGCCGTTTGGATATTTTCCCCGGCATGACCGCTACGGAAGAGCGCAAAAAGGCGCTGGCTATGGCTGGTCCTGTTTGGCAGATGTCCGATTGCGTAATCGGTTCGAAAGCAAAGCAACCAATGGCGACATGGGAAGAATATAACAACCCAGACGTCACCTTTGCTATGGTGACAGGAACAGCGCAGACCAACTTTATTAAAGAAAGCATGCCAAAAGCGAAGATCATGAGCTTGAAGGAAATGAGCGAAGCCATCATGGCTGTTCAGTCCGGACGTGCAGATTACATGATCCAGGAGCTGCCGATTTGCGTCAAAACATTCTCGACAGCTCCAGCTGTGTTCTCCAGCTATACGGTTCCGACGCCACCACATGGCATTCCTGTTTCGGCTGCAACGCGGATCGATGAAGATGGTCGCGTTCAGGCATTTCTCCAGAAGTGGGCAGAAGAAAACCGTGCAAGTCAGGCAATCGTTCCATTGCTGATTGAAGGCTTCAAGGATGCGGGAATGGATACATCCGCGCTATCTGAAGGCGTTCGTTTCTGATTTCGGATATTCAACAAGAAAGGTGCCGGTTACGGCACCTTTTGCAATTAAGCGAGCACTCCGCCTCAGATATATACCTATAGAACAATAGAAAATTCTGTAATTAATTCATATCAAGTGAGCATTATTGCTTAGATGCATGATATCGGGGATGCCTTGATACAAGGCGGAGGGATGGCTTGAAATGGCGTATCACGACGAAGAACACGACGATCCAATGTTGGTTCGGGCCGTGGAAAAGGCGTTTCGCGTACTCGAAACCTTTGATGCGCTTCATTCTCGTCAAACCCTGACACAGCTTGCTCAGCGCGCAGGGATCGACCGTTCTGCTGCGCAGCGCTTTGCGCATACGTTACTGTATCTTGGCTATCTTCAAAAAGTACCGAATGCGAAGACATATGAGCTTTCAGCCAAGTCGTTGAATATGGGTTACCGCTATACGCGTTCCAGTCAGCTTGTGCAGCGCGCTCATCCTTATTTGATGCATCTCAATCGCAGCACTGGAGAGACAATCTCCCTTACATTGCGTGATGACACCGATATTATTTATCTTGCTCGCTATTTGTCCACCAATACGCTCGACAACGATGTGATCGTTGGCAGTAAGCTTCCGGCTTATTGTTCTGCGGCAGGGCTGGTTTTCCTAGCCGGATTACAAGACGACCAAATTAACGATATTCTGGCGCGAAGTGACTTGCGTGCTTACACGCCCAAAACGATCTTCGAGCCTGAGCAGATATGGCAGCGTATTTATGAGACCCGCCAGCGGGGGTTTGCTATTGCTGTAGAGCAGGTTTATGCCAACGATATTGCCTTGGCCGCACCAATCCATTTGCCAGATGGTCACACGACCGCTGCCGTGGTGCTTGCTGCGTCTAATCTACGATATGATGAAAATACCATCACGCGCCAGTTTGTACCGATGATGATTTCAGCTACCCGATCTGTGACGCAGATTCTCTCCTAGGCATCATAACAGTTCGCTCTACCCTTGCTGAGCTGAATTGGCCGTCAAGCCCATAATAGTCTTGCTTTTGAATGCGATCATACAAAAAAATGAGTTAGCGAGTGTTTTGGAGAGCCTGCCTCAATTACAACTTGCTTTCGGCAATGTCACCTCCAGGCACATTTGTTGCTGTTCATCTCTTTCCAACCCATTTGGCACCTTGCGTTGATTGTTTGGAATCGGAACCAACAATCTCGACTGGCACTCTGGAAAACGGAAAGCAATATTCTGCGCGGGGCAGTTTCTTGACTTGCAGTCAGCACTCGATCCAGTAATAGGGGCAAGAGGTTCATACTCCATTGTTTCATCCAAACATTACGCTGTGATGTCGAGTAGCTGCATGCATAAGGCGCGGGCATCGTTTGAAATGTCTGGACTAAAAACCAGCCAATAGCCTTTTGCGCTTGTCAGTGTCACATCGCAGGCGTGGACCAACTTCCCGCGCGCTATTGCATTATCGATAAGTCCCACCCAGCCAAGCGCGATCCCCTGATCGGCCATAGCTGCTTCCAAAACGAGGTTATAAGTGTTGAAAATCAACCCGTAATTTCCCTCATCAATCTCTTCGTTGATAGCCTCAAGCCATGTTGGCCACGTGTACCAGCGATCGCCTTGCAATGTATCCAGGTGCAAAAGTGCCGATGATTTGATACCCGCCGCATTCGGGAAAGGGCCATGTTCCTCTAAAAATGCAGGAGAGCAGACAGGGACAACAGCTTCTCCGATGAATGCAATAGAGTCTTTTGGGACGTCGTCCTTTGCTCCAAACAAGATTGCAACATCGGCTTCGCGATAATCCAGCGGCTTGATCATAGAAGATGCGGTGATACGAACGTCAACATCAGGATGTCTGGGGCGGAATTTCGCTACACGCGGCATCAACCAAAACGCAGCGAAGCCGTAATCTGTTGCAATGCGCAGGCCGGGAGTCCGCTGTCTGCGTTTAATTTGTTGAATCGCATCTTCAATACCGTCAAGGCCGCGACGCACAGCATCATAAAGTATGCGTCCCTCCGGGAGAATTTCGACGCCTCGGGCTCGTCGTGCGAACAGCGATACGCCCAATCGATCTTCCATGCGTTTTATTTGATAACTGACAGCAGGTTGTGTCATGCCTAACTCACGCGCTGCGAGAGTTAGATTTTCTAATCGTCCAACAGCTTCAAAAACGCCGAGACTGCCCATATCCCAGGATGGAGAAACCATAAATAACCTTTATGACTGTGATAAAAAATCAGTGTCTTTTCCCTTATCCCTAAAGATGTTTTTCTTAAACAAGGAATGCAAGACATAACGAATTTTGATTGAAAATCATTTCGCTAAATACAGATAGGGGACAGATATGCGCTACCTTACAATGACAGCAATTGCACTTGCGAGCTTTGCAGGTTTGTCGAATGGAGCCTCTGCGGCTGATGCTGCGGCGTGTGAAACAATTCGTCTGTCTGATCCGGGTTGGACGGATATTACATCAACGAATTCAATCGCCAGCGTGCTTCTTGACGGTCTTGGCTATAAGCCTGACGTGAAGACAATGTCAGTTCCTATCGGATATGAGGCACTCAAAACCGGTAATCTGGATGTTTTTCTTGGCAACTGGATGCCCGCGCAGCAGAAATTCCGGGATGATCTCGATAAAGCAAATGCTGCTGAGGTTTTGGTAAAGAACCTTGAAGGCGCAAAGTTCACATTGGCTGTTCCTGACTACGTGGCTAAAGAGGGTGTGAAAGATTTCGCTGATCTTGCAGCGAATGCTGATAAGTTTAGCAAAGAGATCTATGGCATCGAACCCGGTGCGCCCGCGAACCAAAACATTCAGAAAATTATTGAAGATAAAAAGTTCAAGCTGGAGGGCTGGAACCTTGTGGAATCAAGCGAGCAGGCAATGCTTGCTCAAGTGGACCGCAAGAACCGCGATAAGCAATGGGTTGTGTTTCTCGCATGGGCGCCACACCCGATGAACACCAAACTCAACATCGAATATTTGGCGGGTGGTGACGATTATTTTGGTGCGAATTACGGTGGCGCTGAAGTCTACACGCTTTCACGCACGGGTTGGGCGAACGATTGTGCAAACGCTGCTAAATTCTTCAAGCAATTGACGTTCACGGTTGATCTCGAAAATGAGCTGATGGACAAGATCCTTAACGAGGGAACTGAAGGCACTGCTGCGGCAACTGCATGGCTCAAATCCAATCCGGCTCAGATAGATAAATGGCTTGATGGTGTAACCACGCTCAAGGGCGAACCGGGCGCTGCCGCAGTGAAGGCAAAGCTCGGATTATAAGTCGCACGACAGTCTTGGTTTCGGCGGGCGTTGATTGCGCCCGTCGTTTGACGTTTGTACTTTATCTCCATTGATGGTTCTTCCCATGACAAAGCCGAACATACTGATATTGATGGTCGATCAGCTAAATGGCACATTCTTTCCTGACGGACCGGCCGAGTTTCTTCATGCCCCACATTTAAGAAAGCTGGCCGAAAGATCTGCACGTTTTGCGAATTGCTATACGGCAAGCCCGTTGTGCGCGCCGGCACGTGCCTCGTTTATGTCGGGGCAATTGCCATCGCGCACCGGCGTTTATGACAATGCGGCTGAGTTTTCGTCAGAAATACCGACCTATGCGCATCATTTGCGGAATGCTGGATACCAAACAGCTTTGTCAGGCAAAATGCACTTTGTTGGCCCTGATCAATTGCATGGCTTTGAGCAACGCTTGACGACAGATATTTATCCTGCGGATTTTGGATGGACACCGGATTATCGCAAGCCGGGTGAGCGGATTGACTGGTGGTATCATAATCTTGGATCGATCACGGGGGCTGGAACAGCTGAGATAACAAACCAACTCGAATATGACGACGAGGTCGCTTATCAGGCTGAGACCAAGCTCTATAATCTGGCTCGCGGCCATGATGACCGCCCATGGTGCCTCACTGTGAGCTTTACGCATCCACATGATCCCTACGTGGCGAGAAAAAAGTTCTTTGATCTTTATGCAGATATTCCCGAGCTTGATCCAAAAATTGGACCATTGCCTGCAAGTGAAATTGATCCGCACAGCGAACGTTTGCTACGGGCTTGCAAAGCGGAAGATTATGATCTGACCCGGGAGCAGATCAGGGCCGCGCGTCAGGCCTATTTTGCTAATATTTCCTATGTCGATGATAA
Organism: Ochrobactrum sp. MYb379; assembly: GCF_037479515.1. Classification (NCBI taxonomy): domain Bacteria; kingdom Pseudomonadati; phylum Pseudomonadota; class Alphaproteobacteria; order Hyphomicrobiales; family Brucellaceae; genus Ochrobactrum; species Ochrobactrum sp. MYb379. The sequence continues at coordinate 24,537 of NZ_JBBGYW010000020.1, forward strand.
AATTGGCAGCATTCTTGATGTGATTGATCGATGCGGGATGGCTGAAAATACAATTATTGTTTTTACGTCAGATCACGGAGATATGCTCGGTGAGCGCGGGCTGTGGTTTAAGATGAACTTCTTTGATGGCTCTGCGCGTGTGCCTTTGATGATCGCGTCGCCGCAGCTTAAGCCGGGACGGATTGAAGAAGCTGTATCAACGCTTGATGTATTGCCGACGCTTGCTGACTTCGCTGGAATAAATCTCAGCGATATCATGCCTTGGACCGATGGGGCGTCATTGGTCGATGTCGCATCAGGCGCTAAATCGCGCGGCGTGGTGCCAATGGAATATGCTGCGGAGGGCACTATCGCGCCCATGGTCGCGGTAAGAGAGGGGCAGTGGAAACTTAATCTGTGCGAGGCTGATCCACCGCAACTGTTTAATCTTGCAGAAGACCCGGACGAACTGTCGAACCTCGCCGATGCGTTTGAATATCAGGACGTCTTTAAACGTCTTAAGACACAGGCAGAGAAGCGCTGGAATTTAGAACTTTATGATCAGCAGGTTCGGGCCAGTCAAGCGCGCCGGCATGTGGTTTACACTGCGCTTCGCAATGGCGCTTACTACCCTTGGGACTATCAGCCGCTTCAAAAGGCTTCGGAGCGCTACATGCGCAACCACATGGATTTGAATATTCTTGAGGAGGCCCAACGGTTTCCAAGATAAAATCGGAGCTCTTTGATATTCACATGTATCGCTGAGTTATGTATTTCAGTCCGAAACTGCTTGAACGCTACAATGAAGCTTCTCGTTATACGCAAATGGAACCGGCTCAGACAGATTAGCGCCATCATTGCGGGCGCTCCAGCAAGTATCTTAATAATCGCACTCAGCGTGATCAGTGCGGAATCAAGCGTTGCACATGCTCTATCTTCGACTTTAAGTCCGAAGCCGCGGCCGATTTTACGCTTTGCGGTATTGAAGGCCTGCATATGGTGCGAAAACAACAAGGGGACTTCGTCTGACCGGCCGCGTTTCATTGCACACCTGTTCAGGTATTAAGGTATTGCTCAATTGGCGAGTAGCACGGCTATTTGGACTTTAGCGGATTGAGTATGCGATTGGAAATTGGCCTTGACCGCTTGGATCGGAATATTTCACATGATGACCGACTAATCGCTTCCATCGCTTGCTCTCCCTTCAGTGCAAATCAAGGCTAACAAAAATAATCATGCATGAAATCATTTGTCCTCACTGCAACAAGGCCTTCAAGATCGACGAGGCTGGTTATGCTGACATTTTAAAGCAGGTTAGAGACGGAGATTTCGAGAAGCAACTGCATGAGCGTTTGGATCTGGCCGAGCAGGACAAGCGCAACGCAGTGGAACTGGCACAGGCTAAGGTTGCTAGTGAACTACAGAAAACGACTTCTGCGAAGGATTCTGAAATCCAGGAATTGCGCGCGAAACTTGAGGCAGGCGAAGTTGCGCGCAAACTAGCGGTTGCTGAGGCTTTGAGCGACGTTGAAAAGCAGCGTGATAAGCTGGTGAACGATCTTGATAATGCCAGACGTGATCAGGAAGCGATGTCGAAACTCGCCGAGGCAAAGCTCATTTCAGAGTTGCAAAAAGCTGGTTCAATTAAGGACGCTGAAATCCAGAGCTTAAAGGCGAGACTTGATGCGGGAGAACTTTCGCAGCAACTCGCTGTTACACAAGCGGTCAGCGCGATTGAAAGAGAACGCGAGGAGCTGAAGAACGGTCTTTCCCGGGTAGAGCTCGAAAAGAAGCTGGCTGAAACGGCTCTCAAGGACAAGTACGAAACACAACTCCGGGATCGCGATGACGCTATTGAACGCTTGAGAGATATGAAAGCAAAGCTGTCGACAAAGATGATCGGAGAAACGCTCGAACAACACTGTGCCACCGAGTTCGACCGAATTCGAGCGACGGCCTTCCCCCGTGCATATTTTGAGAAAGACAATGACGCGCGCAACGGTAGCAAGGGGGACTTCATCTTCCGCGATATAGATGATGGCGCGTCTGAAATCGTTTCGATCATGTTCGAGATGAAAAATGAAAATGATCAGACTGCTACAAAGAAAAAGAACGAGGACTTTTTCAAAGAACTGGACAAGGATCGCAGCGCTAAGGGCTGTGAATTTGCAGTATTGGTCTCACTGCTGGAACCGGAGAGCGAACTCTACAATACCGGCATTGTAGACGTATCTCATCGTTACCCAAAGATGTATGTGGTGCGGCCACAATTCTTCATTCCAATCATTACGCTTTTACGAAACGCGGCAATGAACTCATTGAAGTACAAGACTGAACTGGCTTTGGTAAAAGCACAACACGTCGACATCACCAATTTTGAAAGCCAGCTTGACGATTTCAAATCAGCTTTCGGGAGAAACTGGCGTCTGGCCTCAGACGGTTTTGAAGAAGCAATCAAGCGTATTGATGAAGCTATCAAAGATTTGGAAAAGACGAAAGAAGCACTTCACAAGTCAGCAAACAACTTGCGGCTTGCAAATGACAAGGCTGAGGATTTGACAGTCAAGCGATTGACGCGTGGCAATCCAACGATGGCTACGAAATTTGCTGAACTCCAGTCAAGTGTCACGGAAGACGATTAAGAGAGCCGCCGATTCTTGACTGGATCTCAAGCTCACAGATCTATTAGCGGTTGTGCCTCTTTGCTCAGAGCTGCAGATGGACTGTCAGTTCGATAGGTGGTGACAGGCTTAAGCGGTATTTTAAGCGTTCCTCCCCAAATTAATAAGGCGGCGGCGCTAAAACCTGCACCAAGCATGCATACGCCTGTTCGTATGGCAAAGCGCGCACGATCGCAGGCGGAATTTCCTATAAGTTCTAACTTATCGGCGTGAAATTGAGAATCTATGCAAAAGATAAAACTTAGATTCCGGGTTCATGCTCCTAAAGACGCACGGGGTTCTAAGGGTTGAGATGCGCTGCATAGACGCTGATGTTTTGATCATGTGGTACGGGGAGGGTGCGCGTGCTGCAGCGCAAGCACAGCCGTTGTTTGCAGCACTAAGTGCCGTGAAGCGCGGCTCCTATGTGGCACTCGATGATCCTGTCGCGGTTTGGTCGACATCGGCATTAAGCGTTCTCTCCATTCCCTATAGTTTTCCCAAATTTGTGCCGCGTTTGGCTGAGGCTGCACGTAAAGCGACGGAGCAATGATGCATGATTACCCTAAGCGGATATTGAAAATTAATCCGTCAGCGAAAGTGCAAATTCTTTAATTGCAATATTACCGAATGCAGTTCCGGGTAGATGTGCAATTTCCGCCATGAAAGCTAAATTGCGGGCAAGTTTGATAACTAAGCTTCGGTAATATTGCTCAATGGTGAACCAACACTCCCCGAAAAGCCTCTATAGCGCTGATGGCTGCGGCTGAGGTGGGCCTGCATCGCATTGCGGGCTTTTTCAGTGTCGCCTGAGCTGATCGCTTCGCAAATAGCGTGATGCTCTATAACCGTGTTTTGAATATATTCCGGCGTGATCAGAGCGGGGTTGAGATTGCGTGAGAATGCTGGCTGCGGTAGCATTTTCACGCTCATCACGCTGAAAAATTCGATGAAAGCGAGGTTGTTTGTAGCTTCCGCTATGCATCGATGGAAAGCAAAATCGAGTTCATCTAATGCCGCTTCGTCATCCTGCGAGTTCTCAAACTGTTTAAGAGCCTCCCACATTTTAGCTTCCTGCGCCCATGATCTGCGCTGAGCGGCTAACCCCGCAGCATGAACCTCAAATGCCATTCGCAATTCAAGCAAGTCCATAAAGGGTAGGGATAAAAGACCGAGCGGCTCCAGAATGGTGGAAGCTTCGCCGGGTGCGGCATTGGCTTTGTCCTGATCGCGAACAAAGATACCCACCCCGTGTTTGGCTTCCAGCAATCCGTCTGAGCGTAAGGCTGCAATCGCTTCGCGAATAACCGTTCGGCTGACGCCAAGTGTGTGGCCGAGCTCTGCCAAGGTGGGGAGCTTGTCTCCATTTTGGAGTGTCCCATCGGTAATCAGCGCCTTGAGATTGTCAATCGTTCGCGATGTCAGTGTTTTCAATGAAAATCTATCCCGCTCAATTCATTTCCTCATCTCTCAGCTTTGTTACGATGCCTTCATGGAATATGCAAGATAGTATCATTCATGCAGTGATATTATCTCTTATCAAATTTATTTCTCTTTTGGTTAAAATTACCATGGATACAGATTGCTGAATCTAAGAAAATCAAATGCAAGATGTGCATTTCAGAAAGAGATTTCATTAAAAAATTTATTAGATCGGAATCAATTATACGGAATGGAAAATTGATAAGTTGTTATTTTAAAACAATAAAATGCAGTTAGTGAATATTTCGCCAACGCTGTACGACATCTAATAAACCATCTTGACAAGAAGTAATATTTCCGCGAATTTGATGTCATAACAAAACCGCAAGTGATAATATCACAATCTTTTCGTCGCATAACAGATGATGAAAATAAGAGATGCGGAAAACAATAAGGGGAAACATGATGGGATCGGTTTCATCCAGACTGAAAGAACTCGGTATTACTCTTCCAGAGATCACGGCACCAAGCGGCACATATGTTCCGTTCAGGCTTAGCGGTGATACGCTTTATATCTCGGGGCAGGTTCCGCGCGTTGACGGTATTGATTGCTATCTTGGCTTGGTGGGCAGTACGATGGATGTGAAACAGGCTTATCAGGCAGCCCGCATCTGTGCGCTTAATATTCTAGCTCGTGTGTCCACTGCGCTTGAAGGCGATCTGGACCGCATTTCTGCGTGTCTGCAGGTGCGCGGTTTTGTCAATGCAGTGCCAGACTTTAAAGATCATCCAGCTGTAATCGATGGGGCGTCTGATCTTCTCGTCGAAATTCTGGGCGAGAAAGGTCGCCACGCGCGAACTGCTTTGGGTGCAGGGTCGTTGCCACGCGGGTTCGCCGTTGAAGTCGATGCGATTTTTGAGGTTCGGCCTTAAAGCGCTGTTTCCATTGTGCTGATATAACGAAGCGAGAGTTCGATGACTGACAAAGCCATCAAGATGAGTGCGGTCAACAAATGGTATGGCCAGCTTCATGTACTTAGAGACATCAATCTGGAGGTTAATCGCGGCGAGCATATTGTGTTGTGTGGTCCTTCCGGTTCTGGAAAATCCACGCTGATACGCTGCATTAATTTTCTCGAAGAAATACAAGATGGTATAATTGATGTGAATGGAACCCGTTTGGGCAACAAAGGAGCGAATGTCGATCATATTCGCCGCGATGTTGGGATGGTCTTTCAGCAGTTTAATTTGTTTCCCCACATGACCGTGCTGGAAAATTGCATGCTCGCTCCGCGCCGCGTGCACAAGTCGTCGACGCCGTCGGCTAAAGAAAAGGCAATGCATTTTCTCAACCGCGTTCATATTGCGGATCAGGCCAACAAATATCCAGCTCAGCTATCCGGTGGGCAGCAGCAGCGCGTTGCCATTGCACGTGCACTTTGCATGGACCCCAAGATCATGCTTTTTGACGAACCGACCTCGGCGCTTGATCCCGAGATGGTCAAAGAGGTGCTTGATACTATGGTATCTCTCGCGGATGATGGCATCACGATGATCTGCGTGACCCATGAAATGGGGTTTGCGCGCGCAGTTGCCCATCGCGTCATTTTCATGGACCGCGGCGAGATTATCGAAAGCGCTCCACCGAACGAATTTTTCAGCTATCCCAAACATGAGCGCGCCAAAGCGTTTCTCGGGCAGATTCTCAACCACTGACAATAAGGGGAACAGAGGCAATAAGTGGGAGATAGCGAATGCACTATATATTTGACTTTGGACCAGTCTTAGCAGCATGGCCGGCGCTCGTTAATGGCGCAATCCTGACACTGAAAATATCGTCAACGTCAATGGTTTTGGGCCTGCTGCTCGGTATCGTTTTCATGCTTATGCGCATGAGCGCAATTAAGCCAATTTCGCTTATCGCGTTTGGCTATATCGAACTGATCCGGAATACCCCTTTTCTCGTGCAGTTGTTCTTTATCTTTTTTGGCATGCCTTCCATGGGTATCACACTGACTGCTGAACAGGCGGCAATTTTGGCGATGACGCTGAATTGCGCGGCCTATGCTGCTGAAATTGTTCGCGGTGGTGTTGAATCAATCAAGGTTGGGCAGGTTGAAGCTGGTAAGGCATTGGGACTTCATACATTCGATATTTACCGCTTCATTATCTTCCGTCCGGCCATTCGCGCAGTCTACCCCGCTTTGTGCAGCCAGTTCATCCTGATGATGCTCAATTCAAGCCTGGTGGCATCCATCTCTGCGGAAGAACTGACCTATGTGGGACAGATGATCGATTCAGAAACGTTCCGAAGTTTTGAGGTCTATTTCATACTGGGCGTTATCTATCTTGCACTATCGCAGTTCTTCTCCATCGTTCTGCAATTCATCGGCAGAACCTACTTTTCCTATCCGACGAAGTGAGGCTTAGCGATGATCCGTAGTTTTGGTTCAGGAGAATTCTTTTTCATCCTTGAAGGCGCACGCTGGACGGTCTTGTTGTCAATCCTCGCTTTTACTTTCGGAGGGCTTGCGGGCTTAATGGTTGCGCTTGGGCGTACCAGCCGGATGAAATGGCTGCGTTATACGATGGCGACCTATATCCAGATTTTCCAGGGTACACCGCTGCTCATTCAACTTTTCTTTGTCTATTTTGGCTTGCCGCTGTTGGGCCTTCGTGTCGATGTTTGGGTGGCCATGATCGTCGGACTTTCGCTGCATGCCAGTGCGTTTCTAGGTGAAATCTGGCGTGGAAGTATTGAAGCTGTTCCGACCGGTCAGGATGAGGCTGCACGTGCGCTCGGCGTTGGATATTTTGATCGTATGAAGGATGTCGTGCTGCCACAGGCATTTCGCATAGGTCTGCCTGCCACCATCGGATTTCTGGTCAATCTGATCAAGGGAACCGCGCTGGCAGCTTTGCTTGGGCTGACAGAGCTCACGCGATCAGGACAGCTCATGGCAAATATCACTTTCGAGCCGATGAAGGTCTTTGGAACGGTGGGTCTCATGTATTTCGTCATTTGTGTTCCGCTCACTTACTACAGCGCCCGGATCGAGAAGCGCCTCAACGCTTCGCGTTAAATCAAGAATAAATAAACCAGAGGTAAGAACATGTTTTCGAAGATCGCATTTAGTCTGGCAGCAGGTGTTGTTGCATCTCTTTGGGCTTCGGGTGCTGCACTCGCTGCATCACCTGACGAAATCAAAGCCAGGGGCGTTGCCGTTGTTGGGGTTCAGATGGACCAGTTTCCATGGGGCTTTATTGACGAGAATGGCAAGAATGGTGGCTACGACATTGAAGTCGCCAATCTGATTGCCAAGGAGCTTGGTGTGGAGGTCAAGTTCGAACGCGTTACCGGCCAAAACCGTATTCCACTGCTGACAAATGGTATGGTGGATTTTCTTGTGCCGTCTATGACGGTCACACCGGAACGCGCCAAGGTCATTCAGTTTGCGCTGCCTTACTCCGCAAACGACATCACTGTTTGGGGCAAAAAAGACCTCGACATTAAGGGCAATGAAGACCTTGCAAATTATACGATAGGCGTTAACCGAGGCAGCGCATTTGAGCCGATCCTTAGAAGGGTTGCGCCAGCGGGAACGAAAACCAAAGGTTTTGATGATGATGCAACAACCGTGCAAGCCCTTTTGTCCGGACAGGTAGACGCTATTCTCGGAAGTCTGACTTATGGTTTGGTGATCGACAGCACGGGGAATGGCGGTAACTATGATCGCAAATATAAGGCTGCAGATAACATTCAATCGATGGCTGTTCGTAAGGGCGACCAGGAAATGCTCGACTATCTCAATGATTTCGTAACACGGCATAATGCCGACGGATCATTGGATGCGCTTTATAAAAAGTGGATTGGTGTTGATCGCCCGAAACTACCAACCGAGCTTGAAGGCGTGGATTTTACGGGCAAGCAATAGTTATCCCGTGATTTAAAATAGAGGGTGTGCGGCGTTAACTGCACACCAACCACCAAAACACTCATATGCAACAAAATTGAACCCGCAAAGGATATTTGCGGGAACCGATAAACACGTGCCGCTCTACAGCTTTCCAGCTGCGCCCGCACATACCGTATTGATCTCTTTCTGGGAGTTAAGCAGAACATGACGATAGATGGCAAACTGATCAGGGTTGGTGTCGATATTGGCGGAACCTTTACTGATGTGGCGATGGAAGTTGGTGAGACTCTTCATTCGACCAAGGTGCTGACGGATTACGCATTTCCGGAAAACGCGATCATCAAAGCCATTGTTGAAGTGGCTGAAAAAGCTGGAGTTAAGCTTGAGCAGATCGATACCGTTATTCACGGCACAACACTTGCTACGAATGCGTTGATTGAGCGGCGCGGTGCCAGGACTGCACTGGTGACGACAAGGGGCTTCCGTGACGTTATCGAAATGCGCACTGAAAGTCGCTTCGAGCAATATGATCTGGATATTGTCCTGCCAGCACCACTTGTTCCGCGCAATGACCGATTGGTCATCGATGAGCGTATTGGAGCAACGGGAGAAATTCTCAAGCCGCTTGATGAGAAGGAAGTCGACACGCTCTGCGACCGTATTATTGCGGAAGGCTATGAAAGTGTCGCTGTCGGCCTTATTCATTCATACCTCAATGGCGAACATGAACGCCGCTTCCGTGATCGGTTGTTGGCTAAAAAACCTGATCTTTCGGTGTCGATCTCATCGGAAGTGTCGCCACAGATGCGCGAGTTCCAGCGCTTCAATACGGTTTGTGCGAACGCCTATGTAAAACCGCTGATGGCTTCTTATCTCAATCGTCTTGTAGGCCGTTTGCGCGAAGAGGGGTTGGTTTCACCTGTCTTCATGATCCATTCGGGTGGTGGTATCATCAGCATTGAAAGTGCGATTGAATTTCCGGTTCGTCTGCTTGAATCGGGGCCCGCAGGAGGCGCGATCTTCGCGGCCTATATTGCGGCCAATCACAAGCTTGATCAGGTCGTTTCCTACGATATGGGTGGGACAACGGCTAAAATCTGTCTGATTGAACAACAAGTTCCCAAGACGTCGAAGACCTTTGAAGTGGCGCGTACGTATCGCTTCAAGAAGGGTAGCGGCATGCCGATTTCTATTCCGGTTATCGAAATGGTCGAGATCGGCGCCGGTGGCGGCTCGATTGCAACGGTGGATTCCATGCGTCAGATCCGCGTTGGTCCGCATAGTGCTGGATCAGAACCGGGCCCTGCATGCTATAATCGCGGTGGTATTCATCCAACCGTTACGGATGCCGATGTTATTCTCGGTCGCCTTGATCCCGAAAGCTTCGCTGGTGGTGCTATGAAGCTGTCACGCAATGCGTCTGAAAAGGCGATGGAAGCTGATATTGGAAGTAAACTCGGTTCAGATGTTGCAACCTCTGCTTATGGTTTGAGTGAAGTCGTCGACGAGAACATGAGCAACGCAGCGCGCATGCATGCGGTGGAAAACGGCAAGGAATTATCGGAATTCACAATGATTGCCTTTGGTGGAGCAGCGCCTGTCCATGCGGCACGTCTTTGCGAAAAGCTCGGTGTTAATGATCTTCTCATTCCGCCCGGTGCAGGCGTCGGCTCGGCAATCGGCTTTCTGCGCGCTCCTTTTGGTTTTGAATCTGTCCGCAGTGCCTATAGTCGCCTGAGCCGTTTTGATGGCACCGCGATCAATACGGTCATTCGCGAACTCGTTGAAGAAGCAACGTCCTTTGTCCGTTCGGGCGCGCCTGATGCGAACCCATCGCTCGAATGCACGGCCTATATGCGCTATGCGGGCCAAGGCTGGGAAGTGCCGGTAACTATCGAAGTTCGAGACTATCAGGACGCAGATGCTGGCCTTTTCCGCGGTCTTTTCGATGAATGCTATGAACGTTTCTTCGGTCGTGTGATTGATGATCTGGACGTTGAAATCGTGAGCTGGTCGTTACGTGCAAGTGCAGATGCGGCCGCTCCATCGCCTGCAAAGCCTGTAAACAAACAGTCCCAGGCATTCGTGTCTGGTCAGCGGCAGATATTCGATGTTCTCGAAGAGCGTTTTCTGGATGCCTCTGTCGTTGAACGTGCCGATATGAAACCGGGTGATTGGGTCGCCGGACCTGCTGTCATCACAGAACGCGAAACATCAACCATCGTGACTGCTAGCCGCGAAGTGATCATGCAGGCCGATGGATGCCTGTTATTGCGCGCAAAAGCTGCTTGAGGAATGTTATCATGACAAAGAAACCTATTTCAGACGTCCATATGCAGATCATGTGGAACCGACTTATTTCTGTTGTTGAAGAACAGGCAGTCACGCTCATCCGCACCGCTTTCAGTACGAGTGTGCGTGAATCCGGCGATCTTTCGGCGGGTGTTTTCAACCGCGCTGGTTTGATGATCGCTCAGGCCGTCACCGGCACACCCGGACACGTCAATGCAATGGCGGAAGCAGTCGGCCATTTCATCAATGACATTGGCCGTGACAATATTTTTGAGGGTGATGTTTACATTACCAATGACCCTTGGAAGGGCACAGGACATCTCCACGACTTTACCGTTGTGTCGCCAAGCTTTCGCAAAGGCGAGCTGACCGGCTTTTTTGCCTGTACGGCACACGTTGTTGATGTCGGTGGCCGTGGCTTTGGACCCGACGCAAATGAAGTTTATGAGGAAGGCATTTTTGTGCCGATCATGAAATTTGCGGAACGCGGTGTGGTCAACAAAGACCTCGTCAATATTCTGCGTAACAACGTGCGCGAAAGCCATCAGGTTGTTGGTGACGTCTATTCGCTTGCTGCATGTAACGAAATCGGTCATCGCCGCTTGATGGACATGATGGATGAATTTCATCTTGACGACCTTGAAGGTCTGGCCGAATTCATTTTCAAGCGCAGCTATGATGCGACGCTGGAACGGCTTGCTGCCTTGCCGCATGGAACATATTCCAATGTCATGAGGGTCGACGGTTATCTTGATCCTATCGATATCGTTGTGCGCCTTGATGTGTATTCGGATCATATCCTGGCCGACTTCTCTGGTACATCCGCGCCAAGCCCTAAGGGGATTAACTGTCCGCTGATCTATTCAGCAGCCTATGCTTGCTATGGTCTGAAATGCTCCCTTGCGCCGGAGATTCCGAACAATCATGCCTCGTTGTTGCCATTCAAGGTGACCGCGCCGAAAGACTGCATTCTTAATGCGCAGCGTCCAGCGCCTGTATCAGTCCGCCACGTTCTTGGTCATCTCGTGCCGGATGCGGTACTTGGTGCGGTTCATAAGATGTTACCGGGCAAAATTCCGGCGGAAGGATCCGGTGCTCTGTGGAACCTTCATGTCAGTGCGCGGCCATTGACCGGGGAAGATGCACCAAAAGACGGCGGACATCGTGCCGAAGTGCTATTGTTTAATAGTGGTGGAACGGGTGCGCGTCCGCAACTCGACGGCTTAAGTGCCACCGCCTTTCCAAGTGGCGTTCATTCGATGTCGATTGAAGCCACCGAACATGTCGGCCCGGTTATATTCTGGCGCAAGGAATTGCGCGACGGATCTGGTGGCGCAGGTCAATATCGTGGTGGTCTTGGGCAGGTTGTTGAGATTGCGCCGACCAAAGGGCATGAAATTTACTTCAACGCCATGTTCGATCGCATCAAGCATCCGCCGCGTGGTCGTGAGGGTGGTGAGAATGGTGCTGCCGGCGCAGTCGTTCTTGATGATGGCACGGTTCTTAATGCCAAGGGCAGACAGCACGTACCCGCTGGTCGCCGTCTTATCCTGGAGCTACCCGGCGGCGGCGGTTATGGCCCCGTCGAGAAGCGGTCTGAAGAGGCCGCGCAACGTGATCTCGAATTTGACTATGTCATAAGCCGGTAATTGCAAGACGTTCAGAAGCCGCCGCATGGGCGGCTTCTTTTGTCTCAATGTTTGGAAAAGAGCGTTCAAAATGAATTATGAAAACCGCCGATCGGCAGGTGTAAAAGCTTCACCCAGCATGGCAGTTTCGATGGCCGCCAAAAAGCTTCGCGCCGAAGGCCGTGATATTATCGATTTATCTTTGGGAGAGCCGGATTTCGAACCACCAGCCCATGTTGTCGATGCTGCATGTGCTGCGGTGAAAGCAGGGGGCGTTCGTTATGGGGCCGCTGCGGGAACTGAAGCGCTTCGTAACGCGATTATTGCCAAGTTTAAGCGAGATAATCAGCTTGATTTTAGCCTCGACGAACTGACAGTCGCCAATGGTGCGAAGCAGATCCTATTTGACGCATTTCTTGCGACCCTTGAGGAGGACGATGAGGTTATTATTCCGACGCCATGCTGGGTTTCTTATGCCGATATTGTTTCACTCCACGGTGGCAAACCTGTTTTCGCCAACTGCGGAGTGGAAACTGGCTTTAAACTTACATCAGCGCAACTGGAAGCCGCGATCACCCCGCGCACGCGCTGGCTGATGCTCAACTCACCGTCCAATCCGACAGGTGCTGTTTATAGTGCCGATGAATATAGGCAACTGGCTGCTGTACTCGAAAAGCACGAAAGAATTCTCATTCTTTCCGACGAGATTTATGAACATATCCTGTTAAGCGCAGTGCCTTTTGTCTCGTTTGGAGGTGTATGTCCGCAATTGCGTGAGCGCACGCTGATCGTCAACGGTGTTTCCAAAGCCTATGCCATGACTGGTTGGCGTGTTGGCTATGCGGCAGGCCCCAGGGCGCTGATCGCTGCGATCAATAAAATGCAATCTCAAAGCGTCACATCCGTCTGTGGTATTGCACAGGCAGCGGCAAAAGCGGCACTTGATGGCGATCAGGATTTTGTTGCGGATGCAGCGCGCACTTTCAACCGCCGTGCCGACCGGGTATCTGGTTATATTGGTCAAATAGCTGAGATTGAGTTTCTCAAACCAGCAGGTGCTTTTTATGCATTTATCGGTGTGGAACAGCTGATTGGAAGACAAACGCCGTCGGGCGTAACGCTCAACGATGATACGGACATTGCAAGTTATTTGCTTGATGCTTTTGGCGTTTCGAGTGTTCCGGGAATCGCGTTTGGTGCGCCGGGTTTTATTCGGCTATCGATTGCAGCTTCCGATGCAGAACTGATTCAAGCATGTTCGCGTCTGAGAGATATGGTTGCCTCTCTAACTTAGAAGAGTACGTTAAACTGAAAAAGCCGCAGGTGATAACCTGCGGCTTTTGTTTATTATTGTGACTCAGGCAGCTTGCTTTCGAGCATATTTGCCGATCAAAGCCTCAAGCATTCTCTCTTCTTCATGTGTCAGATCGGAGAGAGGCGATCGGACCTTGCCAGCGTTAAAACCCTGCAGACGAACGCCAGCTTTGACTGCCGCGACAGCATAGCCTTTGCGACGGTTGCGAATGGCCATGAACGGATAAAAGAAGTCATTCAGGATGCGTTCACAAGTGGCTCGTTCGCCAGCGCGTAGCGCGTTATAAAACTCAACTGCCAGACCCGGTACGAAGTTGAATACTGCCGATGAATAGGTGGTAAAGCCTGCGCCGAGATACGCTTCTGCAAAGAGTTCTGCTGTTGGCATTCCACCCAGATAGGTCAGACGGTCGCCCATTTTTGCAGTGATTTGACGAACAAGCCCGATGTCGCCGACACCATCCTTAAAGCCCACCAGATTAGGGCAGTCATCACACAAGCGAGCCAATGTGTCAGGCTGGATGACCGAGTTGTCACGGTTGTAAACCATGACGCCAATTCCAATCGACTGGCAAACACGTTTAATATGTTCGTATAAGCCTTCCTGTGGCGCATCAATCAAATAATGCGGCAAAAGCAGAATACCGTCTGCACCAGCTTTTTCCGCCGATCGTGCAATATCGATAGCGACTTCAGTGCCATAACCGCAACCCGAAACAATAGCGGTGTCGCTGTTGCCCGCAGCTTCCTTGGCGGCAGATACAATCGCAGGAATTTCGTCGGGACGCAGTGAGAAAAACTCACCTGTTCCGCCGGCTGCGAAAAGAACCGGCGCGTCGAAACTTGATAGCCATTCGACATGCGCTTTATAGCTTTCAGGCGCAAACCGTCCTTCATTATCGAAATGCGTGACCGGAAAAGACAGCAATCCGGCGCCCAGTTTTTGTTTGATCTGTTGCGGTTCCATATGAAGTTCCCTTTAGAGCGAAGTTTCATATGGACTGTAGTAGAGTCAGATGATGAGTGTCAACAACTTATATTATAAGTTATCGCGTACCTGCCGCAAAATTGCGCGATACCGCATCTGGCTGCCCTTCAGGTGGCTACGCATCGCTTCTCGTGCACCATCTTCATCTCCGGTTGCGATAGCCTCAATAATCTGCTCATGTTCTTTATGCAGGTGAGCGATATAATTGCCAGAACTTGTATCATTACCAGGCTGAAGAGCTGCGCGTGGGATGACGCCGTTACCGATCATCGTCAGGAACTCTCGAAACCGCGGATTGTTGGATGCGTCGGCTATGGCAATATGCAATGCAAAATCCGCCTCGGCCGTGGATTGTCCAGCTTCAAGGCAGGACAGAACCTGTCGGTGGCAAATGAATATATTTTCTTCCTGCTGCGGTGAGCGCCTTACGGCAGCAAGTCCGGCAGCTTCGATCTCGACGCCTGTTCTCAGCTCAAGAAGCTCAATAACAGACGAAATTCGCTCGTAATTCAGGTTTTGAAACGGCAATGTCTCTTGCGGCTGCGCTTCAAGCACGAACACACCTGCTCCTTGTCGTGCTTCAACAAGACCGTCTGCGCGCAACGCTGCGATAGCCTCTCGAATGACTGTACGGCTCACACCCATAGATTCCGTTAGCTTCGCTTCACTTGGCAATTTCATTCCTGGCTTAAAAGTGCCAGCTTGGATCGCCTCTTTAAGCTCGTCACTTGTTTTGACAACAAGACTGCCCCTGGTGCGAGGCCGCGGCTCATATTTATTGATCATTACCCTGATCTTCCTCAAATTATCTATTTTAACTTCTAACAATTTGAGTTGCGGACAACAAGACAAAAGCTCGAGGTTATCTTATATGTCGAAGTGCTTTGAATACCTTGCATTATAAGTTAAGGAGGTCGACAATGGGCTTCTAATATCCATCACGCTTCTTAGTGATACACGGGTCGACGGACTTGAATTGGAATTGAGAATCTTTACTGGCAATTAGCCACGCCAACGGTAAGGCTAGGCTGCTTCCCGGCCAACTCGCGCGCTGCCGTTACGAGCGCGTTGTTGATCCTGCGCAACATCCCTTCATCTCGCCATCGATAAAAGTATTTTGCACCGTGGAGAATGGTGGAAAACCGATGGTAAAGACCGCCATACGCCACCTGATGAAGCAAGATAAAGCAGCCCGTTGAACACCTCACGCAAATCCGTCTTGCGAGGCGCCCAAGACGGCTCGGTGCAGACATAACACGCAGATGGCAACCCGTTCTGCATCCGTTAAATCGCTTGCGTAACGCGAGTTCCGACGTTCATACTGTCGACGAGCGGCTGCAGTCTAAGCTATCGTGATCCCCATCGAATGAATCGTTCAATCCTTTTTGGAGCAGTCTCTCATGAGTCTTAGGGAGCCAGCAAAAATGCTTCTACGACGAGAGAATAATAGAGATATTGGCTTCCTCAAGTAGGCCTGTCAAAATCGGTGCTGGCATTTCATTTGTTATGACTGCAGTTATTTCGTGAATTGAACCAAGTCTGACCATTGCACGTTTACCGAATTTTGAACTGTCCACTGCCAGTAACTTGTGTGCTGCCTGCCGCAATGCGGCTGAAACGACGGCCACTTCCGTATGGTCGTCGTCACATAGATCGCCGTCATTATCAACGCCGCTGACGGAAATGATTGCATAGTCGAACTTGAAGCGTCGGATGAATTCCGGTGTATCTTCCTGAAACATGCCACCATCGATAGGTCGAACAAAGCCACCAGGAACTGCTAAAGTGAAATCCGTTTTCTCACTAATAATGGCGGCGGATCTCAGACTATATGTGACAACATGCAGGCGTTCTCTGCTTACAAGCGCATTGGCAATTGCTTCGCATGTGGTGCCAGTGTCAAGAAAAATAGTGGCGTTATCGGGAATGAGCGCGACCACTGCTTCAGCAATTCGAGCCTTTTCATCGGCCCTATCATGCCTGCGCTGACGATAGGTGATGGGGTCCAGCGGAGCTAGCTGTGATACGCCACCATGTAACCTTCTGACTTTGCCCTGATGCTCCAGATCCGCAATGTCACGTCGGGCTGTTTGCGTAGTAACGCGAAATCGTTCAGCGATCTCCTCCAACGAAACATAATGGCTGTTCTCAATCCACTGAAGCAGCATTTGCTGCCGGATTTCTTTCTTTTTGCCACCGGAACCAGAAAGTTCGCTCATATTTGCTGTCGCATCCTTATGCGCGTTGTTGCTCAGATCCATCTCTCATTCCCAGGTTCAAATAGGCAAGGAAATTGTGGGCTTAGGCCACAAGAACTCCCAGAGGCTATAGCAAATAAAAATGTAATATTAATGACATTTACTGTTCATGGAGCGAGGAAATTGAGTCTTCCAAAGCCGCCCTAGAGTAAAATGTAATAAAAGTGACATTAAACTCTGTCATTTCAGCGTCAGGTGAAGTTGGATGATCAATCCGGCTGTCACATTGATGAAATGGATGTATTTTCCAAGAAAAGGACTAAGGGATGGTTCCGGGGACAACCAAACGTAACCGAAAACTTATTGCTTTAACTGCGCAGCTTTTATGTGGTGTTGCAGTTGCAGGTATAGCCGCCGTTCCGGCACGCGCGGCCGATAGCTATGACATTCGTGTCATGACGCTCAATATTTGGAACAAGTTCAAACAGAGCCCGGAACTGACCGCGGATTTTATGGCAGCCGCCAATTTTGATGTCCTCGGTATGCAGGAAATCAACGGTAGTACTTACGTTACGCGTATCCCCGATTTTCTCCAAACCGCTGGTCGTGGCACTTACGGCAACGTGCAAGTCGGCGATGTGGGTATTATTTCGCGTCTGCCAGGCACGTTTGGAACACTTAATCTGGGTGGATCGACGCAGGGGCGCTATGTCAGCTACACTCAGCTGGATGCCCAAGGTTCCCGCCCGCAGACAATGATCGGTACGGTTCATCTTGATTATGCAGATGGTTCAACTGGTCGCCTGAACGAAGCCAAAGCCCTCAATACATGGGCAAAGGGATTTAATCAGCCAATCATCGTTCTTGGCGATTTCAATGCTGGTGATGTTTCTGAGCGTGGACTTCATCATATTGATGCACAAATCAGACTGATGCAGCAGTCTGACGGCAATCCATTTTACCGCGACCTGACACGGCAATATGTTCTCAACGCCAATCAGCAGACTATGCGCGCGGTCATACAGGAAGCATATGCTGGACAAAATATCGACAGCCTGTCGTGGAAGCAATGGGGTGACGCTCTTTCAGTCGCCTACAGAGCTGGTAAGGATGTTGGTCTGCAAGAAGAAACCTATGCGGTTGATAACAACACGCCAGTTACCATGAATGTTCTCAAGAAGCAGTATATGCTGCTTCAGACTGATGCGGCCCGTGAAGGTTTCAAGCCACATGATCTAAACGATGGTAGCACCACATGGCCATCGGCAGGCGAAGACGCAACCAATACCTGGGCGAGCTGGGACCGCGCCAAGATCGACCATTTCCTCGTCTCGCGACCATTCGGGAAGTGGTATGAGATTGTAGATGATCCCAATGATCCCTATACCGGGGTGATTAAAGACGTAAAAGTGACTCGGCCGGGCCGCCAGCCAGAAGCAATCTCGGATCATGAACCCGTTGCGCACGATTTCCGCTGGGTCGGGCCTCAGTTGCAGACCTATTCGGAAAACCAAGTCCAGAAAACACGCCTTGTTTGGGGTGCCAATGCTTATGGTTTTGAGGACAAGAACAAGGAATTTGTTCTTACGCGAAACAACCATCGTACAGATCTCTATCTTGGCCAGATTTCGGATGCCAATGGCACACCAATCCTGAACGATCTGACGCTTGAAGAGAAGAAGACATTGCTCAACTGCGATAGCACCGATGCGCGCTTCCAGCAGGCCATCAAGGACTATTGTATTGATGATCATTCCTTCATTGGTGAAACAGCAGTCACCGACGGCGGAACGATTCTCGTCAGCGAAGATGCAGCTCTTGGCAATGCCGTTGCTCGCCTGCGTCTCATTGATGGCGGTTTGCGCGTAACCGGCAGCGATATGAAAACACTGGATCGCACCGTGTCGCTTGAACGGCTTGGATGGATCGACATCGCTGATGCAAACAACCGCGTGACATTGTTGCAGCAAGCCACGGGCGCGGGCGCTCTTCTCAAGCGTGGACCCGGTACGCTCGTTCTTGGGCAGGCAAACAACTATACTGGCGGAACTTTGGTTGAAGGCGGTGTGCTTCAGGCTGGTGTAGATGGTGCATTCGTCAACAACACGGCTTTCGCCTTGAATGGTGGCAAGCTTGATCTCAATAATTTCAATGTGAGCATGTCGTCACTGATGGGTGAGGGTGGAACGTTGAGCCTTGGCTCTGCAGCTTTGACTGTAAACCAGTCTGCCAATACGCGTTTTGACGGCAACATGGACGGTACTGGTAGCCTTACGAAGTCCGGCACAGGTGTTCTGGTTCTTAATGGTGCCAACATCTATACAGGTGGTACAACTGTAAAAGAAGGCGGTCTGGTCATCGGTGATGCATCCCATTCAGGTGCCTTCCTTGGCGGCACGGTTAGCGTTGAAAACGGCGCACATCTTAGTGGTGCTGGCTTCATCGGCGGACTTTACGCTGGTGCTGGCAGTATCATAGCGCCGGGCAATTCAATTGGCACGCTGAAGGTTACTGGCAACCTGGAATTTGATGCGGGAGCTACTTATGTTGCTGAAATTGATGCCGCCGGTAAAAGTGACCGTATCGATGTGAGTGGAACCGCAGCGCTTGGTGGCGCTAAGGTTTATGTAGAAAAGGCTGCTGGCACCTATATGCCGGGCAAGCGTTACACCATTCTGAGTGCTGAAGGCGGCATCACAGGTACATTTGGCGATATGAGCCAGAACATGCCTTTTGTAGATCTCGGTTTGGCTTATGACGCCAATGCGGTTTACCTTGATATCGCTCGTAACGATGTCGACTTCATTGCCACAGCAAAGACAAGTAATCAGAAGTCGGTAGCCCTCGCTGTGGAAGAGCTTGGTGCTGACAACGCTGTTTACGATACGGTCGTCATGCAGGACAGCGAAGATAATGCGCGCCGCGCATTCAATGCTCTTTCGGGTGAAGTTCATGCTTCAACGCGAACTGCGATCATCAATGACAGTTCCATTGTTCGAAATGCAGTTATGGATCGCATTGGCGCAGCATTTGGTGGTGAGCGAAATGCTGCATCCTCGTCGGTCGCAACAGATGCCGATTCAGCTCAGATTTCCGCAGCTCGCGCAGCAATCTGGGGGCAGGCGCTTGGTCAATGGAGTCAAACCGGAGCTGACGGAAATGCGGCTAGGTTGAAGCAATCCACGGGTGGCTTCGTTGCAGGTTATGATGCGGAAGTTGTCGAAAACTGGAGACTGGGTGCACTCGCAGGATATAGCCGCACCAGCTTCGATGTGAATGATCGCGACTCGTCAGGTCACAGCGATAATTATCATCTGGGCATCTATGGGGGCAGTCAATGGGACGCGACACTGCTCAAAGCAGGCGTTGCCTATAGCTGGCACAAAATCGAAACGGATCGCTTTGTCGCCTTCCCGGGCTTTGCAGAAAGTCTTGATACGGATTACAGCGCAAATACCTTCCAGGCTTTTGGGGAGCTCTCACATCGTTTCGATCTGAATGGAACTGCGATTGAGCCATTTGCGAATGTTGCTGTAGTGCGTCTGCAAACAGACCGCTTCAACGAGCAGGGTGGCAATGCTGCGCTTCAGATTGGAAAAGAAACAACGACAACTACGTTTACTACGCTTGGTCTTCGTGTTTCTGCTCCTGTCGTGTTCGGTAGCATGAATGCCAGACTCAACGGAGCAGTCGGCTGGCAGCACGCCTATGGCGACACTATACCGACTGCGGCTGCTGCGTTTGATGCTGGAACAGTATTTGAGGTGGCTGGCGCACCAATTGCCAAGGATACTGCGATTATCAAGGCTGGTTTTGATATCGATCTCGGTAACCATACGACACTGGGTCTTGAATATTCTGGTCAGCATGGTTCGAGCTTTAATCAGAACTCGGGTAAGGCCAAGCTTAGCGTAAAATTCTAAGTCCTATTGAGCATTGCTGTGGCTGGTGAGACATCCTTTTTTCACCGGCCATTTTTTAAAAATTTAAGTTGGGGGTGCGGACGAAAACGTGGACTATCAGGTAGTTAGTCGCCCGAACTTCTCAGCCCATTCGCGGAAAGTCTTATATGTGACGATGATCCCGCGATATGCCAGCATCTATTCAACCATGCTAAAGCACAAAGGAAAGCGGAAATACAACCATACAGCTTCGGCAATTATTTCAACGTGATAACGGTGGCGGTGATAAAGCGAAGAACGAGGTTCGGTCATGCCCTATTATCGTCACATAATATTACACCGGAGTTAAGGTTAACAGTGCCCAACGGGTATCTGCGGCCTACCTCAAACAACTTGGCAATACCTATGATAAGGATCTGTTCTCGCGGAAAGCATCAGGGCCAGCGATCATATCGTGCTGCATAACCAGGCCGAAGACATGACTGCACCCGACCCGCAAAGCTAAATCATCACCAAAATCATACTGCCAAACGGGCGCCATCCAGACATGACACCACCAATCGGGACGCTACCGCCCAGCTCAATATCGACGGTCTGTTTATCTAGTGAGGTTGAGCGCCAAACGAGAGCCGTGTTCGTATTTCCCAGATTGCTTGCCGGGTGAAGCGCATCTTCAAACACCGCGACCACGTTGCCACGGTTCACATAATTGCGCCACGCAGACCAAGGCTTGTCACTCGTGCCCGACTACGCCGTAGTGACAACCATGTTTTGCGAAATGATGTTTGTCATATTTACAATTCTCCAGCGCACTGCGTATTGTCTCCCCTCACGCAAACCGGCCATCTTATTTGCTTACTCGGTGGGGTATTTTTATTTGAACAAAGCGATATCGACGGTGACAGCGCTGAGTTTGATTTCAGCATTATTGTTCTTGGGGTGGTGGCTAGAAATCAGCTTCACGAACGACATGGGCAAATGGATGATGTCGTGGGTGCAGTAGCCTGAGCAGGCAGGGATAACGCCATCACCCCTTCGTTACATAATGCTGATGTAATCTAAAGTTCACATTTCTATTGACAAACGCTTCTTTGTAAACTAAAGATTACGCGTGATCGAAGTTCGCAAAACCACAACATTTGCTAAATGGCTCGCCGAGCTTCGGGACAACAATGCTCGTCTAAGGATTGTTACACACGCATCCGTAGAATGGAGCTTGGCAATCCCGGTGACGTGAAAGCCGTTGGAGAAGGTGTCAGCGAAATGCGGATTACCTGCGGCCCCGGTTATCGGATTTATTTTGTAACAATGGGGTCAACCATTGTTGTGCTGTTGTGCGGCGGCGATAAGTCATCACAAAGCCGAGACATTTCACTGGCGAAGCAGATGGCAAAGGAGATTTAATATGCCCCTCGAAACCTCCCGTTTTGACATTCTCGATTACCTGAAAACACCAGAGGATCGAGTTGCTTATCTCGAAGCCGCCTTTGAAGATGGCGATAGCAAGGATATTGCTATGGCTCTCGGAGACATTGCTCGTTCTCTTGGTATGACCAATGTTGCGAAAGAAGCAGGCGTAACCCGCGAAGCCCTTTACAAAGCCCTGAGCGAAAAAGGCGACCCTAAGCTTTCAACACTCCTTGGTGTGATGAAAGCCCTTGGTATCCACCTGACCGTAAGCGCCAACCAACAGGCGGCGTAATAGTGGGCAGGGCACTGTTACGTTAAGCAGAGTACAGACGTAAGTCATTCTTTGGCTCCCCTGTTATGCAGATTTCAAGCATGCAGTTTCGCACCACATGCTTGTTGCGGCTTGTCGTAATTCACGGTGATCAGTCGGGACTGAAAGTATTTCTTATCAAGCAATGCAGGTTGTAAATAGGATCGTGAATGGAAGCGAACTTTTATAAATGTCGTGCTGATTTAAAGCGCTTCATAACACGCTCTCGTCGTCGGAACGGCTGATGCGAGTTCTCTGCCCGATTGTTCAAACCTTTATGCTGGCGATGATTGCAAACACCAAGGCCTATTGCTCGTCTGGTAGCGCCATATGATCTTAGTTTATCGGTGACCATAATTCGTGGTGCGCAGCCCTGAGCACAGATTAGTTTGCGCGTGAAACGCTTGGCTGCCTTAGTGTTGCGGTGTTTTTGAACAAGGACATGCAGTACAAGGCCATCCTGATCAACCGCTACCCAAAGAATGTGATGCTCACCTTTGATGGATATCACACATTCGTCACCTCGCCGGGGCGTACGACGACGGATGGTATTGGCATAGGCTTGCCCGAACTTCTCAGCCCATTCGCGGAAAGTCTTATATGTGACGATGATCCCGCGATATGCCAGCATATCTTCAACCATGCTAAAGCTCAATGGAAAGCGGAAATACAACCATACAGCTTCGGCAATTATCTCAACGGGATAACGGTGGCGACGATAAAGCGAAGAAAAAGTGGTTCGGTAATCACCCGTTATCGCCACTGATGCTTACGCTTAGGTTAAGGTAACAGGGCCCTTGAGACGCTTAACTTGCACAATAGGTCAATGGCTCGATCCCTAAGAAAGAATTTAAATTTGATGCATTCATTTATGCAAGACGATATGACCGACTCGTCGCAGCTATTTCAATACAGTGATTAAAGAAGTGGCTCGGGAAATCTGCACAGCCAGGATAAGTGGAAATTCTGCCTGAGTTCGGCTTAGATGCCGGGAACAGGAGATACCATGACGAGACGACCACGCCGAAACCATAGCCCAGCTTTCAAGGCAAAAGTTGCGGTCGCTGCGATCAGAGGCGAGCAGACGCTAATGGAATTATCCCAGCAGTTTGACGTGCACGCGAACCAGATAAAGCAATGGAAAGATCAGCTTCTTGAGGGGGCGATCGGTGTTTTCGGCCACGATACCAAGGCGGAACCAGCAGAGCCAACCGTCGACGTTAAAACGCTGCATGCCAAGATCGGTGAGCTAACTCTGGAGAACGATTTTTTAGCCGGAGCGCTCAGCAAGGCGGGATTGCTGGGCGGAAGGAAATGATCGACCGCGCTCACAAGCTTTCGGTCGCCCGACAGGCAAAGCTCCTCGGGTTCAGCCGTAGCAGTGTCTACTATTCACCGCGCCCTGTATCGGATGGCGATTTGGCACTGATGCGCCGGATCGATGAATTGCATCTGGAATATCCATTCGCGGGAAGTCGGATGTTGCAGGGGCTTTTGAAAGGAGAAGGGCTTGAGGTTGGGCGGCTGCATGTCTCAACACTGATGAAGAAGATGAGCCTTGAAGCGATTTACCGTCGCCCAAACACCTCCAAGCCAACGCCAGGGCATAAAATCTATCCCTATCTCCTGCGCAAGCTAGCGGTCACCAGACCCAATCAGGTGTGGGCAATGGATATAACGTATATTCCGATGGCTCGTGGTTTTGTCTATCTGTGCGCTGTCGTCGACTGGTTCAGCCGCCGGGTTCTGTCATGGCGACTGTCGATAACGATGGAGGCGGACTTCTGCATCGAAGCGGTTGAGGAAGCTCTGGACCGCTATGGAAAGCCGGAAATATTCAACACCGATCAAGGATCACAGTTCACGTCCATCGACTTCACTAACGTGTTGAAAAAGGCAGAGATCGCCATCTCGATGGATGGCAAGGGTTCGTGGCGGGACAATGTCTTTGTCGAGCGGCTCTGGCGATCAATCAAATACGAAGAGGTTTATCTTCACGCCTACAAAACCGTGTCCGAGGCCCGCACTGGCATCGGCAGATATCTGAATTTCTACAACAGCCGACGCCCACATTCATCGCTTGACCGACAAACACCGGATCAGGTCTACTTTAACGCGCTGACACCAATGATGGTGGCGGCATAAGCGAGGCGGAAGTCCACTTAACAAAACGCCCGAAACTGTTCAGACAAACCGAACCACTTCTTAATGATGGAACGTTATTCAAAAATAATCGTTAAGCACGCGAAATAGTCGCGTGTGGGAAAATGATGGATCAGTTTCAATCGGCACTTCATGAAGTCTTGAATGCGGATAATTTTAATGTCTGGCCGCATGTTATAACCTTGGCTGCTGCGTACATATTAGCTTTGCCAATTGGTTGGCATCGCGAGCGAGAGGAACGCAGCGCAGGTCTCAGAACATTTCCGCTTGTGGCAGTCGCGAGTTGTGGCTTTGTGCAAGCCACTGAAGGCTTAACTGCGGATAATCCAGAAGCGATGGCTCGCATCATAGAAGGGGTTATTACAGGCATGGGTTTCATAGGTGGCGGAGCGATTTTGCGCCTGAGTACCTCAGTTAAGGGAACTGCTACTGCAGCAAGCCTCTGGTCTACCGGTGCCATTGGCATCGCTTGCGCTGTTAATGCCTTCGATGTGGCAATTATTATAATGGTCTTTGCTCTTGTCACACTTGCATTATTCTCTAACGGTAAGGATCATATCGCTAAGGAGATTGAGAAAAATTCAACGGTATCTTCGGAGTAAGAAAATAATATTTTGTCCTCATGCTTCCAAGTCTATATACCATATTTTTATTTGCTCCATAGTACAGATAAAAAACCGGGAAATACTATTTAATTAATAGCCGAATTTTGTGAGACCCAAATTATTTTTGAAGGATTAATTCTCATATTTTTTGCAACAGATAATGCCTTGCTTTTAAGAGAACTATTCAGCTTGGGTTTCCGCGAGAGAATCCAAAAATATTTATCAGGGTTCGGACCAACTATGATTGCCCACTGATAATTCTTATCGAGTGCGACCACATTATAACCACCGTAAAACGGTCCGAAAAACGAGACCTTGAGTGCGCCTACATTTGGTGTAGTGGCGAACTTTGCTTTACCGATAGCGCTGCGATATGCCCCCTTTGCAGGATCAAAACCCGCATTGATGACTTTGATTGTTCCGTCTTTATTCAACGAGTAATGGGCAGTTGTTTTTGTCATGCCACGCTCGAAGCTATTCTCTATGCGACCAAGCTCATACCATTTTCCGAGATAGCGATTTGCTTCAAAGTTTTCTACCGGAACAATGCGTGTTTGATTATTGAGGGCATCATTGCCGACACACCCTGTAAGAGCAGAAAGCAATAGAATTGCGAATGCTTTGCTTTTCATTTTTGCCATCCAATGATATTACTGATGACTTAGTGCCAACCGCGCTTGATTCAATATCGTGTGAAGAACAATTTACATAGGGAGCAACGAGCTGGATCGGGAAATATTAACAAGTCTTGAGTAAGCGAAGCGGCATTCAGAATATAACACGAAGAGCATTTATCGAATTGATTTTTACTTTAAAAATCCATCCAGATTAAACTCATCCCAGCCTTGCAGTTTCGGTTCTGCAATGTTTGCTTCCGAATTAAGTGCACTAGCCTTTTTAATTTTAGTAGCCCGGAGAAGTTTCGCTTTCATTGCCGCGCGTCGCCTGTTTTCAGACGCAGTCACCAAATCTTCTTCACGCCAAATCATTACCATATCGCGATCCAGAATATCTTCGATTAACTCGATATCAAAAACATGGAAGGTTATCTTTTTTGCCCGACCTCTTAATCGGACTGTGCGGGTCCCTGCGCTCGACAGGCGCCCATCATTTAACCATCTGCGCCTTTCCGTACTCGTGATTACTAGAATATCTTCAATTTCACGCGGAATAATGGGTAAAACAGCGATGTTTTTGAGCGCTTCATCCACAATCGTTATTGCAGCACGGAAAGTCGTTCGCAAATTGTAGGATGCAGTCAAGATAAGTGTTTTTGAGTCCAGAGTAAGGGCTTTGCGGACCGTTATGGGAAGTCTGGCCCTAATGTCCTGTAAAATACCCTTAGCGCGTACAGAAGAACCGAGTGTCGCCGATAACGGCAACTCCCATGTTTTGATCAACTCAGTGGCGACACTTGCGCCTTCTTTTTCTTTTGGCATCGCTTACCAAATGGTGGGCTTAAGGAGGAAATTCAATGCCGGTATTTCATTCTGAAGCGGCATGTGAAACGTCACGCCGTCGATCTCTCATCTGTAACCTAAATTCCATAAGACTATTATTCCTAATTTTTCTACTTGTCTGCTAATCTCTTTTCATGCGCGGCGCGCTGTCTATCAACTGACGTGTATAGGCATGTTGTGGCTTCGCAAAAAGGTCCCCGGCGGTCGCTTCCTCGACGATTTCTCCATAATACATGACAGCAACGCGATCGCTGATGGCTTCCACCACCGCAAGATCATGGCTGATGAAGAGATAGGACAGTCCGAACTGCTGTTTGAGCTCATCGAGCAGCAGCAGCACTTGCGCCTGAACGGAGACATCAAGCGCACTTACCGGCTCATCCAGCACGATGATTTCGGCATCTGCTGCAAGTGTGCGGGCAATGGCGATACGCTGTGCCTGCCCGCCGGAAAATTCATGCGGATAGCGCAGAAGAGTATCATTTGGCATCTTAACGGCATCGAGCAGTTCTTCCATCCGCTTTTGGCCCATTTGACTATCAAGTTCACCCAGCAGTTTCAGGGGTGTTTCCAGTATCTGCCGGATGGTCTTGCGCGGATTAAGCGACGCCGCCGGGTCCTGAAACACATATTGGATCACCTTGCCAAAAGCCCGCGGACCAGAGCGGCGAAGCGCGCTGGCATCCTGCCCGGCGATTTTCATCGTGCCCTCGCTCGGCTCTGTAAGCCCCACCAGCATTCGCGCCAACGTGCTTTTTCCTGATCCGCTTTCGCCTACAATTGCCAGTGTTTCGCCGCGCGCGAGATTGAGCGACACAGACTTGACCGCTTCAACAGCATGGCGCTGTCTGCCGAAAAATGTGCGTCCGCCACCAAAGGTTTTGCTCAGATTGTGGACGCTGATTGCAGCCTGACTCATGTGGCGGCCTCCGTCTGTTTGCGACTGAACAGCTTTGCTACGCGCTCATAGAAGTCCTTGCCGTTGCCAAGTTCCGGCACGCAGGCAATCAGCCCCTTGGTATAGCTATGTTGCGGATTGGCGAGCACCTCTCTGGCGGTCCCTGTCTCGACAATCACCCCGTCTTTCATGACGGCAACGCGATCGCAGATTTCGGAGACGACGCCGAAGTCATGAGTGATGAACAAAAGCGCCATTCCGCGTTCGCGCTGGAGATCGCGTAAAAGCTCAAGAATGCGCGCCTGTACGGTCACATCAAGTGCGGTGGTCGGTTCATCAGCGATGATGATGTCGGGATCATTTGCAAGTGCCATGGCTATGCCGACACGCTGACGCTGACCACCGGAAAGCTGGTGCGGGTAATGATCTGCACGCTCCTTTGCATCCGGAATACCCACTTTCTCCAGCAAGGCGATAGCTTCCGCCCGGCGTTCGGATGCGCTGATCGATTTATGCGCAGCGATTGCCTCTTCAACTTGCTTGCCGATTGAATACATCGGGTGCAACGTGGTCAACGGATCTTGAAAGACATAGGCGACCTTGCTGCCGCGCATGGCGGTCAGTTCGGTTTCGCTCATGTCGAGTACATCTTCGCCGTCAAGATAGATGGCGCCGTTGCGGATCAAACCGGGTGGTGAGGCCACCAGCCCCATGATGGAGAGTGCGGTGACACTTTTGC
The DNA here is from genome assembly GCF_037479515.1 of Ochrobactrum sp. MYb379. Classification (NCBI taxonomy): domain Bacteria; kingdom Pseudomonadati; phylum Pseudomonadota; class Alphaproteobacteria; order Hyphomicrobiales; family Brucellaceae; genus Ochrobactrum; species Ochrobactrum sp. MYb379. The sequence continues at coordinate 52,422 of NZ_JBBGYW010000020.1, forward strand.
CTGAGCCGCTTTCGCCAATCAGGCCAAGACATTCACCGCGATTAAGATGCATGGAAACACTGTTGACCGCAGGCGTGTAGATGCCATTGTTGACGAAGCCTGTTTCGAGCTTTTCGACCGCGAGGGCTGCATCCAGCGTCCTTGGCTTGGGCACGGTTCTGTTCCTGGCGATTGCCGTTACCGAGCCTGGGCGTGCGAGAGCACCGGAGCGCAAACGGGGATCAAGCACATCGCGGATGCCATCGCCCAGCACATTGAGGCTGATGACAATCAGAAAGATCATCAGGCCCGGCACGATGGAAACATGTGGTGCCGTGAACATCTGCGCGCGGCCTTCTCCGAGCATAGAGCCAAGATCAGCCTGTGGCGGCTGCGCTCCAAGACCCAGAAAGCTGAGGCCTGCCGTTTCAAGGATCATCCAGCCTGCCGTGGTCGACATGGTGATGACGATAACCGGCAAAACGTTGGGCAACACTTCGGTAAGCAGGATTGAAATGTGCCCTTTGCCAGAAAGCCGGGCAGCATCCACAAATTCGCGATTGGCAAGGCCGAGTGTTGTGCCGCGCACATTACGTGCAAAGAACGGGATATTGACGACAGCAATTGCATAAAGCGCATTCATCAATCCCGGTCCGAGCGCTGCAACGATTGCAAGAGCCAGCAGGATATAGGGGAAGGCCATCAGCATATCGATGCCGCGCATCATAAAGTTGTCGGTGCGCCCGCCTGCATAGCCTGCGACGATGCCGACAGCCGATCCGATCACGGCGGCAATCAGCGTGGCTGCAAAGCCAACCGCGACCGAGACCCGTGCGCCCCAGAGAAGGCGACTCAGAATATCGCGTCCAAGCTGGTCTGTGCCCAGCAGATGACCTGCAGAGAAGACGGGTTGCAGCCGGTTTGCAGGTGCTGTCGCATTCGGGTTGGGTAATGGAAGGATTGGCACGAGTATTATCAGCACGCAGATGAGCGCGAGCAGAAAAAAGCCAAAAGCTGCCAGACGATTGCTCATCAGCAGACGCCATGACGACAGGCGTGCAGAAGTGGCTGGCGCGTAGGTTTCCGAAACGGCACTCATGTGCGTATCCTCGGATCTAGGATGGTCTGAAGGACATCGGCGAGCAGATTGAACAGCACATAGCTGGCCGCCACGATCAGCACGCCGCCCTGCACAAGCAGGATGTCGCGGGTCGAAATTGCCTTCACAAGCATGGCGCCGATACCGGGCCATTGAAACACGGTCTCGATATAGACCGCACCGCCCAGCACGAAGCCTGCCTGAATGCCGATAACGGGAATGACACTGACAAGGGCTGAACGAAAGGCGTGGCCGTAAATTACGCGACGCTCATTGAGCCCTTTGGCGCGTGCGGTGCGAATATAATCCTGACGCAGCACTTCAAGCATTGCGCCGCGCGTCAACCGGGCAATCACACCGGCAGCAACGACGGCAAGCGTCGATGCTGGCAGGATCAGATGCCAGATAAGGTCCTTGAGGTCACCGCCGCCATAGACGGCATACATGCCTGATGCCGGGAGGATGCGCCAATGCACTGCAAAGAGATAAATCAGTAGAAGGCCAAGCCAGAATGACGGGATCGAAATGCCTGCCAGAACGATGAAAGTGATAGTGCGATCTGCCCAGCCAAACTGACGAACGGCTGAGACAATGCCTGCGAAAAGTCCGAAGATCGAACAGAGCACGAGAGCAACTCCTGCCAGAATGAGCGTTGCCTGAAAGCGTTCCAGCACCTCATCAAGAACAGGACGATTGAGCACGAAGGAGCGACCGAAATCGCCGTGCAACAGATTGCCGATCCAGATGAAATATTGCTGGACAAGTGGTTTGTCGAGGCCGAGATCACGATTGATACGCTCGACATTTTCCGGCGTTGCATAAGAGCCGAGCAGCGCTGTGGCAGTATCGCCGGGAATTGATGCCATCACCAAAAACACGATGATGGACAGCCCGAAAAGTACGGGAACGACTGCGATGAGCCGCTTGAAGATATAGGCTGGCATTGGCCCTCCTCCGCTTCATCTGGGGCGCATTTTGTGCAAAACCGGGTTTCGCTTCTGATTAAAATGCGCAGGCAAGATTGTGCCAGCGGCCTTTGACCTCTGGCACAAAGCTTTATTGTTTGGTTACATCTTTGAGATGCAGCAGGAATGACGGCTGGAGCTTGAAGCCCTGAACTGCAGCTGTGGTGACAGCGTTTTGTTTCCAATTGGCAACAAAGAGCCATGGCGCATCGTCGTGCACGATAGACTGGATCTCGCCGTAAAGCTTGCCGCGCTCTGCCTGATCGGTCGATGTGCGGGCCTTGGTCAGCAGTTCATCGACTTTCGGATTGGAATAATAGCCCGAGTTAAAGCCGCCTTTGTCCGGCAGGGCTTCTGTGCGAAGCGTGAGAAATGGAACCGTGTCTGGATCATTGGTCATCCATGCCATTTCAGCCATGTCTGCCTTGCCATCGAGGCCGGAATTCACACGACCAAGAAAGGTGTTCCACTCGTAGGTTTCAATCTTCACCTTGAAACCGACGGCTTGAAGATCAGCCTGAATAGCTGCGCCCATATTGATCGGGTCAAGCATCCCCGAGCCACCTTCTGTCACATAGAATGTAAGTTCAGGATTGGTCGCGCCTGCTTCCTGCAACAAGGCCGTGGCTTTTTCCGGATCGTAAGGATAGGGCTCGGTCTTATCATCAACCCAGTTGAATGCAGGCGGCACGGGACCAGCCGCGACTGTTGCAGAACCTTGCAGGACATTATCGACAAGGCCCTGTTTGTTGACTGCATAATTTGCAGCCTGACGAACTTTCTTGTCGGCGAACGGTCCGCTTTTCGTGTTGAGAATGCTGAACCAGACATGCGGCCCCGCCTGTTCTGCGACGGCGAAATTTGCATCCTGCTTGAAGGTTACGAGATTATCCGGCGGCACCTCGACCATGATGTCGATGCCACCTGCCATCATTTCAGCAACGCGCGTATTGGCGTCGGTGATGGGACGGAAAACAATTGCATTCAAGGTCGAAGCCTTATCCCAGTAGTCGGGATTACGCTCGACGACCACGCGCTGGCCAGACTGCCATTCGGCAAATTTGAATGGGCCGGTGCCCGACGGATGGCGACCAAATTCAGCGCCATATTGTTCGACGACGGCTGGCGAAACGATGAGGCCGGTTGGATAGGCGAGGTTAGACAGGAAGGGCGCGAACGGCTCTTTCAGCTTGAACTCGACTGTGTTTGCATCCACGGCATTGACGCTTTCAATGGATTCAAAGTTAAAGGAGAGGGGGAACGGGCCGGTATTGTAGAACGGATGATCCTTGTTCAGCATCCGCTGGAAGTTGAATTTGACCGCTTCCGCGTTGAAATCCGAACCGTCGTGGAATTTCACGCCCTGTCGCAGCTTGAATGTATAGGTTTTGCCATCGTCCGAAATGGTCCAGCTTTCAGCAAGCGCCGGCTCGATTTCCAGAGTGCCATCCTTATAGCGCACCAGACCGTCATAGATGTTCACAAGGATGCGGAAATCATTGGTCGCCGTGACCGTGTGTGGGTCAAGCGATTGCGGTTCAGCAATCTGCCCGACGATCAGAACATCGGGCGGTGTCTGCGCGCCAGCGTGAAATGTCGCTGAAGCCAGAACCAGAGTGGCCGCTGTCAAAACGGCGCGCAATAACCTCTTCATCAGCGGTTCCTTTCGTATGGACATACCTGCCTGCAAATCTGTCAGTATATAATTGTAGGGCTGAAAAAATGGATATCAACAAATTGTAGAAATTAATTTCTTAAGTCTATAAGTTCAAATTTATAAAATTTATCTCACCTAATATCTAACAATTTTATATCAGGAAAAATACAAATAATTAGTTATTACTTGTTTTTAAATAAAATTTATTATTATTATTACGTAATAATGAGAACTATATTTTGTATTTGGATGGGATGAATTTCTTGATTATTCAAATAATCGCAATAAATTCAATTACACTATGTAGCCGCGTGCCAAGAGACCTTTTAAATGAAAAACCCAGCAATAGGCCGGGTTTTTAATTGTAGCGATTAATCGCGATGCTCTGGCATTTCTTTTAGCTGGTCTTTGGTCCAGTTCGTCACAGCGTGAACATTTCCGCTTTCATCGCGCATGAAATCAAGATCGGTTAAAGCTACCGCCACGGGCTTAGCTCCAATACCAAGAAAACCTCCCACATCAACAATCACTTGACTTGCAGAACCCATACCATGGACGTGATCTACTTTACCGATTTTTTGATCATCGGCTCCATAAACAACTGCCCCCTCCAGAATGGAAGGTGTCAGCTCTGTTGATAAAAGGCGCGTATGTTTACTGTGATCCATAATAGGTTCTCCTGATAACTTTTCACCGCTCTTAGTCATAAGAAGCATCAATTGATGGTTTCGGTATAAGAGCGACTGAAGATTGGTATGAGAATTGACCAAGAAGCCTTCAACTCTCTATTTCATATCGATGGTCAGAAGTTTTTGACCATCGATATGGTCTATGATCGCGTGCTTTATAGATAACGACTGCGCTCACGTTGTACTTCATCAGCCGTGTATGGTGCTGCGGCCGTATCAAATCGCTGCCACCCATCTTCGGTATAAACGCGGCGGCGCTCTACAAGGTCGACGCGATTTGCACGGGAGAGAATAGCCTCTGCTTCTGCGTAGCGATCGTCAGGCACTTTTGCAGTGACCACAGTGCCGCCACGTCTTACACCTTCTGCATAGAGATGTGCGTCTTCTTCAGGCACTCCCGCTTCAGTGAATGCACCGATTAATCCGCCTGCTGCACCACCAACAACGGCACCTCCAACTGCGCCAGTAAGTGTTGCCGCTAACCAACCTGCCGCAACGACAGGTCCGACACCTGGAATGGCCATAATGCCGAGACCAGTCAGCAATCCACCCGCACCACCGACTGCAGCACCGATACCTGCACCAACGCCAGCACCTTCAGCAGCATTGCTTTCTTTCTCATGGTCGCGTGAAACAATGCTGATGTCGGACGATGGAATACCAGCAGACTCGAGTTCTGAAACAGCTACCTTAGCTGATGAATAAACATCAAACAGACCTGTAACGGTTCGCATTTTAATCTCCCTTAATTAAATGATTTTTCAAGTTAAATTACATAGCCTTTTTTGTAACATTTCCCTGATAGTCGAGCTGAACGGACACCTTGTCCGCTCCCTTCATCGCGGAAGCTTCCCAGATTCCTGCTTCTGTCAGTTTAAGATCGTTTACTTGAGAATAGCCTGCTTCTTCGAAACGTTCTTTTGCTTGCTCTTCTGTGAAGCTATTTTTACCTGCTACCGGAGCTGTTGGGTTATTCGTTTCTGGTGTTGCAACAGCTGGCGTTTCCGAACTTTTTGCGTCCTGTGAAAAGGCAAAAGTTGGCGCGAATGCCATCGCGCTAGCAAAGGCTAACGTTATAATTTTCATAATATTTCTCCCTGATATTGGACTGAATGTATCAGTATTAAGAAAACGTTTTAAACACTATTGAGTTCCACGTCGTTTTCAAAGATGGCAGAAAATTTGGCTTTCTAATGCCAACTAGTTTTTAAGTTCTTTTCCAATAAATCCGCGTTGAAGCTCGTCGGATACCAATTTGATTGCGGTCGCAGCCTCCGCGGGCGCCCAGCCAGCGTTGACCGCTTCGTTAATCAGGTCGCGAACACCAGGTACACTTGTTCCCAAAACAACTGCAGCAGCTTCCTCTTCAGAATGTCCTGTCAGAGTGGTGCGTTTAATGAGATCTACAATTCCTTGCGATACAGCGTCTTTGCAATCGCCCTGCCTGCCGGGATAATCACCCGCTGATTTGGGACTTTTCATTGACGTCCTTCCTTCAGACTTAATAGGATAAGTTTAGTCTTCAGATCGATCCTTGTATGGCTCGTTTGGAAGCTGCTTTCTTGCGCTGCCAGGAGCGTTTCCCTGCTCATGTGTAGGGCGCATTTGTTGATCTCTCGGTTCAACTGATGATGGATCTGCTGACTTATCCGGGCGATGTAGATCCGGATCAGACCAAGGGGACTTTCTCTTATTCATTTTCTCTCCTATGAATAAAACCCCGCCGAAGCGGGGTTATTCGATTTAAGCAGCTTTTAAATTGATTTTCGTTTCTGCAAGCTTGGTGAGATCCTTATCGGTCTGACCTTCTTCCTGGAGTGTGGCATCTAACAGCGTGGCAATGTCTTTATGTCCAAGCTCTGTAGCCCACCGCTTTAGGGTGCCATATCGGGTAATCTCGTAGTGTTCGACCGCCTGCGCTGATGAAATAAGACCAGCATCAAGCGCCTTGGTTCCCTTAAACTCTTCAATGATTTCTTCGCCCTCAGCAATAATGCCCTCAATAGCATCACATGTTTTGCCTTGAGCTCGCCTGCCCAGAATTTCAAACACCTGCTGAAGGCGTTCAATGTGTTCCTGGGTTTGGTCTTTATGCTTTTCAAAGGCCGTTTTAAGCTCAGGAGACGATGCGGCGCGTGCCATCTTCGGTAGCGCTTTCACAATTTTTCGCTCAGCGTAATAGATGTCCTTGAGCGTATCGTAAAAAAGATCGTCGAGCGTTTTTTCTTTTGACGTTGGCATGGTTCTCTCCCTTAAATTTGGTAGAAAGCCCCCGCCTGTAGGTAATGCAATTGCAACTCATAAGTTCCGCGATTTTCGTGATAGTGCTCGTGAACCCGTTTACGAAAAAATATTATGTCGACGCGACTATATAAAAAACCTGAGTACCCGCTATTCAACAATGCGATGCTTTGGTAAAGAATTCTCTATGGCTGTTTGCATACTGTTCAATGGTGTATAATCAGAGCTGCGAATTGTTTGAACACCAATTCGATGAACGGTCTCTGAAATAAGATTGTCAGTGCCTTTGATTTCGAACTGATCGACCTGATCTATTAAAAGCGAAATTGTCGTCTCAACGATTTGCATTCTCAAACGCTCGTTCGGAGTGTAGAAGCTCGCTTTTTTATACAGCAACCGCCTCAAATTGAACGGGTCGGTGTCGCATGCAGTGTTGGGGAGAACCATGGTGCTCCTCCTTCCTGGCAGGCAAGAGCAAATATAAACCCTCAGCCGTCACTGCCTACTTATTCAGATTGGTGACGATGGAACGAGCATACGCCCACATAATCCAGAGTCAACCTCTTGCACATTATGCGAGTCAGAGAGCGTTTCTGCCAGAATTTGCAGTCACCACCCCGAACTCCATTTCTTGACGGTTCGCAATACGGTTTCATTCTTTCGCCATGCTGTTTGAACGATCAAATATTGGAAATCCAGCATCAAAACGCGGCAGCGAAACAGACCCAATTGCTCTCAAAGTAAATTTACGTCTAGCTTTAATCTGCCCGGCAGACCGCATCCCTTTCAATTTCCAATGGAACCTTAACCTTGAAAGAGGGTTGATATTTGTAGGAAACACAATTGGAGGAATTGTTATGAAAATCTCTGCCCTTCTACTTGCCAGTGCAATGGTGCTCGTACCAGCAATTGCTGGTGCACAGGCAACTCAAACACCCAACACTGATGCGCCGGGCGCAACGAACACCCCGACACACGATGACAAAACACCTGATGCCGGCCAGAACAGCATAACCGAGGCGCAGGCAACTGAGTTGTTCGGGAAAGCAGGATACACTGACCTCACAGGATTAAAGCTCAACGATCAGGGGGTATGGGAGGCTTCCGCTATGAAGGACGGTAAAAACGTAATGCTCTCGCTTGATGCAGAGGGCAAGGTTTCAGAACATATGATGTAGGCTTGTAAGCGAATTTTTTGAAAGCCGCTTTGGCGGCTTTCAAAATTAATACCCCTAATAATCCAACAAGAAGGATTGAAGAAATGAAACCTGAATCTACTGATCCACTGACGCATGACAAGGACGTTAAATTTCTAACTGAGAATTCTGATCTTTCCCCTCTTCAGGCAAAAGAATTGATCCAATCACTTGGACGTGATCACCCTGAATTGCTCAAAGAAGCGAAGAAATTCAAAGCGGAAAGCTGACGGGTGTAGCAAATAAATACTTTCAATTTTAGCCATCTTTCAAGAAAACAAGAATTAAACGGAATCTGAACGCACTGCGTCTGGGAAATTCAATTTTGTTTAGTCGATGCTGGCGTCCAGAAATCTTGGTTATATGTGCGGTATGCGGCTATGGCAACAGATAAGCTTTCTTTGTACAGAAGTAAGCGCGACTTCAGCTTAACGACTGAACCGAAGAATTCAACGTTAAAAAACCGTTCGAAACAAAGACGTTTCGTCATTCAGAAGCACGACGCGACCCGGCTTCACTATGATCTTCGACTTGAACTGGATGGCGTTTTCAAATCCTGGGCAGTCACAAAAGGACCGTCACTTGATCCTCATGACAAGCGCCTAGCAGTCGAAGTTGAGGATCACCCGCTCGATTATGGCGACTTCGAAGGGATAATCCCAAAAAAGCAATATGGTGGGGGTACCGTTATGCTATGGGACCGGGGTTACTGGGAACCTGAAGGCAATAGAACACCGCAAGAAGCCCTTGAGAAGGGCGATCTTAAGTTCACCCTTGAGGGCGACCGCTTACATGGCAGTTTCGTGCTGGTGCGCATGCGCCATGATCGCAATGGTGGTAACCGCATTAACTGGCTGCTGATCAAACACGAAGATGAGTTCTCCGTGGCAGAGAATGGCGCAGGTGTCCTCGAGAAGTACTTTAAGTCGGTGGCGTCCGGACGCACGATGGAGGTTATCGCGTCTGGTACAGGCAGAAAACCAAAGCCATTTATGACGACAAGCGCCGGCGTCGAGGCAGATGCTGTGTGGGATAGTAGTCGTGGTCTGGCCGCTGAGGAGCGCAAGACCGGTGGAAGAGTTAAGCGCCCCTCTGAAAAGCGGAACGAAAAATTGGCTCCTGTTCGTCGCGAGATTGCCGGTAACGCATCAGTTATGCCTGCATTTATACCACCGCAATTGTGCAAGACCTTGGCGCGGCCGCCATCTGCCCCTGGCTGGCTCCATGAAATCAAGTTTGATGGCTATCGGCTGCAGATGCGCATCGAACGCGGCACGGTTACCCTGAAGACGAGAAAAGGCGTCGATTGGACGATAAAGTTCCGTGCCATCGAAAAAGCAGCATGCACGCTTCCCGATGCAATTATCGATGGAGAAATTTGCGCGCTCGATGACCACGGGGCACCGGACTTCGCAATCCTGCAGGCAGCTCTTTCAAAAGAGCAAACAGATGCCCTGGTATTCTTTGCCTTTGATATGCTGTTTGAAGGCCATGAGGACACACGTGAACTGCCGCTTTTTGAGCGCAAGCATAGGCTTGAGGCGCTTTTATCAGACACAGGTGAGAATACGCGTATTCGATTTGTTGAGCATTTTGATACCGGTGGAGATGCCGTTCTCAACTCCGCCTGTCGCCTGTCACTTGAGGGGATCATTTCCAAAAAAGCCGGTGCGCCCTACCGCTCGGGCAGGAGCCAGTCCTGGACGAAATCCAAATGCCGTGCCGGTCATGAGGTGGTAATCGGTGCCTACGCTAAAACCAATGGCAAGTTTCGGTCTTTATTGGTAGGCGTCAATCGCGACGGCCAATTCGTCTATGTTGGTCGTGTCGGAACGGGGTATAGTGCCAAAGTGGTGGAGGCCATTTTGCCCAAGTTGCAAGCGCTGGAAACATCTACGTCGCCGTTTACAGGCTTGGATGCTCCGAAAAGCCATGATGACATCGTCTGGCTTAAGCCCGAATTGGTGGCCGAGATCGAATTCGCCGGATGGACAGGTGACGGTCAGATACGTCAGGCCTCATTCAAGGGCTTGCGCGAAGACAAACCTGCGGAGGAGGTTGAGACTGAGACACCGACAAATCCCGAAGAGACTGATTTACCTGAACCGGAGAAGGCCAGACCCCATCCCAAACGTTCTGCCAGAGGCGGCAAGGCGCAGGTGATGGGGGTGATGATTTCCCATCCCGACAAGCCGTTATGGCCCGATACCGAGGATTGCGCGGCGGTTAGCAAGGTTGAGCTTGCTTTATATTACGAGGCCATAGGCCCCTGGATGATAGAACATTTAAAGGGTAGGCCATGTTCGATCCTGCGGACACCCGATGGCATTGAGGGTGAACAATTTTTTCAGCGTCATGCCATGAAAGGCATGTCAAATCTCCTGGAACTTGTCACCATAAGCGGTGACCGCAAGCCCTATCTGCAGATCGACCGGATTGAGGGGCTCGCTGCCATCGCTCAGATCGGTGGTACAGAGCTTCATCCGTGGAATTGCCACCCGGGCAAACCCGATAATCCAGGTCGTCTGGTCTTCGATCTGGACCCCGGTCCTGGTGTCGCGTTTGCAAATATCGTTGCCGCGGCGCGAGAGATACGTGACCGGCTGGAGGAACTTGGTCTTTTGAGCTTTTGTAAGACCACCGGCGGTAAAGGCTTGCATGTGGTCACGCCGCTTGCCTCGTACAAAGGGAAGGGCGAAGGCTGGGATGCGGCAAAGATGTTTGCTCACGATATTTGTAAGCAAATGGCACGAGACAATCCAGACCTTTACCTGATCAAGATGGCGAAAAACCAACGCGAGGGCCGTATTTTCCTCGATTATCTGCGAAATGACCGCATGGCGACAGCTGTTGCGCCGCTTTCACCCCGCGCCCGCCCGGGCGCTCCCGTCTCCATGCCACTTAATTGGTCGCAGGTCACACCCGACCTCGATCCGAAACGTTTCAATATTAGCACTGTGCCAAGGCTCTTATCAAACATAACTGCCTGGCAGGATTATAATCAGAGCCAACGACCGCTTGCAGAGGCTATAAAGCGGCTAGCCAATATTAACGGGGCCTGAAGTATCAACGGCAAGATTTACTTCCGCGGCTGCTTTTGTTCAGCGAGGGATTTGCGCAACGCATCCATAATATTGATCACATTGTCAGCTGGTTCGTGGGACTGTTTTTTTGCTCTGCTTTTCGCCGGCTTTTTAAGCATCTTTTTCCGAGTTTCAATAATATCGAGCAGCCGATCCTGCACAGGATCAATTACCATACTGGCATCCCAATCCTTTGTCTGGCTTTTAATTAGTTTCTGTACCAACTGCATCATATCGGCATCTGGCTTTTCTTTACTGACGCCTTTGAAATAACTTTCCTCATCACGAACCTCGTCACCGTAGCGCAAGGTCCAGAGCACTATGCCTTTGCCCCGGGGCTCCAGCATCACAGCGCGTTCGCGGCGGGCGATGACCAGCCGGGATATGCCTACCATTTTCTGCGCTTCCATCGCATCACGAATGACGGAGAATGCCTCTTGGCCGACCGGTTCATTTGGAGACAAATAATAGGGCGTATCGAGCCAGATCCATTCGATGCTGTCGCGCTGTATGAAGGTTGAAATATCAATGGTTTTGGTACTGTCGAGGGACACATTCTCTAACTCGTCATCTTCCAGTATCACGTAGTCAACTTCACCACGCTTATACCCTTTGACCTCGTCCTCTTCCCTGACGGTTTTTCCTGTCACTGAATCCACATATTGACTAATGACACGGTTACCGGTTGGCCGATTTAGCGTGTGGAAACGAACCCGCTCACTTTCGGATGTTGCGGGTACCATTTGAACTCCGCAGGTCACGAGTGACAGCTTCAGATACCCCTTCCAGTAAGAACGAATGGCCATGGTGAGTTCCTATCAGCTTGCCTTACGGCCCTTCGGAGCGTTATGCTTCGGTTTTGCGGCAGTCTTTTGTTCTTGTTCGCCCGAGTTGACATTGGCCGCTGGACGCTTGGACTTTCTCTTGTTCGTATCCATAGCAGCACTTTCACGCAACGCCTTGAGAAGATCGGCTGGCTTTGAGGCAGCGGGAGTTTTTCTTCTTGGAATCGACCGGCCTTCCATCTTGGCTTTTACAAGTTCATTCAGCGCCTCGTCGTAGCGGTCTTCAAACTTGGTGATATCAAATGAGCTGGTCTTCGTTCCAATGATATGCTTTGCCAGCTCGAGCATCTCGCCTTTGATCTTGAGATCGGGAAGTTCCTCGAAAGCTTCTTCGGATGCGCGTACTTCATAATCGAAATTCAGCGTTGTGGCGATCAACCCTTCACTGTGCGGACGGATTAAGACCGTTCGCAGCCGACGAAACAGCACGGTTCTCGCAACCGCTGCAACCTTTTGCTTTTTCATGCCGTCGCGTAAAAGTACAAAGGCCTCTATGCCTCTTTTATCGGGTGCGAGGTAATAGGGTTTGTCAAAGTAAACATTGTCGACCTGCGAGCAGGGAATGAATGTATCAATCATCAGGGTCTTGTCGCTGTCTGGGACTGCTGCTGATATTTCATCCGGCTCCAACACGACATAGCGACCATCGTCGATCTCATAACCCTTGACCTGTTCGTCGCGATCTACAACATCACCGGTTTCGCTATCGACAAACTCCCGTCTTACACGGTTTCCGGTTTTGCGATTTAGAATGTTAAAACTTATCCTGTCTGAAGTAGATGCAGCAGTGTAAAGCGCCACGGGGCAGGACACTTCACCGAATTTGATGAAACCTTTCCAGTTCGCTCGCGGAGCCACCATGGTGGTATTCCTTCTGTTCATCCCAGCAATAAAAGCGAGAGATTGACTGCCACTAATTCTCAGAGATCATGGGTGAGGGCTCAACTTTTCCGACGCTGAACGCAATTTGCTCACTGATTGATCAATCATCTGGATATCTTCCACCGTGACGACCGGTATAGGATCGGACGCCATAGCCTCCAGAACATCTGTCGAAAGACAGTTGTTTCGCAAGACCCACTCCATCGCCTCGCGCGTTTCCCGCTCAGCGCGCAGCTGGGCATAAAGGGCAAGGATGAGCCGATCGCGGGCATCGAATGAATTTCCTTGCGATTTTATCGGATTTTTTGACATGGCCATTGTCCCACAATTACCCTATTCCACGGCCGCCTGTTGCACCATAAACCTCACCATTGATGAAGCTTGCTTCTTGCGAAGCGAGCAAGACATAAATGGGGGCTATCTCAACAGGTTGACCGGGGCGTCCAAAGTCACTGCTTTCTCCAAAATGACGCACCTTTTCATCGGGTTGCCCACCACTTGGTTGAAGCACTGTCCAGAAGGGGCCGGGTGCCACAGCATTGACACGCACACCTTTCTCAATGAGTTGTTTAGAAAGGCCTTTGGTGTAAGCAACAATGCTTGCTTTGGTCGTAGCGTAATCCAATAGGATATGTGAAGGGTCATATGCCTGGATTGATGCGGTAGTAATAACCGAAGCCCCTGCATAAAGGTGCGGGGTGGCCGCCTGGGTAATCCAATGAAGCGCATAGAGATTTGTTTTCATCGTTTTGTCGAAGTCAGCGCTCGACAATTCGCTGATATCCTCGCGGTATTGTTGTCTGGCGGCATTGATGACGACGATGTCCACGCCACCAAGATCACGAACGGCCATTTCCACCATATTTCGGCACCATGCCTCGTCTGATACGTCCCCTGGAAGCGATATGCCAATCCGACCTTCTGCTTTTATAAGATCGATTACGGTTTCCGCATCGGATTGCTCTTCCTCAAGGTAAGAAATCGCTACATCAGCACCTTCGCGAGCAAACGCAATTGCCACTGCGCGACCGATCCCTGAATCACCGCCGGTGATCAGAGCCTTTCGTCCTGCCAGCTTTCCCGAGCCTTTATAGCTTTTCTCCCCGTGATCTGGGGCTGGAAGCATGTTTTCAACCAGTCCCGGCATCGGTTGTGGTTGCGCATCAAAGGGTGGAGCCGGATATTGAATGCGTGGATCCTGCTTTGTAAGGCGGTCCCTCATCATATTGTCCTCCATATTGCGAATTAAAGGCTCGCTCGAATTGCACGTCCGATGCGAGTAATTAAATGCTTATAAAGGTAACGTTCGCCTTCTCACGTCGTTCCACAATGCGAGAGGATTTTAGGCATAAGCTGTCATTTTAGCGCGAACAACTCCGCGTCGGGGTCTCGAGCTCCATTAATTGCGGTAGAGATTATCTCCGCAGCAATCTGGCTGAAAGTAATACCATTGCCACCAAATCCCATCACACAGTAGACATTTTGCAAATCAGGTACTGGGCCAATCAACGGCAGTCCTGTGGTTGTTGAGCCGAAAGCGGCAGCCCATCGGTATTCCACTGGTCCAATATCAACACCAAGCAGTTTACTCACTTTTCGCTGGATGGTCTTCTCTTTTTTATGCAGTTTTGCTTCAGAGTGATAAGCGCTGGCGTTGTTCTCATCTTCACCGCCCGCGATCAAACGTCCCTGATTATCTGTTCTCAGATAAAGATAGGGGTCGGATGCTTCCCAAAGTATATGGTTTTTCAGCCAGTGGGGAAGGGCGACGCCTGCTTTACTCGCTATCGCCCATGTTGAAATGATCTCGTGTTTTTTGTTGGCAAGGCTCTGAAGAAACTCATAACCAGTACAGAATACGACATGTCCAGCGGATATTAGTTTGCCTGCTGCAGTTCCCAGAAAAACCCTCTCTTTGAAGGCCTTTATGTCAGTGATTTCTACTCCGCTCACGATTTCAGCCCCATGCCTGGCCGCGTGACGTAGCAATCCAGCGGTCAACTGACCGGGGTTGGCGGATGCTGATATGTCACTCAAAATGGCGCCACTACGCTCAATAGCGTAGAGCTTTTTCATGCCAGCCTTATCAATGAACTGCGCGCCTATTCCAGCTTTTACACGTGCTTCCATTTCAATTTTAAGACCGCGAGCGCCCATTTCATCACCTGCAACGTAGAGTGCCTGTCTGCGTAGCATTGAGCAGGAAATTTCAAGCGAGCGAACAATATCTTCGAGTTTCAGCACAGCTTTTGCGGAACGCAACCAGGCCCTGTTTGCCTGTTCTTCTCCGATCATTGTTTGAAGCTTATGTAAGGGCACATCAATTTCGTGCTGGATCATTGCTGTGCTGGCAATACTACTGCCATGGACAGGAGTACGTTTATCAATGATGAGTATGGACTTGCCGGGTTTGACGAGAGCTTGCGCAACGAGCGCTCCGCTAATGCCGGCACCGACAATTACAATATCATAGTGATCGATGGAAACATGGCTTGTGCTCCGTACAGTGATACGAGGACTATCGATCCATAGGGGGCGAGAATCTCGCAGATCACGAGCCTTCGTAAGTTTTTGTTCTGTCATGACGTTCTTTCATAAGCAGCTATTATGGCTCTGTGTAGCCGACCGCATGAATAGTGAGTGTGCCGGACGATGGGTTGGTTTTAAAAAACAAGATCCCCGTTTCATGGGATTCAGATGCGACATAATCGAACGTTATGTCAGAGCTTTCAGTGCTGCTGGATGAGGAAATGTCTCCGCGAACATGCACTTGGGCGGCTGTTGAAAGAGAAGTGTTACGAAGATCAAACGTTACGCGATAAACTTTGTTCATAGAGTTTATCGACATGATCGATATGTCGAACTGAGGCTCTTGAACTTCATATCGATAAATGTCCCGGCCAATCCATACGAAAAGGGCAGTGACCAACAAAGTGCAAATTCCGCCTGCCACCCATTCTAACCAATGAGGTCGAGCGGTTTCGGTATGTTTATTGCCTATGGATTTTGTCATCGGTCAATCACAATATGAGACGTGCGGCGGCAGCGCCGATGGAGGCGGGGAATCCGAGGATGACGGCGGCAGTAAGTATTTGGGAGAGGGATGTGTGATCGAGACGTTCAAAAGTCCACAAGGCATAAATGCTGACCACAATGGCGATGACGTATCCAGGCATTGTGAAGCGGATGAAGGGTTCCCACCATGGCATTCCCTCTGAGATGCTATGTGAGCCCTTAAAATGAAGCGCATACACAAAGCCGTGCATCAGGGTAACGGAGATAAGGGCGATACAGGCAGTATGAAGCGGGCTGATCTTATATGCAATTAGGATCATCTCATCAGTTGGGGCGACATTGAGACTGAGAAACAGCGACCCAACCAACATCATGAAAAGCTCATGCAGATATCCGGTTTCGCCTTCATATTCACCGTCTTGCTTGTCCCGTTCTTCCGAGCGCAATCCAAGCTGACTGCGTCCGAGCAGTGCGCCGATACTGGCTGGCACAGACTGCAAAGCAATTTTGGCCACCATTATGCTGATGGTCAACTGGTCATCAATAACGCCCAGAAAAAGCAAAATGGCGGCACTTACGGCGATACCCAGCCCATAAGCTATTACGGCATCACGCAATGCTTCATGCCAAGTGGTGGTCTTTTCAAACCCAATCCGCCTGGCGAGCACCCAGAGCAACGGCAAATTGAGAATGCAAAGTAGCAGCAGACGCGAGCGATTTACGTATAGGCCAAGGAACCACATTTCCATAGTCATCAACATCGGCAGAGCGAAAAGGAGTGCCCCTGCAACTCCTCGCGCGATACCGATAATAAAGTGACTGGCTTTATGGTCCCCAGGTCTGCCTGCTGCAATTGCCACCATGAAAAGCCTCCAGCTCCATGTCAGCATTAACGCTTGTCTCAGACACTGGTTCCCGGCTCAGCTCGACGTATCGATAAGTGCGATGCCAAACTCTGGACGATAGCGACGTCGCAACACTTGAGGTGTCTCCCTGATGATCACTTCAAGCGTTGGCCTTACATACCCTTTGACAAAATGGCCGCCCCGCGTGTGCCCGTCTGCCAGACCGAGAACGGCATGCAAATGTGGATTTGGTTTTCCCTTCTCATCTAGCGTGATATCGCCTATCAGGCTCAAAACCTCGCTTTGAGCGTCGACGGGAATATTTACATAAGATTTTGATGTCAGATCGAAAAAGGCTAGCATGGCAGTCTCGAACGCGCCGATGGCTGTAACTGAAGCGGCAGCAATATCTTGTTTGATTGAGAAGTCTCTTATGGTTTCGGAAGCTTCTTCACCGGGGTCAACGATAAGCATAAAAACACGTTCATCGTCATTTAATAACAGTTTGCTTTGCATAATCTTAATCCCGTTCTCTCCAGTAGAGGGCTCAACCAAGTAACTTACCAGAGAAGATATGCAATCTGTCAGCTAACGCGGCGCAGATGACACCCTTCTTCGATTTCTTCGACGATCTTGTTCACAAATGCATCAAGATCGTCCGGCGAACGGGATGTGATAATACCCTGATCGACCACAACCTTTTCGTCCGACCACACGCCACCGGCATTTCGCACATCTGTCTTAATTGAGCCGTAGGAAGTTACATTTCGTCCTCTGATCGCATCTGCTTCTATCAACAACCAGGGCGCATGGCATATCGCGGCAACGATTTT
The DNA here is from genome assembly GCF_037479515.1 of Ochrobactrum sp. MYb379. NCBI lineage: Bacteria > Pseudomonadati > Pseudomonadota > Alphaproteobacteria > Hyphomicrobiales > Brucellaceae > Ochrobactrum > Ochrobactrum sp. MYb379. The sequence goes on from NZ_JBBGYW010000020.1 coordinate 69,751, forward strand.
GCCAGATTGGGTAAATTCGCGCACAACACGCATGGCGTTTTCCTCAGTTCGCAGTTTATCAGGATTAATCTGACCACCCGGAAGCACAAGCGCATCGAAGTCTTCAACATTGACGTCCTCTGCCAAAAAATCGACGTTGACTGAATCACCCCAATTTGCGTTGTCCCAACTCTTGATCGCACCGCTTTGAATGGACGCGATTTTTACGTTTGCACCACGGCGCTGCAGTTCTTCATAAGGAACACGGAGCTCTGAACGTTCATAACCGTCAGTTGCCAGAATAACGATTTTTGCATTTTTTATAGCTGTCATATTTTGGTCCTTTCCAATTTCTCGGTATTTAATCCATGTCGTTTGATGGCAGAACATTAGACATCTTAGCATTGGGATCTATTGAGAATTTCTAGCAGGCGGAGCGCGCACTGGACGGGTAAGAAGCTCGTCTGCCGTTTCGTTGGCCATCAAGGGAAAACGGAAAAATCCTGATGTTCTTCAGCACCGTCGAGTCCGTTTGACACAGCGCGGCTCCTGTTAAACCAACGTAAGCAAAGAGGGATTGTTCCGTAGATTGTGCCAGTCCGTCGTATTAAACTTTTTAGTTAGGGGCGGCGGAGCTGAGTTTGATTTATTAAGCAAGTAGTTCGAAAGCGCAGAGATTTTAAACAAGCACCAATTCGGGGTGAAGTTATATCCCCGTTTGCTCAGCCATCGCTGGCTGAACACTTTTTAGGCTGGTATTTCAATGCCTCTAAAGCACTATGAAATGGCAGAATATTGCGTGTTGTAAAAATATATGTCTACTAGTGCACTGACGTGTTTATAGCTTTAAGCTATTGATTTGACCTTATTAATGAGCGGGATACGAATCATGCTGTTGTGTTGCGCTCAAGCGCCTCAGTCTGCAATAAGTTTTTCAAGGCTTTCAAAGCGTGATGGCTGTTATTTCAGTCCGTGCAACTGCAACATCGCCGCGAGACAGCCATGAAAACAAACCACCGTTTCATCCGGTCAGGAAGGCTATTAGGCCTTGATGTCGGTGTGGCCATAGGCCTCGCTGCCGCGTTATTGTTCTTTGCGATCAGCGGCGTTCTGACCTATTTCAATTTTCAAGGTATCCGCGAAGCAAACCAGAAAATTGTTCAGACCCATCAGGCTATTGTCTCCCTGCAAAGCCTTTTCTCAAAGCTGCAGGATGCAGAAACGGGCCAGAGAGGGTATCTTTTAACTGGTGAGGTTAGTTACCTTGCTCCTTACCAGACAGCACGTAGCGCGATCGATAATGAAATCGCAAAGGTTGCTGAACGTACGGGGGAAAACTTAGGACAAAGCGAAAGGCTTGATAATCTCAGGCAGCATGTCAACGCTAAGCTCGGTGAATTGGCCGATGCAATTGCGCTCAGGAGAAGCGGTGGATTTGATGCTGCGCTCGCTCTGGTTCGCTCTGATCGCGGTAAGCTCGAAATGGATGCTATTCGCAATAGTATTAACGCAATGTCAGAGGTCGAGAACAATGTACGCAGCGAACGCTTATCAGAAATGGCAAAGGCGCAGCAACAAGCGCTAATAAGTACGGTTCTTGCGGCAGTCCTCGGTATAATTCTTACATTGGTAGTCGGGTACCTCATTCGGAACGCATCCCTTAGACAATACCGCGATGAATGGCTGCAGACTGGTGAAATTGGGCTCGCATCGGCAATGATCGGCGATCAGCGCATTGATGAATTGGGTGAAAATATCCTCGACTATCTGACGCAATATACGGGCGCTGTGGCGGGAGCTTTTTTCAGCGGCAGTGGTGGCCAATATCGACTGGGCGCTGTTTTGGGCGTACCAGACACGAATAGTGTGCCTGAAGCTTTTGCTGCACGCCAAGGATTGTTAGGGCAAGCAGCGGCAAAAGGGGATCTGATTGTTCTCAACGATGTTCCAGACGGATATCTGGCCTTTGGATCAGCACTGGGCAGGGACAAACCCCGTCATCTCGTCATCATTCCAGCGGCCTTAAATGGCATGGTCAACTCAGTAGTAGAACTTGGTTTTCTGGAACGAGCAGACGAAAAAGTAGTGACGCTGTTGAACAGGGCTGCCGAAACCATCGCGGAGAGCGTCCAGGCTGCAGCATATCGTGATGAGTTGCAGAATTTGCTCGAAGAGACACAGCAACAGTCTGAAGAGTTGCAGGCTCAGGGCGAAGAGCTTCGTGTTTCCAACGAAGAACTCGAAGAGCAAAGCCGGGTCTTGAAGGAATCGCAGTCGCGGCTCGAGCAACAACAAGCTGAACTTGAGCAAACTAACAGCCAACTTGAAGAGCAGGCAAACCAACTGGAACTACAACGCAGTGATCTGGAACGTGCGCACGCGTCAGTGCAGATGAAAGCCGATGAGCTTGAACGCTCCAGCCAGTATAAATCTGATTTTCTAGCAAACATGTCGCATGAGCTGCGCACACCGCTGAATTCGTCGTTGATCCTTGCTAAGCTTCTTGCGGACAATCCCGACGAGAACTTGACTCAAGACCAGGTCAAATATGCGCGAACCATCCAGTCTTCGGGCAATGATCTTCTCAATCTCATTAATGACATTCTTGATTTATCAAAAATCGAAGCCGGTCACGTTGAAATTCATCCTGAAGTCACGCCTCTTGCACGTCTTTCGACGGGTCTGAAGCAGCTGTTTCAGCCGTTGGCAGATGAAAAAAACCTTAAGCTCGTTATCGACATTGATGATCGTCTGCCGAAATCGTTTGTCACAGACCCTCAGCGACTGGATCAAATACTTAAAAATCTTCTCGCCAATGCCATCAAATTCACTGAACGTGGACAAGTCGAGGTGTCAATCCGACTACAGGAAGGGCAACAAATCAGCTTTTCCGTAAAAGACAGTGGCATTGGGATATCTTCAGACCAGCTCAAAAGTATCTTCGAAGCATTTCATCAAGCGGACAGCACTATCAGCCGACGATTTGGCGGCACTGGACTTGGTCTGTCTATCTCAAGGCAGCTTGCCAGATTGTTGGGTGGCGCAATAAGTGTGGAAAGCACTCTCGGACAAGGCAGCAATTTCACCGTCACTTTGCCGCTGCGATATGAGCCTGGCGGGAATAGCGCGTTGCCCCTCACGCAGGTTGTTGCGGCGGGAGAAACGCCCACGAACACGCCAGTCACATCCAAGAGCTTGCCACAACCTTTTCATTTGGAAGACGATAGGGATGCGCTCACTGATGACAAGCGTGTTCTTCTGGTTATCGAAGACGATGACACATTCGCCGCAATTGTGCGCGATCTGTCTCGTGAGATGGGGTTTCATTCTGTTGTGGCCCGCACAGCAGAGGAGGCCGTGCGCTTAGCGCGTGAGTTTTCGCCAAATGCTATCGTGTTGGATGTTGGCCTGCCTGACGAGTCCGGTTTATCAGTTCTCGATCGGTTAAAAAATGACGTGCGCACCCGTCATATCCCAATCCATGTCATTTCTGCGGGCGATCATACCAGAACCGCTTACGCGCTTGGCGCTGTTGGTTATCTTAACAAACCAGTCAGTCGTGAGGAGCTTGTTGATGTTCTGAGCCAGCTGCAAAATCGAATAACCAAACGTGTACATAAGGTTCTCATCGTTGAAGATGATGAGCGGCAGCGTGAAGCGGTTGCAAAACTTTTAAGTTCAAGCGATGTTGAGACTACAACTGCCGGCAATGTGGCCGAATGCCTCGATCTGCTGCGCGAGCAGACTTTTGATTGCATGGTGCTGGATCTTTCTTTGCCCGATGAATCAGGCTTCTCACTGCTTGAAACACTTAGCAATGAAACTGCCTACGCATTTCCACCAGTGATTGTTTATACCGGAAGAGAACTTTCCAGCGAAAGTGAGCAGAAACTCCGGCGGTATTCCAAGTCAATTATCATTAAAGGTGCAAAGTCCCCCGAGCGACTGCTCGACGAAGTCAGCCTTTTCCTGCATCAGATCATTTCTGAATTGCCCGCAGAACAGCAACAGATGATCCGCAAAGCGCGTCATCGCGATGCGATGCTTGAGGGTCGTCGTATTCTCGTCGTTGAGGACGACATCCGTAATGTTTACGCACTCACGAATATTTTGGAGCCGCGTGGTGCCCAGGTCATTATTGCCCGCAACGGCCAGGAGGCTATCGAAGCACTCAATCGGTCGCTCGAAAATGCTGAGGCACGTATTGATCTTGTATTGATGGATGTGATGATGCCTGTCATGGATGGATTGACAGCTACAAAGGAAATTCGTCGAAATCCAGCCTGGAAGAAACTGCCCATTGTAACGCTGACGGCTAAAGCGATGCCTGATGATCAGCAACGCTGTATTGAAGCCGGCGCAAATGACTACATGGCGAAGCCGCTGGATGTTGATAAACTCTTGTCACTTGTTCGGGTCTGGATGCCGAAATGACAGGGCCACTTGAACACGGCTCCGCTGAAGAAATTGAGATCAGGCTGTTGTTGGAGGCACTCTACCTTCGATACCATTATGACTTCCGCAGCTATTCGCTTGGTTCGATCAAGCGTCGGCTTCGGCAGGCACGCGAACAGATGGGCTTTGCCAGTTTTTCTGCGATGCAGGAAAGTGTGTTGCATGATGCAACCATGCTTCCGCATTTGCTGCGCTACCTCACAGTTCAAGTCAGCGATATGTTCCGTGATCCAAGCTATTTTCGAGCCATTCGCGAGCATGTTGTGCCGCATTTGCGAACGTATCCCTCACTCAAGGTTTGGATTGCTGGATGCTCGAGTGGCGAGGAGCTTTACTCCATGGTCATTCTTTTTCGTGAAGAAGGTTTGGAGGAGCGAACGCTCTTTTACGCTACCGATATTAATCCGGAGGCGCTCCAAGCGGCCGAGGCCGGTGTCTATCCGATTGATCGTGTGCAGTCGTTCACTTCCAATCACCAGCAATCAGGCGGTTTGACATCGCTATCTGACTATTATCAGGCTGCATATGGTAGGGTTTCGTTTGATAGGTCACTGCGTCGAAACGTTGTGTTCTCGGATCACAGCCTCGCGACCGATGCTGTTTTTGGAGAGATGCACCTGATTTCATGCCGTAACGTGCTTATCTATTTTGATCATGACCTGAAAAATCACGTGCTGGGCATGTTCAAAAGTTCCTTAGCCCATCGTGGATTCCTGGGATTGGGGGCAAAAGAAAGCGTTCGCTTTTCTCGCTATGCGGACACCTACGCTGATTTTGTGCGTGAGGATAAAATTTATCAGAAGGTTTCGTCATGACGGTCTCCAAAACGCAGGCCGTGGTCATCGGTGCGTCGGCGGGAGCGTTTGATGCATTGTCGGCGATCCTGCCCTCTCTGCCGGTCACTTTTCGATTGCCTGTGATGGTCGTGGTGCATCTTCCGCCAGACAAGCGCAGCTTGATGGCTGAGCTTTTTCGGCATAAATGCATACTGGCGGTGGAAGAGGCTGAAGATAAGCACCCACTGTGTTCTGGCACAATCTATTTCGCACCGCCTGATTATCATATGCTTGTTGAAAGGGACCATACACTGTCGCTTTCCAAGGATGCACCTGTCCTCTATTCCCGTCCATCTATCGACGTTCTTTTTGAAAGCGCGGCCGATATCTTCGGGCCCAAACTGCTGGGCATCGTGCTGACAGGCGGCAATGAAGACGGTGCCAAGGGTTTACAGTCTATAACGGCGGCGGGCGGAAAAACACTGATTCAGGACCCCAAAAGCGCCTTCGTACCAACGATGCCAGAGGCTGCTATCCGCTCTTGTCCGGATGCCAAAATTTTATCGCTCGAAGCGATAGCGCAATATTTGAGAGAGGTTTAGGTCAACACATGGAACCCATTTCGTTTCTTCTCGTTGACGATCTTGAGGAAAATCTTATCGCCTTGGAAGCATTGCTTCGCCGGGATGGCTTGAGGATACTGAAAGCCAATTCCGGTGATCAGGCACTTGAACTGCTTCTTCAACACGATATTGCTCTTGCTCTTGTCGATGTTCAGATGCCTGGGCTCGACGGTTTTCAGCTTGCAGAACTTATGCGCGGAAACGAGCGCACACGTCACGTTCCAATCATTTTCGTAACGGCTGGTGGTGGTGGACAGCGCCGTTTTCAGGGTTATGAAGCAGGAGCGGTAGACTTCATACAGAAACCTATCGAACCGGATGTCTTGCGCAGCAAGGCCGATGTTTTTTATGAATTATATCGGCAGCGGCAACAGCTTGCTTTTCAACGCGACGAGCTCGCTGTTCAGGCTGCGGCCTTGCGCCAATCAGCGCAGGAAAAAGACATTCTTCTTCAAGAAATCAATCACCGCATTAAAAACTTGTTTGGCTTGACATCTGGCTTGATATCACTCTGCGCTCGATCCACAGATAACATTGATGAGCTGGTCAACAACTTGCGGTCTCGCATGCAAGCCCTTGCGCGGGCGCACGAACTCACCCTTCCCGTACCCGGAACGAGTGAAGCCAACGAGAGATCCACATCCGTGGTGGCGCTTATTGAAGCAATCCTCGCGCCGCACAATAATGAACAAAAGTCAGCTGTTACAATTACCGGAACCGATGCAGTGCTTTCCGGTAAGGCACTGACGTCACTGGCTCTTTTGTTGCACGAGTTGACCACGAACTCTGCAAAGTATGGCGCGCTTTCTTCGCCAGAAGGCCAACTGGCGATTGAGATTAATCTGGGCGCAGAACTCCTTCAGCTTCATTGGAGAGAAATCGGCGTCAAAATGCTATCCGAACAACCTGAGCGTCAAGGATTTGGGGCCACGCTTGAAAAGGCCACCGTGCAAGGTTTGAATGGGACGATCTCTCGTGATTGGTGTCCAGATGGATTGTCTTTGGTTCTTAAAGTTCCATCAGCCCAACTTAACCCCCACCTTTAAAATTAAATTTAAAAATAGTCAGTCGGCGAGGGATCGTTTTAGCCTGATGCGTGTTCTCAATTTGAAAAGCATTTTAAGGAAGTTTAATGACTGACAACAGCATTCCCTTTGCCCTCGTGGCCGAAGATGACGTCATAATCCGCATGGATGCTGTAGATATTCTAGAAACAGCAGGTTTTCGCGTCAAAGAAGCCGGTAATGTTGAAGAAGCATTAGAATTGCTGAACGACGATCCAGAGAGATTCCGTCTTTTGTTTACAGACGTACAAATGCCGCCAAGTGAGCAGACTGGTTTTGATCTCGCCCGCCATTGTTCAAAACATTGGCCTCACATAGGAATTTTAATTGCTTCCGGGATGATGGTGCCAGAAGACAATGATCTACCGGATGGAGCCATTTTTGTGAGAAAGCCATTCAGTTCGCACGTGATCTACAATCATCTTCAAGTTATTCTGCCTGACGGTAAAAAACCTGAGCCACTGAAAAAAATGGCGATTTAATCCAAGAGTTAAAAATGTGCTCGGAGCGTGAATGTAACCCCACTCGTTCATACTTCAGATCAACACTGCCTTGAGCTGAATAACCGAGCAGGTGCGTTGTAATTTTAAATCTTCACTAGTTTATTCTGAAGCGATGACCAGTTGCCCTGAAACCTCCCCTCACCCAGTGTTGAACGCGTTCGTATCTGGTGTTGAATCGATCTGCATATTACGTGATGTATTAGGAGTTAAACCATAACTCTAAGCATTTGTTCCGAGTGCACTGAGCCCCAACATTGGACCGCCGGGAATTAGAATTTTCCGGCTCTCACCCCAATGGCTGGCTGATAACGCCATCGGGATTATGCAAGGCAACTGGTACGTTATATCCAATTGCCGAATGAGGACGATCCTCATTGTAGTGTCGCCGCCAAAATGGCTCGAACCGTGCACGCGGTCATCAAAAGCGGCGAAATTTATCGTCCCTTTCATGAGGGGGCGATCCACAGCGGAAGGGCCCTTCTCTGACAGGGCCGTGGAGGCACGGGCAATTGCCGCGACCTCGTAGATAATGTTCAGGCCTTCGCGCGGCAGCAAAAGGATCTCGTCTTAAGGACGGTGAGAGCCACGATAACGCGTACTCTGTGTTTGTTATCGGAGACCGTTCGTTGATGATCGGAGCGGCCTGTATCATAATCCAACACATCGGTAAAAAGACCGACGCGATAATGACCTGTTGCTAAATTGGGCGTTTATTTCGAATATAGGACGTTTAAGCATTCCCGCCACAAGATCACGTTTCCGGGCAGGCCTTAAAGTTTTCGGCGTATGACGTCCTGCAACATCTCACGGTAAAGCGTTAGATTGGCAACAATCTTCTTCAGACGGCTGTTCTCGTCTTCCAAAGCACATAGCCGCCGCATCTCATCAGGCATAAGACCTGCGCATTTCTTCTTCCAATTGAAATAAGTCGCCTGGCGGATCCCAATCTTGCGACAGATATCTCCTATCGACAACCCGTCATCCCTTTGCTTGAGAATAAACACCTTCTGGGCATCTGAAAACTTCGATGCTTTCATACTTTCCACTCCTTTTCCCAGCCGAAAAAAATTGCGCGAAAAACTCTAATTATAAAACGGTCCAGTTTTGAGGGAGCATAGCAAGCGGGTTTGGTTTTTAGAGAGCGATGCTTAATCAAATACCACAACAAGAAAATCGACTTTTGTCGCTTTAGAACAATTTTTGTTAGTATCAGCATAGACTTTGCTTTTCCGCATGTTGAAAGTGATATTTGGGTAGTTAGCGTCTTTGAGGGGTCGATTCAGCATTTATTACAAAATGAAGATTACTGATTCTTTTGCAGAAAGCATTTATTGCTGTGTATAGGTATTTATAAATTTTTTAGATAGCATCGTTTGAGAATATTACGTGTCAGTTGATCTTATTTTGTAAGTGCCTGAACTCGTTAATTATTGACCCTTGAAGCTCATTCGCGAATTGAGGAGAGCGTCATGGTTGCAGTTGTCACGAATAAGGCGAGTGGTAGTTCGCGAACAGTAACTGGTAATGATATTATTCTTTCGGCGCCGAGCGTCGTCAAAATTTCTTTAAATCCAAAATCTATTTCTGAATATCAAAGAATTGGAGATGACCTCCTCATCAGATTGCATAATGGCGATACAATTCGCATCGTTAATTATTACACACATTATAGCGACGGTCAGGACAACGACCTCGTCCTGCAAGATGAAAACGGCCAGCTCTGGGCTGGTAATCACAGCGATGGGCTGGCAGATTTTAATTTCTCGGAAATTCAAGGTGTTGACCAGCTTGCAGGTGGCGGTGGCGATCTGGGGCCGGTCCTGCTTGGGCTCGCCGGTTTGGGAGCTTTGGGTGCAGCGATTGGTGCTGGTTCTGGAAGCGATAATAATGATGATAGCGACGCAGACGCTGATGCTGACGCAGATGCAGATGCAGATGCTGACGCCGATGCTGACGCAGATGCCGATGCAGATGCGGATGCTGATGCTGATGCCGACGCCGATGCTGACGCTGATGCTGATGCCGATGCTGACGCTGATGCTGATGCCGACGCGGATGCTGACGCCGATGCCGACGCGGATGCGGATGCTGACGCTGATGCGGATGCTGACGCCGACGCTGATGCGGATGCAGATGCCGATGCTGATACTGATGCACCAGACGCTCCTGAAGTAACAATAGGTGAAGATGGACGCACGCTCACTATCACTGGTGAGCCGAATACAACTGCTACTATCTACAATTCTGCGGGCGTAGTGATTGGAAGGGTTGTACTTGATGGTACAGGTGAAGCGACCTATCAGCTTGAACAGACCAATGGTCAGGAAGTTACCGTAACTCTTACCGACGCTTCCAATAATGAGTCACTTGAGACCGAAGTGTCAGTTCCTGACACGCTGGCACCTGATGCGCCATTGGTTGAGCTTGCAGTTGGCGAAGACGGTGTCACGCTTACAATTACCGGTGAGCCTGGTGCAACAGCAACGATCACCGCAGCGGATGGTTCGCCACTTGGCACGGTTGTTCTGGATGGTGAGGGCGCAGGTTCGATCCTTCTTGAACCAAGCGACGCTCAGAATGTGACCGTCACGCAGACAGATGTTGCAGGCAATGTCTCGGATGCGGCTGTCGTTCCGGTTCCAGATACCCTGGCACCTGATGCGC
>NZ_JBBGYW010000021.1:0-76489 GCF_037479515.1 Ochrobactrum sp. MYb379
TTGCATTGACATAGAGCGTGCTACTCGTTGATCTTTTGTCTACGTTACTTTTGCTTACATCGAATTTCGTAGTATTACTCGATGATGTAAATGTAATGATGAACGTTCCGCTGGTAGGCGTATTATTGTTCTTGTCCTTGATGATAACTGATGCGCTGTCTTGTGCGATACCATCGGCTGCAGCGCCATCGTCGATTTTTTTCATGGTGAGATTGTAAGTCACTTCACCATCAGGCCCGAAGTGATATGGCTTAGAATCGGAGCTGCCATTGGTAATGGGCTGGTTCATATCATTAGTGGTCTCAATGACAGTAATTGTTCCACTTTCGATCACGTCATCGTTAAATTCGGCGTAGGCAATGCCATTAGCCGTTTTCGTATCAAATGTATTTTTTCCATTCGAGAATATGGCGCTTCCCCCAGATATCGAGAAACGAATACCCCAATTATTCAATGCCAAGCCATTCTGAGTAACTGTTACCTTCGCCTTATTGCTTGTTTTTCCGTCAGCGGCGGAGTGGTCTATTTTGAGGTCCAGTTTAATTTGCGCTCCACTTTTAACATCTTCGATATTATCCATCTTTTCCACCATCGATTAAATTTGTTTCTAATGAAAATTTAAAGCGAAATCTGCTTCATCATTTCCGTCGTCGGTTGATATATTTACAAAAACATCTTCTTTTGTAGTATTATATATTCTGACGGTCGCCATTCCGTCTTTTCCTAGTGTTATATTGTGGGATGATGGATAAGCACCGTTGATAAGCGCGTGCCCGGTAACAGTAATTGTCAACGTCTTAACATCATCCGGGTTTACAGTTAGCGTAATGATAGAAGGGACCAGCCCGTCAGCCGGAATATTATCAGTATAATTATAAGTAATGATTCCATTCTTGCTTAAAAATGAGTGTGGAAAGTAGGTTGCATTTGTCGTTGCAGAAATGCTGGGATCGTCAATAATTCTCGCAGTGATACTAACAAGGGATACGGAGCTCCTAACACGAAATCGTGCTAGGCCATTTTCATTAAGGATAGCGGAATAAGGTGTGTTTTGTGTTTCCAAAAACTCTGCGCCAAAGGAAATGTCAGCTTGGAAGCTTGTGCCCGGTGGCCCGGTAACTGTTGCCTCAACCCATGAACTCCACTTTGGTTGCTTCAGGTCGTCTGTCGGTGCACCTTGTGTTGCATCGATGTAAAATGGCACGCGGATCTGCTCTAATACATGCACTTCGCTGGCATGAGAAATGCCTTGTAAATCTGACTTTGAATTATACACCCTGTAGATCGCGAACCCGGTGCCGTTTGCTTTGATGGGAGCGATGAAATCCAATGGTATAAGTGCCGAGACTGAACCCGCTTTCGCATCGCTCGCGGTGACTGGCATTTTTGTGCTGTAAAGCGTCTCTGCGACAGGAATTTTTGCAGCGTCGCAGCCAAACCAATCAACAACAACCGTCTGGCCCGCGCTTATTGAAGGGTATTGAACATTGATGATTGCGCCTTTCGTCGCTTCAAGATTTTCGTAATCAAGCGTCGTAAGACCATTCACCAAAACGGACTGTGGAAATGTTAGTGGCGGATATTCCGAATATTTAGAATATTTCGAATTTATGACGTAAAATTTTAATATGGAGGAGTATGAAATATTATCATATATGTCTTTAACCTTATACCAAGCAATATGAAACCCATTTGATATATTGTTTATTGATATTTTTAGGAGGTACTTGGGTTTAACATTGCTAGCAACTTGTGATGTATAGTGGTCTATATCGATATATGCCGTCATTAAATCGTCATACAAGACTACGTCCCATGCCGGGATATAGATATCAATGTAAGGGTCATCCTTAGGAATGGTATCAATGTCTATGACAAGCTTCCCCTCAATTAGCTTGGCTTGGGGAACCTCTGGCGCACGTAGAGGTCGGAAGTAGTCGTTATTTTCAACAGAGTTCCTTTGCATCCATCCACCCTCAAACCTTTTGTGGAAGATGGGAGAATGTAATGGGTGGAATTGGACCCTTGCCAAATATCAGCGCATCGCCATTAGTTGAATTTGGGAAGAAGACCCTCGCTACGTTTTGGCCGGGTACTTTACTCAAAAGCTCAAATCGTATTTCGCTTTTGGTGAGTGTGACGGTCTTGCGCTTGTCTCCCGAATTGGGATCTGCCCCCACTATGCTAGCTGCGCTTTCCGGATCTATACTCATGCAAATTGTTTGAATACTGTCATTTGGAGCATCATCGCTAACAAATATGGTGACGGCGCAAGGTGTGTAATCATCGGCCGGGGCGCCATATATGAGATTATAGCCATCGATGTATTGGACGTCGGAAATATGGATTCCGGACTCAAACGAAGGTGATTGGGTGGCTATGTCTTCTGGGTCAGACATGTCATATGCAGAAACTTCCACGGTCGTTAACTGCATGGTTTGGCTTGCTTGTTTCGGTGGTTTAAAGCGCACCTGAAAACGGCTCGAAGCTAACCCCGTTTTTTCGTCAAGTTTCAGTACGGTGTTATAGGGAGAAGGCTGGTAGAAACCGTTCTGATATATACTGGCATAGTATGACACATCGCAAATTATCGATGCTCCCGGCTTCCCATAGACGTTGACTTCGTTTTGATACACAAGGTCATCATCTTCGTTACCAGTAGCTAATGCTCCAGTTGTCGTAATTATTGAAATATTGCTGCTCATTTAAAAAATCCTCGAAATAAATACTTGGCAACATCAGCCGTGTTGCCAAATGGATCAGAGCGTATCACGAGAAATGTAAAACCGTTTTCTGATCAATATCCGCGTGAAACAGACGGTTGGAACTGCAATGCAATCAAGTCAAAATGCTCTTTAGCGCGGCCCCCAAGTATCGATGTTCACCTTAAGTCTATAAGATTTAAGTGTCACGGTAGGGGCTTCGGCTGCGATCACTGTATAAGTAAAGTAAGCATACGATTCTGTGCCGTTGCTTGCCCGGCCTACGCCATTAAATAAATCTGCATCAAAAAATACGTTGACATAAGGTGACTTGAGATCATCATCAGATAGAGTAATCGTCGGCAAAGTTTTAGATGAATTTGCTGATATCATTGTGCGAGCTACATAACCAGTAATAATTACAGATGCGGTGAGCTGATCACCTTTTTTCGCCGTCCACTTGGTACTGGTTGGATAGGACTCTAGCGGCAAGAGTATTGGCACTGGTCTGTTGCGTGATACCGTATTCTCATTTATGATAGATGATCCAAGCGGAGGATCAAGATCTGCTACCGTATTGTCTGGTGGCTGATTTTTATTACCTTTCGCTGTAAACTGCAGATGCTGACTACTACGAATGATTCCCGTAGAAACGTTGCAAACTGCATAATACATATCATTGACGAAACCATCGTCGACATTAATGAAACTTTTAGTTATATCGGTCTCGACGGTGGGAGAAGTAGTTGTCGGAGTGTTCATCACTTCGGCTCCATTCAGTATAACGTATACTGTGTCACCTTGTGGCGTCTCCCTAGGTATTGTTGAAATTACTGGGAACGGATTTGGATTCAAATCCAGATCAAGTTCATCATTCTTGCCGATGCCACCTATGATGGGAGTATGGTGGATAGAAGGAACGGCATCGGGATCAATTACGCAAATTTTGTCTACTTCACTTTGATGGCTATAGTCCAAGCTGGCAAATAATTGGGCGATGCCCATAGCTCTAGAAGCATTCATATAAATGCTTGCTACGCCATTTACGTCAGTGAACGTGCGTATAATGATTGTGCCGTCATCGAGTACAGAGATAGCCCCCGTGGGATCGAGATCGGCTTCCGTCAAGGGCGTGTCACCTTTCTTATTAGAAAGGAATGTATTGACTGATTTTAAGAAAAAGCCCTGGTCCGGGGAATTAGATGTCTGCCATTGTACGATGTAGTCTTTAACCGCTACACCGCCCACAGTTATAACTGCGCTAGCTTTGATTGTCTTTGAAGTATCACTAGGATCCCCTACAGTTTCCGTAGCAAATAATGCTGTGCCAGTAGATTCAGTGACTCCTTTAACTTCCGTTGTAATTGCCTTCGTGTACAGAATGAATGGATCGGTATTTCGCACTCCGTTCCAAGTTAGTGTTATTTTCAAGTCATCGCCGGATAAATCGTTAGCTGATTTGTTCACGTATAAGCTGAATGCAACTTCATACTTACCATCCTTTACAATTACAGGCTTAGTAAGCTTAACGTTTTCGGCGCCGATAAATGCCCTGCCTAAGCCAAGACTAAGGTTCGCAGTTGGGGAAGTCACATCAGCAGCAACACCAGTTGCTTTGAAAATTAAGTATTGACCCTTATATAGTTGAGTATCTAAACTTGGAACATAAGCCATTTTATTACCTTATGAATTAGTAATTGAACATGTTTTAATTTGCTTGAGATTTAACGTATTTACAATATTGATATATAAAGAAATTTGATCTATTAATACTGTTATTAATGACAGTTAGGCTCGTTCAATGAAAAATATATCAGCAACTTATTTTTTAGTTATAACAATTTTACTGTCTACTTTCGGACATGTGTTTGCCGCATCTGCTCCGTCCTTCGATGAAATTGTACCTATTTGTGTTGGTACTTCAGAATCGGGTGGGTGCTCTGACTACCTAAAAGGAGCGCAAGGCGGCAACAGCGGAACAACTGAGGGTAATTATCACAGTCCAAGTGATGGTACGGGAGGCCGGGGTGCTGATGCGAGTCCAACGGTGAAGGGTGGTGCTGGCGGTGTCGCACCAGTTAGCGACGTGCATGGTACGGGCGGGCAGGACGGGCAGGGTGGTGCAAACGGCGGAGATTACGGTGCGGGAGGCGGTGGCGGCAGTATGGGTCTTTATTCCGTGTCCGGAGACCCGAGTACTCTATCTAATAAAGCGGGTGGTAATGGAGGCAAGGGCGGCGATGGAACAGTTGCGGGTGGCGGAGGTGGGGCCGGTGGAAACGCTGTATTATACATTCCAAAGCTTGGTGCGCATAATAGTCTGACGCTCGACGGTAATTTTGTAGGTGGCCAAGGTGGTGCGGGAGGCTCCGGGGAGACGCCCGGTCAAGCTGGCGCATCCGGCTCTGGAATAATAGTCGGAGGTTCTGATATTCATTTGACTGCTACCGTAACAAACCAGCTTTATGATTTCAACGTGCAAGGGGGGAAAGCTGCATCAGGGGGTGGAAAAGGAGGTGATGGCATTGTTATGCTGGGCAATGTAACCCTGCTTTATCCGGCAGGAGTGCGCTTTGGCTTTGTTCAGGGTGGCCGTGCGGAAGGTACACTGAACGGTGGAAGAGCTGTTTACATGCATGGCGACAATAATAAGGTCATCGCAGAAAAGAAAGGAAACACGGACTATATGAGGCTCGGTTATTATTCAGATGATGGCACGCTGGCTGTTCTGATTGAAGGAAATGGTAATTATCTTGATGTGCAATCTATCATTCTGTCAAAACAAGATAAGCTTCATGTCAAGGGAAATAATAATACTATTAACCTGATGGATGATTACACGAATAGTCTATATGATTCCGGCGACTATTATAATTTCCTTGCCGATGGTAGCAACAACACAATTCAGCTTGGCGGAGATGATAATAGTTTCGATCTGAAATACACAGCACCAAATCTTATGAAGGGTTTTGCAACCTTTAATAAAGTTGGCAAGACTACGACCTGGACTGTGACGGGTAAACAGCAAAATGATATGGCATGGCAGGTTCAGGAAGGGATATTAAAACTTTCAGGCGATGCAGATGTCGCGATGTCAACATCCATGACTGTCGCATGTGCGACACCCGATAAACCCGATACATGTGCGACACTCGATATGAGTGGCGTTACTGCAAATGGATTGACATTGCAGCAGTTATTCGGCGCTGGAAATATTACTGCCGGAAGCAAAGAAATTACCATATCCAAAGGTGGTAATTTCTCCGGTGTAATTCAATCGGTGGCTGGTCTTACTCTTACCGGCGGGAAGCTGACGCTCAGTGGTGATAATGCATACACGGGTGACACTCATTTGAATGGTGGTGTGTTGTCTATTGCAAACGCGAGATATATCGGCATTGCCACCAATAAGCTCATTTTTGATGGCGGTATATTACAGGTCACCGGCACGACGTTCACGGACACTACAAAACAAATCGTCTGGAATGCTGGCGGGGGCGGCTTTGACATTGCGGATGCGAGCAACACGTTCACCGTTGGTCAGGCGCTTGATGCTGGGGGTTCATTAACAAAGCTTGGCGCTGGAACATTGGTTCTTTCTGGAACCAATCTTTACAAGGGCGGCACAAACCTTAACGGCGGCACACTTCAGGTTGCGTCTGATACCAATCTGGGTGATGCATCGGGTGCGCTGAACTTTAGTGGCGGTACGTTGCATGTTACCGATACATTGAGTGCAGACCGCTCGGTGACGTTGGCATCGGATGGCGGTACGGTTTTGGTCGATGCGAACAAGACGGCTACATTTGGCGGTGTGTTCCAAAATGTGGGTGACGCCAAAGGCAGCTTCACCAAATCGGGTGACGGCACGCTCGTCATGACAGCAACCAATACATATACCGGCAATACGACGGTTGCAGGCGGCACCCTGCAATTAGGCGATGGTACGAGTGGTCATGATGGCTCGATCCTTGGCAAGATCGCTCTGACTGGTGGGAACCTGGTGGTCGAGAATATCCCGGACAATATTCCTCCGACTACGCTTTCTGGTGTGATCAGCGGCACAGGCAGTGTCACGCAGAGCGGTAGCGGCACGCTCGTACTTTCTGGCAAGAACACTTATAGCGGCGGGACATATCTCAATGCTGGTGTGGTTTCAGTTAAACAGGAAGATAATCTGGGAACAGGCACCCTTACTTTTGACGGCGGGACATTACAGGTCACAGGCACGCATTTCAAAGACACCACAAAGACGATCAATTGGGGTGCGAACGGCGGCGCTTTCGACATTGACGATGCGGACAATACGTTCACACTGTCGAATGTCTTTACCGGTTCGGGCAGCCTGACCAAATATGGCGCTGGCATACTGGCTTTAAAGGGTGACAGCAGCAGCTACAAGGGTAATACCACTGTCAGTGAAGGAACGCTGCGCCTTGATGACGCCAAACTCGGTGATGGAACAAGCACTGTTCAGGTTGCATCCGGTGCAGCATTGGGTGGTTACGGCAGCATTGGTGGCAACACCGATATTGCAACAGGCGCGACTTTATTGGGCCAAAGCGGCCAAAAGCTTACATTCGATAAAGACTTAACGCTCAATGTGGGTAGTAAGGTCGATGTCACTCTGGGCGCGCCAAGCATCAATGGCCTGTTTGATGTGAAGGGCAATCTGACGGTTGCTGGCACATTGAATATCACCGATGCAGGTGGCTTCGGCCCCGGCCTCTATCGTATTTTCGACTATACCGGGACATTGACCAACAATGGACTGGCTATTGGCACTGTGCAGGGTGGTGACGCTTCGCAAGTATCGCTTCAGACATCCGTCGATCATCAGATCAATTTGGTCAATACCGCTGGCGTTACGCTGAACTTCTGGGATGGCGATGATCTTACCAAGCACGATAATAATCACATTGATGGTGGGAATGGCACCTGGAATACAACCAACGACAACTGGACGGATAAAGACGGGCAATTAAACGGCAAATGGGCAACCGGCCAGTTTGCAATTTTCACAGGCACGGCGGGTACGGTTATCGTGGATGATAGCGGCGGTGCCGTATCCGTGAGTGGCATGCAGTTCTTCGTTAATGGTTATACCATTGAAGGAGGCCAGATCACTCTTGGAGGGCAAGACAACCAGATCAATGTTGGTGACGGTACGATCAATAGCGCCAGCGATATCGCAACCATTGCCTCTGTGCTTTATGGCCAGAATGGCTTCACAAAAACGGATTATGGCACGCTCAATCTGACGGGTGCGAACACCTATACCGGCACAACCACTGTGACAGCGGGCACGTTGGAATTGAGCGGAAATGGCAGCATCGCCAATAGTGGCGAGATTGCCCTTACAAGCACCCAGTTTGACCATGGCCGTCTGCTAATCAACAAGGATAATGATTTTACGCTTGCAAATAAGGTGAGCGGTATTGGCGCAGTTACAAAAGAAGGCGCAGGCACAACAACATTCTCCGGCAATAATACGTTTAGCGGTGGGCTGACGGTCAAGGGAGGGACAGTGAAGGCTGGTATTGCCGAGCACGCGTTTGGTTCCGGCAATATCATGGTCAATGGCGGTGCGGCGCTTGACCTTGCCAACTTCAATGAAAGCGTTGGCAGCCTTTTAGGTACGAAATCGGGTGATGGGGCAATCAATCTTGGCTCTGGAACGCTAACGCTTGATCAGAACCTGCATGGTGACTTCTCAGGAGTAATCTCTGGCACAGGTGGGATCACCAAGAATAACGATGGAGATCTGGTTCTTTATGGTGCCAACAATTATTCGGGTCTGACAGCTGTTAATGAAGGTTCTCTCATTCAGGGCGCAGCTGGTGGCCTCTCTGCTGCTTCCACATATAATGTGGCCAGCGATGCTTCCCTTAAACTGGGTGGCTTCTCCACTTCTATAGCAGGCCTGACCAATGCCGGAAATGTCTTCTTCGGTAGCACAGGCGGCGGCACTGTTCTCAATGTCTCAGGCAATTACATCGGCAATGGTGGCACGCTGCATATGGAGGCGGTGTTTGGTGATGACAATTCGCTCACAGATCGAATGAATGTCAGTGGTAACACATCCGGCACTTCCAAAGTCGATATTACCAATCGCAATGGTTTTGGTGCGCCAACGAATAATGGCATTGAGATCATTACGGTTGGCGGCAATTCAGACGGTATTTTTGCACTTCAGGGTGATTACGTCACGAAGGATGGCCAGCAAGCCATCATGACAGATTCTGCCTATGCCTATACTTTACAACATGGCGGAACAAATACGCCCAATGACGGCAATTGGTATCTGGTCAGCAAGAAAGGCAATACCGATCCGGTTCCCCCGGTTAATCCGGATTGTCAGAAGACAAATACCTGCCCGACACCTCCAGATCCTACTCCGGGGCGTTTCAGTCCGGCAGCGCCTGTCTATGAGTCCTATACGTCAACACTGCAGGCTCTGAATGCTCTGCCAACATTGCAACAGCGCGTGGGTCAGCGTTATCTGGGTGGTGCTGATCAGGCCAGTTCAGATGAAAGCTCGGGTGAAAGCGACAGCAAGGCCATCTGGGGTCGCATCGAAGGCGCGCATAATCGTCTGGAAAACGCGTCTACAGCGGGAGATCTGCATCAGGACATCAATACCTTCATCATGCAAGCCGGTGTCGATGGTCAGTTTTATGAGAATGAGAACGGCAAACTGCTTGCTGGCATCACCGGGCAATATGGCAATGCACGCTCGAATATCGATAACCGCACTGGCGATGGATCGGGCAGCATTACCACACAGGGTTGGGGGCTTGGTGCGAACGCCACCTGGTATGGCACCTCCGGCTTCTATCTCGACACACAGGCACAAGCCAACTGGTATGACAGTGACCTTGGTGTCGATGCAACCAACCCAACGCTTGCCAATGGCAACAAAGGCTTTGGCTATGCACTCAGCCTTGAAGCAGGGCAGCGCTTTGATCTCGACCCGTATTGGTCGTTGACACCGCAAGCACAGCTTACATGGTCATCCGTTGATTTCGATACATTTACCGATACCTATGGTGCGCGTATCTCCAATCGAAACGGTGACAGTCTGAATGCCCGTATCGGCCTTGCTGCCAACTATGCCAATAGCTGGAAAGGCAAGGACGGCTTGATGGTCAATACCTCACTCTATGGCATTGCCAATCTCTATCAGGAACTCATGGGTGACGCCCGTATGAATTACGCAGGAACCCATATGGCAACCAACAGTGATGACACATGGGGTGGTATCGGTGCAGGTGGCACCTATGCATGGGCAAACAACAAATATGCTCTGTATGGCGAAGGCTCAATCAACACATCGCTCAACCATTTCTCTGACAGCTATGCAATCAAAGGCAACATCGGCTTCAAAGTGAACTGGTGAGGAACAACGCATAAACCAAACAAACAATGCTCCTGGATCAAATCCGGGAGCATTTCCGTATTTATTGCAGCCATTTCTCGATGCAGTGAGCTATCAGCAGATTGCAACAAATCATGCCATATGAACCCATCCGCCATTTTTATTGGATGATCGAACACAGGCATCGATGAACGATACACCTCTTACCCCGTCATCAACGGTTGGATAGATAACCGCACTATCAACCTTCGCATTGTCACGTCGCGCCTGAATTGCATTTGCAGCTTCTGTATAGATCGTTGCAAAAGCTTCAAGATAGCCTTCAGGATGACCACCCGGAATACGGGTTACACGCGTCGCAGCCTCTCCAGCACCTGCACCGCCACGCGTGATCAGGCGCTTTGGCTCACCAAATGGTGTAAACCACAGACGGTTAGGATCTTCCTGCGCCCATTCAATGCCGCCTTTTGTGCCATAGACCCGCAAGCGGAGGGTGTTTTCATTACCCGGCGCAACCTGACTGCACCAAAGCATACCCTTGGCGCCACCCGCAAATCGCAGCATGACATGCGCATTGTCATCAAGACGACGCCCCGGAACAAAGCTGTCGAGATCGGCTGCTAAGCTTTCAAGCGTCAAACCAGTCACAAAGGATGCAAGGTTGAAGGCATGCGTGCCAATATCACCCGTTGCCCCACCAAGCCCAGACTGTGCCGGATCTGTACGCCAGACTGCACCTTTAGCTCCGGTTTCTTCAACCGCTTCGGTCAGCCAGTCTTGCGCATATTCCACCTGCACCACACGCAGATCACCAAGCTCGCCATTGGCGATCATTTCGCGCGCCTGCCGCACCATGGGATAGCCGGTGTAATTGTGGGTTAGCACAAACAATGCGCCACTCTCATCAGCGACTTTCTTAAGCTTCTTTGCATCAGCCAAAGTCGAGGTCAGCGGCTTATCGCAGATCACATGAATGCCACGGCGCAAAAACTCTTTCGCAGCATCATAATGCACATGATTTGGCGTGACGATTGCCACGGCTTCAATGCCATTCTTAAGGCGGGCCTCGCGGATCGCCATGTCCTTATAGCTTGAATAGATGCGATCTTCCGCAAGTCCTAGTTCACGGCCTGATGCCTGCGCCTTTTCGGCTGAGGACGAGAGAGCGCCCGCAACAAGCTCAAAGCGGTTATCAAGACGCGACGCCATGCGATGCACACCGCCAATAAAAGCACCCGCACCGCCACCAACCATGCCAAGCCGGATGCGCGGATTGGCTGTTTCCTTGGTCTTTGCTTCAATGGTCATAGCTATTCCTCCGAGCGCACTCGATCTGACTTCATCAGATCGGCGCTCTTACTTAATATTTTTTCGCGTATCTTGGCCGAAAACCGCTACGCACTTTTCGGGATACGCTTTACAATCCCAGCATACGGCGATTGGCGGCATCGTCGGTCCCGCCTGCGGCAAAGTCATCGAATGCCTTTTCCGTCACACGAATAATGTGGTGTTTGACAAACTCAGCACCTTCACGCGCACCATCTTCAGGATGCTTGAGTGCGCATTCCCACTCGACAACCGCCCAGCCGTCAAAGTCATTCGCTGCCATTTTCGAGAATACAGCACCAAAATCGACCTGACCATCGCCGAGCGAGCGGAAGCGACCGGCGCGATTGACCCAGCCCTGATAGCCACCATAAACGCCCTGACGTCCGGTCGGATTAAACTCGGCATCCTTGACGTGGAACATCCTGATCCGGTCTTTGTAAATATCGATATTGTCGAGGTAATCCAGACATTGCAGCACATAATGCGATGGATCATAAAGCATGTTCGCGCGCGAATGGTTCTTCACACGCTCAAGGAACATCTCAAACGTCACACCATCATGCAGGTCTTCGCCGGGATGGATTTCATAGCAAATATCAACACCATGCTCATCCGCATGATCAAGGATCGGCAGCCAGCGACGCGCCAGTTCATCAAAAGCCGTCTCAACCAGACCAGCCGGACGCTGTGGCCACGGATAGACAAACGGCCAAGCCAAAGCACCTGAGAAGGTAGCATGTGCGCCGATGCCAAGATTACGCGAAGCGCGGATCGCCATCTTCACCTGCTCAACAGCCCATGCCTGCCGCGCTTTCGGATTGCCGCGCACTTCCGGCACAGCAAAACCATCAAAAGCCTCATCATAAGCCGGGTGAACTGCAACAAGCTGTCCCTGCAAATGCGTCGAAAGTTCGGTGACTTCAACGCCGTTCTCACGCGCAACACCGGCAAACTCATCGCAATAGTCTTTGGATTCAGAAGCCTTTTTGAGATCGATCAATTGGCCTGCCCATGTCGGCACCTGCACACCGGCATAGCCTTTTTCAGCCGCCCATTTGGTAATGCTGTCCCAACTATTAAATGGCGCTGCATCGCCCGCAAACTGCCCGAGAAAAATCCCAGGCCCTTTGATCGTCTTCATCAAAAATCCTCCAAAGATAACGCAAATTTTATGGCCATAATGCAAATACGCGCCCGGCAAAGCGGGCGCGTACTTCAATATTAGAAAGGAGAATCCGGGAAGTAGAACTGCTCGGCATTGTCCTTGGTGATCAGCGTTGCATCGAGAATATACTCGCCGCTGACTGGTACCTGATCATAGAAATGACCAGCAGCCAGTTCCATCGCAGTTGAAACCATTGCTGGTGGATAAAGCACATCGACCGGCATTAGCTTGTCGCCATCCATGACCTTCTTGATCATGTCTTTTGAACCAGCACCGCCGATAACATACTGAATGTCTTCACGATTTGCCTGCTTGATGGCTTCGAGCACACCAACAGCCATGTCGTCATCCTGACACCAGACAACATCAATCTTTGGATACTTGGTCAGGAAGTCCTGCATCACGCGGAAGGCATCATCGCGGTTCCAGTTGCCATACTGACGATCAAGAACCTTAACGTTGGAGCCTGCAATGCCCTTGTCAAAACCGTCCTGACGCTGCTGATCAATTGGAATTGGCATGCCGCGAATGACAACGACCTGCGCATCTGGCGTGGTCTTGGCAATATACTCACCAGCGACCTGACCGAGAGCCGGATTGTTACCCGCAATATAAAGATCGCGGATAGAATTATCGTTGTTGCTCGGCGCGCGATCAACAAGCGCAACAAATGTGCCCTTGTCCTTGATTTCCTTGATTGCATTTACAAGCGGATCAGGATCGGTCGGCAGAACCACCAGACCATCGAGACCTTGCACAGCGAGATCCTGCAATGCATTGGCCTGGCTGGCCGCATCTGGGGACGTCTTAACGATAACGTTGAGGCCCGGATGCTCCTGCATCAATAGCTTGGCAACGCGTTCTGCATGATAGACAACACCCGCTGTCCAGCCGTGATCAGCAGCAGGGATCGATACACCGATCGTCACCTTTTTGTCCTGTGCGCTTGCAACACCAGTGAAGGCTAACGCCCCAGCTGCTAGAGCAGCAAAAGCAACGCCTAAAAGTTTTCCTCGCATTATTTCCTCCCAAGTGTTCGGGGGCTTTATTCCTGTGTGACCGGACCGCCCCATCAATCCCGTCAAACCTGCTATTCCAAGCCGTTAGTCAGCCCTCATTATCTTCGTGAGAGCGAGCGCTGTACCAGCATGGCAATGATAATAATGGCACCCTGGATAGCGCCGATCAGATATTCGCTGATGAAGTTGGAAAGCAGCATGATGTTGCCGACGATTTCGAGAATGAACGCGCCGCAGATCGTACCCCAGACACGCCCCACGCCACCGCGCAACGCCGTGCCGCCAACCACAACCGCTGTAATTGCCTGCAACTCCCACAACATGCCGGTTGTTGCCGAAGTCGAGCCAAGCCGCGGCACATAAAGCAGAACTGCAACAGCCACGCAAAGCCCCTGCACGACATAGGCAATCGTGCGAACGCGCTTGACCGAGATGCCCGAATAACGCGCGACGTCTTCGCTGGAGCCAACCGCAATCACATGGCGTCCATAACGTGTTCGATAGAGCACGAAAGCCGCAATCGCTGCCGTGACCAAAATCGCAATTACTGGAATCGGCACACCAAACACGTCGCCAAAATAGACAGGACGATAAAGCGCCTGAATTTCAGGGTTGCGTAGGGTAATTGCACCGCCCTGCGATAGCCATGTGGTCAGACCACGATAAATCCCCATCGTTCCGAGTGTCGCAATGAAGGGCTCTATCCCGCCCATGGTCGTGATCAACCCGTTGGTCAAGCCGCAAAGCGCACCCACGACAACGGCAAGCAACACCGCCGCAATCAGCATCATTACCGGATCGGCAATGACACCGCTGTTCATAAACATAATCATGATGCTGCCGACAAAAGCAGCCATCGCACCAACGGACAGATCAAGCCCACCAGACGAGATCACATAGGTCGCGCCTAGCGCGATAATCGCAATAAACGCACTGCGTGTTGCGACATTGAGCAGATTATCGATACTGATGAAATTCGGATTGGCAATTGTTCCAAGAACAAGCAGCAAAAGCAGCGCAATAAAAGGGGCAATCGCCCTCAAATCCCAGTCTTTAGACGTCTTCGGCGCTTTGCTCTTGTCATTCACTACGTCAGTCATTGACACCCCTATTTATAATTATGCCGCTTCTGTGCTGACGCCCGTTGCAAGAACAACAATGTCGTGCTCCGTCATGCGATCAGCTGTCACCTCACCCGCAATACGGCCTTCCCGCATGACAACGATGCGGTCGCATATCCCGATAAGTTCTGGCATCTCTGACGACACAACGATGATTGATTTTCCTTCATCGGCAAGATTGGCGATAAACTGATAAATCTGTTCTTTCGTACCCACATCGATGCCGCGTGTCGGCTCGTCTATGATGACGATAGACGGGTTCAGCAGCATCATTTTTGCCAGCAGCAGCTTTTGCTGATTGCCACCTGAGAGTTGCCCTGCAAGAATATCTTTGCGGCCGGTGCGAATATCAAATTCCTTGATCGCATCATCGAGCGCAACGCGCTCTTTACTTCGGTCAATCTGCAAGCCGCGAACAAATTTGCTGATTGATGCAAGGGTCAGATTGATGCCAAGGTCTTTACCAAGCAACAGACCTTTGCCTTTGCGATCCTCACTGAGATAAGCGATCCCGGCAGACAAGCTTTCATGCGCATTATGGAAATTGACGGGCTTGCCATTATGGCGAACCTGTCCCTTACCGGGACGAAGGCCAACAACGCCCTCCATAAGCTCTGTACGCCCAGCCCCCACCAGGCCAGCAAAACCAAGGATTTCGCCTCGGCGCAATGCAAAGCTCGCTGTTTTAACATAGCCGGGCACTGTAAAGTCTTGCACTTCAAGCACCATCGCATCCGACCGTTCAGATGCACGATCCGGATAAAGCTTGGCCACATCGCGTCCTACCATCAACCGGGCCATATCATTGGGCTGAAGCTCAGAAGTCATATGTGCTGCAACAAGCGTTCCATCACGCAAAACCGTGATGCGATCCGAAATCTCTTTCACTTCCGGCAGACGATGCGAGATATAGAGAACCGCCACGCCCTTGGCGCGAATATCACAGATCACTTTCAACAGCGCTTCGGTTTCAACCGGCGTGAGCGACGCTGTGGGTTCGTCGAAAATGACAACGCGGTGCGGCACCAACAGAACGCGTGCAATCTGTACAAGCTGGCGCTGCGCTATTGAAAGGCTGCCTACAATCGCGTCAGGATTGATGTCGGCGCCAAGATCGCGAACTGCCTTACGCGCACCTTCGCGCATCGACTTATCATCGACCACGAGCCCATTTGAAAGCTCGCGACCAAGATAAATGTTCTGCGCGACCGTCAGATCGGGTGCCAGCAAAATTTCCTGATGTACAAGCACAATGCCCTGTGCTTCAGCCTCAACCGGCCCTGAGAACGCGATTGGCTTGCCATCAATGTGAATTTCTCCGCTTGTCGGGCGTTCATTGCCGGCAAGCAGTTTCATCAATGTCGATTTGCCGGCACCATTCTCACCGATAATCGCATGAACTTCGCCGCCATAGATGCTGAGATTGATGCCTTTGAGCACCTGAACGGGACCGAAAGACTTTGACAGCGAAATAGCTTGAAGAAGCGGAATACGCGTTTCTTTTGGCGATGCAGTCATGCGCAAACGCCAAAGACAACGTTGTCGTAAGATATTACACAACGAAATTCTGATACATGAATATCAGCGTAAATATTCAAAAGCACGTAAACTCCTCCCAAAGTTTCATGCAAGACATTACCCGCCGATTTGAGGTACGTAAAGCAGCAATTATAAAAAGTATGCTTCCATTTAGCCGCTTTATCACGGCCATCGTTGTCCGTCTGAGATTATCAAGGAAGCAGAGTGGTCGTATTCCCACTTTCCGTTAAGCATTCGCATAGTTGGCGACATGCTGGCCTAAAGAGAGAACATCAATACCCCTAAAACAATCCGTTTACGGACCAGGAAATTCGGTCGTGATTATGACAACATAATTTGACGCCGAAAGCCTTGTTTCGACGGCGCGTTTTGAAGGCTGCAAGCGGAGGATTGTCGGCACGCAATACGGTTGTACGGTTCGGGGTGTCAGCATCGACAGCGCGACAGACAAAGAGTATATCCGAGTTTACCTTGGGTCATACCACGATTAACCGGCTTGGCTGTTCGCCATTAGGTGTTGTTTAGCATTCGCGCCGTTAATGCTGCAACGGAGGTGATGGCACTCATTGGATATTGAGAGCGAGTTGAAGTCAGTGCGGTCGGCTTCTTAGAGTTATTTTAGCCCCAGCCATGTGCTGACAGCCCATAAACCCATGGCTTGTTCGCCTGTCTGTTCAAAAACAGTTTGCCCTTCGACATGGTTGTTACCGTGCTGTACACACCGAGACGGCATAGCTCTAAGTAGTCCGCAAATGCCCCAGTTTTCTCACGCGTATCGACACGAGCAAACTTGCCTTTGAGATTTTTCAAGTGAATTGCCGTCAATTGAATGGCGTCTTCGTCGTTGCTTGCGACGATAGGGCCAATAACTTTCCCGCGGCCAAATTCGCGGCAGAAGGAATAACCGACCATCTGCCCGTTTCTCTCCAACCCACAGATTTCAGCCGTGTCGGAGATGAGTTGAAGCAAATGCATGCGGTTTGTGCCGAAGGCTTTGCAGTCGAGCTCGGAGATTTTTTCGAGTTCCTCTGCTGAAAGGGCTACAAGTTCTCCATTTGGCGATGGTATGGCGGGAAGTTCAAGCCCGACTTCTCCCTGATGTTGATAGACTGTTGCCTCATCGGTAAAGCCAAGCGTCAGGTAAAGTTTATATGCTGCTTGCGTCGCATTGAGGCTGAGGCTGCGACCTTTGCATCGCTCCATCACCTGTTCCATCAGCCAGCGACCATTGCCTTGTGCTTGTGTGCGGGGGGAGGTGATGACCATGCCAATGGTTGCGAAATCGTCGCCGTAAGGAAACCACATAGCGCTACCAAATACCCGGCCGATTCCGTCAATAGCGACCAGCCCTTGTCCGGTTTTCAACATGAGGTCCCAGTCATTGGGGCGATGCGGCCAACGAACACCCATCGAAAGACCATGAAGCAGGCTCTTGTCCACATCTGCTATGTCATGTGCGATCAATTCAAAAGATTTCAGCCGTACTGACTTTTGCATATCAGCCATTCCGATCCCTACCCGCTGCCCAAGCCCGACTTGTGGACATTCAGCCCTCAAGACACAGTGTTTTTGATCCTGCCACGCAATGCAATGCTTTGGGCAGGCGTATTTTGCCGCATCATTTCATAAATACCTCCGCATAATTAACTGCTTGATCGCCGCTATTCGCAATCATTGTTTGAAGCAGCAGCATATTCGGCACGGAACACTGCCCTAACACCATATTCTGATAGAAATCCGAAGCTCTGACTTTGAATGTGGTATTATGAACGTCGAAGAAATCCTTGCAGCTTTGATCGGCTTTCCATCGGTTGTTGGTACTCCCAATGATGCGATTGTTGGCTGGATCAGTTCTTACGCAAAGTCTGCGGGTGCTGACGTATCGGTTTTGCCCGGACCTGAAGGTGACAGGGCAAATCTTTTTATCACTATCGGCCCCCGTGATGTGCCGGGCTATATTCTGTCTGGCCATACGGATGTGGTTCCCGCTGGAGAGTCTGAATGGACGACTGATCCGTTCAAGCTGCATAAAGACGGCAATAGACTTTATGGGCGCGGCACGACGGACATGAAGGGCTTTTTGGCTTGTGCGCTTGCTGCTCTGCCGATGCTGGCCTCTCGTTCGCTCAAACAACCTGTCCATCTGGCATTTTCTTATGACGAAGAAGCGGGCTGTCGTGGTGTGCCGCATTTGCTTGCAGCGCTTCCTGATCTTTGTGCCAAACCGCTGGGCGCTATTATCGGTGAGCCAAGCCGGATGCAGGCCGTGCGCGCGCACAAAGGCAAAGCTGCTGCTCGGCTGGAAGTCATTGGGCGTTCGGGCCATTCATCGCGTCCCGATCTTGGGTTGAATGCCGTTCACGCCATGGCTGGCGTGATTGCAAAAGCAACCGCATACGGTCAAACGCTGGAAGCCGGGCCGTTCGATACCAATTTTGAGCCGCCATATTCATCGTTGCAGTTTGGCGTCATCTCTGGTGGACAGGCGGTCAATATCATTCCTGCTCGTTGCACTGCCGATGTTGAGGTGCGTGCCATTTCCGGTATATCGCCAACCGAATTGCTGGAGCCAGTGAAAGCAGAATTGTTCGCTCTGCGGGATCGCGGCTATGAAGTGCTTTGGCATGAATTAAGCGCTTATCCTGCACTTTCTTTGCCAGATGATAGCGCACTTTCTCAGTTGATGGTCGAGCTGACGGGGCAGGATACACTTGCTGCGGTGAGCTACGGCACGGAAGCGGGATTGTTCCAGCAAGCAGGCATTGATGCAATCATCTGCGGTCCCGGCGATATCAGCCGCGCCCATCGCCCTAACGAATATATCGAAATAAACGAGCTGCATGCGTGCCAGAAGATGATCGAAAATCTCGCCGTGCATCTTACCTCTTAATCGGAAGCAATTATGGCGTTTCTTTTCAATTCTGATGCAGTGCGTGGTGCCGTTTTCCGTGAAGCATTCTCGAAAGCCCTTCCTGATATCGAGTTTTTTCAGGCTGGCGATGAGATTGATCCCGATAAAATTCGCTATCTGATTAGCTGGGTCGCACCAGACGATATTGCGCGTTATCGCAATCTGGAAATTCTATTTTCGATTGGTGCGGGTGTTGATCAGTTCAAGCCCGGCAGTGTGCCTGAGCATGTGAAGCTTGTGCGCATGGTTGAAGACGGCATCATTCGCATGATGCAGGAATATGTGGCGCTTGGCGTGCTGACATTGCATCGTGAAGCAATTGTCTATCGCCAACAACAACAGGCAGAAACATGGCGAGCCATTTCTACGCCGCAGGCATCAGAACGACGAATTGGTTTCTTAGGGCTGGGTATGCTGGCGCAAGCCGCAATCGAACGCCTCAAGCCATTTCAGTTTCCGCTTTCCGGTTGGAGCCGCAGCCAGAAAGACATTGAAGGCGTTACGTGTTTTTACGGCGAAGACCAGTTTGCGAGCTTCCTGCGCCAAACAGATATTCTGATTTGCTTGCTGCCGTTGACCGATGAAACACGCGGCATTCTGAATGCCGACCTGTTTGCCTTGCTGCCAAAGGGCGCACGCTTGTTGCATACGGGGCGCGGGCCACAGCTTGATCAAAATGCACTGATTGATGCGCTTGATAGTGGTCATCTTGCGGCGGCTATGCTTGATGTTACCGACCCGGAGCCGTTGCCATCCGGGCATCCGCTTTGGTCGCATCCGAAAGTGTTGATCACACCGCATATTGCATCGGTCACGCAACCACATACGGCTGCGCAATCCGTCATTGAAAATATTCAACGCCATTTGGCAGGAGAAGAACTGATCGGCCTGATCGATCGCAAACTTGGCTATTAAATGAAGGGAACTACCATGTCACTTTTGATAACTATCGATCCAAATCCAGATTTCGCGCCGAAAGAAGCGCTGCCGACTGAAGATCGCCTAATCTCTGGCACGCCATCGTTTAAAACGTGGGCGCAGGATGCGTCGAAGAACGACAAGGTTCTGACAGGCGTTTGGGAAGCAACTCCGGGCGAAACCCATTCTATCAAGGGCACAACATTAGAGTTTTGCCACATCCTGTCTGGCCTCGTCGAAATCGAAGAGAAGGACGGCGAAACCAAGACGTATCGTGCAGGCGACAGCTTTGTTATGAAGCCGGGCTTCGTCGGCGTATGGCGCACGATTGAAACCGTACGTAAGATTTATCTTTGCGTTTACGAATAAGCATTTCGTATCCAGAATAATCCGCCGCTTTAAACCCGTCTGACGCGATTCAAAACCGTCAGGCGGGTTATTCTCAATCAAAAATGCGGCGCGTGTGGCTCTAATCTTTCGTCATAGAAAGTTCGAGGTGCGCCATGACATTAAGCTTTGATCCTGAAACGCTTAAACTCCCCTTTTATCATTATATTGGTGGGCAGCGTGTCGATGCTGCGGGCGCAATGGAAATGCATCGGCCATCGGACGGTAAAGCCTATGGCGATTGTCCGATTGCGGATGAAGCTTTGGTTGATCGTGCCGTAAAAAATGCCAAGGCGACACTGAAATCGAGCGGCTGGGCTGACAGCCGTCCGCGCGAACGGCTCAATGCAATGCACCGCTGGGCCGACCTGATCGAACAGGAAGCGCTGACGCTGGCGCGCATGGAAGCCGTTTCATCGACACGTCCGATTGCTCATCTCATCGAAGGCGATATAGCTGTCACTGTTGAGCAAATCCGCTTCTTTGCAGAATTTGCCGACAAGGAAGGCAGCGAAGTTGTGCCAACCAGCACCAGTACGTTTGGCATGACGCTGAGCGAGCCTTACGGTGTGATTGGCGCAATTACGCCGTGGAATTTTCCGATCTCTATGGCTGGCTGGAAGCTTGGACCGGCGCTTGCTGCAGGCAATGCAGTTGTTCTCAAGCCATCCGAAATCACGCCTTTTACCACGCTTTATATCGCTGAACTCGCCGTGCAAGCTGGCATTCCCGCAGGCCTCATCAACATCGTTCTGGGTGACGGTCCAACCACCGGCAATGCCATTACCGGCCATCCCGATATTTCTAAGGTCAGCTTTACCGGATCGACAGCTGCTGGTGCCGCAATCATGGAAAATATTGCGCGCACCGGCATCAAGCCTATGACCCTTGAGCTTGGGGGTAAAAGTCCGCAGGTGGTGTTTGCCGATGCGGATCTCGAATTGGCGGCATCTGCTATCACGCGTGGAATTCTCAGCAATGCCGGGCAGGCCTGTGTCGCGGGTTCGCGCCTGATTGTTGCGGAAGAAATCGCCGATGCTTTGAGCGAAGCGATTGCGCGCCATATGGCGAATATCAAGCCGGGTGTGACATGGGACGAGAATACCCAATATTCTCCAATCATCTCCGAACGCCAGATTTGCCGCATTGATGAGATTGTGCAGAAGGCCGTCAGCCTTGGCGCACAAAGTGTTGTGGGCGGCAAGCGAATGGATCGTGAAGGCTATTTTTATGAGCCAACTTTGCTTCGCGGTGTTGATGAAAACTCCCCCGCTGTGACCGAAGAAATCTTTGGTCCTGTGCTGACACTTCAGACATTCAAAGATGAAGACGAGGCATTAGCACTTGCCGATCATCCGACCTATGGGCTGGCGGCAGGCCTTTTCACCCGAGATTTGTCTCGTGCGTTGCGTGTCACCAAGGCTTTGCAGGCAGGCACCATTTGGGTCAACCGTTATGGCCGTTCACGGGATCATATCTTACCGACTGGTGGCTATAAAAGCTCTGGCATTGGCAAAGACCTCGGGCGCGATGCCTATCTTGCGAACCGCAAAACTAAAAGCGTTTTGATAGATATCTAGATTTTT
Organism: Ochrobactrum sp. MYb379; assembly: GCF_037479515.1. Classification (NCBI taxonomy): domain Bacteria; kingdom Pseudomonadati; phylum Pseudomonadota; class Alphaproteobacteria; order Hyphomicrobiales; family Brucellaceae; genus Ochrobactrum; species Ochrobactrum sp. MYb379. The sequence goes on from NZ_JBBGYW010000021.1 coordinate 22,056, forward strand.
CAACGCGCATCCCGAAAACCGCTTCACACTTTTCGGGATGCGCTCTTAGGGGAACAAACAATGACAACTTATTCGATTGCACTCATTCCGGGCGACGGTATCGGTAAAAGCGTAACCGATGCGACGTGGCAGGTTTTGCAAGCTGCTGCAAAGTGTAATGGATTTGCGTTGGAAGGGACCAGCTTTCCATGGTCTTGTGAATATTACCATGAGACCGGCGCGATGATGCCAGCAGATGGTATCGAGAAGCTGCGTAAGTTCGATGCGATTTATCTTGGTGCCGTTGGCTGGCCTGCGGAAGTACCGGATTCTGTATCGCTGCACGGCTTGTTGCTGCCGATCCGCAAAGCTTTTGTGCAATACGCGAATATCCGCCCGCATCGCCTGTTGCCGGGTGTAACTGGCCCGCTCCGCTCTGAAGGCTTTGATATTCTTTGCATTCGCGAGAACACCGAGGGCGAATATTCGGGCGCTGGTGGACGCGTCCATTCAGGTACGAAAGATGAAGTTGCAGTCGAAACTGCGATCTTCACCCGCACCGGCGTCGAACGCATCATCCGTTTTGGCTTTGAGCAGGCACGCGCTCGCCGCAAGAAGCTGGCTTCGGTGACGAAATCCAATGCGCAGAAATATTCGATGGTTTTCTGGGACGAAGTGACAAAGGATGTTGCCAAAGAATATCCCGATGTTGAGGTCTCACATTACCATATCGATACTATGGCAGCGCGTATGGTTATGGCACCGGAAAGCCTAGACGTGATCGTGGCTTCAAACCTCTTTGGCGATATTCTGACTGATCTGGGTGCGGCCATTCAGGGCGGCCTTGGCTATGCGGCGTCTGCCAACATCAATCCCGATCGCACAGCGCCTTCCATGTTTGAGCCAGTTCATGGCTCTGCACCTGACATCGCGCATCTCGGCATTGCCAACCCAATTGCGGCTATCTGGTCTGGTGCGATGATGCTCGATCATCTTGGCGAGCATCAGGCTGCAAAAGATGTGATGGCAGCAATCGAAACAGCGACGGCTCAGGGTATCGGAACCGTTGCGGGTAAAGATAAGACGGATGCGATTACGCAGGCCGTGCTTTCAGCTTTGGCATAAGAGGTCGTCATGCATACGTTAAAAGATCAGGCGCTTTTCCGCCAACAGGGCCTCATTGGCGGGGTCTGGCAGGATGCTGAGTCTGGCGCCACGGTCGATGTTACCAATCCTGCAAGCCTCAGCACTTTAGGCACAATCCCGGATATGAGTGGCAAGGAAACGCGAGCAGCAATTGATGCTGCAGCGGAAGCTTTCAAGCCTTGGAAAAAGAAAACCCATGCCGAGCGCGCTGCGTTGCTTGAGCGCTGGTTTGCGCTGATGATTGAGCATGAGCAGGATCTTGCTCTTCTGCTGACACAGGAGCAGGGAAAACCACTCAATGAAGCATTGGGTGAAATCCGATACGGTGCGTCGTTCGTCAAATGGTTTGCAGAAGAAGCGCGTCGTATTGATGGCGGCAGCATTCCGTCGCCAACGGCAGACCGCCGTATTCTGGTGCTCAAAGAAGCAGTCGGTGTTTGCGCGATTATCACGCCGTGGAATTTCCCGAATGCGATGATTACCCGCAAGGTTGCACCTGCATTGGCGGCTGGCTGTACAGTTGTCATCAAACCTTCAGAGTTCACGCCATTTTCGGCGCTCGCACTTGGTGTGTTGGCTGAAAGGGCTGGGATACCCGCTGGTGTCATCAATATCGTTACCGGCATGCCAACGGAAATTGGCAATGAGTTGATGGCCAATGAAACCGTGCGCAAAATTTCGTTTACGGGTTCAACGCGCGTTGGCTCACTTTTGATGAAGGGCGCTGCTGACAGTATCAAGCGTTTGAGCTTGGAGCTTGGCGGCAATGCGCCGTTTATCGTGTTTGACGATGCTGATCTCGATCAGGCTGTGGAAGGTGCTATTGCCTCTAAATTCCGCAATGGTGGCCAGACCTGTGTTTGTTCAAATCGCATTTTGGTGCAGTCCGGAATTTACGATGCTTTCGCAGCTAAGCTTTCGGCTCGTGTTGCAAAAATGAAGGTCGGCGTTGGCACGGAAGAGGGCGTTGCGATTGGTCCGATGATCAATCATGCGGCGATTGAAAAGATTGAACGCCATGTGAGTGACGCTCTGGGCCGTGGTGCAAAACTTCTGGCACAAAGCGAAAGCATGCCGGAAGGTCGTCAATATGCACGTCCGATTGTGCTGGGTGATGCCACAACCGATATGCTGCTGGCTTCCGAAGAAACCTTCGGTCCTGTCGCGCCACTTTTCCGCTTTGAAACGGAAGAGGAAGCGATTGAAATTGCCAATGGAACACCATTTGGTCTGGCAGCTTATTTCTTTACCGAGAACCTAAAACGTTCATGGCGGGTCGCGGAAGCACTGGAGTTTGGCATGGTCGGCTTGAACACGGGTGCGATTTCGACGGAAGTTGCACCTTTTGGCGGCGTCAAACAGTCCGGGCTTGGCCGTGAAGGTTCAAAGCTCGGTATTGATGAATATCTGGAAATCAAAACGCTGCATGTCGGTGGATTATGAGAATGAAAAAGGGCGGTTAAACCGCCCTTTTTTGACTTCACTGAAACTTGTCGAGCATCTTGTAATAGAGGCCGACCATCGGCAAAAACCATGGCTTTCCGGAGTAGCCGGGAATAGTAGGCCATTCGAGGCCTGAAATTGGATTGTTGTCGCCGCGTCCGAGGATTGCGTCTGCCAGATAGATACCCATCTGCGTTGACATTTGTGCGCCATGACCGGAATAGCCCATCGCATACCAGACACCATCGGCAAAGCCTGCGCGCGGATAGCGGTCCTGAGTCATATCGACGAGACCACCCCAGCAATAATCGATTTTGACATTGGCAAGATGCGGGAAAATCTTGATGAGGCTCTCGCGTAAAATTGCGCCGCTTTTGCTATCGGAACGCTGGTCTGATGTCGTGGAAAAGCGAGCGCGACCGCCGAAAATCATGCGATTATCCGGTGCAAGTCGGAAATAATTGCCGATATTCATCGACGTAACGTAGGTGCGATTGCCGGGCATGATGGTGGCGATTTCGCTTTCAGTCAGCGGTTGGGTTGCGATGATGAAACTGCCGACCGGAATGATACGCTTGCGGAAATAGGAAAAGCTGTCGGTTGTGTAGGCGCCGGTTGCTAAAATTATAGTGTCAGCAGTCACTGTGCCGCGCGATGTAACGATCTGGTGCTGGTTGCCGAGCTTTTTGCGCTCCTGAACGGTTGTATTTTCATAAATGATCGCACCATGGCGCGCTGCTGCCGCAGCCAAGCCGGTCACATAGCGCCCCATATGCATCATGGCGCTTTTTTTGGAAAGCATGGCGCCATGAAAATCATTGGAGCCGACTTCACCTGAAAGCTGATCACGACGCAATAAGGCGGTATCAGGATCGACTTCCGCATGAATGGCTTCAAAATTGCGCGCAAGACCATCAAAATGGGCGGGCTTTGAAGCGAGTTTCAGTTTACCAGCGCGGCGGAAAGAGCAATCGATATTTTCTTCGGCAACAATGCGTTCGATTGTATCGACGGAATCATCAAAGGCTTTGTAGAGAGCCTTGGCGCGCTCTGCGCCAAGGTGTTGTTTTGCAGCAATAAAGCTGTGCGCGAGACCATTGTTAAGATGGCCGCCATTACGTCCTGAAGCACCGGAGCCGACCAGCCCCGTTTCAAAGACCGCGACGCGGCTGCCAGCTTTGGCAAGATGCAATGCAGCCGAAAGGCCGGTGAAACCACCGCCAATAATGGCAACATCATAATGCCCTTCCGGCGGGTTCTTTTCGCCGGCAGTAAAAGGCGGTGTGGTGTCGTGCCAGTAGGGTTTAAATTGCATCTTGCTAAGCCTTATTTACAGTCCAACGACACCGGCCAGACCGGAAATATCCTTTATTTCCGTATAGCCGTAATAAGGATTTGCTGGCTCGTGACCGCGATTGACCCAGACCTTGTTCTTGATACCAAGATCATGGGCTGACATCAGGTCATAGCGGAACGACGAAGAGACATGCAGAATGTCTTCCGGATTGGCGTTGAGCTGGTCGAGCATATATTCAAACGCCTTAAAGCGTGGCTTATAAGCCTGTGCCTGCTGCGCTGTATAAACGGCATGAAATGGCGCGCCGAGCTTTTCGACATTGTGGTGGATCTGCTCGTTCATGGCATTTGAAAGAATGACGAGCGGGATTTCCTTTGCAACCTTGGAAAGACCGGCTGGCACATCTGCATGCGGCCCCCAGGTTGGAACGCGTTCATAGACGGTGCGTGCATCTTCTGCTTTGAAGGTTACATTGTTCTTTTTGCAGGTGCGTTCAATCGCATTGTGAACGACTTCATTATATGGCTTCCAGTCGCCGAGGATTTCATCAATGCGATAAGCAGCAAAATTCTTGATGAATTGCTGCATCTGATCTTCATTGAGCTGTTCGCCGTAAAGATCGCGTGCGGCTTCCGCCATCTGAAAATTGGTCAGTGTGCCGTAGCAATCGAAGGTGATGTATTTTGGTCTGAACTGGGCCATGATTTGATCCTTCCAAGGCGTGCAGGCACTGCTGTGCCGTTGTCATACATCATAATGAGGCGCGAATAGACTAATCACTGCATTCCTATCCGTGCGAAGCAGATTGTTTCGTATCTCAGTAGAGCTTTGGCAGAGAGTTTCGTCGTTGCGCTCTTCGAGCAGGGACTGACTATAGGTTTGTGCGCTGGTTCGACATATCACGCGGCATAAGATGCGGCGGCGATATGAAAGGACAGTGAAAACCATCGGTATATGGATGCTGGTCGGGATGAACTGCTGCAAGGCTCATTCTAATCTGAGTCTACGAAGAACCATGCTCGGAAACAGTCATGACCGCATCGCCAATCACTCTTGAAACAATGACGCAGGATCATCTTGATGGTGCAGTTGCTTTGTCTCAACAGGCATGCTGGCCACATCGTCGCGAAGATTGGGCCTTTGTGCTCGCACTCAGCAATGGTGTTGTTGCAATTGAAGATGGAACCGTCGTTGGTACCGCAATGTCGACGCCGTTGGGCGATGATGTTGCAACCGTCAATATGGTTATTGTCGATGAAGCGATGCGTGGACGCGGGCTTGGTCGCAAGCTGATGCAGGCGGCACTTGATGCTGCAAGCGGGCGCACTTGTTTGCTGGTCGCAACGCAGGATGGTTTGCCGCTTTATGAAAAGCTTGGCTTCGTGGCCAATGGCGAAATCATTCAGCATCAGGGCTTGGCTGCGAACGTCGATGCACCGGCCAATATTTCCTGGGCGGACAGCGGTGACTTTTCGCGTCTGGTCGAGATGGATATTGCCGCAACGGGCCATAATCGCTCGAACATCATGCAATTGTTGAATGAAAGCGCGCAGTTCGCTGTCATTCGCAATGACGATGAAGTTGAGGCATTCGCTGGAATTCGCGCCTTTGGTCGTGGGCTTGTTATCGGCCCGGTCGTTGCGAAGAACGGCGACGATGCGCGTGCGCTGATCGATTTTCTACTCTCAAAACATACGGGAGAATTCGTCCGCGTGGATACGAACATAGCGACAGATCTCGCCAATTGGCTGACTGAACGCGGGCTGGTTCATGTTGGCGGCGGAATACCGATGCGCCGCGCCGTTGGGCTAGTCGAAGAACAAAGCGGTACTGAATACCGCACATATGCGCTTGTAAATCAGGCACTAGGTTGATTTGGAGAATATTATGCTGAGCAATTCACTGATCGAACTTGATCGCGCCCATCTGGTGCATCCGGTCTCATCATTCCGCAGTCACGAAGCCGCTGGCGTCCGTGTGCTTAAGTCAGGCAAGGGTGCTACTGTAACCGATGCATCGGGCCATAAGCTGCTTGATGGCTTTGCCGGTCTTTGGTGCGTGAATGTTGGCTATGGTCAGGATAGCATTGTTGAAGCCGCAACAAAGCAGCTGCAAGAGCTTCCCTACGCAACTGGCTATTTCGGTCTTGGTTCAGAGCCTGCCATTCGTCTGGCTGCTGAATTGGCAGATCGTGCGCCGGGTGATCTCAATCACGTTTATTTCACGCTTGGCGGTTCTGACGCGATTGATAGCACAATCCGCTTCATTCGCTATTATTACCATGCCAAGGGCACGCCGCAGAAAGACCAGTTCATTTCGGTCGAGTATGGCTATCATGGCTCCTCGACGGCTGGTTCCGGTCTGACTGCACTTCCGGCATTTCATGCGGGCTTTGGTGTGCCATATGACTGGCAGCATAAAATTCCATCGCATTACGCTTATCGCAATCCGGTTGGCACTGATCCGCAGGCAATCATCGACGCGTCAGTTGCAGCACTTCGCGCAAAGATCGAAGGGCTTGGCGCAGAGCGCGTCGCAGCATTTTATGTTGAGCCTATTCAGGGTTCGGGTGGTGTACTTGTTCCGCCGACGGGTTGGCTCAAGGCAATGCATGCGCTTTGCAAGGAGTATGATGTTCTGTTCATCGCCGATGAAGTGATCACTGGCTTTGGCCGTACTGGTCCGCTTTTCGCTTGTTCGGAAGATGATGTGGTGCCGGATTTCATTACGACCGCGAAAGGTCTGACATCGGGCTATGTGCCGATGGGTGCCGTGTTCATGTCAGAACATGTCTACAACACCATTGCTGATGGTGCTGGCAAATCGGCAGTCGGCCATGGTTATACCTATTCAGCACACCCGGTTAGTGCCGCAGTCGGCCTAGAATGTCTGCGGCTTTATGAGGGTGGGTTGCTCGAGAATGGCCGGAAGGCTGGTCAGCGCCTGATGGCTGGCTTGCATGCTTTGGCAGATCATCCGCTGGTTGGCGATGTTCGCGGTCGCGGCATGCTGGCAGCAATCGAGCTTGTTACGGATAAGGAAAAAAAGACGCCACTTCCTGCTGCTGCTGATCCGGCACGCCGTATTTTTGATCGGGCATGGGACAATGGCCTCGTCATCCGTGCTTTCGCAAATGGTGTCCTTGGATATGCGCCGCCGCTTTGCTGCACTGATGAAGATATCGACGCAATCATCGAACGCACGCGCATAACGCTTGATCAGACACTTGCTGATGAAGACGTGCGCGCAGCAATGAAGGGATGAGTTTGACGAGCAGCAGCTTAGTTGCGAGCAAGAATTTCGTAAGTTTATGAGATTCGCAATATTATGCTGCTGCTCTTCACCAATTCAGCGCAATTTACGCGCATCTCTGTAACACACTGTCAGAGCTGCCAAAGGTGAGGATAAAAGGCAAAGCCATCGGATTATACCCGCTAAATGCCGGGTCAATTCGATCCCAAAAGCCTCTCGAACTCACATTGCAACGAGGTGATGTTAACGACCGTATTTCTGAAACCGCAATGAACCCAAGGTGAAACCGGTGACTATAAACCGGCGCACCAGATGCAACTTTAACAAGGGGAACTGCCATGAGCGAGAAGATAACCAACTGGACTTCTTCCGACGACCGGATGATTGAAAATGCAATTCGTCGCGGGGCAACCCGGCGTGAATTGTTGCAGATGATGCTTATGGGTGGTGTAGCAGTTGCGGCGGGGTCGACAATCCTTGGTCGTGCAACCTCTGCATATGCTGCGACCCCGGTTAAAGGCGGCTTCATCAAGGCTGCTGGCTTCAGCGCTTCCACTGCCGATACGCTTGATCCTGCCAAGGCTTCCAATGCGACAGATTATGTTCGCTGCTGCGCGTTCTATAACCGGCTGACATTCCTGAATGGTCAGGGTGAAACTGAGATGGAACTGGCCGAAAGCGTTGATAGTTCGGATGCGAAGGTCTGGACAGTTAAGCTGCGCAAGGGTGTCACGTTCCATGATGGCAAGTCACTGACTGCCGATGACGTCGTTTTCTCGATTAATCGCCACCTCGACCCAGCCGTTGGCTCTAAGGTCAATGCGATTGCTAAGCAGATTACAGGTGTGAAGAAGGTTGATGACACAACCGTTGAGATCACGCTTCAAGATGCGAATGCCGATTTGCCAACAATTCTGGCGCTGCACCATTTCATGATCGTCGCAGACGGTACGACTGACTTCTCCAAGGGCAATGGAACAGGTCCATTTGTTTGTAAGGAATTCCAGCCGGGCGTGCGCTCAATGGCGGCGCGTAACGAGAACTATTGGAAGAACAACGGCCCACATCTCGACTCGTTTGAGTTCTTTGCAATTTCCGATGAAAGCGCGCGTATGAATGCTGTGCTTTCCGGCGATATTCATCTTGGTGCGAACCTCAATCCGCGTTCGCTGCGCGTGCTTGAAAATAACCCAGCTGCAAAGCTCTTCATCTCGAAGCTCGGCACCTATACCAATCTTAACGTTCGTCTTGATTTGACCCCGGGCGATAAGGCGGGCGTGGCTGAAGCGCTGAAATATCTGACCAATCGCGAAGTTATTCAGAAATCGGTCCTGCGTGGCCTTGCTGAAATTGCGAATGATCATCCGGTTCCAGCAACCAGCAAATATCACAATGCAGAGCTTAAGCAGCGCGAGTTTGATCCGGAACGCGCAAAGTCGCTGCTTGAAAAAGCCGGCATGCTTAATCAGGAGATCCGCATTACAGCTGCGGAAGCCGCATCGTCATCGCTTGATTATGCAATGGTTCTCCAGCAGGCAGCTTCGACAATCGGTCAGAAGATCACCATTGATCGTGTGCCGTCAGATGGCTACTGGTCAAACCATTGGCTGAAAGATCCGGTCCATTACGGCAACATTAATGCCCGTCCGACACCCGATATTCTGTTCTCGCTACTCTATAAGACCGATGCGCCTTGGAACGAAAGCCAGTACAAGTCGGAGAAGTTTGACTCCATGTTGCTTGAGGCCCGTGGATCGCTAGATGAAGCGAAGCGTAAGGCAATCTATGGCGATATGCAGGCCATGGTTTCCAATGAAGCTGGAACGGTCATTCCGGTGTTCATGTCCAATGTTGATGCGATTTCGCCGAAGTTGAATGGCCTTGAGCCAAACCCACTTGGTGGCATGATGGGCTACACATTTGCCGAACATGCATGGCTGGAAGCCTGACCTTTCGTCAGGTAACCTTGCTTTTCGGGTTCGGGCAAAACATCGCTTTTGCCCGAACTGATCGTTTCCCCCAACTATTGGGCTGCGCATGACCATGAAGTCGCCTCTGCTGAATCTCATTGCCAAACGCCTTGTCGTTGCTGTTGTTACGCTTCTGATAGTTGCGTTTACGATTTTCTTTGCGACAGCGATGCTTCCTGGTGATGTGGCTGAAATTCTTCTGGGGCAGGCGGCAACACCGGAGGCCGTTGCGGGTCTTCGTCATGCGATGAACCTAGATCAGCCCGCTTTCCTGCGCTTTCTATATTGGCTTGGAAACCTGCTTCGCGGTGATCTTGGCGTTTCCTACGTCAACAATGTCCCGATTTCCGATTTGATCGGCAACCGCCTCGTCAATTCGTTGAAGCTTGCTGGTGTAACGGCTGCAATTTCTGTGCCGATTGCGTTGTTTCTCGGCATTACTGCCGCAATTATGCGCGGCACGATTTATGATCGCGTTGTTTCAATCATCACGATTTCGGTTATTTCCGTGCCAGAATTCATGGTTGCGACTATCGCGGTAATCGTATTCGCGGTCTATCTTGGCTGGTTGCCAGCACTGTCGATGGCCAATGAGGTGACATCGTTCTGGGGGCTTCTCAAGGTTTTTGCGATGCCGGTCATCACGCTGAGCTTTGTGATTTCAGCGCAGATGATCCGTATGACGCGCGCGGCGGTGCTTGAGACGCTCAACACGCCTTATGTTGAAATGGCATTGCTCAAAGGTGCTTCACGCAGCCGAATGGTTGTCGTCCATGCGCTCCCCAATGCGCTCGGCCCAATCGTGAACGCAGTTGCTTTGTCGCTGTCTTATCTGCTGGGTGGCGTCATCATTGTCGAAACCATCTTCAATTATCCCGGCATAGCCAAGCTCATGCTTGATGCAGTTGCAACGCGCGATCTGCCTCTGATCCAGACATGCGCGATGATCTTCTGCTTTGGCTATCTCCTGCTCATCACGATAGCCGATTTGATTGCTATCGTTTCCAACCCGAGGCTGCGATAATCATGACTGCTTCCGTTTCAAATCAGCGAAAGGCAAAGTCCCCGCGTTTCGGCTATCGGGTTAATCTGGTTGGCGCTGTTTCCTTTCTGATTATCTTTGGCTGGGCCGTTGTTGCAATCTTTGCACCGTGGATCGCGCCTCATCCAATTGGCGAGATTGTCGATTTCGACTTCTTTGGCCCAATGAGTGCGCAGTTCCCGCTGGGTACAGATTATCTCGGCCGCGACATGCTATCGCGCATTATTTACGGCGCACGTTTCACCGTTGGTATTTCGCTTGCCGCCGTGTTTTTGGCCTGCTTATTTGGCGTGACCCTCGGCATGACAGCAGCTGTCATTGGCGGTTGGTTTGACTCAGCACTCAGCCGGTTTCTTGATGCGTTAACATCCATCCCAAGCAAAATTCTCGCATTGGTTATCGTTGCAGGCGTTGGTTCGTCTATCCCTATCTTGATCATCACCATGGCTATTATTTACACGCCCGGCAGCTATCGCTTTGCGCGCTCGTTAGCGATCAACATTAATACGATGGATTATGTGACGGTTGCCCGCGCACGCGGGGAGAAGATTGGCTATCTTATTCGCTCGGAAATTCTGCCCGGCATTATCGGACCTGTGTTGGCCGATTTTGGTCTGCGTTTTGTATTTATCGTGCTGCTGTTGTCGAGCATGTCGTTTCTTGGTTTGGGCGTTCAGCCACCATTTGCCGACTGGGGCGCTCTGGTTAAAGAAAACATTGGCGGTCTGTCTTTTGCAGCGCCTGCGGTTGTATTCCCATCGATTGCCATTGCGAGCCTCACCATCAGCGTCAACCTGCTGATCGATAATCTACCGCAGAAGATCCGCGACAGGAGCGAATGAATGAGCAATCTTGTTGAGATCAAAAATCTTCGGGTGGATGCCAAGACCGACTCTGGTCGTAATGTCGAGATCATCCGTGATGTCAGTTTTCAAATAGCAGAAGGCGAAATTGTAGCGCTGATTGGCGAAAGTGGTTCTGGCAAGACAACGATTGCATTGACATTGATGGGCTATACCCGCCCGGGCTGCCGTATTGTGGATGGTAGCATTGCTGTGGGTGGTCAGGATATTGTCACGCTATCGGAGCGTAAACGTTCAAAAAAACGTGGCACGGAAGTGTCTTATGTGCCGCAAAGTGCGGCGGCATCCTTTAATCCTGCGCATCGCATTATGGATCAGGTCATTGAGGTGACCAAAATCCACAAGCTGATGTCTAAGGAGGAAGCGCGCAAGAAAGCGATTGAGCTGTTCAAGGCACTGGCTCTGCCTAATCCTGAGACAATCGGTGATCGCTACCCGCATCAGGTTTCTGGCGGGCAGTTGCAGCGTCTTTCAGCGGCGATGGCTCTTATTGGTGACCCAAAGCTTGTCATCTTCGATGAGCCGACAACCGCGCTTGATGTAACGACGCAGATTGAAGTGCTTCGTGCTTTCAAATCCGTGATGAAAAAGAAGCATATCGCAGGCGTTTACGTCTCGCATGATCTGGCTGTCGTTGCGCAGATCGCGGATCGAATTGTCGTGCTTAAGGGCGGTGAAATTCAGGAAGTCGGCTCTACGCAAGAGATATTGCACAACTCGCAACATCCTTATACCAAAGAACTTCTGGCGGCCTTTGAACCTGTGCTTCATGCACGACCCGAAACTGCGATGACCGAGAAGCCGACCCCGCTGCTGGTGGTTGATAAGGTGCTGGCCGGTTATGGCATGGTCGGTAAATCCGGTGAACCGGCGATGATCGCCGTCGATACAGTCAGCCTTGAACTCTCACGCGGACAGAACCTCGGTATCATTGGTGAATCTGGCTGCGGTAAGTCCACGCTTGCACGGGTTATCGCGGGTATTCTGCCGGCCGCTCGCGGTAAGATATTGTTCGAAGGCAAGGAAATGCCGAGCGATCTGCGTCACCGCAGCCGCGATCAATTGCGTGAATTGCAGATTGTGTTCCAGTTCGCCGATACGGCCCTCAACCCGACCAAATCGATTGCCGAAATTCTGGCGCGCCCGCTTACATTTTATCATGGAATGGACAGAAAAAGCCGTGAAGCGAGGGTAGACCAACTGCTCGATATGGTGCGGATACCACGCAATATGCGCTATCGCAGACCGGGTGAGCTTTCGGGGGGGCAGAAACAACGCATCAATCTAGCGCGGGCTTTGGCCGCCGACCCTAAGATGATTATCTGCGATGAAATCACATCGGCGCTCGATACTGTCGTCGCTGCAGCCATCATCGATTTGCTTAAAGAACTGCAACGTGAGTTGTCGCTATCATATCTATTTATCAGCCACGATCTTTCCACGGTTCGTGCGATCTGTGATGAAGTCGTAGTTATGTATGCTGGCAAGAAGGTCGAGCAACTCAGTCCGGATATGATGGGCAGTACTGCCAGTCATCCATACTCGCGGCTTTTGTTCTCTTCTGTGCCGAAACTCGATACCGGCTGGCTCGATGGTTTGCAGCAAGATCCTGAACTGGTCCGCGAGTTCACCCGAAGCTAAGCTGGTCGCTCTATTCATGGAACATGACGTCGAGTGGGAGGTGCGCTTTTACAATAGGCGATTTCAGTACAACAAAGCTGAAATATTTATCGATGCCAACATCCATATCGATCAGACGTTCCATAATCGTTTGATACTCTGCAATTCCGGCGGTTACAAACTTCATCAAATAGTCATAGCCGCCCGAGACCAAGTGACATTCAATCACGGAATCGATTTTCTCCACAGTCGCCAAAAAACGCGCAAAATCAATCTGCCGATGGTTTTTGAGCGTAATTTCGGTGAAGACTGTTAGTGTCTGACCAAGTTTTGAAACATTGATTTGCGCCGAATATCCGGTGATGAAACCTTCAGATTGAAGTTTTTTCACCCGCATCAGACATGGGCTCGGTGATAGGTTCACGAGTTCGGCAAGCTCGACATTGGTTATCCGCCCGTTCTTTTGCATTTCGGATAAAATTCTGATGTCAATTTTGTCGAGCTTCATAGTCCAACCATTTATGCAGTATTCTGAATTGAGATTATTATCTTTTTCGGCGCGAGCTGCAATCATTCTGCATATGTTTATCGTATAGTTTCGTTACAATTATTATATTTTAGAGTTACCAAGTTTGCCCCCATCAACCCTGCCATATTCTAACGCCGTTTTTAGGCTGACAATGACCCAACCAAGTCGGAAAATCCTCCGGTCTGTTGCTGGCCAGCGCAGCTGTTTGATTATGGTTTCTTCAGTTTGATGGCATGAAATAAGGCATTATCACTGTCTCAAAATCCGTTATATTGGCGCTTAATAAGAGAATATACGAATAACTTGAATAAAACATAGTATATATAACATTTTCAATTTTTTTGGCTTGTTTTTTTGAAAAATTCCGAGAATATCCGATTGTGCTCAAAAGGGGGGAGGGGCTATTATTTTACGGGAAAGCCCAACGCAAATCACAAAAAAAGCTCTTCTTGGTCAAGAGACCTCGTTATTTGTTTCGAAAGAAATAAAAACGGTTCGGAGTAGTCAGCGGCATAGCTGGTCTAATATTTTTGCTGCACATACAATTGAAGAGCCGCACTCGACCCACCATCGACCTATCCCATTTTTTTGGTTGACTATGGCATTACGGGATACTGAAGTATTTCGTATAATTTCAGGACGGAGAGAACGTGCAATAGTTCCTGCATTTTCTATATGTATAGCCGACCCTCAGATGTCCGTAGATTGTATTATTGGCAACGAAACTGAAGCCGTACATATTTTTCTTAGACCTGAGTTGCTGCACGAAGTTGCAAATGAACTCTTTGATTTGGATGTAAACGGTCTTTCATTCTCTGATGTCTTCGGAAGAAAAAGTGCGAGTATCAGTTGGTTTGTCCGCTCGATAAAGCAACTTTTGACAGTGTCTCCCAATCTATCACGGCTTGAGATTGACTCTATGTCACGCGATTTATGCGCGGATATATTGTCAAAATTTGCGGTTAAATCAGAAGCACTGCGCAGTGAGCTTACAGACAAGCACCTGTTGAGAATTGATGACTATGCGATTGAGCATCTGGGACGAGATATCCAAATCGACGAACTCGCGTCGTTATGCGCTATGGGCCGTACGACATTTTATCAGCGGTTCAAGAGCACAATGGATATGACGCCACACCAACATATTATTCGCTTGAGGGTTAGTAAAGCGAAGCAGTTGCTTGCATCTTCATCGCTACCACTTATGGATATTGGCTTTGTTTGCGGTTTTGCCGATCAGGCTCACTTTGCCAATCTTTTCAAACGTTATGTTGGTATGACGCCTGCTGCATTTCGCCGGGCGGCAGCATAAGATATTATCTGGATAGATCTTTTATTCGAAGAATTAGGTTATTGAGAAAAGTAATCGTATTTTATAAATGCGTCCACGATATATTGTATTTTTCTAAAATTTATTGAACTTTTATACAATGCTTTTTATGAATATTTTCATAGGTTCCTTCTGTTAGATAAAGCAGGTAGCCGCCCAGTCACCTAATCTTAACGAGACATACGTCATTAATTCCTACCCGTATATAATGAGTGTGGGATATTTATACGTGGCGTTTCGTTTTGACATAGCGGTTTTCCGGTCAAGAGGGCGGTTTATGTCGTATTCAAGTAAGATTATAATTCAAAGACGTTTAAACTGGCATAAGTCAGTATTTTTAATCGGTGTTTCTGTATTTGCGCTTATTGCTACTACTTCGTTGGGTGTGGCTGATCAGATACGTATTTTAAGTGGCGAAGAGCGCGTCGTTGTCGATTCTGAATTTATAGCGCACACAACTGTTGACCGTCCGGATCAGGGTGCTTATGCGGTTTGGATATCAAACGGAAACCTGACAGTCACAGGTTCGGAGGTTGATATACGCAGTGAAGGGCGTGCCGCAGACGCTTTGCATATTGATTCGTCGAATGTATATTCTCCGAGTATTGTTACAATTGTCGGTGTTGATGGGAAAAAATCAATCATTGAGGCGGCAGGAGAAGGCGCGCGCGGGGCGTATTTATCTGGTGACGGCGCGACGCTTGATTTGCAAAATATCGAGATAAAAAGCATTGGTAAATCGGGTTATGGAATATTAACGATTGGTGAATCCCACTTGTTGCTCAAAGGAAGCAGCATTGAGGCTGACACAATGGGGATATCGGCTCAGGGAAAGGCCTCATCAACGCGCGCTACGGCGTTGATCGAGGATACAAAAATTGTTGTTCATTCTGGCCATGGCATCAGAGTGATGAGTGGATCACTTACAGCCAATAACTTTGAAATTATTGCGTATAATTACGGCGTTGATGCCAACGCTAAAAGTAATGTTTTTCTGAGCAATGGTCGTATTGAAACCCAGAGCGGCTATGGTCACGGTATTAACGCTGTGGCCGACATTAGCGATATTCGAACAGTTAAAATACAGGTAGATAATGTCGATATTATCACGCATGGTGATCGCGCGAGTGGCGTTGAAAACATCCACGTCCGCTCAGCTATAAGCCGCAGTAATATCTATACTTATGGTGATTATGGTTATGGCGTCGCGGCTAGTAATGGCGGCAGCGCAACTTGGCCTGGCTCATTTGTGACTGTTAATACGACAAAGATCACGACAGAAGGAATCAATGCCTACGGTCTTTTGGCAACAACAGGCTCCACGATTGATGGCAGGGGACTGATTATCAACACGCTTGGCGAAGGTGCAATTGGCGCACGTAGTCACCAGACGGGTCGAATTGTTATGTCAGAAGGTACGTCCATCACAACTAAGGGCGAAAATGCTCATGGTGTGGCCCTGACGTTTGGTTCCGCAGTGACTATGTCTGATACGACGATAACAACTTCAGGCAATGATGCTGCAGGCATATATACAGTCGGTTATAATACCCCTGATGACATGACCAGCTTGCCGAAACATACCAACACAATTGATGTTAAAAACTCAAAAATCACCTCTTCGAACGGTGCCGCAGTGTTGGTTAGTGGTGGTTTCGAAAATACGTTTAATTTTGAGAATACGCGCGTTACTGGATCCGGCGATAGCCATGTTTTATTTTCTAGCGAGGTTTATAACTATACAGGCGGTAGCGATGTGGTTCCGATGGAAGTCGGAACAGTGAGTGTAAATGCTGTTGGATCAGCACTGGAGGGTGACATTGTTGTTGCCAGCGGTAAGGTGGACTTTAACCTGCTTAAAGGCACTCTGCTAACAAGTGCTTCTCGTGTGAGTGAAACGGGCGTTGTACTCGACCGGTTATTGATCGATGAGACCAGCGCGTGGCAGTTGACAGGTTCATCGGCGCTCAACAACCTTGATAGTTCTGGTGTGGTCGCTTTCCTGGCTCCGCAGAGTGGTGGTTTCAAAACGCTCACGATTAACAATGATTTCACATCTGATGGTACCTTGCTTGTGCTTAATACTAAGCTTGGAGATGATAACTCTGAAACAGACAAGCTTGTTATAGAGGGTGACTCTACCGGCGAAAGCAGTCTTCGGGTGATCAATGCTGGCGGCACAGGCGCGCAAACCGTCAACGGTATCAAGATCATTGAGGTGGGCGGCGCAGCGGATGGGCAATTTAGTCTGATTGGTGATTATAAAACCAGATCAGGCCAACAAGTGGTGGTCGGCGGTGAATATGCCTATTCGCTGTTCCAGGGCGTCTCATCAGACCCGACGGATGGCAACTGGTATTTACGCTCGCAGTTTCAACCAACCGACCCTGTAGACCCTGTGGACCCTGTGGACCCTGTGGACCCTGTAGACCCGGTTGATCCTGTGGATCCAGTCAATCCTGATCCTGTGGATCCCGTTGAGCCAGAACCGCTCTATCAGGCTGGTGTTCCGGTTTATGAAGCCTATCCGCAGGCTCTGCTTGGCTTGAATGGTGTTGCAACCTTGCAGCAGCGTACCGGCAACCGTGTCTGGTCGGGCAATGGCAATCGTGTGGTTGCGCAGGGTGCTGATGCGGTTGGCTCGCCTTATGCAGTATCTGATGAAGCCGGTGCTGCAATCAATGGCAATGGCGTCTGGGGTCGCATTGAAGGTTCGCATAACCATATGGAGCCGCGCTTTTCGACCTCTGATACCAATTACAACCAGAATGTCTTCAAAATGCAGGCTGGTATTGATGGCATGCTGACGGAAACCGAAAACGGCAAGCTGATTGGCGGCTTCACGGTGCATTATGCCCATGGCAAGACGAAAACCAATTCAGCCCACGGCGATGGTGATATCAGCACAGACGGCTATGGTCTTGGCGGAACGCTCACCTGGTATGGCGAGAATGGCTTTTACCTTGATGGTCAGGGTCAGGTGACGTGGTATCGCAGTGATCTTCATTCGACGACTGCCAATACAGGCCTCACCGATAACAATCATGGCTTTGGCTATGCTTTATCACTTGAAGGCGGGCAGCGTTTTGCCATCAATGAAGCATGGTCACTGACACCACAGGCACAGTTGACGTATTCCAATGTTGATTTTGATGCATTCACGGATGCATTTGATGCAGATGTCAGCCTTGATCGTGGAGAAAGCTTGCAGGGTCGTCTTGGTCTGACGGTTGATCATGAGAACTCATGGCAGAATGCCAATGGCATGCTGGATCGGACACGGGTGTATGGGATTGCTAATCTCTATTACGAGTTTCTCAAAGGCACGCGTGTGAATGTTGCGGAAAGCAGCTTCACGAGCCGCAATGATCGGATATGGGGTGGACTGGGTCTTGGCGGTTCGTACAACTGGAACGACGATAAATATTCGATCTATGGCGAGGGCCTCGTCAACACCAGACTCAACAACTTTGGCGACAGCTATGCAATCAAAGGCAATGTTGGCTTCAAAGTGAAGTGGTAAGTAAGCGCGTTCTGCTGTAAAATTCCTTTACAGCAGAACATCGCTTAAATTTAGAGGCGTTGATAGATTAGCTTTTCCCCACTAGGGTAAAAGCAGGGAAAGGCCGCTATCGTTAAGGGCAACAAACAAAATAAAATAATAAATCTGGTCAGTGAGCATTCGAGTGTTTAAGCAAATCCATCTTGATTTAACTGGATACAACTATGACCGCTCAATCCGATCCCAATCTGCTCAACGATCTTTCATCTTTTGTACAGAGCCTCGCCAACGACATTGAACCGCATCTGATTGAGGTGCGCCGGGATATCCATGCTCATCCGGAAACCGGTTTTGATGTGGAGCGAACAGCCGGCGTGGTTGCGCGCGAACTGGCAAGCTTAGGCATTGAGCATCAGACAGGCGTGGGGCGGACCGGTGTTGTCGGTCTGATTAAGGGCGGTCGTCCGGGGCCGACTTTGATCATCCGCGCCGATATGGATGCTCTGCCAATCGAAGAGCAAACGGGACTTCCGTTTGCCAGTCTTCACCCGGGTAAAATGCATGCCTGTGGTCACGATCTGCATACCGCGACACTGATCGGCATTGGCAAGGTTTTGAAAGATATTGCTCCGCGTCTGAGCGGTAATGTGAAGCTGATGTTCCAGCCGGCAGAAGAAACACAGGAGAGCGGCGCGCGGGCCATGATTGCCGATGGCATTCTTGATGGCGTTGACTATGCGCTTGGCTTTCATAACCATCCTGATGAACCAACAGGCACATTTACGTTTGTGGAAGGTGTTGCGAACGGTTCATCTGACGAGTTTGATATTACTGTTCATGCGGCTTCCGGTCATGCCGCGCGTCCGCATCAGGCCGTGGACCCGATCGTCGCTACAGCACAGCTTATCACGCAGTTACAAACAATCGTATCGCGTGAGGTTGATCCAATGCTGGCGGCTGTTCTGACTATTGGCTCTATACATGGCGGTCATACGCATAACATCATCCCGGACTCCGTTGCGATTATGGGGACCGTGCGTTGTCAGGACCGCGAGGCGCGCGACATTATTGAAGCTGCCGTCCGTCGCATTTGTGGCGGGCTTGAAGCATCATTACGCGTGCGTTGCGAAATCAATTATGTGCGCGGTGTGCCATCAATGGTCTCCGATTCCTATTTGATCGAAACAACGGGCGCGGTTATCCGCGAGCATTATGGCGATGTGTTCTTCAAGCGCGGCGGAAGCTTGGGTTCTGAAGACTTTGCACTGGTTGGTGAACGAGTGCCGTCGTTCCAGCTAGGTATTGGTGCTGCGCAGGAAGGTCGTGAAGACAAGCTGCATAATTCCGATTATCAGCCGGATGAACGTTCCATTGCCAATGGCGTTGTAGCGCTCTCATTGGCAGCAGCGCGTATTTTATCTTAGAAAAAATTGGGCGGCTTTTCAGCCGCCTCTTTTAGTTATGCGCAAAGATACTGGTTTGATAATGCGTGAATATGGTTGGTGCCGATGCCACAGCAGCCACCAATGATACCAGCACCGTTTTTGACCCAACGCTGTGCCCATGCACCATAGGCATCGGGATTAAGATCAGCGCGAACTTCGGTAACAGTTGCGTTTGCCTCTTCATCGCCCTGTTGTGATGGAAATGCATTGGCATAAACGCCAATTGGAATATCCTTGTCCAGTTCATCAAAGACCTGCTTTGCCGCAAGAATGGCTGCATCCATAACTTCGGGCATTGCACAGTTGAAAAGCAGCGCTTCTGCTCCGAGCTCAGCCGCAAGTCGGGCACCCTCAGCCACTGTTTCACCGGAACGAAGCTGTGCTTCCGTCATGGCTTCCGGCGCAACATCATCGCGCAGAGTGTAGGAAATCCAGAGCGGCTTTCCGGTTGCACGGATGGCTTCATATGCAGCTTTGACCTCAATGAGGCTGCTCTGGGTTTCAGCAAGCCAGAGATCGACGGAAGGTGCAAGTCCATCCACCAATACATCAAGCAATTCACCTGCACGAGCTGGATTGAAAAGCTCAGGCTGGTAGGATCCGAAAACGGGTGGCAATGATCCGGCTACTTTGACTTTACGCGTCGCCGCATCGGCTGCTTCGCGTGCAATTGTTCCAGAGAGAGCTGCGAGTTTGTGGCCTTCCGCAGCAAAGCGTTCTTCGCCTATGTGAAAGGGGACAACCGCATAGCTGTTGGTGGTAATAACATCAACGCCGGCAGCGATATAACCGTCATGCACTTCGCGGACAAAGTGCGGAGCTTCGATAAGCGCGAGAGCCGACCATTCCGGCTGACGGAACGGTGCGCCAACACGTTCTAATTCCCGACCCATGCCACCATCGAGAATGACTGTTTTGCTGCTCATGCTTTTATGTCCTTATTGTATCTGCAGTAGTAGGGTCTGTGCGCTGCGCAATGATGTCATCCAACCAGCCTGGCTGCATTTGCGGTACCGATGCAAGAAGCTTTGCGGTATAATCGTCATAGGGTGGGTTGAGTACATCTGCCTTTAGGCCATAACGCACAACTGATCCCCGGTGCATGACGGCGATTTTGTCGGCTATGGCGCGAACAATTGCGAGATCATGTGTGATGAAGAGATATGAGGTTTCTGTCTCGCTTTGCACGCGACGCAAGAGTTCCAGAATTCCCTCAGCCACTAAGGGATCGAGAGCCGATGTTGGTTCATCGCATAGAAGCAGTTTGGGACGCGCAGCAAGCGCACGCGCGATGCAGACGCGCTGTTTCTGACCGCCTGAGAGTTCTGCCGGATACCGTTCGAGAAGGCTCTTTGGCAGTTCTGTGAGGTCCACTAACTCAGCGACAGATTTGCGCCGTGCATCGCGTGGCATTCCAAAATAGAACTGCAACGGCCTGCTGATGATGTCCGCTATGGTCCGACGTGGGTTCAGCGCCAGATCGGGCAACTGGCTAATCATCTGGATATTGCGCAAAGTCTCTTTTGAGCGATTGTCCAGGCTTGCTGGCAGCACTGCGCCATCAAAGCGAATTTCCCCGGCAGTGGGCTCAAGAAGTCCGCTGACAACGCGGGCGAGCGTTGATTTGCCGGAACCAGATTCCCCCACGATAGCCAGTGTCTGGCCTTTTGCGAGATCAAGGGTAATTTCGGTCAGTACAGGTGTCGCCGGGTTATAAGCAGCCGAGATATTTTTGATAGAAAGCAGAGAAGCCGAGCTTTCTGCGCGGCCTTCGATTTCCTTTTGACGAACAGCCACAAGCTGGCGCGTATAGTCTTCGCGCGGTGCATCAAAAATTTCGCGCACCGACCCTTGTTCCACCATTTGTCCGTGGCGCAAGACCATAATGTCATCGGCAATCTGCGCCACCACTGCCAGATCGTGCGAAATATAAAGCGCCGCTGTTCCTGTCGTTGCTATTGCTTTCTTGATGGCGATCAGCACCTCAATCTGGGTTGTCACATCAAGCGCGGTTGTCGGCTCATCAAATACCACAAGATCGGGACTGGTACAAAGCGCCATTGCGGTCATGGCACGCTGAAGCTGACCGCCCGAGACCTGATGCGGATAGCGCTCGCCAAAACGGTGCGGATCTGGCAGGCCGAGGAGCGTGAACAGTTCAACAGCTCGGGCTTTCGCTTCGCTGCGTTTCATCAGTCCATGCCAGATGGCGGCTTCTGTCACTTGATCAATCAGCTTGTGTGCCGGGTTGAACGCAGCCGCAGCCGATTGCGCAACATAGGCGATCCTGCTGCCGCGCAGTTTCTGCGTGCTCTTGCGAGATAGTGAAAGTACGTCCTGCCCATCCAGCGTGATTGTCCCGCCGGTGATCTCAAGCCCGCCGCGTGCGAAACCAAGGGCTGCAAGACCTATAGTAGATTTGCCGGCGCCGGATTCCCCGATCAGGCCAAGAACGCGGCCTTTTTGCAAGGTCAGATCAATGCCATCGACGACAAGACAATCGTCGGAGCTTATCTGAAGACCAGTGATTTTCAGCAATGGTTGTGTGTTGGGATTATCCATTGTTTTGCGTGCCTCGCTTGAGGCTGGTCGTGCGCTGTAAAGTCCAGTCCACGACAAAGTTCACGCTGATCGCAAGCAAAGCAATAGCACCACCCGGAATAAGCGCAGCAAACACGCCGAACATCAGCCCGTCCTTGTTTTCCTTAACCAGACTTCCCCAATCGGCAATCGGCGGCTGCACACCGAGTCCCAGAAAAGAAAGGGTCGAAAGGAACAGGATGGAAAACACAAAACGCAACCCAAATTCTGCAAGTAGTGGGGACAGAGCGTTTGGCAGGACTTCATGAAAGATAATCCAGCTTTTGCTCTCGCCACGCAGCCGTGCGATTTCGATATAATCCAGCACCACAATATCTGAGGCAATCGCGCGGCCGACGCGGAAAACGCGGGTTGCCTCCAGAACTGCGATAACTGCAATGAGAATGAAAATACTTTTTGGCAGAACAGCGAGCACGACGAGTGCAAAAATTAGCGTTGGTATGGCCATCAGCAGGTCGTTGCCACGAGACAGAACCTGATCCGGCCAGCCACGGGTCAGGGCTGCAAGAAAACCAAGTGGCACACCGATCATAAATGCGAGAATTGTGGCTGCTGCGGCAATCGAAAGCGTTAACCGCGTGCCCCATATGACGCGTGACAGGAGATCACGGCCAATATTATCGGTTCCAAGCAGCGCTTCGGGGGAGGGGCCTTGCCACACGCTGCCGACGACTTCCGAAATGGGGTGTGGCGCAAGCCATTCTGCAAAAACTGCAACGAACAAAAAGAAGGCGATTCCGCCAAAGCCGATAACTGCCAAGAGCTGCGAGCTTTTGTTGCGCTTTTTCATCCCGAATGCCTTAGCCGTGGATTGGTCAGAATGACGATCACATCAGCAATGATGTTAAGGCCAATGTAAACGGCTGCAAATATAAGCCCGCAAGCTTGCACGACCGGCACATCGCGTTTGGAGACATGGTCGACCATATATTGACCCATGCCCGGATAAACGAAGATCACTTCAACAACGACCACACCCACAACCAGATAGGCGAGGTTGAGTGCTATGACATTAATAACGGGTGAGAGTGCATTGGGTAGTGCATGTTTGAGCAGAATGCGCCAACGTGGCAGGCCTTTCAGCTGAGCAGTCTCAATATAGGGCGATGACATCACCGCAAGAAGTGATGCGCGTGTCATGCGCACCATATGTCCGGTAACAGCGATCACCAGCGTCATACAGGGCAGGGCAATCGCTGTCAGGCGCTGCCAGCCGCTCATGGAAGGATTCACAATGGCGCTTGATGGCAAAAGACCAAGCGAAATCGCAAAATAGGCGATCAGAATATAGGCCACGAAAAACTCTGGCAGCGATATTGTGCCAAGCGTTGCGACCGCGATGCCACGATCAATCGCAGTTCCTGCATAAAGAACGGAAATGATGCCCAGCAACAGGGCAATCGGTATTGCAAACAGCGCGGCCATTGCCGCGAGATAGAGCGTATTAGACAGGCGCGGCGCTATGCTTTTTGCAATGTCCTGCCGATTGGAATAGCTGCGCCCGAGATCACCCTGAACTGCATTGCCGAGCCACTCCGTATAACGCTGCACAGCCGATCGCTCTAAGCCTAGCTCTTTGCGGATGTTTTCGACGGCCTGTGGCGTTGCCTGTTGCCCCAGCATTGCAGTGGCTACATCACCGGGCAAAATTTGTGTTCCGGCAAAAATGACAACTGAAATAGCCCACAGCAATACGACACCAAGCAACAAGCGCTTGAAGATCAGTCCTGAAAGCGAGCTGCCGCGCAAAAAACCGACGGAATATGTACGGTCGGAAGTCGCGGCTTTCTTGCTATCGCTGGCGGATTGGTCTGGTGACACATCTGTCATTGGCGGTCCGGACATAGGCGGTCAAAACGGGGAGGTGCCGCCGGTGTTACCCGTTCGGCGCATCAATGCCAAGACCCTTGTGATAGGCATTCCCCAAAAGCGGGGCCGCCTTTGGGGATGCAATGGTAATCAGAGTTAACTATCCGTTATTGTCTCTGCTATTCTTCAAGCCAGACCTTTTCAGCCAGACGATAACCGCTCATATCGCCACCACCCGGTACGGAAACATAACCCTTTACCTTGCCACTGGCGGCAGCAAGATTATCGGTAAAGACCGGGATCAGTTCTCCGCCATCTTCCACGATCAGCACTTGCATGTCGTGATAAATCTGCTTGCGCTTTGCTTCATCCAGCTCAACGCGGGATGTGGCAAGCAACTTGTCAAATGTTTCATTGCTCCAGCCGGTTTCATTCCATGGAGCGCCAGTCTGGAGCAGCATCGAAAGCATCGCATCAGCAGTTGGGCGAACTGACCAGTTGGACGCGACGAACGGCTTTTTCAGCCAGACTTCATCCCAGTAACCATCGGATGGCACGCGCTCAACATCAATCGTGATGCCTGCTTTTGCCGCCGATGCCTGATAAAGCTGTGCTGCATCTGCCGATCCGGTAAAACCGTTATCCGAAACACTGAGCGGAATTGAGCCGGAGAAGCCTGACTTTTTCAGATGAAATACGGCCTTTTCAGGATCGTAGGCGCGCTGTGGAACATCCTTGGAATAAAGTGGGTTCCATGACGGGATCGGGTGATCGTTGCCAACAGCGCCGGTACCAACCAGCAAACTTTTCTGTAACTCTTCGCGGTCGATTGCATATTTGAGCGCCAGACGCAGATCGTTGTTTTTCAACAATTCAGAATCTGTGCGCATCGGGAAGCAATACATTGAGTTTTCTGGCGTACGCAGAATCTGGATGTCAGGGCGCGCACTCAGATGGCTGACCAAACGCGGCTCGACGGCGTTGACGATATGCGCCTGACCGCTCATCAATGCCGCCATGCGCGCAGTAGTATCATCCATAGCGATGGTTTCAACGGAATCCACATTGGCGCGATCTGGATGCCAGTAGTTCGGATTGCGGCGGGTTAATGCGCGCACGCCGGGCTGGAAATCTTCAAGAATGAATGCGCCAGTGCCAATACCTTTGTCGAAGTCTTCGCCGTCAGGTCCGATGCCCAGATGATAATCGACGAAAGCTGCCGGAAAATCGACATTCCCCGCATTGAGCGTAACAGTCACCTCATGCGTGTCAGATGCCACAACATCCGTGACGGCGAGAAGCACGCCTTTGCCGCCGGATTTGGTATCATCACCACGATGATGATTGAGTGAGTAGACTACATCCTTCGCAGTCAGCTCTTTACCATTGTGGAAGGTCACGTCCTTGCGCAGGCGGAATACCCATTTGCTTGCATCGGCATTGGCTGGTTCCCAGCTTTCAACCAGAGCGCTCGTGAGCTTACCATCAGGGCCGAGCTCCAGCAGTGTGTTAAATAGCTGAAAGCCGACGGTGTACATATATGCCATCGTGTAGGATGCGGGATCCAGATGGTCCGAGCTGGAAGCGGAGTGCATGGCAATAACCAGATGCCCGCCCTTTTGTGGCTTCGTATCCTGAGCGCGTGCCTGTGTTGGCAGCAGCAATCCTGATGCTGTCATCCCTAAACCAGCGGCGACGGCAGCTCCGGCTGACATGCTAAGAAATTGCCGCCGTGAAGGCTGCAGCGAAATGATCGGGCTTTTCTGGTGGGGCATTTTTGCACTTTGACGCTTAAAAGGAGAACATGACTTTCAAGACTTGTTAATCTCATTGGAGGAAATGCTCAACAAGCAATAAATAAAATATTTTTCATCCAATATTAGAATAATATTCCGCTTAAGGTTTGTTGGAACTCATGTTTCCGGGCCGAAAAATCATGTTAATAATTTTTTATAGCCATTTTGAACGGTCAGTCATTCAAAAAAGAGTAGGAGGTATTTGAGCAGATGAAACGGCGTTTTCGATCGAACTTTCTTAAAATGTACTGAAGACTATTCAACGCCTTTTTTATGAATAATTCGGCGCAGGATTGTTTGAAACAACTGCGACTTGGTGTTCAAGCCCAATTTGATGAAAGCCCGTTTTCGATGGGTCTTTACGGTCTCTTCTGAGATGTTGAGCTTACCAGCAATTTGCCGCGCGTCACTTCCATTCAAATCAAGTAGAAGCACTTCCTGTTCGCGGTTTGAAAGCGCGCCGTGAGACAATCCCTGAAGTGCACTTTGCAATAAATTGTCGTCACTGACATGGCTCAACTGATGGTGTTGCCAGAACCGGCTGTAAAGTGCGCTGAATGTCTGGTTGAGCCCTTTAAGCGTTGAGAGTTCATGCGTCTGAAACGCATTATAACCAGAGCGGTATAGAGCGATCTGCACTGTTTGCAGCGGCGATAATTTTACAGCAATCGCAAGTTCTGAACAGCGCTTGGGAAACCCATGCGTGCGATAGCCGATTTCCTCAGCGTCATCGATCTCAATACCGGTGAATTCAGCGAGCGGTTTTCTGAAAGATTGGCTGCGTGCCAATTGCCCCATCGTGTATGCGCCGCTTTCAATACCAATCCGATGGTGCTGGTAGAACGGGTTGAGACGATAGGTTGTCTTGCGATAGCTATCGAGGAATCGGCTATCCACGAGATGCCCGATGTCGTCGTCGAGAATGTAAACTAACGCATCACCCGAATAGACGTACATCGCTGATGCATCGGCCTGAACCAAGCGGTTGAGTGCCCTCATTGCAATGCGTGGATATTCTGGATTGTCGATCGCGGAGATCATTTCAGCGACTACAGAATCTTGGGTTTTGTTCGTGCCACTGTGCTGCATTTTCATCATTGTATTATGCTCACTGCCCGCCGATGTTCTGTCCCCCCTAGGGGTGATACCGGCGCGAATTTCGTCAGTGTACCCGTTTGCCAGCAGTACTCAAGACTGTTGTCGGAAACGGGAGGTTCCAAACATGATGAAGCGTGCAATTCTATTCGCCAGTGTCATTTCGATGTTCGCGGGTGCAGCACATGCAAGCGACCTGAACGTGGCTTCGGTCACGGCCAATGTGCCATTTGAGTTTGAAGATGGCTCTGGCAATCTTGTTGGTTTTGAGGTTGATCTGGTTAATCTCATTGGTGAGCGCACCGGTAAGAAGATCAATTACACCCAGATGCCATTCAACAGCATTTTCGCGACGGTACAATCTGGTCGCGCTGATATTGCGATTGGTACGGTCACGATTACAGATAAACGTCTAGAGTCTGTTGCTTTTACCCAGCCTCATTACGATGCGGACGCCTGCCTCACAACGAGTTCAAACGGCGATGTAAAAAGCCTGAAAGACTTGAATGGCAAGGTGCTGGCGGTTGTCACTGGAACAACCGGCGAGATGTGGGCGACGGAAAACAAAGACAAATACGGCATTACCGAAATCAATCGCTATGATGGTGTGAGCGAGCCTATGCTCGATATCGCGACCGGACGCGTGGCCGCCTTTGTCCATGATTGCCCAATCGATGCATATTACATCAAAGACAAGCCGCAATATGCGATTGTCGACACGATCCCAACGAACGAACAGTTCGCGATTATGTTGGCAAAAGACAGCCCACTGCTTCCAGAACTCGACGCTGTGATCAGTAAGCTCAAGGAAGACGGTGAAATCGCCCGTATCCATGAAAAATGGTTCGGCACCGCACCCGCCAAAGATTCGAGCACCGTTGAAGTGCGTTCAATCCCCGGTAAGTGATCGCCTTTTGATCAGTAAATTGCCGGAGAAATCTCCGGCAATTTTGCCCGACGGATAACTCGTCTTCCACTATTGGGATAGTTGGTCTCGCCTATGGATTTTTACTCAACGTTTCTGAACTTTGAGGTTCTCAAGAACGCAGCCCCGCTGATGTTGCAGGGTTTCGGATTAACGGCACTGCTGGGTGTAACCAGCTTGATTGTCTCGGTCATTCTGGGGCTCGTTCTGGTGCTGATCCGGATGTATGCACCGAAACCCATTCGAATTTTTGCGATTGCTTACATCGATGTTTTTCGTGCAATTCCGTTGTTGGTCTTGCTCGTCCTTGTTTATTACGCATTGCCTTTTGTCGGGCTACGGTTGTCTGCATTCTGGGCGGCGACAACAGCTATTTCGCTGGTTGCCTCGGCTTATATGGCCGAAACGTTCCGCGCTGGTATCGAAGCAGTTCCTCGTGGCCAGTTTGAAGCGGCGCATGCTCTTGGGTTCTCGTGGCCACGGTTGATGGTGGATATTATTTTACCTCAGGCTATGCGTCTCGTCATTCCGCCGGCAACCGGGGTTGCTGTTGGCTTGATAAAAGACACCGCACTAGCATCTGTTGTTGCGCTGCCCGATCTGCTGAAGCAGGCAACGCAGGCACAGGCTTACTATGCCAATCCCTCACCGCTTGTTGGTGCTGCCATTCTCTATCTGTTGATGCTGATCCCGATGGTTCGCGTTGTCAGTATGCTTGAGCAGCGGCAAAAAAAGCGCCGATAGCGGTTGCGTGGGAGGAAGAACATTATGAGTAACGAAAATCCGAACAAGCAGAGTTCTGAGACGCTGATCGAAATCTCGGCTTTGGAAAAATACTACGGAAAATTCCATGCATTGAAGAATGTGAACCTCTCGGTACGCCGCGGGGAGGTTGTTGGAATTATTGGTTCATCCGGCTCGGGTAAATCAACACTCATCCGGTGCATCAATCTTCTTGAGACGTTTTCATCTGGCTCGATTGTGGTTGATGGTGTTCCAGTTCGTGAAGGCAAAGAACTCGAGAAAGTTCGCGCTGAAGTTGGAATGGTCTTTCAGCAGTTCAACCTGTTTCCGCATATGACGGCTTTGCGCAATGTCGCTATTGCGCCTGTGCGGGTGCGTGGTCGCAGTTGGGCTGAGGCTGAAGAAAAAGCGCACCAGCTTCTGCAACGTGTTGGCCTGAGCGAGCATGTTAACAAATATCCGGATCAGCTTTCTGGCGGGCAGCAGCAACGCGTCGCAATCGCACGCGCATTGGCTATGGAACCGGAAGTGTTGCTGTTTGATGAACCGACATCGGCGCTCGACCCCGAAATGGTTGGAGAAGTTCTTGATGTGATCCAGAGTCTTGCGCGCACAGGCGTGACAATGCTGGTTGTGACACATGAGATGTCATTTGCGCGCCGTATATCAGACCGCATCATCTTCATGGAGAAAGGCGAGATCATCGAACAGAACGCACCCGATGCTTTCTTTGATAATCCGCAGACCGAGCGTGCCCGGTTCTTCCTGAACTCAATCGTCCATGCCTGAGTGTTTTCTGTCCTGATACAAGAAAGGACGACTAATGTTGCAAAAACAAATGTTCCCAACGCAAGCGCGTGACGCAGTTCGCTCGCTTTCCAGTTCGCAAATCAGAGAAGTGGCCAATAGTGCCATGGGACGGGAAGATGTTCTTCCATTCTGGTTTGGCGAGACCGACCAGCCGACTGCGGGGTTTATACGAGATGCGGCAATGAAGTCGCTTTCAGCAGGCGAGACTTTTTACGCTCAAAATCTCGGTCGCCCTTATTTGCGCAAGGCTATTGCTGCATATATGACTGACCTGCACGGGCGCGAAATTGAGACCGACCGCATCAGCGTTGTCGGCTCAGGCGTTACAGGTCTCGGAGTCGTATCGCAATTGATGCTGTCGCCGGGTGATCGGGTGGTGGCCATTACACCGCTTTGGCCAAATATTACGGAAATTCCACGCATTGCGGGCGCTTATATTGAGCGCGTTTCGTTGACTGTCAATGGCGGAAAATGGTCACTTGATCTTGATCGTCTGTTGGATGCACTTACGCCAGACACAAAAATGCTGATCGTGAACTCGCCCAACAATCCGACGGGATGGACGATTACGGACGAACAAATCGAGGCAATCACGGCGCATTGCAGAAGGCTCGGAATTTGGGTCGTCGCCGATGAGGTTTACGAGCGTTTGATCTACGATCCAGCTGTTCGCTCCGCTCCAAGTTTTCTGCGGCATATGAATGCTGATGAACGGCTGATCTCGGTGAATAGTTTTTCCAAAGCCTGGTCGATGACTGGTTGGCGCGCTGGCTGGATAACAGCGCCGGTCACCATGGCTGACGATCTGGCGAAGTTGATCGAATATAATTTCTCGTGTGTATTTGAGCCGATCCAGCGTGCGGCCACCGTTGCACTTGAGCAGGGTGAAGCTGAGATTGCAAATCTTCGCTCTCGATTGGCGCGAACACGTAATCTCCTTGTGTCCGGTTTGCTGGATATCCCCGGCGTTGATGTCCCGGAAGCTGGCGGAGCCATGTATGTGTTTTTCCGCATTGCAGGACAATCTGACTCTGTTGAAATTGCGAAGCGACTTGTTTCGGAAGCCGGACTCGGTCTCGCACCGGGGTCTGCATTTGGGCCAGAAGGCAATGGATGGTTGCGCTGGTGCCATGCGGTTTCTGATGAAGCGCGCCTGATGGATGGTGTCACCCGACTTGCAAAATTTGTCCAGCGTTAAGCGTTAAAGGCAGTCGTTTTGCACGCTTTCCATCTCTTAGACTGACTTAGCTCTGAAAGAAATCTATGTCTGCTCAGGACTTTTTAGACAGTGGAACATTTGTCGGGCGTGTGTGGCGTGAAGATGTTCAGGGGCCATCGATTGTAGTGATACGCAATGGTCAGGTGCTCGATATAACGAGCACTGTTGTACCAACAATGCGTGATCTTTTGGAAATGGGAGATCCGGCAGCCTATGCCGCTCAATCCATGGGCGAGCCAATTGCCGATATTTCAAACCTTCTGAATAGCGGGTCTGACGGACGAGTCCATCTGCTTGCGCCCATTGATCTTCAGGCTGTTAAGGCGTGTGGGGTTACATTCGCTCGCTCCATGGTGGAGCGTGTGATCGAGGAACGTGCCGCGGGCAATCCGGAATTAGCCTCGCGCATTCGTGGCCGTATCGCTGCTGTTATTGGGGAAAGCTTGCGTGACCTTAAAGCAGGTTCCGCGGCGGCAGAAGAGGTCAAGGCAGCTCTTATTGATGAGGGTGTCTGGTCGCAATATCTCGAAGTCGGTATCGGGCCAGATGCCGAGGTGTTCTCGAAAGCGCAGGTTTTATCCTCCGTTGGGCATTGTGCTGATGTAGGTCTTCATCCAGCGTCCAAGTGGAACAACCCGGAACCGGAAGTCGTGCTTGCGGTCAATAGTCAGGGGCGGATCGTAGGAGCAACACTGGGAAATGACGTGAACCTTCGTGATATAGAAGGTCGGTCGGCACTCTTATTGGGTAAGGCGAAGGACAACAATGCCTCATGTGCAGTTGGCCCGTTGCTGCGTTTGTTTGATGAGACCTATGATCTTGATGATGTTCGCTCGGCCGAATTGATGCTGAGCGTTGAGGGCGATGACGGCTTTATGCTTCGTGGGCATAGCTCAATGAAAGAGATCAGCTGCGACCCGCTTGATCTCGTTGAACAGACTATCGGCGCGCATCATCAATATCCTGATGGTTTGGTTTTGTTCATGGGCACACTGTTTGCTCCAACGGAAGATCGGGGTGAGCAAGGGCAGGGGTTCACTCATCATGTTGGGGATGTTGTAGCAATTTCCAACAGTAAACTTGGCACCTTGCGCAATAGGGTAAAACTCTCAACGCAATGCGCGCCATGGGTTTTTGGCGCATCACACTTGATGCGAAATCTGGCGGGGCGGGGGCTGCTCTGACGAGCAACTGAAATCGCATTCGGCTTGGTTGTTGGGGAGATGTGGCCAAGCAGACCAGTACATCTTTTGACACGTTCGATCTAAGGGAGAGAGAAATGAAATTTGTAAGGTTTGGAGAAGCTGGTTCTGAAAAGCCGGGCATTGTTGATCAGAATGGCTCTATTCGCGATCTTTCGTCTGTTCTAAGCGATATTTCAGGCAAAGAGCTTCCGACGATCGGAACGAAGCTTGCGGGGGTAAACATCCAGAACCTGCCTCTGGTCCCAGAAGGTACGCGACTGGGCTCTTGCGTTACTGGCGTTGGCAATTTTATCGCTGTTGGTCTCAATTACGCAGATCACGCGGCGGAAAGTGGAATGGCTGTGCCGGAAGAGCCGGTTTTGTTTAACAAGGCGCCATCCTGCATTGTTGGCCCAAATGATACTGTGCTTATCCCGCGTGGATCACAGAAGACAGATTGGGAAGTTGAACTTGCAATCGTGATTGGCAAAGCCGCATCCTATGTAACCGAGGATGAAGCTGTCGATTACATTGCTGGTTATTGTGTCTGCAACGATGTCTCGGAGCGATCATATCAGCTTAAGCGCGGCGGCAACTGGATGAAGGGCAAGGGTTGCCCGACATTCGGTCCCTTGGGTCCGTGGCTGGTGACGCCGGACGAGATTGCTGATGTTGATGCGCTCGCGATGACGCTCGATGTCAATGGTGAGCGTGTTCAAAATGGCTCGACCAGCACCATGGTTTTCAAGGTGCCTTTCATTGTTTCCTATATTTCCCAATTCATGAAGCTCGAGCCGGGTGATGTCATCACGACCGGAACACCTCCCGGCGTTGGAATGGGCATGAAGCCTCCGCGTTACCTGAAGGCCGGTGATACGATGCGCGTTGAGATTGAGGGATTGGGCGTCCAAAACCAAGTCACCGCTGCGGCCTGAATGGGTGATTGAGGTTTAGGGGATAGCAATGAACCGGATTGATATGAACGGGAAGCGCGTCATCATAACAGGTGGCGCGCAAGGGATTGGCTATGCGATCGCGGATCGACTGGTGCAGTCTGGGGCTGCTGTCGCGATTTGGGATTTGAATGCGGGGGAGGCCGAAAACGCTGCCCGCAAGCTTTCCCCTGAATGCATCGCCTTTGGTGTTGATGTGGCAGACGCAGAGAGCGTTGCGCATGCGACAGCTCAGACTCGTGATGCTTTTTCAACCATTGATGGACTGGTCAACAGTGCCGGTATTACGGGGCCAGTTAAGGCGCTGGTCGATTATGACTTGAACGAGTGGAACAAAGTGGTTGCAGTTAATCTGACGGGCACATTCAATTGTTGCCGTGCGGTCGTTCCTCTGATGACAGAGAATAATTATGGGCGCATCGTCAATATTGCGTCGGTTGCAGGTAAAGAAGGAAACCCCAATCTGGCAGCCTATAGTGCCGCAAAAGCGGGTGTGATTGGCTTGACAAAATCGCTTGGAAAAGAGCTGGCAAAAACGGGCATTGCGGTGAATTGCATCACGCCGACGACTGCCAAGACGCCAATACTCGACGGATTAACGCCGGAATTCATAGACTATATGCGGGTGCGTATTCCACGGGACCGCTTTGTTGAACTCAACGAAGTTGCGTCCATGGTTGTGTGGATGTTGTCGGAAGAAAACTCATACACCACTGCTGCTACATTCGATCTCAGTGGTGGCAGGACAACGTATTGAGGCATTTCGTTCTCGGTTAGTGAAATAATTTTGTTGGCGCGATCGGTCAATTTGTCTGCTGAGATATAAACTTGACTTTTGCAGTCATGTAATGTGTGTTAGTCGGTGCAAAAACTCGAGGCACCATCGTGGAAATAATCGAAGCAGCCGGATTGAAGATCCTTATCGACAGCATGCCCGTTAAGAGTGGGCAAGCATGGCGCTCAGTTATGGATCCGGGCATCTGGATGGGGGCGATTGCAGCGGGTCATGTTGAAGTCGAACAGGATCAGTTAGGGCGCAGAGTTTGGCAAAAGGGGCAAACCGCTGTTTTCAACAGTGATAAGTTCGTTGAGACAAACCATTGCTCTCTCGTGAGTGGTACACTGAGCGCTGTTTTCATTCAAATAGACCCTGATCAGGCGGAAAGTGGCCTTGGATCGGAAGCTGTTTCTGCAATTGTTTCCGCGGCTAAAAATACGCAAGAGTGCGGAACAGCAGCGCTGGACGGCATCTCCTGGCAAATGTTGAGCTGTCCTTTGCGCGGTGCGTCGCGCAAATTGTATATGACGGGCAAGGCGCTGGAATTCATATCGCATTTGGTATCGAATGATAGCGTTACAGACGGGTGTGAGCATGCACGATGGACTGCACGGGATATAGAATGTTTTCATGCCGCGCGTTCTATCCTGATGTCGGATCTGGCAAATCCGCCCACAGTTACGGAATTAGCGAGAATGGTGGGCACAAATGCCCGCAAACTTGGAGCCGGATTTGTTGATCTGTTTGGCACACCAGTTTATTCGTTTGTGAAATCCCGGCGTCTCGAAGAAGCACGCAGTCTGTTGGAATCCGGCGAGACTTCGATATCGCGCGTTGCCCATAATATGGGTTATCATCCTGCTCATTTTGCCACGGAATTTCGCAAGCGGTTTGGCATTTCGCCGACGCAGGTGACGGGACGCAAGGGTTTTGCGTAACCAATTCAGCAATTGATGCGCGATCCCCAAAGACTTTGACGCGATCCCTAAACTACAAGGTCTTGTCCTCAACGATCAGCTATCGCAAACAGAGCTTCTAAAACTTGGGGACTAAACTCATGATTAAGAAGCGCGTAAATTTCCTGCTTTCCAACTGCCTGCTGGCAACGCTTGGATTTACTCTTTTGGTTGATGGTGCAGCAGCGCAGGAAAATGCCGCGCAGCAGGTCAAAGAAGATACGATTGTCCTTGATCCCATTACGGTAACAGCACGGCGCCGCGAAGAGAAAATACAGGATGCGCCTGTATCTGTTTCGGTTGTCCAGCAAGATCAACTGGTTCCGGGTGATGTCACTACATTGGAAGATGCGGCATTCAGAGCGCCAAACGTGAATTATAATGGTCAGGGTGGTCCGCTCTCAATTCGGGGTGTCGGTTCGCTGGGAATTTCCGGTGGCGTGGACCGTTCGCCAGCCGTTGGATTGTTCCTCGACGATGTTTTTGTCGCGCGCCCGCTTGGTTTCCCGGTTCTCCTTGATGATCTGGAGCGCGTCGAAATTGTTCGCGGCTCTCAATCCGTCCTTTATGGAAAGAACACCATTGGTGGTGCTGTTAACCTGCTGTCACGCCTGCCCGGTGATAAGCCCGGCGCAGAAATGTCGGTGACCTACGGCAGTGAAAGTGAAAAGCGGATAAAAGCTGCCTTTGAAACTCCGATAGAGGGAACAGGTCTGGCTGTTCGCGGCGCAGCGGCATGGTCTGGCCGGGATGGTTACATCACCAATCTTTATAACGGTGAGGACGTTGGCGATCTCAATTACTTCACCGGTCGTTTTACCGTCGCCGGGAGTTTGAATGAGAGTACCCGATTAAAAGTTGTTGCTGATTTCTCACGCGATAAAAGTGATGGTGGTCTATGGTACGCGCCTGTTGATCTCGCATTTGACGGTAAAGTTGAGCATGATTTCGATCCTGAAACGAGCACAAAGTCCGGCGGTATATCGGCTCGCATTGACCACGACTTAGGTGATTATGAACTGACATCGATTTCCGCAGTACGCGGGCATGATTTTTCGCAGTTCCTCGACGGCGATTTTACGACCACTCCATATCTTATTCAGGGTCAGGTCGAGAGACAGCGTCAGTTCAGTCAGGAGGTCCGTTTGTCCTCCAATGATGACGGGCCGCTGCGCTGGACGGGCGGACTCTTCTACATGCATGAAAAGTTCGACGGCACGCAATATTTCGATCTTGCTTCCTTGCCGCGCGATCTGTTGAGCCGCGACGTCTTTGAACAGAAGACAGATACGTACTCAGCCTTTGGTGAAGTGTCGTACTACGTCATGCCTCAGCTTGAGCTCTCGGTGGGTGGACGCATCACACATGATCGCAAGAGCACCAGCTCGGAAATCAGCACCCCAAGCGGCACCTACATGTTCGGCTATCCTGGCTATGCTGACGACAATGTTTCGTTCACAAACTTCTCCCCGGAAGCCAGTGCCACTTGGCATTTCTCTGAAGGCAACATTGTGTATGCCAAGATCAGCCGCGGTTATAAGGCCGGTGGTATCAGCCCTTATATTGAAGCGAATGGCTCCGCCAACAGCTATGATCCGGAGACCACGACCAGCTATGAGATTGGCGCAAAGACGACAATTCTCGATGGGCAGGTCACTCTTGCTGCCAGCGCCTTCTACATCGATTGGAAAGACCAGCAGGCTGTAATCTACACCACGCCGGTGACACGCGTGTATCGCAACGCTGCGGCTGCGACCTCCAAAGGCTTCGAGCTGGAAGGTACATGGGCGATTACCCATGCGCTATCCTTGTCGGGTAGTTATGGTTATACTGATGCAGAGTATGATGACTTTGTTGATGAGGTCATGGGCGAAAATTATTCAGGTAATCCGCTGCCCTTTGCTCCTGAACATAGTTTTAATGCCGGTCTGCGTTGGACCCATGAATTCCAGAACAATTTGAACATGAATGCTGGCATTGATTATAGCTATCGCAGTTCTTATTCGTTCACTTCATCCAATAATTACCGTCAGAAGCCGACGAACCTCGTTGATGCGCATATTGGTCTTTCCAAAGATTGGTGGAGTGCAACATTGTGGGGTAAAAACCTCACGGATGAGACTTATCTGAAGAACTATTTCAGCTATTCGGGCACTGATATGGGCGTTGCAGCACAGGGACGCTCTTATGGACTGACCCTTGCGGCGAAGTGGTAAGCTTTATGACTGACGTCTCGATGAAGGTACAGGCTGATCCGGTCGCGAAACAACGCAGTGATCATTTTTTGCTGATCCTCATTGGTGCCTTGTATTTCTCGCAAGGCATTCCGATGGGCATGGCGATGGAAGCATTCCCGGTCATTATGCGTCAGAACGGCGTGCCTCTGGAATTGCTGGCATTTGTGCCTCTGGCAGGCTTACCATGGATACTTAAGATATTCTGGGCACCGATGGTCGATAATTGCTGGAGTGCCAAGCTCGGGCGTCGGCGCAGCTGGTTGCTGACAATGCAGACGCTTTTGCTGATTGCCATGGTGTTGCTGGCATTTGTGCCTGCCACATCCGCAAACGCCGTGCTGATGATCGTAATCATGAGTGTCGGAATGCTTGCAAGCGCAACACAAGATACCGCAACTGATGGGCTGGCTGCTGAACGTCTGCGTGCGGGCGCCTTAAGCCGTGCCAATGCGCTACAAATTGGCGGTATGATGGCAGGATTCATGGTTGGAGGCGGTGGCGCACTGCTTCTTATTGATACACTCGGCCAGCAATATCTGCTTCTTTTGCTTTCACTCATTCCGCTTGCAACGATCATATTGGTTTTGCTGTGGAAGGAAGAACCGCAAGCAAGCCACATCGCTACGCAAGGCAAAGCACGCCTCTCGGATTGCTTCCGCCGCCAAGGCATTTGGCCATTATTGCTGCTGGCATTTCTTTATGGCAGTGCGCATGCGGGCGGGATGAGCATCACGAAACTGTTTCTGGTTGACCTTGGCTGGAGCAATCAGGAAGCGGGTTGGGTGGCAACACTTGGTGGTTTGGTACTGATTGTATTGGGTAGCCCGGCAGGCAGCTGGCTTGCTGCATACAGGATCTGGACAGGGCTGAGCATCGGGGTTTTTGTGGTGATGGTTGGGCTTGGCACATGGGGACTTCTGGCGCTCGGATCACTACCAGTTAACTGGATGACCGTGGGCATCGCGACGTTTTGGCTGAATATCGGCAGCGGTATTATCGCAGTTTGCGCTGCAACTTTGAATATGTCATTCGGCGGTTCGGGTAAACAGGCGGGAACAGACGTTACATTGTTGCAGAGTGTAAATGTAACAGGAGAAATGCTGTTTGCAGGGATTGTTGTCTGGCTGGCATCACTTCTTGGCTACAGCACGATGTTTCTTGCGGTTGCCTGCGGAGGGTTGCTCATCCTGGTTGTTGCTCGGTTGGTGAGAAGCAGGCTTTCACCTGCGGCTCTCATGCCACTGAATGAAGATGCAACAGGCGCTTAAGATGAGTGATTTCGCTGAGAAACTGGTTGATCGCATTGCGCGTAAACCGCACGGGTTGTTGGGACGCCTGCTTTACAGGTTTCCGCTTGCCCATAAGCCGGGCTTTGATCTTGTTCTGACAAAAGCTGCACCTGATGCCGATGATACAATTGTTGAAGTTGGGTGCGGTGGCGGCGTCTTCATGCGCAGGGCATTGACGAGTGGTTGCCGGGCCGTCGCGGTTGATCATAGTCAGGCTATGGTGGATGCAACAGCCAGATTAAATCGTGCAGCGGTTCGAGCCGGGCGTCTTGATGTTGTTCAGGCGGACGCGTCGCAACTGCCGCTGCTAACAGCCACCGCCG
Source organism: Ochrobactrum sp. MYb379 (assembly GCF_037479515.1). NCBI lineage: Bacteria > Pseudomonadati > Pseudomonadota > Alphaproteobacteria > Hyphomicrobiales > Brucellaceae > Ochrobactrum > Ochrobactrum sp. MYb379. The sequence goes on from NZ_JBBGYW010000021.1 coordinate 60,193, forward strand.
ACAAGATTTATTGCCTGAATGCGTTTTTCTTCTTTCCTGATCCGGAAGCGGCATTACGCGAAATGGCGCGTGTATTAAAACCAGATGGCATTCTTGCACTGGTTACAGCACCGCCGGAAATGCGCGACGATATCGGCGGATATTTCAGCCGGATGGCGCAATCCATGCAGTTTTATAGCCAGACGATGCTTTCCGATATGGTTTTAGCCGCCGGTCTCGAGCCAATCGAAATATTGCAAGTACCAAAAGCAGGCCTCCTCATGCTGGCGCGTAAACGCTGAGCTTCAGCATCAATCAGCCGTTCGGGGCCTTTACGCGGGTCTGATGAAGTCGGATCAAAATGTTTCCCAAAAAACAGAGCGAGTTTGATGTCCAAGATAAATGGTGAAGTGAAGCCGCCAAGCGTGTGGTCGATATTGAATCCGGTTGTTGGAAAAATTCGCTTTGCGATGGTGTTGTCTGCCTTTGCATCGGCTTTTACGGTTCTAGGTCTGATTGCACTCGCATGGGCTTTGCAATCATTGTTTAGCCAGTCTGATCAGTTCCCTTGGGTGGCGATGGGAATTGCGGCATTGTCTGTCGCGCTTTCTTATGTGTTCAAGCTATTTTCCTTCAATCAGTCGCATTATGCGGCCTTTCGCCTTGAAACTTTGCTGCGCCGTAAACTTGCAGCGCATCTTGCCAAAGTGCCACTCGGATATGTCGAAGATACCGGGCCGGCTGCGCTTGCCAAAATTATGATGGACGACGTTAAGGCACTGCATGCCTTTGTGGCTGACAGCACGCCACTTTATGCGCGCTCCTATGTTTCGCCGCTTGTTTCATTTGTAGTGCTTTTCATTCTTGATTGGCGTCTTGGGCTGGTTGCAATTGCTGTTCTTGTCTTTGGTTTTGGCGTGATTGCCAAAACCATGAACAATAGCCACGAGATGATGCACCGGTTTAATCTGGCGCGTGAGCAAGTGAGTATTTCAGTCGTTGAATATGTTCAGGCTATGCCAGTGGTGCGTAGCTTTGACAGTGGCACGGCTACATTTGGACGCTATCAAAAAGCCCTCGAAAATTATCTGGAAATCGTTTTGCAATGGTATCAGAAAGCGGGTTTTTCAGCACGCTTCTCGATGGCAATCCTTAACCCGATGCCGACAGTCACCGTTGTGCTCTGGTTTGGTGTGTGGCTGTTTTTGAATAATGGGTTAAGCCTTGCGGCACTTGTTGCAGTGCTCCTGATTTGCACCGGAATGGCTGAGGCATTGTTGCCTCTCATGTCTTTGAAACATCTGATTTCGCGCACGCAAATGAGTGTGCAGCGTATTCAGCAGGTGCTTGATACGCCTCTCTTGAAAGAAGTTGAGAGTAGTCATGCACAGTTCCCATCGAACTCCGGCATCGAATTCAAAAATGTGGGGTTCCGCTATAAGGCTGACCAGCCGAACGTGCTTCACGATATTTCATTTATAGCAAAACCGGATACGATAACCGCCCTTGTCGGTCCGTCCGGTGCAGGCAAGACAACAGTTGCCCGCTTGGTTGCTCGTTTTTGGGATACGAGCGAGGGACAAATTCTGATCGGCGGAGCCGATCTGCGTCTCATTCCGACCGAGAGCCTGATGCAGCAGGTAGCGCTCGTGTTTCAGGATACTTTTTTGTTTTCAGGCACGATTGCTGAAAACATCACCATTGGCATGCCAGAGGCCTCTTTGGACGATGTCATTGAGGCGGCTAAAGCTGCGCAGGCGCATGAATTTATTATGTCGTTTCCGGCTGGCTATCAGACGCTTTGCGGCGAACGCGGCATTTTCCTATCCGGTGGCCAGCGGCAAAGAATTACGATTGCGAGAGCAATCCTGCAAAACAGGCCAATTCTGGTTCTGGATGAAGCAACAGCCTTTGCCGATGCAGAAAGCGAGGCCGCAATTGTTAAAGCATTGGCTCATCTGATGAAGGGTAAGACCGTGTTGATGATTGCCCATCGGCTTTCGACAATTCGTCATGCCGACCAGATCCTTGTTTTTGATCGCGGGCGGCTGGAAGAGTGCGGCAAGCACGATGAACTCGTAGCTAAGAGCGGGGTTTATGCGCGGTTATGGAGCCATTATGAGCGCGCGCGAGACTGGCGTTTGACAGGAGAAACGATGTGATGACGACCGAAACCGGAACCACATCTCTCCGTGTGACATGGCAACAATTAATGCGTACTGCGCGTAGCCGCGCAAACGGATTACGCCGAAGCTTAATCGGGCTAGGTCTGGCCGCTGCACTTCAGGGACTGGCATTTGCCTGCATCATGCCGGTATTTTTATCGCTGACGACCAATGCCACTTGGCAGGGAATTGTGCCATGGCTTCTTGTGATGACTTTATTGATGGTTGCGAGCACCATTGTGCGCTGGATGGCGCAGAGCTTTGATTATAACGGCGAAATGGTGCGTAATACGCATGAATTGCGCTCAGAGCTTGGTTTGCAACTGCGCAAAATCCCGCTGCTGACATTACAGGATAAACGAGCGGGCGAGGTCAATGCGACATTGCTGGGCAATGTCGATGAAAATCTCACTTACGTGTTGACGATTGGCAATCAAATTGCAACCGCCGTTATTACGCCGTTTGTCGTGGCTATTGCTACTTTGTTTTTCGATTGGCGCATGGGTTTGCTTTTGTTGGTGATCTTTCCGGTTCTCATTCCGTTTTATCGCTGGCGTCGGCCTGCATTCGGGCGCGGAATGCGGGCACTGGCTGATGCCACAGAACAGGCAAGCGCTGAAATGCTTGAATATGCGCAGGGGCTACAGGTGTTGCGCACGGCAGGCGCAGTTGGCGACAGGGCGCTCCGTCTCAATGCCAGCATTGAGCATCTGGAAAACGTACAGGCTTACGGGCAGCGCAAAGGCACAAAGCCTAATCTGATGATTGCGACAGCCATGGAGATTGGTTTGCTTCTGGTTGTCGCCATAGGCGCGTGGCTTGTGGCAGATAATTTGCTACAAGTTGGGCTTCTCGCAGCCATAACAATTATTGTGGTTCGGTTTGCGGAGCCGCTGAGCACAGTCATTTTGATGGCACTCATCATTGACCTGATGGAAACGGCATTGGGAAAAATCGAGGCGCTTCTTGATATCAAGCCCTTGCCGCAACAAGCTCCTGCACAGCTCCCGCAAAACTATGCAATTGAGTTTGATAATGTATCTTTTGGTTATGGCGCGGTTGGCGGGAGTTCAGTGCTCGAAAATATCACGCTTAAATTTGCCGAAAAAAGTCTGACGGCTCTGGTTGGTCCATCTGGTTCAGGCAAGACAACGATAACGCGGCTGATGATGCGGCAGGCCGATGCCGATCATGGTTCGGTAAAGATTGGTGGTGTCGATGTTAAATCCATCGACCCGGACCATCTCAACCAATTGATCTCTGTGGTTTTTCAGGACGTATATTTGTTTGACGATACGATCCTCAACAATATTCGTATGGCGCGTCCGGATGCGAGCGATGAAGATGTGGAGGCTGCGGCACGCTCTGCCCATTGTCATGATTTTGTCAGTCGCTTGCCTTACGGCTATCAAACACAGGTTGGCTCCTTAGGAGGAAGGCTGTCAGGCGGGGAGCGCCAGCGTATCAGCATCGCCAGAGCAATGCTGAAAAATGCACCGATTGTTATTCTCGACGAGCCGACAGCTGCGTTGGACACAGAAAGCGAGGTCGCAGTTCAATTGGCAATTGATGCATTGGTGCGCGAGCGCACTGTGATTGTTATAGCGCATCGGCTCTCGACAATTGTCGCTGCCGACAAAATTGTTGTCATTGAAGATGGACACTTGAAAGAACAGGGTACGCAGGCGCAGCTACTATCAAATTCAGGTCGCTATGCATCCATGTGGAAGACGCAGACCGCTTCAACAGATTGGCACGTGTAATGCGATAGTTTCAAAGGGCTGTTGGCAGTTTGCAGAATGAATGCCGAGTTTAATATTTTCTATGTCATTATCGAAGCATATAGTGTTGGATAGTCATTCCATTAACATCAGCTTCGCTAATGCGGCATCGCTATAAACAATTGACCAAGTATGAGCTCTCATAAATTTTGTCGTGACGTTTGCCTGGAGCGTGGCGAGCCTATGCCAGGCGCTGGGGTTGCCGCCAGACGCTATGTGTTGTTGCATTGGCCGCGTCGTCACTGGCGTGTGCCAAGAACAAACGCTTTCGGTATGTCTGTCCAGCTCACTGCGGCAATCATTGTTGCTAATCAGGCTGGAATTCATGTCGCCCTCGTGGAGGGCGATGAAATTGCGTTGTCGTGTGATAATCTTATTCTGCGCTCGGCAACGCCTGAAATTTTGTCCGAACAATTGCTTATGCTGGCAGCGGGAGGGAAACTTGCCGGAGAGCCCGATGAGCGCATTACAATCCTGTGCTGTACAGATGGAAAACAGGACCCTTGCTGCGCTCGCTACGGCTTTGCGACATGGAAAGCTTTGCGTGATTATGCTGACCCAACAAATTTCAGGGTTCTGCAGTCAACGCATCTTGGGGGCTGCCGCTTTGCTGCTTCACTTCTCGTATTACCGGATCGCGCCAGATATGGCCGTCTCGAACCACAAGATGTACCGGATTTCCTGTCTTGTCTTGGCAAAGGTATTCCATACCTTCCGGCTTACAGGGGAAACCCAGAGCTTGATGCCCTTGAGCAGGTGGCTGAACACGCAGCGCTGACGTTCTGGAGCGACACTGGAGTACGGGAAAAAATTACTTTTGAAAATAAATCCGGCAGCAATGCCGGGGAAGACGCTGAGGTTATTGCCTCTACCACATCTCAACGACTGCTCATTCGGCTAAGGTTAGATACGTTCGACGTCAATACACGTTGTGACACCCTGAAGACTGACTGCCCGAGTGAACAGGTTGATCGCTGGAGTGCAGTTTCAATTACGCCGTTGACCTGAAGACCTGCTGATTAAGGTTTCTGCCGAAGGATTTCCCGCTCGCCGATATGCGATAAAAGCAAAGTTGCAGAGCCAATCAGACCTTCCATCGTTTCGCCATAGCGACTGCGGTTGAAGTACAAAAATTGTCGATTGCGCACAGCAAACAGGTTGCGCCACTGGACCGTCGAGCGAAAGGCCCGCGTTTCCGCTTCCTCATCCAGCATTTCTTCGTAAGTGTCGATAATGATGTCACTATCAAAGTCGGAAAGGCGTTCCAAGCTATAGGGTATATCGCTCGAGCTATTTTCATAAGCGGGAACGTGGCCAAGACCAAAATCGTCTATCACCTGCTCCATGCCACCCCGCCCTATGATCCGAAAACCATCTCGGTAAATTTCAATAGGCGTCACGGTAATTGAAGCAGGGTTCTTTACGCGTTTCCCGAATTCGTTGACGACATCCTGATATTCATGATTGAGCTCATCATAGCGGTGGCGCTTGCCTACCAGATCAGCCAGTTGTTCTGCATAAGAACGGATGCCTTCTTCGCGCAGCGGTAGGAGCACAACCGGTGCAATGGCTGAAAGCTTATCGCGCAGTGCTGCATGATAGGATAGCCCCACGATGAGGTCAGGCTTTAATGCGGCTATTGTTTCGGTATCTGGTGCCTGATGAGTTCCGACATATTGAATTTTCGACGTATCGTATCTTTGCGATGCGCCTCTATAAATTGTATCTGTGAACAACCGCTTGCGGCCGGATGATCCGCAAGGCGTGACCCCTAATTCAAGTAACTGCGTTGTCAGACTAAAATCGTGCAAAGACACCACGCAGCGGGGCGTGACTGGTACTTTCACAGACCCAAATCTGTTGGAGAAGGTTCGTGTTTCTTCTGCATGAGAAGAGCCGACGAATCCGAAACTACATATAAGAAGAAACAAAGCTGACGCTATCTTGATCATCTGGTGGTTCCTTTGCGCGACAGCAGATAAAGAAGATAGGGCGCACCAATTACGGCCACCACGAGCCCGGCAGGAATTTGGAGTGGGGCAAAAACTGTACGGCCTATCGTATCGCTGATGAGAACAATGCAAGCGCCCATTAAGGCGGCCAGTGGCAAAAGCAGTCGGTGTTTTTCTCCAACAAGAAGTCTTGCCGCATGAGGGGCTAAAAGACCAATGAAGCTCATCGTGCCCACATTGGCGACAGCTGAAGCGGTGAGCGTAACACTGAGCAAAAGTGATATGATCTGAAAACGCAAGACATTCAGGCCACGCGTACCCGCAACGGCGTTGCCAAGTTGAAACAAATCAAATTGACGGTAAAGCAGCATCACTGGAATACCAGCAAGCAGCAGCCACAAAGTCTGACCGCGCACATTCTCCCATCCCGTCTTGTGCAAACTACCGGCAAGCCAGAGTAAAGCCGATTCCACATGATCGATACGGCCATAAGTAATCAGCAAGTCTGAAATTGCGCTGAGGATGGCTGTGACACCAACACCAACCAGAAGAAGGCGCAGGGGTGAAACCCCTTTGTTCCATGATAGTGCAATCACGAAGAGTGCTACCAGCAGTCCACCAACCAAAGCGGCAAGTGGATAAAGTTCCACAGCAAGTGCAGTAGGCCAGAGAATGAGCGCAGCAAGCACAGTTAATCCCGCGCCAGCCTCGACACCCACCAACCCAGGTGCAGCAAGTGAATTGCGTGTGAGCACTTGTAGTACAACACCTGCAAGAGCCATAGCCATGCCTGAAAAGATCGCGAGTAATATGCGCGGTAGGCGCGTGTCGACAACAATACTCCATATGGCATTATCAGCTCTATCAGGTGCTATAATAGCCAGAGCAATTTCGGAAGGTGTAACCGGATAGCTACCAAGCGTCATCGCCAGCAATGCTATTCCCGCAAGAAAGGCCATTATACCCAGTAGAATTATTCGGCCATGGGAGAAGCGCTTGTGGGTCTGCTTGGTGGCGGTTATTTGCGCTTTCATCATTTTACTTTGCCCAATACGAGAGCAATGAAAATGGGACCGCCGACCATGGCAGTCACAATACCAGTATTGATTTCCAACGGACTGACAGCGGTACGGGATATAATGTCACTGACGACGATTAGCAATGCGCCAATCAGAGGGCTTGCTGGCACGATGAACCGATAATCGTTGCCAAATATAATACGTCCGATATGCGGCGCAACGAGGCCGACAAATCCTATAGGTCCTGCGATTGCGACGGAGGACCCGGCCAGAAGCACGATCGCCAGAAGGGATGAAAGGCGCATTCGCAATACATTCAATCCCATCAGTGCTGCCGATTGTGCGCCTAAGCGGTGCAGATTGAGCGCAGGGATATTTGCGATTGCAATGCATACCCCCACCATGATGAACGGAAAGGTCTGCCACCGCGCTTGCGAACTATCGAAAGCCAGTGAACCGACAAGCCAGCGCCTTAAGCTCTCAAGTCCCTGTTGATCCAGCAACAAAACCATTGAGGTTAAAGCACTGAACAGGGCTGCAACCATCACACCTGATAAAACAAGGCGAACTGGATTGGGATCCGCTCCAGTGTTAAGAAGCACACAACCCGCTGCAACAATAGCACCCGCGAAGGCTAAGAGTGGGATCATTGCAAGCGTATTACCCGGAAACACCAGCAATCCGATTACCACGAAGAAAGCTGCGCCGCTGTTCACGCCTATAAGCCCCGGATCTGCAAGTGGATTTTCGCTTACAGCCTGCATCAGTGCACCTGCAAGGCCAAGCGCTGCACCCACAATCACAGCACCCATCAATCTGGGCATCCGCATTTCGATTATGATGCTGTGTAAAGGATTGGCTGGAATATAGGCAACAAGCGCTTGCCAAACGGTGCTCCAGTCAAGCTGACGCGCCCCAAGTTTCAGATGCAGAACAGCAGCCACAATAAGCAGCACAGAAAGAATGGAGAACTGGAAAATACGCCAATATGCCGACACGGATGTACCCATTAAGCAGATGATGAGGCAATGCACATGGCAATGCCTGTCTCAGGGTCATCCACCATTCTCGAACGAACCGAAAAGACGCTATCTATATTAGTCGCAGTGAAGACCTGCTGTGTGTTTCCTTCCGCCACGACCCGTCCATCTTTCAGCATAACCAGTTGATCCGCATAGCGCGCGGCCTGATTGAGGTCGTGCAATATTGCAACCACTGTGCGCCCTGCATCGCGCAATACCGAAAGCAGGTCGAGAAGGCTTAACTGGTTTGCAACATCCAGAAAGGTCGTTGGTTCGTCGAGCAGTATAATCGGTGTGTCCTGAACCAGTGTCATTGCAATCCACGCGCGTTGTAGCTGCCCTCCTGAGAGGTTTTGCAAGGGACGATCAAGAAGTTGTTCGATGCCGCATAATTCTACAGCGCGTGTAACAGCATCCTCATCTCGTCTAGACCAGCCACCCAACCAGCTTCTCCAGGGGAAACGTCCCTGCGCAAGCAATTCACGAACATTCATTCCCGCTGGCGTATGCACATGCTGCGGTAGAAAGGCCATTTGTTGCGCCAACTCACGTCTAGAATAGGACGACAGCTGCTTTGAACCAAGTTTCATATGGCCGCTTTGTATCGCAACGGTGGTTGCCATGCTGCCCAGAAGGGTTGATTTGCCAGAGCCGTTTGGCCCGATCAGAGCCGTGAAATGACTGGGAAGAATATTCAAATCAATATCATGGAGAATGTGCTGAGAGCCACGATAGACGTTTAATCCTCTTATTTCTATCATGACCATTAATTCCTTGTCTCATTGTCGGAAGTGGTAGTCACTGGGCTCTTCCAATCGCGTCATAGCATCGGTAGGGCTGCGAACGCGCCGCAATAAGTGTGTTGTGACACTTTCTTGATTTATTCAAAGTGAATCGCATGATAGCCAAGGCTTATCTTTGTTGATCATAATTGTCATGTTATGCGATGGCTGTTCCAGCTTTCCTGTAATCATGCATTGAAGTTGGGGAATGGCTATGCCGGTAAACTATCTGAAATCAAGTATCGGCGGGCTGCCCTATGTTTCGTCATTGCCATATAGCATTCCGCTTGCCTGTGCCATGATGGCGCTGTCGGTTAGTAATCTTTCAGCACAGGACGCAGGTGCTGGAATTAATCTGCAAACGATTGTCGTTCAGGACAATGACCGCTCAACCGAGCCCGTTAAAGGCTATGTAGCCAAAGTTAGCAGCAGTGGCACCAAAACGGATACCCCTATTGTGCTCACGCCGCAGTCTGTTTCGGTGGTTTCAGCGACCGAAATAAAAGACCGCGAGGCACAAACCCTCGCTGACGTGCTGGCCTATACACCAAGTTTTACCGCGCAGCCGGGTCCATTTTCGCGGGTTTCTGACAGATTTCGCATTCGTGGGTTCGATGTTGAGCCAGGAACCGGCGGTTTGCTGCGCGACGGTATGAGGCTCCAAAATAATTCATATGATGGTACACAGGAACCGTTTGGCCTCGAACGTGTCGATGTTGTACGCGGTGCGGCTTCTGTTCTTTATGGCCAGCTCTCGCCGGGCGGCTTTGTAAACGGCGTAAGCAAACGTCCAACTCCGGAGCCTTTGCGTGAGGTTTCCGTACAGGGCGGGCTTCATAATCGTAAACAGGTGACGGCAGACTTCAGCGATGCCATAACTGATACATTGTCTTATCGTTTGACGTTTCTTGGTCGCGATAGCGACACCGACGTTGATTATATCACTGATGACCGTATCTATATCGCGCCAGCAGTCGAGTGGAAGCCGGATGAAGACACATCGCTAACTGTGCTCGGTTTTTATCAGAAGAGCAGCACGCGTTTTCCCGCCGCACTTCCTTATGAGATTGTGGAAGGTATTGGTGATGGCCCCTTCATTCTCGGTCGCGATACCTTTATCGGTGAGCCGGACTATGACCGGATGAAAAGTGACATGGGCGCATTGGGTTACGAGTTTACCCATCGCTTCGACAATGATGTTAAGTTCTCAGCAAAGTCGCGCTACTACGAATCCGATCTGGACTGGCGTTATATGATGGCTCAGACGAGCGCCGCCGCGGTTAATCAGGTCGCACAGACAGGCATACTGGCTCGCCAATACAGTGACCGTCATGATCGTGCGAAGGGCCTTACACATGATATGAATGTTGCATTCGATGTGGATACAGGCCCGCTCTCACATTCATTGCTCGCCGGTTATGACTTTTATGACACAACGTATGATTCAGATAATTTTCGCGCAGTTGCTCCGTCAATCGATCTGAACAATCCGGTCTACGGTGCTAACTTCACAGTCAACCGTGATCCATTGCGTAATCGGGGCGGTAAGACGGAAACGATACAGCACGGTATCTATCTTCAGGATAAAATCACGTTTGATGAACGCTGGAACGTATTGCTCGGCATAAGACATGACTGGGCTGATCAGAATTTCAGCTATCATGCTAACAACCAGTCGATCAGTCGTAAGTCTGAAAAGACAACGTGGCGGGCTGGAGTCGTTTACGAAGCTGAGAATGGACTGGCTCCCTATGTCAGTTATGCGCAATCCTTCTTCCCGGTCGCCGTGACTGAATATGTCGAAGATATGAGTTTCTCACCTACGACTGGAGAACAGATCGAAGTCGGTATTCGTTATCAGCCACCCGGCACCAATATCCTGTTTAGTGGAGCCGTCTATCAGCTCAAACAGGACAATATCGTCACCCGTACACTTGCAGGAGACCTCACACAGATCGGTCAGAGGCGTGCGCGAGGATTGGAGCTTGAGGCCAAAGCGGAGCTGACTGATTACCTGACGATGGTGAGCTCGTATTCTTACACAGATGCCCGGATCACCAAGAGCGAAGAACTTTTGCAACTTGGCCAGCGCAGTGAAAATACTCCCTATCATCAAGCTGCTATCTGGATGACTTATGATATGGTGCAGTTGGGCATAGATGGCCTGTCTGTTGGAAGTGGCGTCCGATACACGGGGACAACTCGCGCGTCGGGAATAGATAAACCAATTCCGGGTTATACGCTTGTCGATGCAATGGTCCGTTATGAGTTGAGTAAAAATATAACCTTGTCGTTGAACGCCAGCAACCTCTTCAATAAAGAATATGTAGTTTGCGAATTTGCAAAGTGTCTTTACGGAGATGGCAGAGAGGTTATGGTGTCTTCAAGCTTCCGCTGGTAGCATTGATAATAGTCCAAGGGTTCTATAGGCATACATATAACAATCATGCAATTTTTCTGCATGGTTGTTATATGGTTCTCGATAATAGTATTGTGGAGCAGCGCATCTATCAGTGCCTATCATTGAACGATATGGCCCTAAAATAATAAGACCTATCCATTCAATTTCTCTTTGTGAGATTTCCATACGTCTATATAGCTGTCTACCATGCTTGCTATCTTGAATTGATCTTGATTAACGGTTTCCCTGAAGAAACCCTCATTTTGTAGATTTCTTAAGCGCTTGATATCAGTGATATATTCAATAATTCTGTTCTGTATCTCATGCACATTTGGTTGGCAGGAAAATTCTTTCTGTATATAGCTGTCCATTCCAAGGCCGGGCGTTGCTATGAGTGCACAGTTTGATAGCAACGCCTCTAAACCGACAATGCCATAGCTTTCTTGGGAGCTTGGGAAAACCACGATATCTGTTTCTGAAAATGCTTTTCTCTTTGCATCGCCTTGTACGTAAGTAAGGCCCTTAAACCCTTCTTTTTCCATATAAGGCGGAATATTTTCTGGCCCATAAACTCTTGGTTCGATAATTTCTCGGAGCTTGGCAGGTAGCGTGTTAATTGCCTCACGGAAAATCTGAAAATTTTTCACAATATCTGTAAAGCGACCGAAGAAGCTTACGACTATTTTATTTTCAGGATGGCGCATCTTTTGCTGAGGGTAGTCAGAAAAGTTAACGCCAATTGGAAATATATTTGGTTTAACAATGTCCGCAGACACGTGGTTCAATATTGATTGATGCGCCCATTCACTGTGCATGACAACCGAGCCACTTTGACGAACTGCAATTCGCTGCTCCCAATAGTGTTGCAAGCCGCGCTGTGTCCTCGAAAGATAATGTTGCATTCCAATATAGCTCGAATGCAAGGTGAACTGAACCCGATCTAAATGAAAATAAAATGGCATAACTGCTGAATTTTCGTGTACGGATATTATGTCTGGTTTGTAATCACTCAGTATAGGCTTTATCTTTTCTGATGTGCTCCAAGCTAGATTGAGACTCAATGCCTCCATTGAAGAATCAAATGGTAGCTCCGGCTTGAGCATAATTTCATAGTCGGCCATTTTTGAAGGACGTGTTTTTTGATTGTTTAAGTACAACACCTTAAATGGATACTGGCGCTTTTTTAACTCTGCCCAAAATATCTCGTTAAAGAACCCAAGGCCACTAAAGAGTACGTCTGGCGCTTCTGTAGTGACAATTAACACGCGAGGGTTCATGGCGGCTCCATTCGAAAATAGACAGAAGTTTGAGTTCCTTCAAATATTGATTATTTCAGCAAGCCTTTATAGATCGCTAATGCAAGTAGAATAAACGGTGGAAAGTTTCGCCGATTTTGATGGTTTGCATACAGAAGCAATCTCCGTGTGCATGTGGATGGCAAATGAGCTTAATGTTAGGTGCTAATAGGGTACGAATATAGCTGTTCATCAAATTACGACTATTGCGTGTAACGGTAGATGCTAATACTTATGAAGATGAAAGCTGCATTTTAATAGAAATAAAAAAATATTAAGGCAGAGAATATCCCAATTACCTCGCCTTTGCGATTTTTATGCCGGCGTTTAGAGCTGAATCATATTTATACCAATCTCATTCACGCAACACTTAATGCAATCTAGGATTGCCATACGATCTATTCATCTCAGATATAATATAGTTTCAACAAAATTAGTTGGCTGTCCAAAAAAGGCAAAATTCGATTAATTTAATTTATCTTTACATCATAATAGACTTATTAATAATATTATCTATATTTGATATAAGTTTGTCTTGGTGAGGGGTTAAGATGAAAAATAAAGTCGATCGCATTTCGAGAAAATTTAAAAAAGCTATTGCGGCATTGCCGCTCACCGTTTCATTTATTCCCTCTGCCATGGCAGACGAATGTTATTATGTTTCTGAGTATTCTGGTGCTATAAGCTGCGTGGATAGTGGTGACAAACTGAATGCCGTTATTCATGATAGTATAGTTATTACGAATGATTATGGCTATGTTAATGTTGGGTCCGGCACCAGCCGCACTGACAAGGTATTTGTTGAGTTGCAAAAAGGCGTCACCGTAGAGACGAAAAGCATTGGGGTTCGTGCTTTCGGCACAACTGAAGTTGGATTCACCTCGAATGGCAATATTATTTCTGGTGACAGCGCTAGTGTGGATGGATATGAGCCATCGCCGCCTCATACTGGCTCGTCTGGAGGCTTTTACCCAGATGAAACCAGTATTCGTCCTACAGATGAGGCGAGTATATACATTAATGGGGGGTCTTCTGGCGGCCCTATCGGTATCGTAAAGTTAGTTCAATCTGCCGACAGCGAGTTGCTTAATCGAAGTGGCAACAAGAATTCATCTGCGATCTATACGCATGGATTAGAAGTCGATGTCACTACGTCAGGTTTGGTGCGCTCTTATGTTGGTGATGGAGTTAGAATTGAGGGTAGAGGCCCAGAAGTTGAATTAGTAGGTAGCAGTAGTGGATATATCATCACGGACTCACAGAATATATTCCAGATGCATGCGCGAGATCAAAGTGTCATTGAAGGTGGTGCCGTTGGATCTGCAATCAGTACAGTGGGAGGTGGGGCGTCCTCCATTGTCATTGATAGCGGCGCTACAGTCGGAGCGCTATCTGATATAGCAATTAGTGCGGATGGTTATGTAGATCGTTTTGATTATTATGATTATGATAATGATATTCCGGCGACGATAATATCATCGTTTAAAGGCGCCGTTACTAATATATCTAATTCGGGCGATTTGACGGGCATTATCCGTCTGAGCAGTGGTGAAGATACCGTCGTCAATCAATCTTCAGGAAAGTGGACCGTACGGCATTTTTCAGATTCCAATCGCGATGGTATCAGAGATACGGTCGCTCCAGTTGCAATCAGTGATTTTGGGGGTGGCACGACGCGGCTCACTAATTATGGGTTGATCCAGCTGGCATCAAATGATGACGGTTCAGCCAATAATGCTCTATTCGAAGATCTGGCGACATTTCAAAATTCTGGTGTATTAAGTCTTTCCAATACGGTTCTTGGTGATCGTTTTACGATCGATGGCGATTACATCGGAAGTAATGGCACAATAAGGCTCGATAGCCAACTTGATGGCGATGCGTCCAAAACAGATATGTTGACCATCAATGGCAGTACTTCTGGCAGCTCCTACGTTATCGTAACGAATATTGGCGGCACAGGCGAAAAGACCGTCAACGGTATCAAGATCATTGAGGTGGGCGGCGCATCGGATGGACAATTTAGTCTGATTGGCAATTATAAAGCGAGATCAGGCCAACAAGTAGTGGTCGGCGGTGAATATGCCTATTCGCTGTTTCAGGGCGTCTCATCAGATCCGACGGATGGCAATTGGTATTTACGCTCGCAGTTTCAACCAACCGACCCTGTAGACCCGGTTGATCCTGTGGATCCAGTCAATCCTGATCCCGTGGACCCTGTTGAGCCAGAACCGCTCTATCAGGCTGGAGTTCCGGTTTATGAAGCCTATCCGCAGGCTCTGCTTGGCTTGAATGGTGTTGCAACCTTGCAGCAGCGTACCGGCAACCGTGTCTGGTCGGGCAATGGCAATCGTGTGGTTGCGCAGGGTGCTGATGCGATCGGCTCGCCTTATGCAGTATCTGATGAAGCCGGTGCTGCAATCAATGGCAATGGCGTCTGGGGTCGCATTGAAGGTTCGCATAACCATATGGAGCCGCGCTTTTCGACATCTGATACCAATTACAACCAGAATGTCTTCAAAATGCAGGCTGGTATTGATGGCATGCTGACGGAAACCGAAAACGGCAAGCTGATTGGCGGCTTCACGGTGCATTATGCCCATGGCAAGACGAAAACCAATTCAGCCCACGGCGATGGTGATATCAGCACAGACGGTTATGGTCTTGGCGGAACGCTCACCTGGTATGGCGAGAATGGCTTTTACCTTGATGGTCAGGGTCAGGTGACGTGGTATCGCAGTGATCTTCACTCGACGACTGCCAATACAGGCCTCACCGATAACAATCATGGCTTTGGCTATGCTTTATCACTTGAAGGCGGGCAGCGCTTTGCCATCAACGAAGCATGGTCACTGACACCACAGGCACAGCTGACATATTCCAATGTTGATTTTGATGCATTCACGGATGCATTTGATGCAGATGTTAGCCTTGATCGTGGAGAAAGCTTGCAGGGTCGTCTTGGTCTGACGGTTGATCATGAGAATTCATGGCAGAATGCCAATGGCATGCTGGATCGGACACGGGTGTATGGAATTGCTAATCTCTATTACGAGTTTCTCAAAGGCACGCTTGTGAATGTTGCGGAAAGCAGCTTCACGAGCCGCAATGATCGGGTGTGGGGTGGACTGGGCCTTGGTGGTTCTTACAACTGGAACGACGATAAATATTCGATCTATGGCGAGGGCCTCGTCAATACCAGCCTCAACAACTTTGGCGACAGCTATGCAATCAAAGGCAATGTCGGCTTCAAAGTGAAGTGGTAGTGTCTGATTGAGAGCAACGAGCAGAAGCCCCGGACGGTATTAGGCGTCTGGGGTTATAATGATCGAGAACACATATTGCCGAACTCGGGCGTTCGATAGATTGGACAAGCGTAATCTTAGTCAACGCGGGCTGTATCAATTAAAGATTTAGCCCTCCAGCTTTTCCTGATTTGTTATGATAGCTTCGATAGCAAACTGGTTGGGTGTTTTTATATGATATAAAATAACAAAAGGCGGAGCCTGACTGGCTTCGCCTTTTTGTGCAGTTCTACCGGCTGGTGCCGATGTTAGTTCTGGTAGCTTGAAGGCGAAGCGTCGCCAAAGCGATGAGCCGAGCCATCCTGATAGACCTTCTGGCCGATAGAAGCGGTAGCCGTGTTATCAACCTGCTGCGAAGCAACTGGTGTACGGTCATTGGCATAAAGATCGGCAGGAGTGCCAACATTTGGGTTTTCAGCGAAAGCAGCACCGGCGCTAAGAGCAACAGCTACGGCAGCAAGAGCAAACCTTTTCATTTTTCTATTCCTTTTTATAATCGCCCTTTGGATGGCATCAGTGCTTCCGGGGCACCGGAGTGGCATCAATGCCATCCACCGGGGAGATAACTGGGATTGCCTTTTGGATTAGTCCGTCAG
>NZ_JBBGYW010000022.1:0-73610 GCF_037479515.1 Ochrobactrum sp. MYb379
GTGCGCAGACATTCTGCACTCGGGTATAAATCACCGATCCAGTTCGAGATGATAAAACGTAAACTAGTGACAGAACCTCTCCATTAAATCAGGGCAAGTCCAGACACCAATTTCCTGGGCGTGGTGCGGGTGACGAATGCGGTTTTGCCGATCATGCGTCAGCAGGGTTATGGTAGGATACTGAACATCGGCTCGGTCGTGGGACTTATTCCGGGCCCATACGGTGCCTATTACACGGCGAGCAAGCACGCTATTGAGGGCTATTCCGAATCCCTTGACCATGAGGTGCGGACGTTCGGCATCCGTGTTGCAGTAATTGAGCCATGGGCCACCAAGACCGCCATCGAAACCAACTCACCGCAGGGCGACCGCCCGGTTGCAGCCTATCGTGAGACATTTGCCAGATACCAAGTTGCATTCAATGCGGCGATGGCGGCAGGCGATACGGCGGATGATGTCGCGACGACCATTCTTGCGGCAGCACAGGCCAGGAAGCCGCGTTTGCGTTACCCCTCGGGTAAGGCGGCTGGCCAAACGTCCTTTGCCCGGCGCTTCCTGCCGCGCACGCTGTTCGACCGAATCCTGCGCAAGCAGTTCAATATCGCCTGAATCCACAAGCAAACTAATATGGGCCGCAATAGCGCGGCAAGCAGGAGCAATCATGACAGACGCTTTCACAGCGGCAGTCGCGGCAGACCGCTATACCGACGCGCCCAACCGTTTCATCACGGCTGGGAAGACTCAATTCGCGTATCGCGAACTCGGTCCACGCGGTGGTGTGCCATTGGTACTCTTGAACCACTGGGGTGCGGTTTTGGATAATTTTGATCCCCGGATCGTCGATCTGCTTGGCTTCTCGCTGGGCGGCTTCGTGGCGCAGGATATCACTCTGAAAGCGCCCGATCTGGTTCGCAAGTTGATTTTGACCGGTACCGGCCCTGCAGGTGGAGCTGGTATTGAACGCGTCGGAGCCGTCTCATGGCCTTTGATGTTCAAGGGCATAGTGACGTTTCGTGACCCCAAGACCTTCCTGTTCTTCACCTCGACTAACAATGGTCGTCGCGCAGCGAATGACTTTCTGGCACGTCTCAAAGAGCGTAAGATCAATCGCGACAAAAGGCCTACACCGCGTGCCTTCCTGCGTCAGCTTAGCGCCATCAAAGCTTGGGGTCGTCGGGCACCTCAGGATCTGGGGCGCATCCACATTCCTGTTCTCGTGGCCCACGGAGACAATGACATCATGGTGCCGACAACCAATAGTCGCGATATGGCGCGGCGCATCCTCAATGCCGAGCTCGAGGTCTATGAGGATGCCGGCCATGGCGGGATATTTCAATATCATGCCCAGTTCGTGCCGAAAGCCCTGAGCTTTCTGGCGGCCTGATCTCATCAAAATTTCACAGCGGAGAAAGTCAATGCAAGCCTTCGTCGTCGACAAGTACAAGAAGAAGGGGCCGCTGCGCCTAGCCGACGTACCCGAACCCCGGACCGGTGCAAATGATGTGCTGGTTCGCATCCACGCCACAGCGATAAACCTTCTGGATTCCAAGATAAGGGACGGCGAATTCAAACTGTTCTTGCCCTATCGCCCGCCCTTCATTCTGGGCCATGATCTGGCCGGAACGGTTCTGCGCGTTGGCGCCAATGTCAAACAGTTCAAGTTGGGGGATGAGGTCTATGGCCGGCCGCGCGATCTTCGTGCTGGCACCTTTGCGGAGATGATTGCGGTTAATGCGGACGACATAGCACTGAGACCGAAAAGCTTATCGATGGAGCAGGCCGCTTCGATCCCACTGGTCGGACTGACCGCCTGGCAAGCGCTTGTTGAGGTGGGTAAGGTTAAGCCCGGCCAGAAGGTGTTCATTCAAGCCGGCTCCGGCGGTGTGGGTACTTTCGCTATCCAGCTCGCAAAACATCTCGGCGCCATCGTCGCAACCACCACGAGCCCCGCGAATGCAGAGCTGGTCACGAGCCTCGGCGCAGACGTAGTAATCGATTACAAGACGCATGATTTTGAACAGGTGCTGTCCGGTTATGATCTGGTGCTGAACAGTCAGGATGCGAAGACGCTGGCCAAATCACTGAACGTGCTGAAACCAGGTGGCCGATTGATCTCGATCTCTGGCCCGCCGGACGTTCCCTTCGCCAAATCTCTGCGGCTGAACCTTTTCCTTCTCTTTGTCATGCGAATGCTGAGCAGGGGAGTATTGAAGAAGGCAAAGAGCCGGGGTGTTGAATATTCCTTCCTGTTCATGCGCGCCGATGGGCGGCAGTTGGTTGAGATCGCCAAGCTGATTGACGCTGGCACTATCCGTCCGGTAGTGGACAAGGTATTTTGCTTTGCGCAGACGCCCGATGCCTTAGCGTACGTGGAAACCGGGCGCGCCAAGGGGAAGGTTGTTGTTAACGTATTGTGATGACCATTTTGCCAGCAGGCAGGCTGCTTAGTCAGAGCTTAATGTCCACTTCAAGGGCCCACGGGACAGAAGCCGACATTCCGCTCCCGGCCCCATTACAGTCATAAAAAGTGAGGTCGGCGTGTGTCCGACCTTTTGTGTATAGAATCGAGCCTACGACGTAAGACCGTATGTCCGTCTTTGCGCCTGAGGTGGCTCGCCCTACACTGGTCTTCCGAGGTTTGCTCGGACGGGCCGAGCTGATCCTCATCACAGGAGGACGAGCCATGGCAGATTATAAAGAAGCTTTTGTCGGAATCGATGTCGCCAAGCTGTCAATCAGCGTTTAAAAGTTTCCAGTTTTAGTTGGTAATTTGGGTTGTTCTTTTGCGCTGTTTAAATCGGAATGAATCATTTCCGGTTTCTATGATTACGCAGTGATGGGTAATGCGGTCGAGTAGAGCGGTTGTCATCTTGGCATCCCCAAATACGGTGACCCATTCGGCAAACGAGGGGTTTGTTGTGACCAGGAGCGATGTTTTCTCATAGAGCTGGCTGATGAGATGGAATAGTAGCGCACCACCGGCTGCGGGGAACGGCAAATAGCCAAGCTCATCAAGAATAACAGCATCGATCTGTTGTAACTGCTTTGCGAGATTGCCTGCCTTTCCATCACGCTTTTCCTTTTCCAGGAGATTGACGAGATCAACGGCATTGAAGAAACGGATGCGTTTGGAGTGATGCACGGCAGATACGCCGATTGCTGTCGCAAGGTGAGTTTTGCCTGTTCCGGTTCCACCAACTAGAATGATATTGTGCGCTGTTTCCATGAACGCCGCAGTTGCCCGTTGCTCGACTTGTGAGCGCGAGACTGTTGCCTCTTTCCAGTCAAACCCGGCAAGGTCACAGTGGGCCCGAAAGCGGGCGGCCTTCAGCTGATATTTCAGGCTTCTTACCTGCCGGTCAACGATTTCAGCTTCAAAGAGTTTTTCCAAAAAGATGTCTGGCTGAACCGGCTTTCTAACCTCTTCCGCCAACCATTCGCTCCAGATCGTGGCCATTCCATAAAGATGCATAGCCTTGAGTTGTGCTAGTTTATCAATAGGCATTAGCAGCTCCCAGCAGCATGTCGTAGCGGGCACAATCGGCCAAAGGCTCAATGGTCAGGCGCAACCTGTCATTATCCTCATCAGCTTGGGGTCTCGGTGGTTCAACGAGGCGTCGCAGCTCATTCATGACAACACCGGCCGACACGGTGCCCGCATTCATCGCAAGTTGACAGGCAATGTCGAGGGCTTCCAACCCATGCTGACTAGCGATCTGTAGCAATTCCACAAATGCACGATCACCACGCGACTGACCAAGGATGTGATCTCTGACAGTCCTGATTGCACTGGGCAAATCCCACTCCCTGAATGGAATGCCATTGCGTAGCGCACCGGGTTTGCGTTCCAGGACAGGGAGATAGTGCCACGGATCACAGATAAGCTGATCACGGCCAAACTTTCTGGGATGGTCAGCTATTTCCCGGTTGTCTGCGACAGCTTTGATCCTTGTCGCACTTGTTCGAACGGAAATGATCTTTCCGGCAAAATCAGCTGGAACACTATAGCGGTTGCGATCGACACGAACCAGGCATGTGCTGGAAACACGCATCATTTGCTCGACATAGCCATCAAAGGCTGCGCGAACAGGACGTAAATCTTGCTTCTCACGCTCAAAACATTCGGCAATAGTCTGTTCGCCATAAGCGGGATGCTTACGAGCTCCCAGTTCCAGGCAACGAACAGACAGCCATACATTCAAATCATCGAAGCTTGCAAAGCGCGCCATCGGTGTAAAAAGCCACTCACGAAGATTGCCGACCTGATTTTCCACTTGGCCTTTCTCCCAACCAGAGGCGGGTGTGCATGCAACAGGCTCAAACAAGTAATGGTTGGCGAGAGCTAAGAACCGGCGATTAAACTGTCGTTCTTTGCCGACGCAGATCAAGTCTACAACGGGCTTCAAGTTGTCGTAGATCATACGAACAGGAACCCCGCCGAAGAATGCAAACGCCCCTATTCAAACATTGGCATGAGCATCAAACACCATGTCTTGGCGTTCCCGTGGACAGCCAACCACAAAACACTGGCGGCTGTGCGCCAGACGGAAATGTGCGACTTTGACGGTCTGGACAACTCCGCCAATCTCAATACGTTCTTGACTCCAGTCGAACTGACACGCCTCACCAGGCGAAAAGGCAAGTGGAACAAATTCTGCCTTGATGCCGGTTCCAGAAGCCGTAGCACCAGAGTGATTGTTGCGTTTCCAGCGCTGCACATAACGCTGCACACTATCGTAAGCGCCTTCATTTCAAAACAACCTAGCCGCCGACCGGGTTTAACAGCCCGCGAATATACAGGCGCTGTCGTAGTCAACAGATGCTTGCGCACCGTCGGTCGTGAAAGACCGACTGAACGAGAAAGCGCACTTATGCTCTCGCCACCAACAAAATGTCGGCGACGTATCTCGGCTATCAATTCCATTGTTATCACCACAGGTTCTCCGGATATTCATCCGGATTGGATCACAACCAGGTGGAAACTTTTAATCGCTGTTTCCGCCCGGAACCTGGTAACTTTTGCACGCTGATTGACACTAGACGGATCGGTCGACCATCAGCATCGACAACTGCGTGGATTTTGGTGGTTAGGCCGCCACGGGAACGTCCCATGCAGCCATCGTCTTGATCCCCCTTTTTCCCTTCGCCGCATGTCGATGAACACGGACACAGGAGCTATCGATCATGACGATATCGTCATCGAAAGCTTTGGAAATCTCGCCCAGAACATGATCCCAGACACCCGCTTTGCGCCATCGCACGAACCGGTTGTAGCATGTGGTATACGGACCATATCGATCCGGAACATCCGCCCATGGGGAGCCTGTCCGAAACCGCCACAAGATAGCGTTGATCACACGCCGGTCGTCAACACGGGGCACGCCGCGCGGCTTGTTCGGTAGCAACGGTTGAATAACACACTACTTGAAATCGGTGAGATCAAACCGGCGACGGGTCATGAGAAGCCTCCAAATCAAGGCTTCAGTGAATCAAAATCAGACCAATTTGAAAACCCGGTTTATGAGTGTGCGGCCTAGCAAACCTATTGCCATTCGCTTCAGCTAATATATGAACAACATGATCGAGCAGGACCATCGCCGCATCAAACGACGCACACGCTCCATGCTTGGTTTCAAATCCGAAACCTCAGCCGGCATCACGCTCTCTGGCATTGAACTCATTCATATGATGCGCAAACAGCAAGGCGTCTGTGCAGATCAGAAAGTATGCTCAATCAAACAACAGCTCGAAGCACTCGCAGCATAATTGCGCCCAGAATTAAGCCGCACTCTGTTCAATTCGAATTTTTCCAACACAACCCTATTTATCTGGCACCCGGTATTACCGATATTACGATCTTGCGCCCGCTTCTCACATTGTTCGTGCAGCAAGTCATGAACATCCTGACACTGGAACACGATCCCAATTCGCTCCCTGTCTATTTTTTGCTTGATGAATTTCGGCAGCTTAAAAAGATGGATGAGATTATGACGAAGCTTGCCTATGTGGCCGGCTATAATATCAAGCTTGCTATCATCATTCAGGATCTCAAAAATCTCGATGAGATTTATGGCGAGACTTCGCGTCACTCGCTTCTTGGCAACTGTGGTTATCAGCTGGTGCTGGGTGCCAACGACCAGGCCACAGCGGAATATGCATCCCGTACCATCGAAATTCTCGGTTTACCCCGTCGTACAAAGGTTGAGCAAATTCGCGAGCGCGATTTGATGATGCCGCAAGAAGTGCTGCAAATGCCAGAAAGCAAGATGATCTTGCTAGTCGAAGGACAACGACCAATCTATGGCGACAAGCTGCGATTTTTCAACACACAGCCCTTTAAATCCGCTGAAGCTTATTCGCAATCGCATGTTCCTGATGTCCCGACGATTGAATATTTGCCCCATAGGCCAATACCAGCACTCACGAGCGAATATGTGGTTGAAGGCAGCAAGCCCCCAGAGCAGAATATCATCGCCCGTCCTTCTCAGCCTCAACTGCATGAGGAACCTCAGCTAGATAGTAGCGGTGGAGATACAGAAGCCGTTGCAGAAGGTCGTTACAAGAAACAGCCAGATAGCAGAAAGGTCAATCTGAGCGTCAAGTTGCCATCCAAGCGCAACCGCACGTCACCGTCTGCTCTTCCCGCTGATATCAATAACCACATAATGGACGTCGAAGCTCAGCTAAAATCTAGTGCAAAACGATTATTGAAGGTGGTGCATGAGAAAGTTGAAGCCGGCAGCGCTTCACCTCGTAAACGAAAAAGCTATCTCGACATATTCAACGCTACAGTGCCAGTCCCGGAAGACATCGATCTGGCCATGGCCGTTGTAGCAATATCCGAATAGCGCAGCTCATTGGATAGGGACTAAGCCTATGTTATGTGGCGACTGAAGGCTTCCCAGACGGCATGTATGAATATCTTAATGCGCTCACATCCGAATTTAACACTCACGAAAGTGAGGCAGCAACAAGTCGGATGCGGTAGCTCAAAGCGCCCATAATTGAAGTTGCTAACTGATCCGGAAAACCAACGGGTAACGCAGCAATAGCGGCTTCAGCCTGCAGTTCAGCATTTTCGACAATATCTTCGAAGATTGCATTCATCGTTGAGATACCAACACCGGCAAGATCTGCAGTCTGAATAAAATGACGCGGCACGATGTCCGAAATCGTATAGTGCCGGTTTCTGCCAATCGACATGGCGAGTTTAAATTTCTTGCGCGAAATCTGCCTCTCATCAAGACTCGGCTGTGCACTAAGCACATCATAGAGCGGCGTCATTCTGAAACGGCCACCCGGCCCGAGGAAAATACTGAAGTTTTTTGCATGCCCATCCGTCGCGCCGAGTAGCCAGAACAAGATGCAGGCGCGCATGAATAGCGTAACATCAACATCGGGCGTGTCGCTGCCCTTTAACAGATTGATGATTTCCCGCATAGCTGGGCCACCATCGGACTGATACTTTCTGGTGGGTGGGATCGACAACGCTTGGCAAGTATCTTCTTGTGGCAATCGAAGCAATCTTCCGTCTTTCGCCCAAAGGCGATCGAAACGTTCTACGATTAACGTGCGGCGTCCACCGAAATCTGTGATTTCAACGTTAGCCGTGGGGACACCCATTGCTTGCAAAAGTTTCAGACAGAGATACTCATTCTCAACACTATTGGAAAGGTCAACCCCATTTGGAAGCTGACCAATCTGTGGTTTGAGAATATGAGTTGTCGCCGTAGTACCTAAAGGTTTGAACCACTGTCCACCTTTGCGTAACAGAGCAGTTTTCTCCTGTGCTCCCGCAATCGAAATTCTAAAATCTTGATCTTCCCCCATACCAAGCGGAGCGGACGCGAGGTTTTTGATGATGTCAGCAATCTCATCGTCACTGACCGGTTTACCCTCGCTATTGCCGGCAGGTCCCGGATCTACACCGTCGGGCAAGAACTGTAGTGCGCCCACACAGTCCTGGCCGAGCGCAGTCAGGAGACTGAAAGCGTCAATACCGTCCGCACCAACACGCTCAGCGACACGCCTGCGCAATACGTCGTTGTCAGGAAGAAGATTATCAAACACATTGATGACAGGAGTGCCTATATACCGGTCTTCGCGCAAAGGCAGTGACAATGACACCGGGAATGTATTACGCCAATTCAGCCAGCTTGATCCGTACTGAAAGTCGACTGCGCCTGTAGCTTCGCGGCGTAGTACGCCGACATGTCGGCTGTTCAGGAATATATTAAGAGGAACGTGGACCCGCTTTCGCGTCATCAGAACAAGTCCTCAATGTCGGAGGCATCACTCTGACTGCGTGGCCGGACAACCAATTCTAAATTAAGTGCAGAAAGGGCTTCCATCAAGGTGTGCAACTGTACCGCTGGCTCACCAGCTTCAAGGCGTGAAACCGTACCTTGACGCATATGAATTTGTTCACCAAGCACACCTTGGCTCAGACCTGCCTGCTTGCGGGCACGTCGTATGATAGCGCCAAGTTGTTTTTCTGTACGGGCGATCTGTTGGTTCATCGAGCCTCCAGGCCATAGTATACGCGTCATCGTATATTCTTTCAATATACGCGAATTCGAATTATTGAGATATATACGCTAAGACGTATAAACAATTTATATACGCTAATGCGTCTATCGAGATAGAGCGCTCAAACGGGGAAACGACCTTTTGTCATTGAAACTCAATAACGGGCCTCAAAAAACTCGATGATAATAATGCTCGGTTCAGAACGGCCAAAAACTCGCCATGGAACTGATCGTAAAAGTCATCCAGGCAACGGCTGCATTGAACCAGTCCCGAATGACAGTAGCAACATACACGATTGCAACCAGTCCAAGCACGAGCCAAAACAAGATTGCAAACGCATCGTGGGCCTTCGGATCGGGAGGTGAGTTATAAATGTAATCGTGTCGCATAGCCGATTAACGCTCGTGCTCGTCGCGTCCCTTCTTTTGCTGCTGCTCTTGTTCCAGGCCGTAGACTTATAAAGATCTGATCCAAATTCTAGCTGCTGCCAATTTGACGGCGGCGAGAAAGTTCATCGGGTCTTTATCATAACGGGTAGCGATACCTCTGAACTGTTTGAGTTTGCTGAAGAAACGCTCAACGAGATTGCGTTGTCGGTAAACCCATTGGCTGAAAGGATAGCGTCCCGTCCGATTGCTTTTGGCCGGAATATTGGCCCATGCTTGCCGTTGCTTTGTAAATGCTCGTATAGTGTTGGTATCGTAGGCCTTGTCCGCCAGCAGGATCGCACCCTTGGAGATTGTCTGTAACAACGGTTCCGCCATACGGCCATCATGGGCTTGGCCAGCTGTAAGTGCTAGACGGATCGATCGACCATCAGCATCGACAACTGCGTGGATTTTGGTGGTTAGGCCGCCACGGGAACGTCCCATGCAGCCATCGTCTTGATCCCCCTTTTTCCCTTCGCCGCATGTCGATGAACACGGACACAGGAGCTATCGATCATGATGATATCGTCATCGAAAGCTTTGGAAATCTCGCCCAGAACATGATCCCAGACACCCGCTTTGCGCCATCGCACGAACCGGTTGTAGCATGTGGTATACGGACCATATCGATCCGGAACATCCGCCCATGGGGAGCCTGTCCGAAACCGCCACAAGATAGCGTTGATCACACGCCAGTCGTCAACACGGCGCACGCCGCGCGGCTTGTTCGGTAGCAACGGTTGAATAACACACTACTTGAAATCGGTGAGATCAAACCGGCGACGGGTCATGAGAAGCCTCCAAATCAAGGCTTCAGTGAATCAAAATCAGACCAATTTGAAAACCCGGTTTATGAGTGTGCGGCCTAATCCACGTATCGAGACGTTCGCCTTCGCCGCCAGCGACTGGAAAGCAATTTCGCAAACTGCGAACCTGGCTGAAACTAACCGCGACGAAGCTAACTGCATCATCGAGACATGGTCCTACGATCCGGCCGCCTTGTCCGACACCCATTAAGTGGACGTCCTATCCTTGTACGCACAATTCCCGGGTCATCGCGACGAGCGTGTCGCCATGGCTGCGGATGGACTTTTGGAGAACCTAACCTGGTAACCGGCATCGATAAGTTTCAGAAATACTTCGCTGGCCATGAGGACCACTACGCCATCATCGGTGGCGCGGCCTGCGACCTCGTGTTCGATGAAGCTGGCCTCGATTTCAGGGCCACCAAGCATATCGACATGGGGCTTTGCGTTGAAGTGGTCGATGCCGCCTTCGGCACCGCTTTCAAAGAATTTCTGGATGCTGGCGGCTATCAGGCACGCGAACGTAGCATTAAAAAAAGAAGAAATTTACCGCTTCCACAAGCCTTCGGACCAGGGCTTCCCCTTCATGATCGAGCTGTTTTCCCGCAAGCCCGGCACGCTCGACCTTCCGGAAAATGCAGAACGCACCCCCATTCCGGTCGAGGAAGACATCGTCAGCCTCTCGGCCATTCTGCTCGACGACGGATATTATGAAGCGTTGAACTCCGCGAAGCGACGGATCGAGCAAGTGACAGTCATCGACGAAACACTCCTCATTCCCTTCAAAGCGCGGGCATTTCTCGATATGTCCGCAATTGACGAAGCTACTATGCAGGAACTCCAGCGGTATGGAATGGACATCAACCGCGCGAGCTGGGTTATTGAGACTGCAATGGGGACAACCAACAAGGAAAGCGCACAGCTTCCAGAAAAATGAGTCGAAGGCGCCTGTGCTGTGCTTTTCCAGATGGGCGCGAAAGGTGACGGAAATGTTAGCTCGCTTGCGGCGCTCGGTGCGGTCATGGGACTAGGGCCGGAAATAAGCGTCGGCCCAATCGGGGCAACACTTAAACTGCCACCGAAGGCGGCGAATAGCGAAGTTCCATCCCTCTAGGTAATACAGTAGGTGCGTGTCATTCGCCTTTCTTATTGACACCGCCAACCACTAATGACCCACATTTCTGCGCCGCCGCTCCCCTTGAGGAAGCGGCGTCGTGCAGAACCATTGGCAGGATACATCACGCCGAAACTTCGAGAGTTTGTTGCCAGATTCTCGCACATCAACGACTTCGGTTTCTGACCATGGCGTGGTCTCCCTTCGCGGTCGTTAGCACTATGAAAAGCGAAACGACCGCTTTCCGCAAACTTTTGGGAACCCGAATGCCGACATTGCACGCGAAGCGGAAGACCGCAGTCGGCCCATTGCAATCATAGAAAGTGAGGTCGGCGTGTGTCCGACCCTTTGGGTATAGAATCGAGCCTACGACTGGATTTTCGGTAACATAAGAGTCGTATCCCCCAAGCATTGCTTAAAGCTCATAGCTGAATTGCACAAATATTAGATGCAATATGATAAATATTTAGGCATAAGGACCGCAGCTGTGACGCGCGTTCCTCCCATTTCCGCGTCCAGCTGTTCCCCTCTGAAGGTTTAACCTTCAAAATTTATAGGGCCTCGGTCTCCGATGGCCCTCTTTTTTTAATTACAATCCGCATCACCCAGCATTTTCGAGCAGCTTTCGAGCTTTGCCTTCGAGTTCTAACCGCGCATCCTGATGCGTTTTCCCGCGCGCGAATGCTGTAATGCCTTGCACGAAGTCAAATATCGTTTCGGCGGGGCGATCTTCTTCCTGAAACACGGTTTGGATGATTTGACTGGTTTCGACTTTCGAAAACCCACGCTTACGCAAAAAGTCGGTACGATCCTCATCATTACGGGCTACGACCCGTTCACGCGCTGCGCGAATGCCGGCAATGAATGGGCCTGGCGACGCGTTTGTAAAACTGGCCAACGCGGGTGCCGCTTCATGCACAAAACGCTGCGCCGCAAATTTGGAATGTCGAATGGTTATCTCCTGGAAGTTTTCACAACCCCAAAGGTTTCGGTTGCAGCAGACTGCACGAAGATAGAAGCTCGCAATTCCAAGGGTCTTTGACCCAACCTCGCTGTTCCAGGCATAAAAGCCGCGGAAATATAAGTCAGGGTCACCGTTTGGCAGGCGACCAGCTTCAATCGGATTGGCATCATCACAAAGAAAGACAAATACATCGCGATCACTTGCATATAGCGTTGTCGTATCCCTGGTGACATCGACATAGGGATTGTGCGTCATGGAAGACCAATCAAGCACGCCGGGGATTTTCCAGCGGGTTTCGCCGGTTCCATTGCCTGCAATGTTCATGATAGCTTCGATCAGGTCCTTATCCCAGATACGCCCATATTGCGGGCCGGTTACAGCGCGCAGTTGGACCGATCCATCATCCATTTCCAGGGTTTTGACCATTTCCTCCCGGTTATTAAGCAGACCGTGCTGCAGATTAATCGCGGCCAATGGTGCTGGCAGCTGTCGCATATAGCTTGTAGGGGCTCCAACCAGATTGCAGAGTTGCCCGTAACTCCAGTGGGTCGGTGCAATCGGGCTTTTATTGCCCGGCACAAACAGTGACAGCCGCTCAGGATTATCACGGGCTGCATCAACACGGATTTGAGAGCTTTCCACAATTCGGACACGAGCATGCTCAGTCCTTGCGCTGACAGCGCGATGAAGATCGGTAAGTGAGAGAAAACGTTGATCGTCCGGGCGTGAAAACCATTCAGACGAAACACGCCCGATCCGCTCACCGCGCGAAATATCGACTTTATATCCTGAGGGAAAGCTCAAGGGGTTGGAAATCGTATAATTCATTGTCATCTCCTGAAACAAACAGGCCCGACTGTCGGGGCGACAGTCGGGCTGAGAGAGAGTAAATTTTGTGATTTTGAATGACGGCGTCAGAGCCGGTCAAATGTCGTTTTTCAGTCAATGGCCTGAAAAATCTCTGCCGCTTCATCATGATAAGCCGCATAGGCATAAAGACGACTATAACCGTCGCAAAGCAGATCAGATTGAGAGCGAAACGACAGATGTGAAAAGGTAAACAAGGTTGCGATAATACCGGCTGCATCAGCCGACACTTCACCACGAAATCCCGTGATTTCACCCGTTATCCGAAATCGCCGGTCGCATTTCGGGGCCAAATAAAGCGGCTCATTATCGTGCTCATAAAACTCCCAGAGCCCACCACTATAGTCGAGCGGACTAAGCCGCTGCATGAGATTGTAAACGCTACTTTCCGCGATAATCAATAATGAGCACCCAAACATTGCTGGCAAAAACTGTAAACGGCGTGCTTCAGGAACACGTGCTGCATGCGGGCGAACGAGTTCATTTATGGTCATTGGTGTTACTCCTCAGGGAATTAAGTTCAACCGAAGCTCTCTTCCAAACGCCCGGTTCACCACGAGCCAGCTCAACTCCTCCTCTCATCTACGCTTCAGACGAGAAGCCAAAACCACTCGGTCTCAAATCAGCAAGGCCCGACATGCGCCGGGCCTTGCTTTAAGTGCGAACATCGTAATGATCGCTATTCTGCTGCTTCCTGGTCTTCGTCGTCAGGCTGCTCGCTCTCCACTAAAAACGCAGGCAATTCAGAACCAGTCTCCACCAGAACTGTGCTGTCTCCGACAGGGTCAGCAACCTCGTTTTCGTTCGGTTCCAGGATCAATTCATCGAGTGGAAACCGCAGCATTTGCGGAAGCCAACCGCTACCTTCAAGCAATCGTTCAGCCTCACGGGCCATATCCGGCTTTTTGAGATGATCAATGAGCTGCACGGACTTTTCGCCCTTCGCATCACGAACTGCCTGAAGGATATGTGCCTTTGTTACGCGTCCAAGATAATTCTCGACAGAAGGAACCCAACCTGCATCCACCATGCCAAAGCCCAGTGCATTCGCGAGCACGATGGCGTGCGCATTTTCTCGTGGTCGACGGTTCCATGATTGAACACTGGCATTGAGCGATAGCGACACACAATGTGCGAAGAGTGCCATGCGGCTCGCATCATCAAGGGCCACCAGATAATCCCAAAGCGCCTCAGAATTATCTGGAAGATCCTGTCCCCAAGCTTCTTGCCGCTGCTCAGTCTCCTTTATCCAGACTGTCTCACTAAGTCCGACAGTTTGCGCGAAGGTTGTATTCTGCATCGCAATCTCAAGGCACGATTCCGTGTTTGAGCGATAAAACGCCCTAAGCGCAAATGCATGAAGTGCTGCAATGAATGCCACCAGAGGATTGTTGGCCAGCGCATTGCGCAGTGCAACGGTTCGTTCAGCGGTCAGATCCTCAACAAGCCGCTCGGATAGAGGTCGGATTGTCTCATCCTCCTCTTCCAGATGATTGGCGTGAGATGGCTGGTCGCTTTCTGTAATCCCATGGTGCGATAAACAAGCTGGATCATCGCCCATACCGTCACCGGTATTTGCGAAACTATCCGCTTCAGAGCTTTTCTCCGCAACGACAGGCTCATCTTCCGGGCGAACAAACCCGCGTTCGACTTTCAGCTCGCCATTCACATCCAGCGAGATAAACGCGCCACCATATGCGACTTCTTCAGGGTTAAACTGGTAGGGTCGATCATTGAACGCATCGATTTCATGCCCGAGTTCTTCAAGGCGAGCTTCCGTATCCTGAGAATATTCTTCAGCCTGAGCATATTCAGCATCAAGTCGATCATAATCGGCTTTTAAATCGTTATAGCGTGCAAGCTCGTCTTCTGTCATTTCAGGCTGATGCCCGTAAAATCGCCGCAAGCCAGATGTGTGGCCGTATGGAAAATCGATGCGTTCATCAACCCATTTCCAGCCCTCCTCCAGCTTCAAAGCCTCAGCATGCGCTTTCAGATTTTCGAACACGAGCTGCTCCAGCAGTGCCGGATCCTGAAGCCAACCGCCTCCGTCCTGCTCAAAGAGATCACGCATGGTGATACCGCCAGCAGTTTCATAGACTGCAACGCCGACATAAAGCGCTCTACGGTCATTTGCCCGAACGGCAGTTTCGGTCAGCATTCTACGGATGTAATAAGGATCCTGGTTGTGGGAACGCGACACTACATCCCAGACCTGTTCCTGACGGGCGTGATCATTGGTGATTGAAAACGCCATGATCTGACCAAGCTTGATCTCGTCATTTGCATAAAGTTCCAGAAGCCGGGCCGAAACCGACGCCAAACGCAGACGCTGCTTTACCGTCGATACTGGCAAGTGAAAGCGGGCGGCGATCTCCTCATCATCAAGGCCCTGTTCCTGCAGCTCTCTTATTGCGCGAAATTCATCACGCGGATGCAGGTCAACACGTTTCAGATTTTCAGCAAGCGAGTCTTCGACCTCAAGAGTTTCACCAGAGCTGACAATGCAGGGTATGCCTACAGTCTTAGATAGCTTCTTCTGGCTAACAAGCAATTCAAGTGCCCGATAGCGTCTTCCGCCAGCTGGAATGCGATAAACGCCCGTCTCTCTTCCTTCAGCATCAAGTTCCGCGCGCACATTGATGCTGGTTAAAAGCCCCCGCTGTGCAATATCATCAGCAAGTTCTTCAATCGAAAGACCCGCTTTGGTCTTGCGGACATTTTGCTGGCTAAGTACGAGTTTATTGAAAGGGATTTCCCGGCCAGCGTTGAGCGATATTTTCTGGTTGGCATGTGCCATAGCATTTCTCCGTGGCAGCTTGGCCGGAGCCTCTCTCCGACCACCACAAACCGCCACGAAACTTCCTTCCCCCCTCTCCCTCCACGCCTGTAAACCCCGGCATTTGCGGCCAACAGACATGAAATCCGTTCATCCTCGTCGACTGATCGGACACATGCTTCTTAAGCGTTTAAAACAAAAATGCTGAAGCAGTACCTTGCTTTTACTATTTATATTTTTGATAGTAAAATGTAGTTTCAATGCTATTTAGCGAAGCGGGAGGACAAGCCTCATGCGAAAGTTCACCATCGACAATCAGGTGTTCGAAGAATCCTCTCAAGAATTGCGTGCTTTTCTTGCTAACGCATATGAGCAGCATCTTCGCCCAATGTGCATGTGCAAGACAAATCACATCCCCATGTATATAGCGCGGGTTGAAGACCAATATCTGATCAAGCGAATGCCTCTTACTGGGTGCGAACATGATTCCAACTGCCCATCACATCAACCGCCCTATGAACTGTCGGGACTTGGTCCCCTTATAGGAACTGCTATTCAGTTCGATAACAGCGGTCAGACAAACCTTAAACTCGACTTCTCAATGACCAGGCGTGGGCCACGACCGGCGCTCCCTAAAGCAAAAATAGCAGCAGAATCCGCTATTCGCCATACGTCTGATAAACTGACACTCCGCGCCATGCTTCATTATCTCTGGGAAGCGGGAGAGCTGACTGAGTGGCGCTCAGCCTGGACAGGCAGACGTGGATGGGGACGCGTACGCTCCAGTTTAATCAATGCAGCCTCGCAAATGAGCACGCGAAGCGGACCGCTAAACGACGTGCTTTACATACCGGAAGTGTTCAGAACACCGGACAAAGATGCAATTAGCGCGCGACGCACGCAATCGCTTAAAAAAGCTCTCGCACCTAAGTCCGGGCCCCGAAAGCTCATGATGATCGTCGCCGAGGTAAAAGAGTTCTCCTGCGCCCGGGAAGGACAGAAGATCACTGTTCGTCATATGCCCTTCCCGCTATTGCTTGATGAGAGTGCTACGCGACGGCTAACAGTGCGCTATGAGACAGAACTGGACCTTTGGCGCTCAAATGAAGCGTTTCATCTGATTGTCATCGCAACGTTCGCAATTTCCAGTGCCGGGATTGCATCTGTTGACGAAATTGCTCTGATGGTTGTCAATGAAAACTGGTTGCCATTCGAGGATATGGTTGAACTTCAATTGCTGGAAAAGCTTGCACGATTGAAACGGAAAATCGTCAAAGGTTTACGCTTTAACTTGCCCCGCAATAAACCGATTGTCTCGATAACACTTCCCGAACAGAAACCGTCCCCAGTGGCAATGTTTATCGTGCGAGCGGATGTGGGAGATGAATATGAAAATGCGCTTCAGGATATGATGAATGCCCGGCCCGAAATCACACCGTGGATTTGGCATGTCGGCAAAGAAAACATTCCAGAGCTGCCTTATTGACGTACTGCCGGACCAACGGGATCTTCTGGCGCATGAATAATAGTTGATAAAACTGCTATATCAAAAACTATAAACGCGTATAGGAAGGCCAGGTCATGATCAGCGCTGAGTTGGGTAAAACACGTGAAGGCGTTCGCCTGATCGAGGATCGAGAAACACGACTTGTTGCACTTGATGCATTGATCAATCGTGGAAATGCAGATGCTGATGCTGGTCGCACTCATGCTGCGGACGATGTCTTTTGTGAACTGCGCAACCGCTATAACTCTATGCTTGCGGACAAGGCTGAATAAACATTCGGTTTACCGCTGAGGCAAGGGCCTGTGTGGAGCAGACCGGTGATTACATAGCTAAAGATAGTCCGGCCCGGGCTTTATCATTGGTAAAAGAACACGAGCAGAAATGCCGGATGATTGCCAATTCTCCCAAGCTGTTTCCATTGATACCGCGTTATGAACAATTTGCTTTTCGCTGCTGCGTTCATGCAAACTAACTGATTTTCTACAGGTATGAAGGTGAGCAACTTATCATTCTGTATGTCCTTCATAGAGCGATGAATTACGCAGAAATCTTGTTTGCACAGTGAGATATCAAACTCCAATATACGTTGATTGTATATTATTGCATTTCGCATTGTTGCAGCGAGATACATACAAAAACCGGAGGTGCTTGATGCAAGTTTCCAATTTCAGCAGTCGAGAATTTAATCGAAACGTTGCGGCAGCTAAGAAGGCTGAGAAAGGCGATGATATTGTATATATATTCGACAGAGGAAAACCTGCTCATGTGCTCATGAGCATAGAAAAATTCAGGGAGTTGTACGGGCGGAAACAGAGCATTCTTCAGATGCTTGCTATGCCAGAGGCTGCAAACATCGATTTTGATATTAAACCCTATATCCCACTTGCCGCGCTGAGCAAATTTGTCCTGAAGTATCTGGTCAATTCAAACATTGTTGCTGAGCTTCGTTAAGCGCCATCCGGACGTGCTAATTCACGCACTGCCGAATGGCGGCATCTCGATAGTAAATCTCTGTCGCCCGGAACGCACCATCAATGCGCTTGCATTGAACGATAATGTCGATTGCAATTAGTAGCGAGGCAAGTACTTCTGAGCGTTCCAGATCGCGTCCTGGATCAGACTCTTTCACCAGTGTGGCGAGCTGCTCGAATGCAAGTTCTGCGGAGCCTGCATGAACGGTAGTAATTGATCCCGGATGGCCAGAATTGACGTTTCGAATGTAGTAAAACGCAGTTCCGTCACGAAGCTCCTGCAAAAGGATGCGATCCGGGCGCATACGCAGGCACGATTCCAGAAGTTCACGTGGCCCTGCCCCGGAAAGGCCCTGGCCGCCTTTGGAATAATAAAGGCGCACGTGATTGGGCTGGGGAAGAGCGAGCTCCGGTGTATCTTCGATGGATATCACCCTTTCATTATTGGGAATATGTTTGATCAAAGCTTTGGAAAGCGTGGTTTTAGCGGACCCTGTCGCGCCTGAAATAACAATATTCTTTCGGGCAATGACTGCTTGGCGTAAGAACTCCATGTAAGCGCCATTTTTATAAAGCGCAGCAAGGTTTGTATCCTGCTTAGTTGCTGTCATGCAGCTTATGGCCTCAGAAAAGAAACCACCATTCTCCAGATCTGTGAGTGTGAGATCAAGCGACGATGGCTTACGGATCGTGATGCTGACGGTACCGTTCGTCGTCGCCGGCGGTATCACAATCTGGATGCGCTCATTGTTGGGCAGTGTTGCCGAAAGAATGGGGCGTTTTTCATCAATGGATTGATTGGAGAAAGTCGCAATGGCTCTTGCCAGACGCATGAGTTTTTCAAATGTCAGATCTGGTACACTATGAACGCTCCAGCCTTTGGGCCCTTCCGTGAGCACTTCACCTGGCCGATTGACAATCACTTCATAAAGCGATCGATCTGCAAGGAAGACTGCAAGTGGTGATAGGAGTTCACGTACAACAACTCCATCCGTTTTATCGCTCATTACACAGCCCTACTTTGTGACGATATTTGGATCCGGGACAAAGTCGCCAAGCACCGCTCTATCAAAGATGCGGTTTTGCGGCTCAGTGACACGCAGTCGATAAACACCAGAAAAATCGAGATCACGAGCAACGTAAATTGATACGACTTCTCCCTGATGCTTATTGAGCGTCGGTAGAATGTTGATTGATTGCTCAACCGCGATTGCTGCGGCCTGCTGGCCAGAACTTGCGGTACTCTGCGCATCAAAACCGGTTTCCTGAAGGCGGCTCTTAGCATAACTGCTAGCATCGCCGACAATCGATAATAAAAGCGCGCTGCCAAACCGCTCCCACCAATGGGTATTAACATGACCACCCATACCTGCGCGACCAAGTGCATCAGTGGCAGGTGATGCGAGCGTAACAATAACACCTTTTGGTGTTTTTGCCCTATTCCATAAGACAAACAACCGCTTTTGACCGCGTCGAAGTCCACCATGATATTCACCTGTAACCTGCGTTCCCTTTTCCATCAGGACCACTCTGCCATTATCAGAAAGAATATCGCGATTAATCATACAGCTTGTGAAGCCCGGCTGATCTGATGAAAGTGCAGTTTCCAGGATACAAGGAATAGAAGTTCCCATCGCGACTATAAAATCACGATTTCCCAAAGTTCCGGCGCGTGAGCCTTCGAGGCGGGTTGGTTGAAGAAGTCCGTCAAAGCGCTGCTGTTCATTATTCGCCGGGCTCTCCCCCGTCAGGCCGTTTGAAAATGCAACAAAGTCGTCATCAGTCGAACCTGAGCGATCAGCAGATGCCCGCTGTTCATACCCGCTCGTCTGCGCCCTGCTATAAGCCATCACAGGAGCGCGCCTTGCAGAATCGAGCAATTCATCTTTTTCTTCAACAACCGGCTCAAGACCTGGAGTCGGAAGTGTCACCTGTGCTTCAGGCTTGGGCAGTTCCGGTTCAGTCTTTTCCTTTACCGGTTCAAAGGCATTGGTCTGGCGGATGACAACACGCTCAGACGATATCTGATCATCTTTGTTCCTCTTTCCTGAAGTCGACCATATTGCAAAGCCAACAAAACCAACGACAGCGAGCGCAACGGCCCCACGTTTAAGAACAGGGTTATTATCAATACGCCGACTAGCCGTTGTCTCAGCACGTTCACCAGGGATCTGGATGTCTTCTTCCTGTGTCATGCCATTAACCCCGCACCTATCGCGTTGATCTGTCATTTTTTACAACACGTTCGACTGACGGCGATGTCGTGCTGGTTTCTGGATTAATGCCGACCCGATTGTATGCTTCGTTAAAAACGCACAAAACATCCTTGCCACTGCGTAGTATGAATTTGGCGCTGATTGCATGAACCATAACGAGATTGCCATCGACAGATTTCGGCACAAGGCTCTCGGACCCATCCGCGTTTTCAATGTAGATTGCTGGCATGTCCTGATTGCCGACAAATGCGAAAGTCGTAACCTTGCCATTGTCATAGACACTGTGGGGTTCTAACGCCTCTGAACCTTGTGCAGAATACTGCCAATTGCGCGGACCATAGGCCTCATGAAGTGCTAATACATCATCAGCGGCTCTTGCCTGCGCCTCCTGCGCACGCGATTGCGCACGTCTGCGACGTGCCTCTGCCTCATCGCCTGGATAGCGAAATTTCACGTAAAAATATGTGTTCTGCCCTGCTTCCACTGTTCCATCGCGTACCGTTAGCTCTAACTGATAACTGCGATTGGACCCATCGCGCTTTGTGGTGATAATGGATATATTGGTTATTGGTTGTTTTTCACGTGGTTTTAAAAAAAGAATATTTCCGGCCGGCGCTACCTCCCAGGCTACCGTATTGCCAAGCGCCACATGCGCTATCTCTTCATCCGCTGCAAACTCAACCTGCACCGATGAACGAAGGGAGCCGACAACTCTGGTAATGTTATAGGGCTGATAATTAACGAACCGAACGCGATTATCTTGTTGCGCACCACGTGGGATTTCGAGCGCATGCGCAACCGAATTCAGGCTGACAACTATTGCTGCAAGCATGATGGATTTTCGTATCAATTGATTGCCTCCGGATCAGAGCGATACTCGCTCACTGCGAAGCCCAGGGGATTAACCAGACGATCGGTCGAGGAAATCGGAGAGTTGGCATAAGAAAAGGTAAGCGTTGCGACCCAGTGCGTGTTTCGCATTTCACCCCCGCGGGTGACCTGGCGCATATAGCGTACCGAAACGACATTTGGATTGATCAGGGAAATTGAGGCGATGTTAATTTTAGAAGTAGCACTATGGCCGTAGATCACCTGAGGGGAGTCTGAGTTGCTTCCCCGATAATGGCTTGCAAAGCGATCTTGCTCTGTCTGCGTTGATAACAGAGCTATTGTTCTGAAATTTTCCTGCGCCTCGCTCCAGACGTAGCCTTCACGAGCACGCACATACTTTGCAGCAAAATATTTGGTCACCGCCTCATCATAGGTGCCAGCAGTTGACGTTAATGCAGAAACGACATCAACGATGCCGGTTGAGTTATCAACCCGCACGACAAAGGGCTCTACCGTTTTAAGAGGCGTCAGACCAACGAGTGCTGTTACAGAAGCAAGCGCGACAACGCTGGCCACGATCGCAACAGACCATGCAATACGATTTGATCGTTCAACCTGCATCATGCGGTCCTGATCAAAACGACGTGCTTTTTCAAAGTAGCTCTTAAGATTATTTGTCTTGATCATGGCTTCACTCCGCGCAAGGACGGTGCGACCCGTCAATGTCAAGATGGGCGAACGCCTCCCGATGCTTTGGCGGATCGAGAAAAGGCGTCATCAAGGGTGATAATTCGGCATCAGATTTGTGAAGTTGCGGATTGCTATTTCCGTCCCATTGCCACATCGCGCGATTAAGTGGCCGACGGGAATATCCATCACATTTTGGCAAAGGATCGCGAAGCGAAGCACACCCACCAAGAACAAGTGCTATCGTAAATAAAAAGGTTAGCCTGAGCATTTTTGAGGGTCCTTTTTTGATTATTTGAAACGATCGACGCGCAGAAAAAGCAATCGCTTCCTTCATAAAAACATTGAAAACAGTGGCTTAGCTCTGCTCTAACGACACAGCAGAACGAGCCGCTGTTTAAAGCTCGTCATGATCGGGTTTCTTTGGATCTGAGCGTTTGCCCAACAAACTGCGCTGTTTGCTTGATTGCTCGTCCTGCACCTCTGGTACCACGCGCGAGCTTGCCTTCATCTGCGTCACGCGCAGCACTGTAACCATAGGCTAGTGATGCCCCGCCCGCAGCGAGCGCTGAAGCAATTCCAGGGAGTTGATAAAAAACATACAAAGCAGCGATCCCGACAGCGCAAAGTGCGACAGGCCGCATGAGAACGTCTGAATAGCCGTCAATTGCTGTAAAGGTTGAAGCCATACACGAGATCAACAATGATCCGACAGCAACCACCAGAACCTGCAGAATAACAAAGTTCGCAAGCTGTCCGATCCACGCTTCCGTAAAGCGTCTTGTCGTTTGGAACATAGCAAGCGCGATGAACACGGGGCCAATCGCTAACACAATGGCTAGCGCCAGGCGCGCATAAAGCGAAACAACATATCCAATTCCAGAAACCAAAAAGCTGACAGTGATAACCATCAGTCCGCATAGGCCAGTGACGATATCAATCGGCCATGACGCGCGTGACCAGATATGGGATGCAGATGCCTGACCTTTGTCCAGAAGACTATCGAAGGTACTGGCACCTGGCGCAGCACCTGAATTTAACGCCTGAGCGATTTCATGCGGGAGCACATTGAAAAACGTGTTCGTGACGTATCTTTGATATTCGCCTGCGTTCTTTACAAGCATGACGATAATCGCAAGCTTAATCACACGAAAAACAAATTCCATGATCGGATCGCTGACAGAACCTCGCAGCACCAGATAACCATAAAGAACGATGTATAGTGTGACCGCAGCGGTAAGCGGGCCCGTAACCCACGCAGCAATATTAGTCGTCCCATCCGAAACAAAGGTCTCCAAAAGTTCTTTAAACTGCGCGTCAATGAATTCAAAGACCTGATACATTGCTTTATTTCCTGAGTGCTTCGCGCATTTTCTGAAGACGAAGCTTGAAATCAGCAGCTTCCGCATTCACACAATTGCTCGTCTTTTGCAGACCGCCGGGATCATTACGGCACGCAGTGAGAATGCGGCTCAGCAGACCTTCATCCCGGATCAGTTCTTCAACGTTATAAGTTGAGCTGTTTTCGTTTGAGCAACTGATTAAACAAACAAAGAGAGCAACGATGACAGCGACCCTCATTTGAATGCCGCTTTCATTGCGTCCATACGCTGACGCCAATCCTCAGCTTTTCGCTGATTATCAACCTGAACCTGCGTTTGCTGCACCATTTTAAGTCCCTCCATTCTTATGAGATCGGTTTGAAGAAAGGCCTGTTCCACCTGCAATCGGGCCTGAAGATCCGCGATTTCTTTAGCGTCACCCGCTGATGTGATTTTCTCACGCAGTTCATCGATACCATCGATGCGTTTTGTTGCAGCATCGTAGATCTGTTGCCCAATGCTCATCTGGCCAGCATTCCTGGTTTGAAGACGCGAGAGTTCCTTTGCGTAAAAATCATCGGCATTCGTCCGGTAAGTCGAATTACGCTCAAGGAACTTTGAAGCGGACTGCGCTAAAGCATCAGATGCACCACCCTTAAAAAGGCGCTCTACTGAATTAAAATCGGAAGGTAATGCTTTCCTTATTGCAGGATCATTCAGGATTTGGGCCACATCAGCCATATCCGTCAGCTTATTGAGCGAACCATAGAGCTGCTGCGCCTGATCGATTTGCTGGTGGAGCGCATCAAGTTGGGATTTTAACTGGGTAATGCTCTCTATCTGTTTGAGGATTGCGTTTCGATCGATAACCGGAATTCCCTGGGCATGAGCTGCAGGAGCGGAAAGTGTCAACGCGATTAAAACTGCTACACTTTGCAATCTCTTCATAGTCATTAACCTGCATTCCTTCGTTCGTGAAAAATGGGAAGCCAATCTTCTGGCTTGTCCCCCGCCTCGATGCGAATTGCGTCAGCGAGTTCGACATTGGCTGTGCGCCCCGAAAGAACAGCGAGTTCGTCTTCAAAACCCTGGAGGTTTAATTCCGCTACGACACTTCGGTGGCCTTGCTTGAGAACAAAGCGCCTGCTTTCGACAGAAAGCTCCCGCGCAATCAGTTCGTATTCACGCTCGGTGAGTTTAAAGCCGCCCACATAATCCGAGTGATTTCCGCGCGCGTTCGGCAGAAAAATCTGTGTCGGGCATTGTTCGATTATGGTGTGGGCGATGGGGGAAGCGATAGCATCGTGTGGACTTTGTGTTGCAAACAGCATCAAGCCATTTTGCTTCCGGATTGTTTTTAGTTTGTTGTGTGCGAGGTCGCGGAAATCATCATCCTGCAAGGCCTTCCAGAATTCATCGATAACGATGATAATACGCCGGCCATCAATCAGTTGCTCAACGCGGTGGAACAGGTAAGCCATCAGCGGCGTACGAATTTCCTCATTATCGAGAAAGTCGGTCATATCAAACCCGACGATCGTTCCACCGGCATCTAACGTGCCAAACCCGATCTCTTCATTTGTGTTATCAAACACCCAGCCAAGCGGGCCGCCCCTCTCCCATCGACGAAGCCGGGCAGCGATCCCTTCAAGGTTCGTATTATCAAGAAAGGTTCGAAGTGCGCCAATCGTGCGCTGCTCCACGGATAAATCAGCCAACCCGTCAATTGCAGCAGCGATATCCCGCAATTCTATGACTGATAATTCTCGCTTCGCTGAACCCACAAGCCTTCCGACCCAGTTTGCCAGAAAGACTTTGTTGTCTGGCGTCAGATCGAGGGCTTTTAGCGGTGCGCAACCTGTGGGCTTGCCATTTCGCAAAGGATAATATGTGCCACCTGCTGCACGAACATAAAGATCAGCGCCCCGATCTTTGTCAAAGAAGACGACTTGCGGATCATGCTTTTCAAGCTGCGACAGCATAAAGTTAAGCAATACCGTTTTGCCCGCGCCTGAGGGGCCACAAATGAACGTATTGCCAAGATCACTGTCATGAAAATTAAAATAGTAGGGCGAACCGGATACAGTTTTTAAAAGAGCAACGGCTGCACCCCATTCATTTCCATCCTTTTGACCGGAAGGATAGGAATGAAATGGCGACATGGCCGCGAAGTTGCGTGAGGTGATTGCGCCTGAGCGCGCACGAAACCGAAAATTACCCGGAAGCTGTGCCCACCATGCAGCTTCGAGGCCAAGATCTTCTCGTGCGACGACAGCGCCACCATTGGTAAGGCTCGTGCGCGCTTTTGCGAGATGGTCGCTTAAATCTTTTATCCTGGGTGCAAAGACTGCAAGCGAGAGATGATGTTCGCCAAGAACAAACCGGTTGGATTCGAGATCATCCATTGCATCATCGAGTTCATCGATTTGCGATGCTGCTTTATCACCGCTGCTTAGCATTTGATTTTGCTTACGCCCCATGATGGACCGAGCGTCAGATTTGGATACAAAGGAAAAGGACTGCGAAAGGATCAATTCAAAGGGGCTTGTGAGCACTTTATCCAACATCCCTGGCCTTGTACTGGCAGGATATTCCTTGAAACTCAGCATGCCTGCAAAGCGGCTCTCAGCTTCGTGGCGGATTTCAATTGTTTCGCGTCCGACAATGACACGATCTGAATAAATCGCGCTTGCGATAAGTCCATCTGTTAATGGAACCGGCTCACATCGCCCGCCAACAAGCTGGTGCAAAACTTCACTTGGCTCAGAGAATAAAAGCCCACCCTGTTCGTAAAGGCCAAGAACCCGCGGTTTAAACCGCTCCAGGCCCGCAACAATATCGATGACCTTGTCGCGAAGCTGCGATAAAGCCTCCTCATCGAGTTCAATTCCAGATCTATGTGCACGTTTAAGGCGCGAAAATAGTTTTGCCGCCTTTTCAGCAGGATCGCTCAGTGGCGACCAGATGATTGTCAGATAAAGCTCATTACAAAAGAGATCCTCATTCACCATCCGGGAGCGATATTTTTCATTGAGCTGAGCGGAGAAAAATGTTTTGAAACTGCCATCAGGATAGCTGTTATCGCGACGGCGGATGAGATGGGTCCAAAAGGAAAGACGCTCGTCAGCGATGTTTCTGTGGAGTGTATTGAGATCACGATGAAGGGCATTGATATCAAGAACATCAGTAGTCTCAAATGACACACCTTCAATCGCAATCACGCCCATCAACGCGCGCGATTTTAAAGCAATCGTATTCTCATCGACATGGCGCACGTAAGGGATGAAAGTCTCCGGGCCCAGTTCACGTGATTTGAGTTTGTCCAGCTTAGGCAAAACCAAAATCCCTTCCATCGCGTTTACGGACGAGTTTTAACGGAGAGACCGAGCTACCGCCCCAAAAGTGGGTGTTTCTCGATCTGCCACGTGTTTCTGCCCAGGCGACAACAATGCGGAACATGTTGTGGTCGTGCTTAATAAGCGCCCGAAAGATAAAATGAAAAACGACGCCAACAAGCGCATAGGCGATGGAGCCGGCTGAAAGATAAAAGATCGTTGTCACGATGACATTGATCCCCATCGCCTCCATAGTCACGCCAGCAAACATTGCAGGTCGCGTACAGGCAATGAACAGTGTGTCCTGTTCAAATACTGGCTTTGGAAGTGACATGCGCTCAGTTCCCAACAATCGTGCTCACCAGCTCGGAAGAGCCTGCAATAACGCCGATCCCGATGATCCAGTAGCCCGCGCGACGAAGATCCATGTAGCCAAACATCCAGGCTATCGCGATCAGGATCACGGCAATTGTTGCAATCAGTCTGAAGATATTGCCTGTCAGGAGATCAACAATGTTCTGAAGGATGCTCTCAATGCCTGCGGCTTGAGCAAATGCAGGCTCTGCAAGAATTGCAACGATTGCGAGCGACATAGCGGCCGACGTTGCGGCTGAACGCACACGACAAGAAAAGTTCATTTCAATTTGCTCCATTCTTATTCTGGAAAACAAGGATCGAAGATTGCCACTGGCGATTGAACACATCCCAGGAAGGGGATGCTGGCTTTGTGGCTTCCGGCTGAATGGAATTTTCAGCCGCAATATCGCTGGCCATGCCCGGCACGGCAGCAGAGTGCATCTGATCGTCGCCATGCAAAGGCGCGCTCACGACTAATTCTGTCATTATCGGTTTCAAACGGTCGATCTCATGTTTGACCTGGCTGTCATATTTGACAACAGCACCCAAAGAGGGATCTCCCTGACCGTAGAACGATTGCAGCATGCTTGTCTGGGCTTGCGCTTCATCATCGCCAAGTCTGATCGCAAATCGGTAGTAGCCTTTGAGAAGGGTCGCCGTGGCTTTCAAATTAAGACATGGTTCAA
Source organism: Ochrobactrum sp. MYb379 (assembly GCF_037479515.1). NCBI lineage: Bacteria > Pseudomonadati > Pseudomonadota > Alphaproteobacteria > Hyphomicrobiales > Brucellaceae > Ochrobactrum > Ochrobactrum sp. MYb379. Next base: position 27,400 of record NZ_JBBGYW010000022.1, read on the forward strand.
AGGCGTCGGAGACTGACATGTTTAGCTTTTCCAGATCTTCAATACGGAGCCCGGAAAGGCCGAGTTGTATATCCTGGTGTTGAGCGGCAAGCTCTGTGGCCGTTTGTACTGCTTCGGATTTCGAAGCTGGTTGCGTTTTAAGCGGCAAGTCACTGTCAGTGCGAATGTTAAACGGTGAGAAGCCGCTTTCCAGACTGACAATGCCAGCCAGCGTCTCGACAGCGATCATGGGTGCGCAGCTTTGTGCAAGATCAACAAATGGTTCGGACATCATCAAAACCACACCCGCTGTTTGCCAGCACCGTCAATCGTGACGTCAATATAGTTTGGCTGTTCACGTACCAGCGGCCGGGCCGTCGTATAGCCCATGCATCGCAGCTGGCCATTGACCGATTGCCATTGCGCGTCTGACAATTGCTTACTGCTATTTCTTTGCTCGTTGCGATCTTGCCGGCAGAGGCTTCGGCTCAAGATCTGCCTGGAACTGGAAACACAGGCCGCTTTCCGCCCGCGATCTGAATGTGAAATGGTAAGGCGGTAACTCCCATTGCAGTAGAACGGATCATAGCCCGGGCGCGATGCCTTAAATCCAACACCGCTACAAGTTGGGAACGACTTTCCTCTTGCAAGTTCGCGCCATAGTTTTTGTACTGGTGGGCGGCACTGTGTATATTGCATTGGCCCACCCGGATTGGATAAGCATAGGATAACCTCACAACCCCAGTTATCGGCATAAGCCGTTTGGTCAGATATGAGATACAATGAACCAAACCCGAAGACTGCCATTGCACAGCGAAAGAGAAAGCTCATCATGCCACCCATCCTCCGAATTGCTGCTGGACACGTTCGCGAATATGAATGTGCCGCAACGCCATACTATACAAATAATTGATAGTTAAAAGAATGGCAAGCAATTTAAGTGAACGATGGCAAAATCAGGCCCTCGCCCTTTTTGGCGTTCAGGAAATCCTGGAAAAGCCGCTAGAGGATGAGACTCCTCAGTCGCGCATCAAACAAATTGGTATGTTGAATGTGCTTTACATGATGCATCAGGCACATGAGCCTTTGACACTGGCATCCGTCATAAAAATTACGGGTATGACGCGCGGTGGAGTCCTTGAAACCATGGACCAGCTCGTTCAACGCGGCATTCTGACAGAAACTTTGGGAAAGAACTCAATGGGGCGTGGAACAGCGCGTCAGTTTGAGTTCGCAAAAAATGTTTTCGATCAAATCCGAGCCAAACATGATTAGCATAGTATATAAACTTTATATGGTTAAATTGATGTTGACTGACTTTACAACAAAAATTTTGAGCACGGAGCGCTGCTTTCCGAGCTTAAACATGCAGGAAACGTAGCAGATCACCGCCTGAGCAACCGCGCTATTTTTGTCGAAAAAGTCTGCTCCTTATTTATGATTGCAAAGCGTTAGATTGAAGCTTTTCGTGCAGAAGAAGCTTAAGCCGGGCATTCTCTGCTTCCAGTTCTGCCAGTTCCTCATCTGTCACCTGTCCGTCCATAGCCTTCGGCTTTTGTGTGTGAGAGCGTTTCATTGCTGAAAGTTTGGCTTTAGGGGCTGCTGATTTCTCTTCTCTCTCCTGCACGACTCTGGGCAGATCCCCGTGAGGTGACAGTTTCTTAGCCTTCACCGTATCTTTAGTGGATGCCAGTTCATCTGCGCTAGTTTCGAGCCTGAAATCAGTGAGCGCTTTAATGTCTGCTTTAGCAGGTACTTTTGTTGGAACCTCATTTGCAACCTTCCTCTGCGCACCATGATCACGTTTGCGCCTCCGTCCACTATTGCTGATGACGCTTTTCCCGTCGGACGTTTCATCGGTTGCTGGGCCCACGCCCACTCCTGATGCCTTATCAAGCAGCGGTCCATTTTGGGATTTGTGTACCTGCACCGGGGATGGCTTTGGCATTGGTGCGGAATTGCTTAATCGTGTTAAGGGCTCGTCTGCGTTTTCTTTCCCCGGCTCTTCAGATAGGGTTGGGATCTCACCCGTATCTGGTTTGCCGACATTCAATTGAGCCTCTGAAGGACTTTTGGTCGGTGCAGCTTCATCGCCAGTCTCTGGCTCAAATTGATTCAGGTCTTTTTCACTGTCTTTGGTTGACAGCGCCTCGTAAGGCTCTGAATCGTGCTGCAGAAGACTATCTTTGACTGAATCCTCGAGAGTGGGCGTTTCGTTTCCCTCAGCATCAGCTTTCTTGTGCGATCGCGAGCCAAACAGACGCCCAACGATACGAGCTCCCCAAGATTTCGCCATCAACCAACCTCCGTGTTTGTACCAGAAAACTTTGGATGCCAACAACAACGGCAGCCAGCATATTAATGAATGATCGCTTATTTATACCCCGAGCGCGAGGAACTTTTGTCATCTTTGCGCGATAAGTACGAATTCACTGGAATTGTCGGGCCGAACGGGACGGCCTTATGTCTCATGTGCTGTCCGTCGCCTCATTCGTGCGAGCATCGCGGACAAATTTTCATTCTCTAAACGCAGTTTGGTAATCAGCTCTCTCTTCAAAGAAACATTTTCACTTTCCAGAAACGTTAGTTCAGTGCGCAGATCCATATCTGTGACCGAAAGTGTTGTCACTTTATGGTGTTGTTGAGAGGTGGCAATCCCTGTGCTCTCAACAGATGGATTTTTATGCTCGATGGACGGGCTTTCAAAAGGCTCTGCTTTTGGCGACGGATGCGTAACAGGTACCTCTATTTCAAACTCTACAGCTTCAACAACATCAGGCTCGCTTGTGGTTTGATCGTCTTCAAACTTCTCATCCGCCACGATCACTGGCAAATCAACCCAAACAGTGTTTTTCGCTTTGTTTACAAGCGACTCAGAAACATCAGAATGGGCTGAACCCTTGACCTCGGACTGTGGGAGAACCGTTTCGACTTCACGAGAAATCGATTTTAAATCAAGGTCTCCCCATAAGGATCCATTTGCCTTGCGCGAACGCTTATTTTTATATTCAACGACAACATTGCGAACTGGATTTTTCACCGTTTTACATGACTCCGCTAAAGATAAATTGATTTTATAAATCTCTGATCGCTAAGCACAGATTTTGAAAATTATTTCGAAAAATTGCCACACTAACCACCAACTCAAAATGCTACATGATCAGGTATCCTGATTAGATAGATTTAAATCATTTTGATGATATTCTCATAATTATCATAGATCTGTAATCTATACCATCGAGAAATGCCCGATTAATAAAACCGGAGAAACATTAAATGGCTGATGAAACAATCGCAGATACAAATTCCGCTGTAACTGAAATCAAAAATGCTGGTCCCGCGGGAGATAAGCCAAAGGCAAGCGCTACGCGGAAAGCCAGAGTTTCAAAAACAAAGAAGGCAGAAGTAAAACCAGCCGTTGTAGCACCAAAAGTCACCAGCAAATCTGTGATTGCATCAAATGCCGATACAACAGAGCCTGCTGCGAGCAAGCGTAAGAAATATACACCAGCTCAGCGAACATCTATTCTCGCTTCAATCGAAAAAACAATCAAAGATGGAGCAACCACCCTTAAAGCCGCGTTGCAGCAGTTTGAAGTGAGTGAACAGACTTATTACAATTGGAAGAACGCTGTCGGTAAAGCATCGTCCACCCCTGCATCAAAGAATACAGGTGATGATCTCACCACTTTGGTAGCCCTGGAAGCAGAAAATCTTAAGCTCCGCAACGCGCTTGCTGAGAAGCTTCGCGCAGAGAACGCGGAATTGCGCAAACGCCTTGGGAAAATTTAAACGTCCTAATCTCGACCAGACTATTCCTTCCAGCACGCGATTTGCGCGAAATACGTCGCGTGCTGGCTCTCATGGTATAAAGGCCTTGGTACGTCGTTTAGAGGAACCTTAGTAAGATATCTGCAGTCCGGATTTCTCTACAGGCTAAATCAGTTAGCTCGAGCATCCCCATGACTATCAATGGGAGGAATTATTCTTCCTTTCCGCGTGCTGTTTAGCCTGAACATTGAGTGCTGCAATGACGGCTCTGTGTAGAACGTCTTCAGGAAGCACGTCGGTTTGACTGGAAAAAGTTCCTCCATGCTTTCAACGGCAAGCCAAATAGCCATTTCAGCTATATTTAATCGCAACCGCTCACAAGGCGTAAATCTTTCTGCGTCAATTTAGAAAAAAGACCGAAGGCCATCAAATTGGTCGGCGGAAACATCACGGGCAAGATGGTTTTTCCTCAAACGCTCCTCCTGATACCAGGCAAGAGCACCTATTATCCCACAACCGCCACTGCCTACGGAAATTCGTCGGTGACGACACTATGACCATACGCTGATAGCCAGAACTATCAATGAGTAACACTGAGTTCTTCGGTTTCATAAAAATCGATGTCCGTCCGCAAACTATGGAAGGAGAGCGAAGTACATTGCCCCATGTGTGGACTGATTGCTGAATGCTACAACATCGTGCATAGCCCAGCTGGCGAATAGTTGCCTTCGCACGCTTGTCAAACCTCATGTAGAGAGCAACCACTCGCATCCAGTATTCGTAGGAATGCATGAACTACCTCTACGATAGTCCTGGTTTTTCCTCGGCGCTATATGAGCTCTCCCAAACTAAACAGAAAATCCATTCCGACGACGAGTCCCGAGCTATTTTAAAAGCAATATTCAAGAAATGTTTCGCACTCATGCCGGGCCTAATGCTTGGTTTGCCTTCATTTTAGAAAACAGAAGCCTATTGATCGAAAAGCCCGCTTCCCTGACCTTCTGGGTCAGAGACCGCCAATAGCACCAGGCGACTGGTCCCTGGTCTCTGAGGAATCCACACAATAGCAGTCGAGGCATGCTCCGTACCCATACAGGTTCTGTCGGAATTTTTATTTCTGCTGCGTTACTGTCGCTTAGGTGCACATGATTGGGTGAGGTGACAGCCGAACTGCCATCCCTCCGCGGCCTGACGTTCAGAATAGTTTGTCCCAACGAGACGCCATAAAGGACTGCAGCCTGTACCTTCAATAACCTGCTGCTGGGAGCCTTGATCGATATCTTTCTCGATGCAATGGCATCGGTTGGACCCTCTTTCGATTTTTAATCGGAGCGATCCCGGACATAGAGGTGTTGTAACTCCAGGCTGTCTAGTGTTCTGTCCCGCAAAAAGCCTTACAAACTTCCCAATTTGGCTGAGAATTCGCACAAAAGATGCGTCAAAGAATGAGTGACCTCGGCACTCTCGTTAAAGTAACACTGCCCTTTGATCGAATAGATAGCGATGAGAGAGCGGCAAGCTGGCAGCCCCCATTGCCTTTCCGTGAACGCCGACTTTCCCTTCAAGAATTTCAGGTGCTGAAATACCCTGCAGATCGATATGCCTGAGCTCAATTTTCGTTGCCTCTACAATTTTTTGACGGATATCCGTGGGCAGCCAACCATCAATAATCGCTGCGGGAAAATCAATCACCGTTGTGGCGGCAACTGCGGCATGTGCCAGTCCACGTGCCGCCAACGCAATCCATTCATCAAGCAATGGTCCAAAATCTGGCCACTGTTCTGGCGACAACCATAAATCTTCAGACGAGATATTTTGTTCGCGCAACATCCGTTCAAGAACGAAAAGCGATGCTGTATCAATGAGCTGGCTTGCTTCACGCGTATCGTCTGCTTCACGCATACGTATCGGCATGGAACCCAGAGCGCCAGCATTGCCGGTTCTGCCGGGATAGAGCGTGTTATTCAGCACAACGCCGCCACCTATAAAAGATCCAATTGAGAAGTAAACGAAATCCGTAAATTCAGGTCCGCGTCCGAAAGTTAGTTCTGCACCACAGGCGGCTGTACCGTCGTTTTGCAAAAAGACTGGAAAAGGCAGAGATGAACCGAAATCGTTGATCAGATCGGCATCTAGCCAGGCGTTCATATCGGCGGCGGGTGCGCCCACTTCCTCGACCCAGTTCCAAAGCTCAAAAGGCAGTGCGATCCCCAGACCTGCAATACGGTCGCGTTTGTCTGCATCAAGCGCGGCAGTAAATTCATCGATACTATCGAAAGCAAATCTGCGGATTTTATCGGGAACAGGCCAAGCATAGGTGATGTGGCGTCGTTGGCGTATTTGGCCCAGAAAATCCATCAGGATTATTTCAGCGCTTCGGCGTCCAATCTTAAGGCCGAATGAGAAAACGCCATCTGCGGCAAGTCGCATAGGCATGGACGGTTGTCCGACGCGTCCACGTACGCGTTCACCTTGCGTGATAAGTCCGTCCTTTTCCAGTTCGCGAATAATCACTGAAATTGTTTGCGCGGAGAGGCCGGTTTTCCGAGCGATGTCGACACGCGCCATTGCACCGTGTCGGCGCACTAAGGCAAGCACAAGACGCTCGTTATAAGCGCGGACACCGATCTGATTGGATCCACGATCAATATTTGCTTCTGTTTGCGCAAATTGCGGCAAAGCTGGTCCTGCGGCGGCGAGATCGCCGCGTTGCTCAGCTCCACGTTCTGAAGTGTGCCTGACCATATCCTCTCCCAGTGTCCCGGATATTTAACTTGAGTTTGCCTATCTCATTCGAGGCAATGGAAAAAGCGTTCTTTTTAGAACATGTTAAATAAAAACATCAACTTAGCTGATTTCCATGTGCGCGAACAAAAAACACTAAGTGGAATTCCCCCTCGACAGAGTGACACACCAGATTAATAAATCAAGTGGATTTATTAATTGACTCTCTTGCAAAGCCGTGTTTTGCTTTGGTCACGCCGGGGGAAGAGGAACCGGTTTCACTCTGGGAGGAGTTTATGAAGAAGACAGTTCTCTCGGCAGCCGTGGCTGCCTTTACGCTTGGTGTGGCTGCTGCTGTGGCTGGTCCAGCCAATGCCGCCGATGTTGGCGCTTGCCTGATTACTAAAACTGACACCAATCCTTTCTTCGTCAAGATGAAGGAAGGCGCGATAGCGAAAGCTAAAGAGCTTGGCGTTAATCTGAAGACATATGCGGGCAAAATCGATGGCGATTCCGAGAGCCAGGTTGCTGCGGTGGAAACTTGTATTGCAGATGGTGCAAAGGGTATTTTGATTACGGCTTCCGATACCAAGGGTATCGTACCTGCACTGCAAAAAGCGCGCGAAGCCGGTGCTCTGATCATCGCGCTCGATACGCCGCTTGAACCAGCAGATGCCGCAGATGCAACATTTGCAACAGACAATTTCCTTGCCGGTGAACTGGTTGGCAAATGGGCTGCAGCAACGCTTGGCGATAAGGCCAAAGATGCACGCGTAGCCTTTCTCAATTTGACCGCGTCGCAGCCAAGCGTTGATGTTTTGCGCGATCAGGGCTTTGCTGTAGGCTTTGGTATTGATCCGAAGGACAAAACCAAGCTCGGCGACGAAGATGATCCACGTATTGCCGGTCGTGATTTGACGGATGGTAATGAGGAAGGCGGCCGTCGCGCCATGGAAAATCTTCTTCAGAAAGATCCGACCATCAATGTCGTACACACGATCAACGAACCTGCCGCTGCCGGCGCCTATGAAGCGCTTAAGGCGGTAGGCCGCGAAAAAGACGTACTGATCGTATCGATCGATGGTGGCTGCCCTGGCGTCAAGAATGTTGAAGCAGGTGTAATTGGTGCGACGTCACAGCAATATCCGTTGCAGATGGCTGCACTTGGCATTGAAGCGATCAAAAAGTTCGCGGATAGCGGAGAAAAGCCTAAACTAACGGAAGGCAAAACCTTCGTTGATACGGGCGTGGCACTCGTCACTGACAAGCCGGTTGAAGGTGTGGAGTCAATCGACACCAAAACGGCTCTCGGTAAATGCTGGGGCTAAAGGCTTCTCGATTGAATGCATCCGGCAGTTTTTGCCGGATGCTCTTGCGCAATTAAGCAGGAGATAGACATGAGTGAGCCTCAGGTGACAAACACCTCCGTAAAATCATCAATGCAAGAATATGAGAAGTCGCTGTCTGAAAGCGTGCGCGATGTCGCATCTTTCGATGCTGGCGATCACTCTGTTCTCTATCGCCTGCGGCATTTCCTGCATCACAATCCAGCAGCTGTGCCATTGATTGTGCTTGTTATTTCCTTGCTTATTTTTGGCATTACGCTTGGCGGAAAATTCTTTTCAGCTTTTGCATTGACGCTCATTCTTCAGCAGGTTGCGATTACAGGTATCATCGCAACGGCACAGACTTTGGTGATCCTGACTGCGGGCATCGATTTGTCTGTTGGTGCGATCATGGTGTTGTCTTCTGTCGTGATGGGGCAATTTACGTTCCGCTATGGTTTGCCAGCTGAACTTTCCATTCTCTTTGGTTTCGCAACAGGCGCGCTTTGCGGCTTTATCAATGGATTTTTGATTGCTTATGTCCGACTGCCGCCTTTCATTGTCACACTCGGTATGTGGCAAGTCATTCTGGCAACGAATTTCCTTTATTCGTCGAATGAAACCATTCGCGCGCAGGAAATCACTGCTGAAGCTCCGATACTGCAATTCTTTGGTGAGAGTATTCGCGTTGGTGGTGCGGTCTTCACCTATGGTGTTATTGCCATGGTTTTGCTGGTTTTGCTGCTGTGGTTTGTTCTCAACCATACGGCTTGGGGACGCCACGTCTATGCTATAGGCGACGATCCGGAAGCGGCGAAACTATCGGGCGTTTCCGTAAAACCAATCCTGATGTCGGTCTATATATTGGCGGGTCTCATCTGCGCACTGGCTGGCTGGGCTATGATCGGAAGGCTCGGCTCTGTCTCGCCGACCGCCGGGCAGTTTGCGAATATCGAATCTATCACAGCCGTGGTGATCGGCGGGATTTCGCTTTTCGGTGGACGCGGGTCCATCCTCGGCACGATGTTTGGCGCGCTGATTGTTGGCGTCTTCTCACTCGGCTTACGCCTGTGGGGAACTGATCCGCAATGGACCTATTTGCTGATTGGCGTTCTTATTATCGCTGCCGTTGCTATCGACCAGTGGATTAGAAAGGCTGCCGCATGAAAACCTCCGTTACGCCTGTTCTTTCTGCACGTGGTCTTGTCAAACGCTATGGACGCGTCACCGCTCTTGATCATGCCGATTTTGACCTTTATCCGGGCGAAGTTCTCGCCGTCATCGGTGACAATGGCGCAGGTAAATCGTCGCTTATCAAAGCTTTGTCAGGTGCTGTACGCCCTGACGAGGGCGAGATCATGCTTGACGGCAAACCAATTAATTTTCATTCGCCAATGGAAGCGCGCAAAGCGGGTATCGAGACTGTCTATCAGAACCTTGCTCTTTCTCCGGCACTTTCCATCGCGGATAATTTGTTTCTCGGGCGTGAAATTCGCCGTAAAGGTCCACTTGGCTCATTGCTACGCATGCTGGATCGTGGCGCGATGGAAAAGATCGCGCGTGAAAAGCTTTCCGAACTTGGTCTGACGACCATTCAAAATATTGGTCAGGCGGTTGAGACACTGTCAGGTGGTCAGCGTCAGGGTGTTGCTGTCGCGCGCGCTGCAGCCTTTGGCTCCAAGGTTGTTATTATGGATGAGCCAACCGCAGCGCTTGGTGTGAAGGAATCTCGTCGCGTTCTGGAGCTTATCCAGGACGTGAAGGCGCGCGGCATGCCGATTGTTCTGATTTCACACAACATGCCGCATGTGTTTGAAGTCGCTGATCGCATCCATATTCATCGTCTTGGTCGTAGATTGACAGTGGTGGATCCAAAAGAATATTCGATGTCGGATGCAGTTGCTCTGATGACCGGTGCCATGAAGCCTCGCGCTGAGTTAGACTGATGTTATGTTTTGAAGATACATTTTCAATAAATCTCTATACTCAACTTCCAACGGTTGTGTTTCAAACTTTCCGTCAATGGATGAGGTGATAGTATCCTGGCTTTTGATCAGCTGAGTATTTCGGATGTTCAAGGGTCTCCATTTTGATAAATCTGTCATCCTGCTGTGTTTTCGATGATATCTGGTTTATAATAGGTGGCTTCGCAGTCTGAAGGAAATGATGGCGGAGCGCGGCATTGACGTGTCAAACGAAACAGTTCGTCGTTGGATCGCAAGGTTCGGACCTCAGATCGCACGAAACTTGCGGCCTGTGTCGCCTGAAGATCTACGAGCCGCTGAGATTTCCGGCCAAAAAAACTTAACGTGACAACACCGTGCTTAAGAAACCTATTTTGCCACATCAAGGCCGTCCGTGGGGCGTCCATCCCAGCAGACCCATTTTGTAACAGCGCCCTGTGACGAGCACTATCCACTCTCGAATGGTGGTGGCATTCAACAGTCAGTGCCGCCTGGCCCAGAACGGCTGATCGTTGAAACGCCGCTCGTTTGCATAGAGCGATTGACCCGTCATCAGCGTGGTGGCCAGTCCATCGAGAAAAGCCGCCTCATAACGCTGTGCAGCGGTCTTGTCGCCGTTGAGCAGGGCAATTGCTGCATCGGCCGCCTGCATGCCGCTCCAAAATGCCGTTACCAGTCCATTGGCAGCCAGTGGATCAAAAGCCGCTGCCGCATCGCCAGCCCGGATGATACGGCCTTCCAGCAGCCTTTCACAAATAACCGTCGAGGCCGCTGCCAGTGACGGCGGCAAATCATCCAGATCCGTGGCAAGGCTGGCGAGCCTCTGCGCCGTCGCAGGTGCAGCTGCCAGCAGTGCCTTCCATGGGCGCGCCGTGCGGCCTGCGCCGGAAGGAACCAGATCCGTATCAGTAAAAGCCGCAAGGATGAGGCGCTGGCCGGGCATGGGAGCGGAATAGCACCAGCCGGATGGCGTTGCTTCCACCAGAGTGACCGGTGCCATGTCCACGTCATCGGCCACCGGCAAAACCCGCCACAGTGCCACCAGCCGGTCGAGACGGCGGCGGTTAGCCCGGTCTCCACTGCTGAGCGCGGCACGACCGCTACAATCGATCAGCACGGTAGCCCGGTGGATTTCACCATTGGCAAGCCGCAAAGTCACGCCCTCGGGCTCGTGCCGGATCGACTGGACGCTGCTGTGGCAGCGCTCAACACTGGCAAGCCCCTTCGCCATCTGCATTTCCAGCCCTGCCCGGTCAATATGGTAACTCGTCCCTTCGCCGGATAGATCGGCTTTGCGCAGTCGGTCATCGCCCCATACCGAAAACCGTCCCTCGTTCGCGAGTGCCCGTGACGACGTAAGCAGCGTATCCCAGCCAAGCCGCTGCAGAAGCGGCAGGGCGCGCGGCGACAGGGTCTCGCCGCGACTGATAATTTTGGCCGATTGTGCGATAAGCGTGACCGCAACACCTTGCAACTGCAACCAGCGTGCAGCCGTCATACCAGCGACCCCGTCACCCGCGACAATGACCGATGCCATCAACCTCGTGCCTGCCTGGTGCTATTTGCCGGCATAAAGATCCATGGAACCGCGCTGCACTTCTACATAGAGATTTTCCGGCACGCCCGGCAGTCCGGCCGGACCAGGGCGGCGCACCAATACACCCATGCGCGTCCACAATTCGATCATGCGGCGCAGGCCATCGGTATAACCGGCCTCAACGTGCAGGCCGATGCCGGACGCCCCGCGCGCCCAGGCCACCCGGCTATGATAAAAACGCAGCCGCGCCTCATCACTGAGATCGCTGCGCATCAACTGGCGATAGAAAGCTTCGGGTAGCACATCGACCGGTAACAGGGCTGGCCACCATACCGGGGTGGGGAAACCATCGGCGGTCTGCACTGCCTGACAGCTGAACGCATCGCCCTGCCAGGGCACGCCCATCCAGCGGGTGAGATCGCCGGGAGCCTGCGCACCAATAGGTGCCCCATCGTGCGGCGCCGCAGCATTGCCGGCGAACACATTGACGGGATTGAGCTGCAGGCCAAGATTTTGCACCAGGCCGGGGCGCGACGAAATGGCGATCCGGAATGGCAATGGTGTTTCATTGCGACCCAGGTAGAGTTCCGGATGGCGGATCGGCCAGGTGATCTCGACGCCCGGATGAAAGGCGCCGCCCGAGCAGGCATCCAACGCGGCCCGGGTCAGTGCCTCCGGCTGCAACTCGATCGGCAAATCGTCAATGCGGAGTACAGCATTGGCCTCCGCATCATCGAGATCATCGTCGAAATTGCCAGCCGCCCAAAGTTCGAGCGTGTGGTACTGGCTATTGGTCAGCGTCAGCCAGGCATGGGCGCTGTCAGGGTAATTGACACCATCGCCAAGCATTTTGGGCAGAGCATCAGGGCGGCGGTCCTCACCGCCCGGCTTGCGAAACGCAGCAACCACTTTTTCGCGCGCTTGTTGCGCCGCCGGGGTCGCCTGATTAAGCCGGCCCAGCACGTCAAGGTCGGATAGGTCCTCGATGTCGGTCCAGGCAGCCCCCAGGAAGGAAGCTGCTGCCACCCATTGCAGGCTGCCTGTGCGGCGCAGGATCGGATATACGTCGCGCCGGAACGACACCCGGTCGGCAGGCGGCTCCATCTGGCCAAGCTTTTCCATGGCGCTGCGCGCCGCATCATAGAGCGTTACAATCGGCTCCAGCTGCGGCGCAAATTTCGGTCCGCAACTCACAACCCAGGCCGGGTCGCAATCATGCCGCACACCGTCAATAACTACGCTGGCCTTAACCCAGCCATCACACCAGTCATCATGCCAGCCATCATTATTAGTAAAATCGCGGACCGGGTTTTGTTCGATAGCAGTGCGCGACACACCATCGCCCGGAAAGACCAGCAAATGGGCATTATCATCGGTGCGCAAATGGCCAAGCGTAACATCCATACGCTGCCAGAATTTACCCGCCATACGACAGGTGGCATCATCACCGGCGGTATTGCGGGACGGACCCGAAATTGTCACCACACCCGGATCAATGATCAGCATGCCGGCACGCTGATCCATCGGGACCGGTGCATTGCGCAACGGTTCGGCAATGCCGGGCGCATCACTGTCCCGGTCCAGCGCATTGGAAAATCCATACCAAGCAGCCTTGCTGTTGGCGACATGCACACTCCACTCAATGCCATCAGCGGCTCCAAGCGCGCGAATAACGCGACCTTGATCGTCATAAGCAAAGATGCGGAAGCGCTGGACCTGTTTTTTCAGCCGACCCGCGTCATCTTTAAACCCGCCTTCCGGTTCATCAAGCAAACCGGGCACTTCCGGCGCGGCAAACCATTGCGGCGAATTGCCGACCCGCGAAAAGCCGATGGCCGGAAAAATCGCTAACCGGGCAATCCTGGCATTCTGCGGCGCGGCCGGTGCGGCGTGCAGCGGTGAAATGGCGGCCTTCGACAGTAAGGGAGCCGTCACGCCAATGGCGGCGGCTCCGAACAAAAAATCTCGACGTTTCATGGCGGTAATCAAGCCCCGGTTAACTGCAGCGCCCACTCATTTAATGGGGCTTTTGGATGGAATTCACGTAGCCATTCTCAGTTTCTGTGCGGGTGCTATGCCGCCCATGCCCATATTGGGCGGTTCTCTTTTAAACGTCCAGATGGGAATTGGAAATGTCGACGCCAATGCTATGATTTGTCATCTTCTCCGTGTCCTATGCTTGCCATGCGTGACTTATCACTCACGTACTATGCCCAAAAAACATCTGACGACAGGACGAAGGAGCCACCACCCGATGTCGATTGGAAAGCGCTAGGTGAATTAGCCACCAAGCGATTTCCAAAGACTTTGGCTAAGTCAGCTAACCCCGACTAATCGGCGGCCACTGACGTGCCCGGTGTACGACTGCCTGGATGAAGACGTCAGATCCCTGAACTTCATAAACGAGCTGATAGTTCGCGTGGGGATAGAGCTCCTGAGTACCGCATTAGGCCGGGTGCACCCATGTCAGGAAAGAACTCAAGATCTTTAGCGGCCTTCTCAAAACGATTATCTAACCCAATAGCCGATGCAGGATTACGAGTTGAAACGTAGTCAAATATCTCTTGGCGGTCAATTATGGCTTCCGGAAGCCAATAAACTGTCACGCAAGCTGTTCCCGCATCTTAGCAAAATGAGCCGAAACTTCAGCGTTTGGCACGCCTAAACCCTCTTTCATCTGAGAGCGAGCTTTCATAACCTTAGCTTCTAGAAATTCCCTATACTCAGGCGTGACTGAAGTAAGTTCCGCTGCAAGCTTACGCTCCGCTACAAATCGGCGCATAAATTCGCGAACAATTTGCGAAGCAGGGCGGTCTTCAGCATCGGCAGCTGCCATAAACGCATCACGAAGTTCATTTTCGAGTTTCATCGTGAAGACGGCGTCTTTCGAACGAGCCATATATTCACCTCTTTGGTACTGACGCGGAATATAATATATCTGTACCTGCATCCCATAAATTCGGTGTGTGGCCAACTTGTAACTCAGGAACTCAAAACAAATCAAATTTTTGCAACACAACCGCTTTTCCAAAATCATGTAGTCTTGACGTGCGGGGTAGCGTCGCCTCTCTTTGGAAGAATGCATTCCGTGCCACCCTTTTTTCTTTAAAGGGCAGGCATGCTTTCCGCCATCTGCTAAATCTGACTCTCGTAGACACCACACGAAGATAGCTCTTATCACGTCAAGCTCGCCACACGTACCCTCTCTGCCTTATTGCTCCCGACAATCAAATCACAGAGATGGAATCTGAACTTATTGGAGATGGATCATTGCTTATGCAAACTGCTCAATCGACAAAATCGTTGGAGGCATGAATCTATACAGTATATTCGGGCCTAACTCCCTCGGAGCGCAGTCTGGCGGACGTCATGCTCGAGCATCAGATGGATTTGGGGCTCTACACTGCTGGTGAGTTGGCACAAAAGGCGGGGTCTCTTCGGCAACTGCGGCCTGGCTGATTCGAACGCTTGGCTATTCATCGTATCCGGAAGCTAAACGGCAAATCCGCGAGGCCTCCCATTGGGGATCGCCTCAGGGCGGAGCCATCGATAAAGCACAAAATGCAAACGATGAACCCTCTTTGGCTATAGTGGTCCAGACGAATATGGACAATATCAGGGCAACCGCCGATGGCATTCCTCAGGAAACGTTGGAAGCGATCTACGAGCGCTGTATCAAGGCTGGGAGAATCTTTATTGTCGGCATGCGTAATGGTTTTGGCCTCGCACACTACGCAGCCCACTATTTCAGCCTAATAAGAGAAGACGTTCGCGTTCTGCCCGCAACAGGCACATCAATGGCGCATGAACTATCAGGTATCCATGAAGGCGACCTGGTGATTTGTTTCTCTTTTCGTCGCCGCCCACGCAAACTTGCCCTTCTGTTGAACGAGCTTCGCGCAAGCGGAAGTGGAGTAGTGCTGATCACGGACATAAGTGCATCTGAGAGCGCAAAAGCTGCCGATCACGTTATACGTTGCCGTTGTCACTCGCTGGCACCGTTCAATTCCTTTCCAGCAGCTGTGACGATAAAAGATTACCTGACATGGTCTGTTGCAGCCCGGCTGGATGATCTCAGCGCAGAACGCTTCCGCAGGATCGACCATATGGTCGAGCTTATCGATGATGTATCGACGCCCAAAAGGGAAACGCCGCGTCGCTAGATTGTCGGAAACTCTGCCGCCCGTACGGGATAGGCCCAGCCACCCCGCTTTGAGGGGCTATGCCCGGAGTTGGCAAGCATTTCAGCCATACGTACAGCCGCATTCACCCCGTCGATCACCTGGATGCCAAGTTTCTTTTGCAAGCTTGCTGCGAAATCGGCTATCCCGGCGCAGGCTAGGATGGCAGCCTCTGCGCCGTTATTAACTGCTAGTTCGATGAGCTCAGCGATTTTCTCTTTGGCGCCGCTCTCAGGGCGGTGCAGATCGAGCACGGGAATATCGCTTGCAAGAATTTGCGGGCATCGGCGCTCGAAGCCGTAGCGCAATACATTCGCTCGCAGGACGGGAACAGAGCGGGACAGTGTAGTGACAATACAGAATTCCTGCGCAACAAGGCTTGCGAAGTGAAGAGCGGCTTCTCCGACGCCAATCACAGGCCGGTGCGAGAGCGCCCGGGCAGCGTCAAGCCCGGTATCATCGAAACAGGCGATAATGTGCGCCATTGCCCCTTCATTCTCTGCTAACTGGGTGGCTTCCAGCAATCCTGGCAGGCACATCGCACCATCAAATGGACCTTCGATGGCGGCTGGACCGCGGACCGACTGACGCACCAGCAATTTGGTATCTGGCGCAGCTGAACGTGCTGAAGCTTTCAGCCGGTCTGAATATCGTATGTTATGGTTCTGCGATTAAGGTCACGAACAACGTTTCGAAAATATCACTCAAGCTTGATAACATTGTTAAGTTCAAGGCCGAAGCGTCGGTTGCGAGGTTGGGATCAACAGCCCGATCGTAGACCGCGACACATTCCTTGTTTGTAATACGTGACATATAAATGATGCCATCGAATTCGGTACGATCGTAGATTTCTTGACTTAACCGTCTACCTGCCGCCTGCGCTTTTGCACGCACCGTATCTGTTGATATTCCTAGCAAGCTGGCACCCTCAAAGCGCAAATCGAGCAGAAATAGCGGTCTTGGATTACGGATCAGGGCAATTGAATAGCGATCAAGCTCTTCACGAAGAAGGATCCGGTCCGTTGTCTTTTCAAACCTGTCTCGTACTATTGTCTCCGCGACCGCGGTAATCGGATTTTGCGCAAGGTAGAGCAGTTGGAATTTATTCTTCGAACTAGAAAAACGCGTAAGACCAAACCCCATTCCTAATGGTGATGCTGCAAAAATGCGCGGAAGAATGCGCACATAATTGGTGACATCTACTCGAACGGCGAGTTGCTGAAGTATGTGTGGATCGAGCATTAGTGCGGATCGAAATATGCACGAGCAACATCGACCACTTCATCAAAGCGATCCTGCTTGAGGCGATCAATTGGCTTACGTCCGCCCAGCACCGGATTCGGCTGACGCAACCAGAGCCAGGCAATTCGGTGACTGCCGATCAGATCGATAATGGTGGAAATTCCTTTTGCAGGATGCCCATCAATAAACTGTTCCGTCGGATAGACATGTTTTTTAGTCCCCTTCAGAAGGGCAATTACTTCATTAGAATGCTGCCACCTATGGAGCGTCGAGCGCGCGATACCATAGTCGCGACTGAGCTCAGTTGCGCCTATAGCTTCTCCGGCCCAGTCTTCAATTTTTCGGGCAACAGCGATTTCATCGAGCAGTCGCTGTCCTTCTTCCTCGGACACGACCGCACCAAGACCCTCCCCCCTGGAGGGTTCGAAACCATCAGGTCTCGTGAGCTTAATCTTGCCGAAACTCGATTTATTGCCAAAGGATTTAATCAGTCGGTTGATACCCTGCGTCAACTCGGCCTGACGCTTCCGAAGTTCCTGACGTGCTTCTAGCGGAAGGTCAAGAACGGCTGCCGATGCAGCTCCAGCAATATGTGCCGAAAGCGCAAGCGTACCGGCCTCAAATGCCTTATCACCTTTAAGAGCATTTGTGACTTTGTTGGTGACACGATCTGCTACGTCAGTGCGGCCACTCTGGTTGGCCTGCATATTTGGACTAGCCATGGGTAAACTCCATATTACTGCAGCTCAATATAAAGCGATTACTCTCATTTGTCCAGTTTGTTCCATTTGTTCCGCATAGTGGTCGCTGCCCCTGGTTCATGCAACCTCTCTGGCTGACTGTACGGCAAGGAACTTTCCCCCAACCTCGAAGTATCTCTTCAAACCTTGATTTTTCCGCAAAATCCCGATTTTACTGAATTCGGAGTTCAAATCGATTATCTTCGACCACGTGATCAACTGATGTTTACGGCCGTGTGACTTACACCGGATCAGTTTGTAAAACCGTGAAAAACGCGCCACCGTCACGATCCAGATCCCGAACATCGAGGAGAAGCATTTCATCAGAGTCAGCCAGGATAAGCACTATCTTCGTTGCACTCATTGCAGCCACAACGGCCTTTTTGTTCCCCCACATCTTGCCACGCCTGGTCATATCCTGACCATCAGCACCGCTCACAATGCTGAACTCTACGAGACCCTCATCATGGTCATCACAGAGCATTTTTCCAGTTCCAAGTAACAATGTGACAGCCACCAAAACTACCTGTGTTTTATCATTACCACTCGCACTATAATGCCTCATCAATGCTCGGAACCACCCAGCGTCAAATGTAATCGGGCATTTGACAATGACTTAAACGGGCAATTTCTAGCCTCAGCCCTTCAATACGTCTTGCCATAGTAAACAGCATGAAAGTCTATGGCCAAAAATCCTGTTCGATTTCCCCATGGAAAGGAAAGACGTTCAAGAGCCTGATAAGAAGGGGATTTTTTAATGCAATGCGCCGGTGTTTGCCGGTCAAGCGATCAATGTGAGCGTCGGCTATTGTAAAGGGCCAAATTGGCAGATGCCAGTTCGCACTGCGAATACGCTTTGTAGGCGTGGATACACGTCAAACTGCTGGGATAATACGGCTCGCCTCTTATCGCAGCTAGCCCAACTTTTGCCTTAAAAGCTGGGCTATGCTTTGGGCTGCGGCATCTCGTTATGGTATCTCCGCTTCTTGGCATCTAAGCCGAAGTTAAGCAGAAATGCCACTTATCTTAGCTGTGCAATTTTCCCGAGCTACCGCTCCAATACACAACGTAAGTTTCGTTACTTACAAGGTGCAGTGTAAATTTTACCCCTGCTATTACGGTATTGGCAGTTACCGTTTCGGAGGTCACGAACCAAAAGTCCACCGATAGCTCCTACGCCAGCTCCAATGAGTGCGCCTTCACCGCCGGCAGCGATACCACCTACGGCAGCTCCTGCAACTGTACCGATGCTGAGATCTTTTTCAGTTGATGTGCATCCTGAAATGGCCATCAATGCAATCAAACACAATCCAATTTTACGCATTCAATCCCCCCTTGTCTAATGTCCAAGCAATCTGATTTCACACTGCGGCCTGAAGCATGTCAATTTAGATGACTATTCAATAGTTAATTCTCGCAGAACGCAGCTTAACCGCCATCATTATCGACAATTTCAATGCGGAAGAATTGCATTAATTTGGCCGACCATATCATTCAGCTGCATACGTATTGCTGCATCTTCTTGTTCTCGTTCATGATCTGGCTGTTCAGCGCGAGCATGAATTTTAGCTTTAATATCTTCAATCTTAGCTTTGATGTGTTCGACTTCTGTTTTGATGATATCAGACATATCCCGCCCCGTTATTTTTCCAGTGATGTTGATCAGACTACACTTTAGATCATCGTTAGCAAGCTCAACGCAAAATCGACTTCACTGATAAACCCGATTTCTCAACTCAATCATCAGCATCTCGCTCACCGAAAAGCCCCCTGCCCTCGTCTTCTGCACCAGAGACCGCAAATACCCACCAGGACACACGATCCCAATGCTCTTCTGAAGAATGCCAGCAATGACCGCTGAAGCGCTCTCAATGCCCCAAATCCGAACAGCATCGATATAAGCAGCTTGTGAAATTCCAAGAAATCCCGAAACCAGCTTTGAAACATCTGTGAGGTCTCTCCAGCTCTTTATGCCAGCTGGTGAATAAGCACTGATATCAGGACAAGCTCTGAGAACGAGATCAAGAGAAATGGTTCCAGCTTTTGAGGCATCCGATTTCTGATCAGCAGCTTCAGATGTCATCTCTTTCACGTTTAAAAAATTATCTTTTTCTTCTAAAAGGGGTTCAGTAAGGGACTCTATATGCCGCTCAATTTGAGCACCATTGCCGCTCATTTCTTTAGCATTATTGATATTTTTCAGTGTGATAGCCAATTCTGAAAAAACGGCTTCGAGATTAGCCTTAATCGCCTTCAATTTATTCAGAGAAGCCTTTCTAGGGATTGAATTGACGACATCGCGGAATTGCATATAACGGCTGTCAGAGCCGTCTACCGCGGCATCTGTGAAGTTTTTTGCCATCTCTCTTGCTGTGATCGAGATTTCATCACGCAAGCGCTTCACAACTCTCTGTTCATCAAGAATGCGGTCTGCTGCAGATTTAATTTCAGATGCCATTGCAAAGAACGGTGAGAAATCGAAACCGAATGCCAGCTCGACCTCCCCTTCCCTGCTCTTGTACGCGTATCTCTTAAAGTTTGGACTGTCTTTGCGTGTGATAATACCTACGGCGATCAATGATGTCAGATGTCTACGTAATGTGGATTCAGGCATCATATGCGCGCGCTGCGAAATCAGCTTGTTGGATGGAAAAACAACGAGCTTTGATTTCGATGTGATTGTGTCATCGGAAAGGAATGACAGCAGAGAATTGAGAACAGTCAGACAACGGTCGTTCAGGCTGTAGTCAGCCTTTGCGATGCAGAGATGCCGATACAGTTCCCATTTCTTTATGCCCTCACCTGATGGCTCAGATGTCGAGACGCGTTGAGTCATTCGACTGCGTAATGCAGCCGTGACAGCCTCCAGAATTTGCATTTCCTTGCCCTCTAAATTTAGGCAAAAGAGTCCAGCACGCCAAAAATGTCGTTAAAATCATTGACAACGTTTCTGAGAAATGCGATTCAGAAGGTGCTTAGACTTTTGAAAGGCTCTCACGACGGAAACGTCTTGGGGGCTTTTTTCTTTTGCGGTTTAGTCTCCGGTTCGTGTTTTTTTCATTTGCTCAAACTCATCAAACAGAGAGTCCAAACGGGTAGACATAAAGTCACCGAACTCTCCTGCATTTGCGTCAGTTAGCTCGATTGATGTCTTCTTAGGCTTCCGATTCATCGAGAACGCAACTGATGAATCTTTGGATCTCCAGGACTTTGCCGCAGTCTCCAGTCTCTTCTTTTTCGGAGCGGGCTTGTTCGCGGCTTTTAGAAGCGCATAAGCCTTTGAGAATTTGTCATCTGATTGCTCAATTGCAGTGAATTCAGGTAAAGTGATTAAGTCGCCAAGGCACCCCTCCCCTGCCTTCTCATACTGCGCTCCGAAATCAATCCAACGATCACGGCCTACATTCTTTGCTGATCCGATAGCTTCGATGATGGAAGCTGGAACCCGTTTAGTTACTGACAGCATGCGGGTAAGCATTGGGTTGTCGGTCGAAAGAGCGGCTTGGACAACTTCACGTTCATATCCGAGATCGATAAGCTTTTGAGCAAAGACGGCCTTTTCAATGAAAGACAGGTTGTCTCGTGCAGAGTTTTCTTGTCCCTGTGCGATTACATGAACGGCATCATCCAGCTTCTTGATGACAGCTTTAACAGGCTTTCCGAGTTCTTTAGCAACACGTAAACGGCGATGCCCAAAGACAACCATATAGCGGTTCTCGTCTTCAGGATGAGGACGAACTAAAATTGGGGTGTCTTGTCCGCGTTCACGAATAGCTTCGAGGAGTTCGGTGTAGGCTTCATCACTTCCAGACATGCGGTCAGACACAAACGAAGTGTCAACGAGGTTTGTATCAAGTTCGACAACAGATGCACCTTCCAGAAGCCTGTCTGCACGAGCGGCCTGCGCTGATAATTCACCAATAGACGAAAGCATGGATTTGGTGGCACCCCGCATCGCATAGTTAGAAGATCCACTTTCCTTATCGCGCTCCGGAGCAGGAGAGGTGAGGTCTAAGAAGATGTCTTTGCGTGCCATTTTTATATCCATTTCGCTTCAGTTAGTTGTTTTCATTGCCGTTTTGGAAAGTGTACGGCTGACAATCAACTACGACCCCAGGATTTGTGGATTTGATGTGTGATTTCTGAATTGACAGCTTCAAGAGATTCCATAGCGCGATCATAGGTAGAGCGCGTCATTGAGCTTCTTTCGACTTCATACATTGTCTGCTTAGTGAGACCTGCATCCGATACAGCTGTCGATTTTACCATTGAATTCTTCAGCATCTGCTCAACAAACATAGACTGCATGAAGCCAACCATCTGCGCCTGCGGAATATCAGTAGGCTCAAAACGAGTGACGAGATATGAGAACCAATCCAGTTCAACTTTGACACCAGCTGATTCAATCGTTGTCAGAATGCCGCCGAGCATAAGCAGAAACTGGCTCATGGACATGAGGTCGAGCATCTGCGGATGAACAGTGATCAAAACTGATGTTGATGCTGTCAAAGCAGTCAGCGTCAGATAACCAAGCTGCGGAGGGCAATCGATAACGACGACATCATATTGGTCGTCAACTTCAGCAAGTGTTTCCCCGATACGGGTATAGAAGGTTCTGCCTGCAGCAGGATTCTGTTGCATAGCAAGCGGGGTATCATACTCGTATTCTTGCAGTTCCAAATTTGCAGGAACGATGTCGAGTAGTGGGAAGTTGGTTTTCTGTATGACTTCTGAAAGATGTTTTCGTTCGTCATCATATCGCAGGCTGTCATAATAAGAAAGATTGCGATCAAGTTCTGGCTGGATGCCGTGCAGAGCAGTCAGAGAAGCCTGTGGATCGAGATCGATAGCAAGAGTTCTGTGACCAGTCAGCGCCAGGTGTTGGGCTAAATGAGCAGCAGTAGTCGTCTTGCCGCTTCCACCTTTAAAATTGACTACAGAGATAACCTTCAAAGGATCACCAGGTCTGCGGCGAGGTGAGCGCTCAAGATAATTTTGAAGATCGTGCATCTGTTGAGCTGTGTAAGAACGCCGACCAGTTGCCGAGGTTTCAGGCTCAACGCCGCCTTTACCTTCAAGATGTAATTTCTTGATATAGCTTTGAGATACGCCGATGAAGTTTGAAACTTCAGCGATCGAAAATTGGCGTAAATTTTTCTGAGCGTGAGGAGGAAACTTACGCTGACGCAGGTTATCCAGACGACTTGAGATTTCTTCACCTTGCGCTAAGATCGTCTTAGCGAAATGCTGTTTCGGTGATGAAGCGATATCCATTGTCGGAACCCTTGAGTAGCGATTATTTTGTTCACATAAGTAAATTATCGATACTGTATGAACCGATTCCGAAATCCTCGCAACAACTTTAAGGTTAACAGAAGGTTAACGCAATTTCGTTAGTTGTGTGAAATTGAAACGGTTGGATCATTGAAATTTAACGGATTATCATCAACTAATTGTTCTATATAAGTAAATTCAATTTGTACGGCTGACAACGGTTTGTACGAGTTAGTTTCTGTCACAGATTATCGATGATCGCCTAATCCAATCGCAATTACGAACGAGTAGGAGAAGATTGGGAGAAGGAGCGCTCTCCATTTTTCTGATAAGCGTGATTTCCCAAGTCAACCGGGTGTCTGCCCAACAATAAAGCCAAAGACCTCAGATAGAATTACTGCAATCGTGAAAGCCATCATTGAGATCGCAAAATGACTGTAGACCGATATCGGCTGATTATGCTCGAATTCGTGATTGATATAATCCATAAAATCTTCTGGTTTAATATTGCACAACATAACAGTGGCGTTTTGTTCGCAGGCATTAACAGCTTTAGCTAACGTCTTAGCAGTTCCACGCTCGATCTCTTCAATGTCTTTGAATGATTTAGTAACACTCCAGACCACGTCCGCTGTATAAACTGAAATCATGATCTTCTGCGTGATTTTTTGCCGCCATCATATAAGTTTTTTGAGAAAACATGCGCACGGTTAAAGCTGATCTCGTGTTGAAATCCAGCATTTGAGTAATGAAATTTTTCTAAAGTACCCTGGTTTCCGACTATAAATTGCATCAATGTATCTCCTTGTGAAAATGCTTAGAGATACAGTGTGAGCTCGTTCTATGAATGACACAAACTGATGGGATTAGCCGGCAGAAATCGCGAATTGGCAGTGTTTTCAATAATATAAAATGAAGAGCAGGAAAGGGGTAATAAAAAAGCTCCTGATCTCTCAGAAGCTTTGATGTCTGAGATGAATTGGTCTCGGACTACTTTTTGAAGAAGCCGCTGATCTCAACTTTTTTAGACTTCTTGTCATAGACACAGATAACCTGTTGCTCAGTTTTGTTGCCCTTTTCAAAGCCATTGATAATGGCATAGCCATATGTCTCGGATCCAAACGGATCGACCTTGGTCGCTTTAACCTTCATATTTGCGCTGGCGGCTTTAGTGCATGCTTTCTTCACATCCTGCTGGAATTCTTTCCAGGCATCGTCACTTGAAGCAAATGATGGCTGCATAGATAGTGCAAGGAATACGGTTGCGGCAGTAGCAGTATAGGTTTTCTTGGATTTTAAGTCAGGCATCAGACATTCCTATTTCGACGGCTTCTCTGATTAGGGAGATAGTGCCCGAAGATTTAAGTCAATGATTTCAGTTGAGTGAAATTTTGAGGGTAGGGGAGCCGAAACTCCCCATTGATGTTTTCAGCCGGTGGTCGCAATACCGTGTCTTCACGGGCGCACCCGGGCAACCAAGGCGCATTCTTTACCTGACGTCGTCATTGAGTTTGGAGAATTATAGCTTTTCCTGCTAAGGAATGGGCTTAAATTACCTATCTTTTGATTTATTTCTTTGTTTAAGGAAAAACATATATCGAAGCGTCACTGCCTCATTCGCTTTAAAAGATAGTGTTCGATGGCCTGAAAGGCGTCGAATATGAGAATTGCAAGTGCCGCAACGACCATACCGCCTTGCAGTACAAAAGCGATGTTGTTGGAGATCAGTCCTGCGATAATCACTTCACCAAGCGTTTTTGCAGCGACTGTCGAGCCAATGGTTGCGGTGGCCAGCCCGATGACCGCGGATAGCCTGATGCCCGCAAGAATAACCGGGCTTGCCAGCGGGATTTCGATCTTCACAAGGCGCTGGCCGGTCGTCATACCCATGCCGCGGGCTGCTTCCACAACGGGCGAGGGCAGCGTTGTCAGGCCGGTTAATGTGTTTTCGAATATCGGAAGCATTCCATAAAGAAACAGTGCAATCAGCGTTGGCTTGTCCCCAAAGCCAAAAACCGGAACTGAGAGTGCCAGCACCGCAACGGGCGGAAATGTTTGCCCGATATTCACGAGGCTCCGCGATAGCGGCAAAAACTCGGCTCCCCATGAGCGGGTGACGGCGATTGCCATTGCAATGGCAATCAAAGCGGATGCGAATGTTGCAGCCGCAACAAGCCCCACATGCTGAAGTGTCAGCGTCATCAGGTTTGCACGATCATAAATGACGGGCGTTCCTTCACTCACAAGTGGTCGCAACAGCGGTTCGAACAGATGCGGCTGCGAGAGAAACAGCAGCAACACCAGCAAAAGCAATAAACGAGGCGTGAGTGACAAAGCCAGTTTCATGCGGGGCGCTCGGCTTCATGGAGAAGCTTTTCCAGCGTCACGCGGCCCAATAGCCTGCCATCATGATCCTGAACCGGCAGTGCACTTCTTCCTGACCACAAAAGCTCTGCGAGTGCGTCGCGCTGCGATGCGCTGACGACAATGGGCGCGCCCGAAGCTTCACCCGATTGAAGCACAGTTTTGAGGTTCGCCAGGGACAGTAACCGGAAAGGCCGCTCGCCAGTGCCGACGAGCTTTTCGACGAATTCCGTTGCAGGATGCGCGAGAATTTCTGCCGGAGTGCCATATTGCAGCAGCTTGCCTTCATCCATCACCGCAATATGATCGCCAAGTGAAATGGCTTCTTCCATATCGTGGGTCACCAGCAGAATAGTCGTCCCGAGCCGTTTTTGAATGGCTTTGAGGTCTTCCTGCGCTTTGGTCCGGATCACTGGGTCCAGTGCACCGAAAGGTTCATCCATCAGCAAAATATTCGGTCCTGCTGCAAGGGCGCGTGCAACGCCGACACGCTGCGCCTGACCGCCGGAAAGCTCGTGCGGATAACGATCGCGATAGTCCCTGGGTTCGAGCTGAAACAGATCGAGCAATTCATCGATACGGGCGTTAGTACGGCTTTTTGTCCAGCCAAGCAGCGCGGGAACCGTGCCGATATTGCTCGCAACAGACCGATGCGGAAAAAGTCCATGTTGCTGGATGACATAACCGATACGCCGGCGTAGTTCATGGCCGGGTTTATCGTGATTGCTTCTGCCATCAATGCGGATTTCACCTGCATCGGGCTCTACGAGCCGATTGACCATGCGCAGCAATGTCGTTTTGCCAGAACCCGATGTTCCTACAATGACTGCAATGCTGCGCGGCTCGACCATGAAGTTCACATTATCAACCGCCGCACGGCCATTGTAGCGTTTGGTTATCTGGTCGAATTCGATCATGCGGTCTGCCCTCTGGCTATCTGAATAACGGCGTCAAGAATGACGCCCGCGGCAAAGGCCAGCAGAACTGTCGGGAGCGCGCCCAGCAGCACCAGATCCATGGCGGTCTGTCCGATGCCCTGAAAAACAAACACACCAAATCCACCGCCGCCAATCAGGGCTGCAATGGTCGTCAGCCCGATATTCTGCACCATCACGATGCGGATGCCGGTGAGGATAACCGGAAAGGCCAAGGCAAACTCCGTTTTGAACAGACGTTGCAGCCGTGTCATGCCCATGCCGCGCGCAGCGTCAGTTATGGCGTCAGGCACATTGGTGAGGCCGGAAACCGTATTGGCGACGATAGGCAGAAGCGAATAGAGAAACAGTGCCACGAACGCTGGTGCTGCTCCAATGCCGCGAATGCCGAGCTGCCCGGCCCAGGGAAATTGAACGGCAAGCCAACCCATTGGTGCGATCAACAGGCCAAAAAGCGCCATGGAGGGAATTGTCTGGACGATGTTAAGGCTGTTGAGAACCGAGGCCCGAACGCGTGGCAGTCGATAGCACATCAGCCCGATGGGAATGCCAATGATGGTTGCCGCAATCAGCGATCCCAGCGCCAGAGCGACATGACGTTGAGCTTCGTTCCAGAAGCTGTCTGCGCGGCTTTGATATTCCTTTATGAAAGAAATATCGTCCCAGAGCCCGGAACCCAATAACATAGCAAAAAGAAGCGTTGCTATAAGCAGCAATCCTATGCGCAACGACGGGCGCACGTTAAGACGCACGAGACTGTCGGCAACATAAAGAGCGCTCGCGAAAAGCAGCAGCCAGAAACCCGACGCTGGCGACACGCGTGCATATGAGTTGCCATCGGGTGAGAGATATGAGGCGGACATGCCGATCATCACGAGCAGAACTGCAAGCAAAATACTACTCGCCATAAGCCTGAGCGCTGGCCGACGGACAAAAATCGCAACGATCATACCAAGTACGATGGCTGCAACAAGCAATGCGGAAGCCATAGTCGGTAAAGCATCGAGCAGATATTGCCCCTCGCCCTGCACAATGCGATTGGCTCGAAAAAGAGCAAAAGGCAAAGCAAAACTTGCTCCGCTCAAAAGAGCGAAGGCCAGCCCAAGCTTGTCAAAGACATGCAATCTGCCGTTATAGGCAGAACGATCTTTCGTGATGATGTCTGACAAAATTACGCGGTCCTGTCAGCGTGAAGACTCATTGAATGAAGCCATTTTTCTTGAGGAAATCCTCCGCGACAGCTTTTGCAGGTTCGCCACCAAGCTGCACGCGACCATTCAAATCCTGAAGCGTGGTGAGATCGAGCTTTTCAAAGACCGGCTTTAAAAGCTCTTCAATTTTCGGGTTCTTTTTCAAAACCTCTTCGCGAATAATCGGCGCTGGCTGATAGACTGGCTGCACATGCTTGTCGTCTTCAAGCACAACAAGGCCGGAAGGCGCGATGCCGCCATCTGTTCCATAAACCATGGCAGCATTGGCACCACTGGTCTGGTTGGCTGCCGCTGCAATCGTTGCTGCCGTGTCACCTCCCGAAAGCGTAATCAACTGGTCGGGCTTGAGAGTAAAAGCATAGGCCGTCTGAAAGGCGGGCAAAGCTGCCGCTGAGTTTACAAATTCGGACGATGCCGCAAGCACCACCTTGCCGCCATCAGCGGCATATTTCCCGAAATCGCTGAGGTTTGCAAGTTTGCCTGCCTCCGCCACATCTTTGCGAATGGCGATGCCCCACGTGTTGTTGGCAGGCGATTGGGCAAGCCAGACAATCTTATTGGCATCGTAATCCAGCTTTTTTGCCGTCTCAAAAGCTTTCGCAGCGTCCTTCCAGAGGGGATCATCCGCCTTGTTGAAGAAGAAAGCAGCATTGCCGGTATATTCCGGATAAATGTCGATTTCGCCCGCCGTGATAGCCTGACGCACAACGGGCGTTGCACCAAGTTGAATTCGATCTGTGGTTTCAATGCCGTTGGCGTTGAGCATCAAGAGAATGATGTTGCCCAGAACACCGCCTTCGGTGTCGATTTTGGACGAAACCACGACCTGTGCTTGAGCCATACCCGCGAACATCGCTGTCGCACTGGCGAAAATGGAGAATGCGAGGGCAGCCCCCTTCAAGGATTTTTGATAAGACATGTCTCTCTTCCCACTGCGCTGGTTGTCTTCTGCTCAAGTAAAGTATGGCGCGCAGGCGAAAAGAAAAGTTTGCATCATAATCTCTCCTGACAACCAGCTGGCAGGAGAGGATGTGTCGGGCAGAAGATCAAGCAATAAAATTGCCCGGTTGGGGCGGGCGGTCTGTCTGATTGACCGACCAGCGAGATGCTTAGCGGGGAATGAGGCCGAAGCGATGCGCATCATCAAGGAGATTGCGAACAGATGAAGGTTGCCATTTGCGTCCTCCACGCACTGGCTTCTCTCCTAGTTTATCAAGCTGTGCTGCAATATCGCGTAGCGATAATTTTGGATCAGCGATCGTGATTGCAGCGACCAGTTTCATCAACCGATTGGCCGGTATGCGGCGGGTGGACCGGATAAGAAGTTTTTGGTCTGCCATGTTCTCCCGAACCAGACGATGCACGGCGCGGCGCAAACGCTCAATCGTCCAGTCCTGACCTTGGCGATTAAGCACCTCAACCACATTGTCCCAGCCATGGGTGGGGCGCAGTTGCTGTACGACCGGCAGCCATGTCGGCGCTGAAGCGAGCAGCTCATCAAGATAGCGCTTGTCGCGTGCTTGTGAAACTGCCCTGATCGCCTCTGGTTTGCGTTCTCGTAGTCCTGGATTTCCCGGAAGCTTGCCGCGTAGCTTCGCAGCCTTTATCCCGGCTTTCGATCGCTCAGCAGCAAGTCTGCGTTCAAGTTCTATAACAGAGCGCAGGATTTCCAGCGCAAGCATACCTTGCGGTGTTGATGTATCGATTGGGTCGTGGATGGATCGAAAGTGGATGCCCCGTTGCGCAAGCTTTTCGAGCATCTCAAGAAGATGGCCGAGCGACAGAGCGATCCGGTCAAGGCTAACAACGACGAGTACATCACCTGCGGCAAGTTCTGAGAGTAGTCTGTTCAGAACCGGGCGGTCCCTCACTGCGCCAGATCCTTGCTCTTCGAAAATCCGGTTGCACCTGGCAGAGCGCAGCTCATCCATTTGTGTGTCATGAACCTGATTGTCCACTGGCGATACGCGCGCATAGCCAATGAGGCGTTGGGGAAGAGGGTGAGAGCTTGGTGGCTGCAACTTTGACATGGATATGATCTTACATCGTTTGCGGGCTTGTACAATTAAAGTGTATTACAAAAGCACTAGATGCAAGCGTGTCTATAAGTATCAATAACTGGCCATCAAGGGTGAAGCTAGTGCTATGGTAGAGGCTTCACACCGGTTGTGAGCAGATACGCGTCAGAGACCTTTTAACAGGGAGCTGACGAAGGATGCCTGTCGTGAGCGTGAGACGAGGTTGCGTACTCGGGTTGGTGTGCGCGCCGCGTATTTAGAGTGGAACACGAAAGGCTTGACGAACCGCTCTGCGGTTTATGGCATTGCCAATATTTATAATGAATTCCTCAATGGCACGAAGGTGAATGGGAGTGAAGTGAGCTTCACCAACAGAAGCGAGCGCTTTTGGCGTGGTCTCGGGTTAAATGGTTCCAATAATTGGAACGATGACAAATACTTGATCTCTGGTGAGCTTCAGTGAATACGAGCTTCAGTCATTTTGGCGACAGTTTTACTCCTACAAAGAAACGACTGACCTGCGTGTTAAGTGGTAAGTCCCAATAGCTAAAACAATCAATCCCCGGACGACTTAAAGTTGTCCGGGGATACAACGCTATTGGGAGTAGGGGATAGAGCCAGACAAGGCGATGCATCACTATAGACGCTGACTGTGTTTAGGATACGGTAATAAGTCAGTTATAACGGTTGAACCGATGATCACTGTGGTACCCACACAAATACCGAAAGTACTATAGAATAGATCGAGCCGTTCAAAGGTGCTTGACAAGAGACAAGTCGCATATGAGCGTCTATTCCTTCTTATACAGATTGCAGGAAACTTTGCCTGCCACTTGTAAGCTACTCCTGAGAGTTGTCATAATATTACGGGACAATCTTGCTTTTAAGCGCAGATATGTCCCGCATATTTCACTCTATATCGTTAGAATTTTGCCGTCATGTTCAGCCTGAACGTACGTCCAGGGCCGGGCATGAGTGCGGCGTTAATCGCATCCATATAGTAACGGTCCGTCAGGTTATCGATTGCAAAATCAATTTGCTTGGATTCATTGAACTTGTAACTGCCGAAGACATCAACGAGCGTGTACGGATTCCAGTTGCCGGGCTGAATTTCACTTGTTGATGCTACCTTTGTCTTCACAAAACGGTTTGAGTAATAGCTTACGCGTGTCCCTAAGGTGAGACGTTCCTCGAACATTTTGTAAGTCATCTGCATCGAAACGGTGTCCTTTGGTGGAACATGTTGTAATGCGTAACTGTTGGCAAAACCGCCCTCTGTGCACAAATTATCAATCCTGTGAAGAGTGCCGGGCTTTGCACAGAACCGAGACTTAATTGCATGGTTCCAAGACAGTCTCGCCGACAGTGGTCCACGTTCATAGTCCGCACTCACCTCAATGCCCGACATGCGCGCATTCTCCAGGTTGACCATGCCCAGCGAACCGATCACGCTTGTGCCGCCGGGGATATTATAAGGCACATTTGAACGCGTGAGATAATTATCAATATCGTTATCATAATATGCAATATGTGTTCGAAGCAGATCATTTTCGGATATGACATTTTCGAAAGACTTATTGGCACCTATTTCAAACGTCTTGGCGCGCTCTGGCAACAGTTCATCGGGCATCAAACCCGTCGAGAAGCCTTTGATTGATTCAAATATAGTCGGCAATCTGATTGCATCAGAATAACGCCCATAGAGCTGAATGCTGTCGGTTGGTGTCCAGCTAAGCGAAATGTTCTTCGACCAGCCATGTCCCGACCGGTCCGTGTGCTGTCCGGGAACTAACTCATATGTCGCATTTGGCCAAAAGGTCAGTGCGTTGAGAGTGTAGTTGTGATCTGTGGTCTTATAATCTGAATAACGAAGGCCAGTCTTCAACTGCCATTGAGAATTGATTTCCCAATTCGAGTTTAGGAACGCACTCTTTTGGGTTCTGGAACCTGTTCGGGGCGGGAATTCAATGTGATTGATGGTCCATTTATCATTTTCATAGCCATCCGGCAGGCCAACTTTTTCATGCTGCCAGGCTCCACCATATTCAAGCTTAAAGTCTCCAGGGACGACGTCAATTTTACTTTCATTTGAAACCGTCACACCGTCACGAACGGTCTGAGACCAGCTGTAACTTTCTGTCGTGATCCCACTCACAGTCAGTAAGTTGGTGGCACGGTGGTCCATGTCTGTGCGGAATAGATCGACCTTGAGATTAATCAAGTCACTTTCCGGGTCCCAACGATAGCGAGCTGTCCAGGTTTTAAGATCGAGCTTGTCAAGTTCCGACTGATACCCCCCGACAGCACTGGTGTGAGTGCCAAGACGCGTCGGCATGATTTCACCATAGGTACTATCAAAGTCCATATAGCTCAACTCAATCGCATGATCATCTCCGAACCGGAAATTTCCTTTAAACAACAGTGATTTATTATCAGTAGAGGTATTGAGGATTTCCTCGCCACCCTTCCAGGGAGACAGGCCTTCGTAACCAATTGTCTGATAGCCGTAATCAGTTCCCAGATCGACGAAGTGTGGTTGCCCCTTGCCGTGTTCGCCGGAAAAATAATTGCCATTTTTACGCCGTGCATAAGCCGCAACCAAATCGACGTTTTCGGAGGTAAAGGCGCCTGCAATGCTGCCGTTTCCGCCTGTAGGGTCAAACAAACCGGGCCGATCCATATTGCCGCCATCGCGTACTACCGGTGTTGTGCCCTCAGGAAAACGACCGCCTAACATACCGCCTTGAGTGAGAACTGCCGGTACGGAAGTGCTATTGCTATTAAAGCCTCCGCGCAAACGTACACCGAACTGTCTTCCGGGAAGCAAAATGTCATCCGCTGAAATCGTCTGCATACGAACGATGCCACCGATTGCGCCCGTGGCGTCAGCACCTGAGCTTGCGCCTTTTTCGATTGCAACTTCGCCAATCAGGTCTGGGTCAACATAGCTGCCCGACCGCGCACCATTGTAACCGCGATAAACTGTTTGTTCTTGAGAAGCGCCATCAATGATAACGGGTACACGGCCTTGACCCTGCATGCCACGAATATTGACATCAAGCGCACCGGAATTCCGGCTATCCCCATTGAGGACACCGGGTATTCCCCCGATAAAATCCCCAACGGAACTACCCCTTTTCTGCTCTATTTCTTCGCTCGATATGTAAGCAACAGAGCCGGCGGATTTGTAGGTATCATCATAGCTACCCAATGCACCTTGACCGCCGCTCACCGTAATTGTGTTGAGAACCGTTGTGCCATCGGCGGACGGCGCGCTTTGTAGCGCAGATCCCATCGTCGGGTCCGAAATTGCAACGGTTTTGGCACTCGTAAACTTATGCGATAACCCTGTTCCCGATAGCAACGCTGCTACAGCCTGCTGGGGCGTCATTGTTCCCCTGACAGGACGCCCCATAGCAGCGGCTGCGCCAGTTTCAGGAAACACGACATCAATGCCTGTGACACGAACAATATCATTCATTGCCTGGCGAATGGGCTTGGCAGGGACGTTAAACTGATACGTCTGTTCTGCTGTCTGCGCAAATGCTGCACGATTCAAGGCACCAGCTGTAATAGTCGCAGTCAAAACCGTCGATGTCAGAAGAACAACTAATCTTCTGCGGCTTGAATCCTTGCCCATAATCATACCCTCTCAACAAAACAATGTGCGAGAGGCGGTCAGTTGCGCGATCACGTGCAATGAATTTTGTAGCACTCTCAACATTGCTATCGCCAGTGGAGCAGGAAGGACCTCATAAAAAAGCAAACTTTTCTAAATTATTTTTATGGTCCAATGAGAATGACCTTGCCCACGAGGCTGGTCATCGGAAATCCAACAGATGTTTGCATTGCTACAAGTGTGGCCGCCGTCTTATCGAGAGAAATATTGCCGCTGACACGTTGGTTTTTCAGCTCAGAAGAAAGAACAACAATGCGGCCATCCCAATATCGTTCAATCTGAGAGAGAACATCGCCCAGACGCGCATTCTCAAAGATCAATCGGCCCTCATGCCATGCCATGCGCTCAGCAATGTCTACTTTCTCGACGCTCCCAAGGCCAACCTTGTCATATTCAACGCTTTCTCCGGGCTGGAGAACAACATTTTGAGCTTCATCAATGGCTGATACTTCAACACTGCCGTCCGCAAGTGTGACGGTGACATTGTCATTTTCGTTCATGATAACGTCAAACTGTGTTCCCAATACACGGGCCTCGCCATTGCCAGCCCTCACCACAAAAGGCGCACCGTTTTTCTGAACTGTAAAATATGCGCTACCGCGCAGAAGATGAATGCTCCGGGCATTAGATGAAATATCAGCATCAAATGCCGAATCCGCATTCATTAGGATCGTTGATCCATCTTGCAACGTCACAAGGCGACGCTCACCTTTGGACGTGATATAATCGGCAGTCAGGTTCTGGATTATGTTTGGATCATTAACCCACATCCATGTGCCAAGAACAAAAACTGACAAGCCGCTGACTATCACGGCTCCTGTCTTGGATTTCCATTTATTCCTGCGAAAATTCTCGATTTTTTTCATAGGAAGATCGAGATCAGTATTGGTATTCGTGGCTGCGTTCTTGGCAACTGCACCAATATCCAACCATAATGCGCTTACTTCTTCATAAGCTGCGTAATGTTGAGGACTAAGCTCTAGCCACTGAGCAAAATCCTGTTTCTCTCTGCGCGTCGGTTTGCCATTGATACGCGTAAACCATGCAACAGCCTCTTTCTCGATAAGAGAAATATCTCGATTATCGGTTATTTTTTGGCGTTCCATGAAGTCGCTTCACTTCCGAGGCAATATTACCATTAGCAAGTAACCTAATCCTTTAACCATGCAACATTCTATTGCGAATGTTTACATGCCATTATTGCCTTGGCCATTTCCCGCTCAACCGTGCTGTAGGATATTTCCAATCCGACAGCAATTTCCTCGTAGGTACAGCCACGCATTCGATTGAGTAGAAAGATTTGCCGCGTTCGCAGAGGCAAAGATGCAATTGTATTTTCTAATCGCTTGAGATCTTCGCGCGCTGCAACGATTTGGTCCGGCAGAATAACGGGGGATGCATATTGTTCTTCGGTCAAGCCATCCAAAAAATTCTGGCGTCGACGCTCTGAACGAAACCGACTAATCGCTGCGAACTTTGTAGCTTGCGAAAGATAAGCAGGGG
The DNA here is from genome assembly GCF_037479515.1 of Ochrobactrum sp. MYb379. Taxonomy (NCBI): domain Bacteria; kingdom Pseudomonadati; phylum Pseudomonadota; class Alphaproteobacteria; order Hyphomicrobiales; family Brucellaceae; genus Ochrobactrum; species Ochrobactrum sp. MYb379. The sequence goes on from NZ_JBBGYW010000022.1 coordinate 61,847, forward strand.
AAAGCGTCACATGCGCTTTGGCTTTAGCCCAAAGAGCGGCAAATACATCCTGAACGACATCTGGTGCGTTAAACGGGCTCACTTTGCGCATGGCTATGCGCTCAAGGCGGCGATACTCATTTCGATACAAGAGCTCTAGCTGCTCAGCTTTCGCTTTTTCCATTTCAATGCCCGCAGCCGAACCAGCCTCTAAAACCAATCATCGTAACGTTGGTACTAGCTTCAGTGCATAAATACTAGATTATAATTGTCAAGTTTAATCTGGACCTCGCGAAGCCCGATACCGATCAATTATCCATTGCTAAAACGAACCGGTAATAGCATCGCCCGGTAAGTGACAGCTTGAAAGGGGCGATAGAATTGGTTGTCTTGTAATCAGCTTTTGCCCTTTCACCCATCCGGCATAACTGGGGGCGTATTCGAAAAGCGCTGGAATATTCTGGCCAGCTTTGCGCCTTGCGATTGAGGTCGGAAAATTGGAAATTTGGCCTGGGATGAAAAGATATACTGCTCGCAATATAAAAGTATTGTTCGCAGTTTCGGGGCTCACTGCAGCTGACAAGAGTTTTAATCAGGGAATAAATATCAAGAATAGTTAAAATGCTGACGAGCTTGGCTCATAGTCAAAAACATGCGTGTCAGTCCGCTTTTGGCGCGTCGCTGTCATAAGAAGGCCCATCACTATAAGTCTTCACGCCAGTGCAATCGACGATCACATGACGGGGCGCATCGTTTGCATCTATCTTTGCATGACGGGTTGAACTGGAAATCGCGAGATCGGTGCAGCGGCGGCTCGGAGTCGTATGATCAGGCACCGGGAGTGCAACATTAAGCAGCGCCTTCAGTTATGCCCTCAAGCCATTTGTCTGACGCAAAGGCTGGTTGAACACTTTGCTCGTCCTTTGAAACACGGGCATAGCCGATCAGGCCTGGCTTTGTTTTTCAGGGTCATTACTCAAACCGAGCAGGAGCCCGATCGCGAAGAAGCGCGAGCAGGCCAGGATTGATGTAAAGGTTTTCTCGTCCAGCCTTCACCTCTTCAAGTAAGCCTGCGTCAACAAGTGCCTTCAGGTAGACCGATGCGGCCTGACGCTTCGCAATGCCGGCATCCACAAGATCGCTGATCCGGCAGTAAGGATTGACGAAGATCACTTCGGCCAGTTCACGTGAGTAGATCTTCGGGAGATCGCGGCGGATGTGTACTGCGGTCTGATCAAGTAAATCACGAATGGCGCGAATCCGGGCCGTTGACCAATCAGAAGTCTCACGGACGGCTTCGAGCATATAAAGGATCCAGTTCTCCCAGGATCCTTTCGTTGTTACCGCCAGTAGCCGATCATAATAGGCGCGTTTGTTGTCGATAATGTATCGGCTGAGATAAAGGACTGGAATATCCAGAAGACCTTTATCTACAAGGTAGAGCAGGTTGAGGACACGGCCAGTGCGTCCGTTGCCATCGATGAAGGGATGGATAGCTTCAAATTGGTAGTGCATTACTGCAAGACGGATCAATGGATCGATATCTTCGGCTTCATGAATATAACGCTCCCAGTTGGCTAGCTTGTTTCGGAGCAACTCCTGTCCTTCTGGCGGAGTGTAAATCACCAAGCCTGTCGCTTCGTTCATCAGCGCCGTGCCGGGTGTCGAGCGGATGTCGAGTTCAACCCCCTTTATCCTACTGCAGATGGCTACCGCAGTGGACGTTGAAATCGGGCGCTCTCTGAGCGATTGGAATCCTTCATTTAGCGCCTTGCGATACCGCAGCGCCTCTTTCGTTGCAGGGTCGGCCTGATCTCCAGTCTCGTTGGCGAAGCGGAACAGCCGATCGGTCGTAGTAACTATATTCTCGATTTCCGAGCTCGCTTGCGCCTCAAGCAATGGAATCGAGTTAATGAGGACCGATTGATTGGGGATGAGCTGTCCCGACACGCGAAGTTCGGCGAGGGATGCCCTGGCCGCGATGCATGCTTTTAGGACGGCCTTCGTCTCTATGTCCTCTCTCGGAGGCAGCGATGGAAGGTCGTTATGGGGGTGGTCTGGACGAAACGGCATGTCGATCAATCCTGATTTAGACGACATGACGCATTGGATATGTCGTTGCTAGCGACATGTGACAATGACATGTCGATGAAATCGGATTATATCGACATGTTTTGTGATCGCAAGCTGCTTTTGCAAATACCGAAGTTACGGATGAATGATCGAATGAAAGCGTAGAATATATGTCGGTTACAGCCACGCCAGCGACTTGTTTAACAAGCAAGATGGTTACATTGGAGCACAAGAATTCAACTATGCGCTACAGCTGGCTATTTGGATCACAATAACCAGAAACGCCTTAGACAAGGCGAGGGAGCATAGGTTTGGAGTGCAGTCAGCGTATCATTTTGTAAGGAACGTTCAACCAGAATTTGGAAACGCACCGGCGATCGCCACGACAACGGTCCGCCAATCCTCACCGACCGATACACTGATTTTTGGCCTGAAATCAATCGACTACGATAACCAATAAAAGAGCGTAGTTACCAGACCCCAACCAGCAACAGCATGTTGTGCAGGATGGCGGCAATCTGTGAGGTCTGACGGATAGTCAAGAACGTAACTTTTCGCTTAACTTAGGCCAAATATTTGACTTCAGGGGTCAAGGACGTCTCTGAAATTTGTAACGATAGCGCAGTGGTCAAAGGAGCCAACATAAACGGCTGCCCCATGAGGAAGCAGCCGTTAAATCACCGATTTGATTTGGGGGTATGTCAGCCAAGTCTTCTGGCTGTCTTGATAATCTCCACCACCATTTTGGATGCTTTCTGAAGCGAGTTCACAGGTAAGAACTCGTATATTGAGTGGAAGTTATGCGCGCCACAAAAGAGATTAGGACATGGTACGCCCTTTTCTGACAAAACTGCACCATCATAACCGCCGCGCATGGGTACTGGTTTTGGTTCTACGCCAATAGTTCTCATAGCGTTCAACGCCAATTCAACCGGGTATCGGTTTTTGCCTTCAAGGCCTTCCGCAACGTTACGATAGACCGGCTTGTAACGCACATCAACGATGTGTCTACCGTGTAGCTGATTGAAGCCGGAGGCTAGCTTATCAATGAATTGGCGCCGGTTCTCATATCCTTCTTTGGTAAAGTCACGGATATCGATCGTCAGAGTTGTCTTTGCGACTGTGCCTTCTATTCCCTTCACCCAGTAATAACCCTCTCGCCCTTCCGTATATTCCGGCCGCTCACCGCCCGGTAACATAGCGATAAACTGTTGTGCGTAGAGGATTGAATTCTGCATCTTGCCTTTGGCAGACATTGGATGTGCCGGTTCCCCCGTAAAAGTGATACGGAACTCCCCTGCGTTCCAATTCTCATACACGATCTCTCCAATGGCACAGCAATCGAGGGTGTAGGCGAAATCAGCGTTCAATGAAGCTGCGTCAAGTGCCTTCGCGCCCAAGAGTCCAATTTCTTCATCAGGAACGAAAACCACTTTCACCGGCCCGTGTTCAATTTCGGGATGTTGTGTGAGATACTGAACTGCATCCAGGATTTCGGCTATAGCTGATTTATTGTCAGCACCGAGAAGACTTGTCCCGTCGGTCACAATGATACGATCACCCACATAATGGGCTAATTCTGGAAACTCATTCAAACGCATGACAACGTTCGTTTCGTCGTTAAGAACGATGTCGCCACCTTTGTAATCAACAATATGCGCTCGCGTATCTGTTGAGTATTCTGCGGAAGTATCCAGATGCGCAACCCAGGCAATCGTGGGAAACTCGTGTTTTTCGCTCGAAACATTGGCGGCGAGTGTGCCCACCACAATTGAGTGGTCTCGCTCTTCGACTTCTAAGCCAAGCGAGCGCATTTCACCAGCAAGCAGGGTCGCTAGTTGTGTTTGTCCCTCGCTGGAGGGCAGCGTACCCGCATTTGCCACAGCTGTTGTGTTAATGCGTGTGTAGTTCAGAAAGCGGTCTACGATATTCATGATAAATCTTCTCAGAGCTTGCACAGGAAAGATGTAAGCAAAGGTGCCTTCACAGCGCAACTTGCGAGCGTTCATGTCGCTCGCAAATCGGTCTTTCTTGCCTGTTTATTAGAGTAAAGGTATGGGCCTTTATTCTTCAATATCGACGTCTTCAAAAAGATATCCACCAAATGGATCGATTTTGAAGTCTTTTACTTTAGTGCTCACAGGTTGCTCTACAACTTGATGTGCGATGGTCAGCCACGGCGCTTGCTCTTTAAATATGACCTGTGCCTGCTCATAGAGTCTTGTCCGCTCGGCCTGATCTGTTGTCAGTTTGGCTGCCCGGATCAGCTTTTCAAAATCCTCATTGCACCAATTGGCGCGGTTTGCGCTGCCAATTGCCTGACAGCCGAGAAGAGCAGCCAAGAAATTGTCAGGATCTGCTATACCACCCGTCCAGCCGAGCATGACGGCGCCATCGCGGTCTTTTTCCAGTGAACGCTTGAGATATTCACCCCAATCGTAAGTGATTATTTCTGCGTTAACGCCCACTTTGGCAAAGTCAGATTGTATCAATTCAGCTGCGCGGCGAGCATTTGGCATATACGGACGTTGGACTGGCATCGCCCAGATTTTCATCTTCAGATCTTTAACACCTGCTTCTTCCAGAAACTTGCGCGATTGATCAGGATCATAAGGATCGTCCTTAACGTCCTTGTTATAGCCCCAAACAGCTGGTGGAAGCGGATTTACTGAAACAATAGCTGAGCCGTTATACACCGCATCAATGATTGCCGGCTTGTTAACTGCCATATTGAGTGCTTTGCGCACGCGAACGTCATCGAATGGCTTCTGCTGCGTGTTGTATGCAAGAAATGAAAGGTTCATTCCATCTCTGCTCAGCATGACTATCGAAGGATCTTGTTTCATCTCCGCAATATCTGCCGGATTTGGCGCTGCGATAACGTGGCATTCTCCGGCTTTTAGTTTTTGATGTCGAACCGCTGCATCTGGTGTTATCGCGAAGATAAGATTGTCGATCTTCTGCTTTCCACCCCAATAATCAGGGTTGGCCTTATAACGAATAGCGCTGTCTTTTTGATAAGCTACAAACTGATAAGGTCCAGTGCCGACTGGTTTTTGACTGAGGTCTTCCAGTCTGCCATCTGCGACCAGTTTATCGGCGTATTCTTTCGACTGGATTGCTGAAAACGTCAGAGAAAGTGTCGAGATGAAAGTCGCTTCAGGTTGCGAGAGCACAAACTTAACGGTGTGATCATCGATTTTTTCAATTTGCTCGATCAACGTGGGAAAAGAATAAGCGCCGAACTGTGGCCAGGTTCCCTGATTGTAATAAGGATTTTTCTCATCCCCCTGACGCTCGAAGGTGAAGATTACATCATCCGTGTTGAATTCGCGCGTGGGCGTGAAAAAATCCGTCGTGTGAAACTTAACGCCTTTTCGCAAATGGAAAGTATACTCTTTTCCATCCTCAGAAACATCCCAGCTTTCTGCAAGTCCTGGCTCGAGCTCTGTGGCACCGCGTTTGATCTTAATAAGGGTGTTTGAAATGTTGCGTGCTGATGCATCATACACAGCACCAGAGGTGGTCTGAGCCGCGTCAAAGTTCTCTGGCGATGCTTCCGAGCAATAAACCAATGTCTTTGCAAAGCTCTGTGTCAGCGCTGTGCTATTGAATGCAGCAACAACGAGCGCTGCAGAAAGTAGCTTCCCAATCTTTTTCATCAAACTCCATCCCTTATTTTAACGCGATCACTCTTTTCTGAGCGACTAATTACAGCGCATCTGATTGATTCCAAAAAGTTGTGCGTGTCCATAGTGGGCGGGAGAAGGAGCGCGACGCAAGGTCAAAACGGCTGTAAAAGTGACTTTTGATTTTTGTTGCAAGGGTTTGGCAGCGGCGTGTTGTTAATTGAGCCGGGGTCAGGTTTTTTCGCTACGCTTTTCGTTGTTGGTTTAGGGACTATTTACGACGGTGCCATGAGCGTTCTGGGATGTTGCATCTTGCTGGCAGGTTCTGTTGCGTTTACTCTCGCAGAGAAATTGTTTCGCATAAGCGATGTGTTAGTTTTGGCCATCCGATCATAATAAAACATTGCATGTCGAATTTAACCTGGATTTGATCCCGTTTTTTGTTTGGTGTTGATCAGCCAATCCACATGTAAATGGTTGAAACCTAAGTTGATTTCCGAATTTTTGTAAGTTAGCTCGAAATGGAAAACTGGCCTAAAAAGAGGTGAGAATCAACAGCTTGCGCATGAAGCGCCTGGCCGCCCTGGTATTGCGGCGTTTCTTAACCAGAACATCTATCACAAAAGCATCCTGGTCAGCCTCTTGCCGACGAACGTGATGCTCACCTTTGATAGATATTACGCATTCATCCAAGTGTCATTTATCGCCGAGCCGCTGTTTGCGACGACGGATAGCCTCGGCATAGGCCATCGGAATTTTTTAGCACATTCACACACTGTCTTATGTGTGACGAAGATCCCGCGATAAGCCAAGCATGTCTTCAACCATTCGAAAGCTCAGTGGAAAGCGAAAATACAACCATACAGCTTCGGCAAGTATCTAAGATGGATAACGATGGGGATGACAAGGCGAAGAACGAGGTTCAGGTATCACCCGTTATCGCGGTAAAGATTAACATTCAGGTTAAGGTAACGATGCCGTTGGCATTCATGAATCAGACAACGTTCAGTCAGGGAACCCAATTTCCATGAACTGAGGTAATCCGCCCACACGGCCTGACCAATCCATCCAATTTGGTCTCATGGGCAATGATGCGGGACAGGGATATATGGCAATTCAAACAAAATCGTTCTCATTTTGGAAAGAATAAAAACCTGTTTCTATTGTCTTATATCAGACTCTGTGCGGCTGTTTTTGATTTACTACCAATATGGTTTCTTTTCCCATAGCTAAATTAAAACTACGGCTTACTTTGCAGAAAAATTCATTGAAGCGGGCAAGCAAATGTCAAAAATTATGGACTATATAAAGACAATTAAAAAATATAGAAATGAATACAACTCTTCAGGGTGTAACGGATGGGATGTTAAATATTCCCAGATTATTATTTCTAAACACAATCCATACAATTCCATTTTGAAAACTCTTATCAAATATTTATGGGTGCAAAAGACAAAAACACCCATGATGGTAAGAGAGAGACTGCAAGGATTTACTGTTAATTTTTTTGTGATCGCTGCAGGTAGATGATCGCAACTCTCGCAAATTTACTCTCATCTCTCTCGGTTGTGACCCAGAAGAGGTCTTTATAACATTTATTGTTGTTTGGAACAAACAACCGAAGGACGCATGGTGATGTTGTCTCAGTATTCAGTGATGGGTCACCTCTTAGAGCATGGATTATAATGTGCAAAGATATCAGGTTGTTGCGATAAACCTTCGTCTTTGCGCTCAAGCCGGACGCCTTTATTGATCATGCGGTGTTCGGTGCCGGCATAACCCGTTATTCTGATACGTTGCGCACTCCGCAGCTCGACAATCCTTAACTGTCATGGCGTCGGGTGATCGCGAATGGCGGGTTGCAGAACAGCGCGAACAGCAAGGTGTGAGGATGGATCCGGTGACGCTCAAGTCATTTGCCGATCTCGCAGCGCGTTTTTGCATCGCTCCGCCTGCGCCGATAATACAACCGGGCTGATCAGCGCCCGCCCCCATTGCTGAGCGAAGATACATCCCGGCAGGAAATTGGGAATGGACACTTCAAAAAATGCTCCTTCTGGGGCCACGCGCTTCCGTTATTTGATTCTTTTCATGTGCTTTATTGGCATTGCGATCAATTATCTTGACCGCGCCAATATGAGCGTTGCTCTGCCTTTTATTGATCAGGAACTCAAACTCAACCTCACCAATACCCAGAAAGGTCTGATCCTGGGTGCTTTTTTCTGGTCCTATGACGGCATGATGCTGTTCGCCGGCTGGATTACCGACAAGCTGGGCGCGCGCAAAAGTTTTTCACTCGCTGCAGTGTGGTGGTCGGTCTTCACCGCACTGACACCGCTTGCCAACAGCTTCTGGAGCTTTTTTACTGTAAGGTTCTTTCTCGGCGCTGGCGAGGCGCCGGCCTATCCCGCAGCAACCAAAGCGGCATCGCGCTGGTTCCCCAGAAACGAACGCGCTTTCGCGGCAGCCGTCATCGACTCCGGCTCGCGTGTCGGCACAGTCCTGGCATTGCCCATCGTCACCTTGATCATCGCATTTGCGACATGGCACTATTCCTTCATAATTCTGGGCGCCATCGGCATCGTTTGGGTACTGTTATGGTATAAAACCTATCGCGATCCCAACGACCATAAACGTGCCAATGATCTCGAGCGTCAATATATCATCCAGAACGGCGCCCGTACCGATGAGAATGACGAAATGGAAGCCCACAATATCCGATGGATCGATCTGTTTCGCTACCGCACCGTTTGGGGGATGATGCTCGGCTTCTTTTGCCTAAACTTCGTCATTTATTTCTTCCTGACCTGGTTTCCGACCTATCTGAAGACCGCCCGGGGGCTTAATATCACCGAGCTCGGGCTTTACGGCATGCTGCCCGGCCTTGCGGCGGTGGTCACAGCCTGGCTCGCCGGTATTCTGGCTGACGGGGCAATTCACAGCGGTGCCAATGTCACTACCGTGCGCAAGACTGTGATGGTAGGCGGCATGCTGGGTGGCACCGCCATTCTGCCCGCCGCCATGGTTGAATCGCTTTATGCTGCGCTCTTCTTCCTCGCGGTCTCCTATAGCAGTCTGGCCATTGCCGCGACCGCGATCTGGTCGTTGCCTGCCGATGTCGCACCAAGCTCGCACCATGTCGCATCGATTGGTGGCATCCAAAATTTTGCTTCCAATATTGCCGGGATCTTCAGCCCGTTCCTGTTCGGCTTTCTGCTCGATCAATTCGGGGGCAGCTATACCCCCTCCTTTCTAATGGCAGCAATCATGGCTTTGGTCGGGGCGTTTTCCTACGCCTTTATCGTGGGACGGGCGGAACCGCTTCCCGTGCTGCGGCCGCGAGCCTAAGACAGATTATCGCCGTCTCAGCTGCTATGTGGTGGCTGAGCCGTCACTGGATGGAAACAGAAGCCGTGCCTTCACTCAATTTCACAGCCTCCTCCGGCCACCACGCTTTTGCGATCAATCTTCACGCGAATTACTGTGTGATAACTCCGCACGCCAGGGATTTTTCCATTCATGCGACCAAGGGTGCTCTGCTACCAGAATCCTATGCAATGATGGTTGTAAAATAGATCACAATGCCCAATACGGGCGAAATTATAATTAAAGCAGCCTGGATGCGCGTCCGCTGCTCCGTTTTGCACTGGTGTAATAATCGGATGCTTGCTGCACCGAGCGATGGCGCGATTGTTCCATAGCCTCGGGAAGCGGAATACCGCAATTGGCAGCTTCGGTGAGGTAGCCGGAACGAAGACCATGCGCAGAAAACTCATCCGGTTCTAAGCCGGCCATTTGTGCGCGTTGCTTGACGATCCGGTTGACTGCACTCGGTTCAAGCGCGCGTGCCGAAACATTCCCCCATCGGTCGATCTTCCGAAACACGCTGCCCTTATCGATTTTTGCCGCTTCCAGCCAACGTGTGAGGGCGTCGACGGGCTGGCCCTTCAGATAAACGACGTCGTCCTGTGCGATGCCACTGGTTTTGGTGCGGCCAAGATGAATGGCGAGTGAAAGGAGGGGAGCACCGTCTTCAGCGGTGACGGGCGTTTGTTTGACGAGCTGTTCTGTGCGCAGACCAGCAATTTCGCTGCGACGACGTCCGCCTGAGGCGAAGGCCACCATAAGGATGGCCCGGTCGCGGAGCGCGGTGAGATCCTCACTGGAACAGGTTGCCAGCAGCTTGCCCAGAATGTCGGCGGTGATGGCACTTTTGCGAGCTCTGGGCCGGTTGATGGCGCGCGCGGCAAGCCGGATCGCCGATTTGACGGCCGGAGATGAGAACGAACCCTCACGACCGCGCCAGCGGTTGAGTGTTGACCAATTAGCGAGACGACGACGGACGGTTGCCGGCGCGTGCGGCCCGGATACGCGCAGGAACCCGCGTTGACGCAATTCCTCCTCCACGTCGGCCGGCATGCCGTGATCGGGTTCGATCTCGCGCTGCTGCGGCCGCCAGAGATGATGTGCAACGAATTTCAGTAACAGAGCTTCAGACGCTGGCCAGGGCAGGCGGCTGCCGGTTGCAGCGATTGACCAGGCCTCGAGATAGGCCAGATCAGAAGTCAGCGCGCGCAGGGTGTTTTCGCCCATGCCTTCATTGACCAGGTGGCGCAGGGTTTCGATATCCTGATCGGTCAATAGCCCGGCGAGCCTCTCGCGGCGGTTCAGCGGCAGAACAGCCGCTATCATATCTAAAGTCTCGGCGCGTTTTTCGATCGAACCTGACGACGAGCTGCTCATTTCGGCAGTCCGTTCTCGTCATATAGTTCATCGTGGTTCGAAGTCTGTTGCGTGTTTGCAGGTCTTCCCTTAAGCGTCAGCGCCCGGAATTCATCCCATGTGCCCTGGCCGTTCTGCGAATTTGGCACGATCGCGGCAATAGGATCGCCAGCTCGACAGATGACGACCTCGTCATCGCGCAAAACGAAGTCAATCAATTCGTCAAATCGCTCCGCCGCCTCTGCAATGTCCACGAATATCTTCACCGCCACTGCCCTTACCAGACGCGCTCATGCAGAACCGCGTCGAACGCCAGATCCGTCGAGATAAAAGTGCAGTGCTCAAGCCGCGTCTGAGCGGCAAGAATCCGGTCCCACGGATCGCGATGTTCCCAATCAAAATTTGCTGCAAGTTCGGCATGCAGATCGGTGATGGCGAGTGTTTGCAGGCCGCTTTCCGTGACGGCTGCCCGCAGTTCCTGGGGCTTGAGATCAAGCTTGTTCAGGCGCATCTTGTTGTCCAGCTCATAGAACGTGACCGCACTGACGAGGATAGCATTTGCCTTGTCCTCGATCAGCGACCGTGCCGTCGGGGACAGGCGATCACTACCGATTGTCCACCAGTAGACGGCGTGGCTGTCGAGCAGGATTTTCATTTCGTGTTTTCGCTATTGTTGGATTTGCCTTGCCAGACGCCGGTATCATCATTCCAGTCTCCGGCATCGATCGCCGCCTGCTCTGCATCAACTGTATCCAACAGGTTGTCGGGCAAGCCACGATGGCGCAATAGGCCAAAAGGGCGCTTGCCACCGTCTGCTGCCGGACCGATGCGGGCGTAAACTTCGTTGCCACGCATGATGACGATATCTTCGCCCTTGTTGGCGCGATCGAGGACTTCGGCGAAATTCTTGCGGGCTTCGCTGATCTTGTAGCTTGTCTGGGGCATCGGGACCTCCGAAATTGGTCATACGCCATTGATACCATTGTTTCACAACACGTACAAATGCCTCGTACACATGACCTCGGATAACCTATACTTATCGGAGGTGAAAGGCCTATCCAAGAAGCATAACCAGTGCCGGACAGTAAATACTCACTGGATTCCGTTTAAGACTTCGTTTACCATAAATTCAATGCGTTACGATCTCGACACTTTGCCTCTTCTAACCCTGCTACAGGGTAAGCGGGGCAGATTTGTTGGCTGTGCCATTTTGGCAGGCAGTCGCGCATGATCGCAATCTATCATAATCTGGTCTGCAGCAGAAGACTGCTTCCAATTGCATTTTGAAGAAGGCTCGGATGACTGAGATCGACATGCTAGTCAGGATGGATCCATGCTGATAAATCTCAATCGGCGCGTAG
>NZ_JBBGYW010000023.1:0-66347 GCF_037479515.1 Ochrobactrum sp. MYb379
GAATATCTATGATGTATAATATGATTTATTGTTTGAAATAGAGAATGATATTGATATCAAAGATGGAAATTTAAAATCCGCTGGGATGGATTCAGTTGGAACTGACGGGACCTCTGCAGACTTGCCAAGAGAAAGACGTAGGTGCTTTTTGATGGAACAACTATTTCAAAATATCTGAAAGGCGCTTTTGGTCCATTTCGACGCGTTTAAGATTAAGTCCTGCCAGCAGATCAAGTATATGTGTTTTCATTAACTCCGCAGCATCGACCGGCTTATGCTGCTCAATTGCGTTCACCAGAGCGTGGTGTGCATGGCTTTCACAGGTGGTTTCGCGACGACGCCAATAAAGCGCAATGATCAGTGATGAGCGAGGCAGGAGGTCAGCAACAAAGCCTGCCAAAATGGAGTGGTTGGCAATGCCAGCAAGTTCGAGATGGAAACGTGCGGACAAACGAATGGCATCACTGTCGCGTCCTGCATGAAGTGCTTCATGCTCTTTATCGAGATGTTCGCGAAGTTTTCTTATATCCTCTGCAGTCGCAACTTTAGCAGCGAGTGCAGCGACCTCCGGCTCTATCAGCATCCGTGCTTCAAAGACTTCTCGTGCTTCTTCTTGTGAGGGCTCGGCGACAAATGCGCCTCGGTTCGGCTCAAGTCGCACGAGACGATCATGGGCAAGCGCCTGTAATGCAGAACGCACAACTGCGCGACTGACCGAATAGATTGTGGCCAGTTCGTCTTCCGGTAATTTGGTGCCTGGCAATAATTGATGGCTCACGACAGCATCTCGCAACCCCTCATAAACAGGGTGCCAGCGCGTTGACCCGCTGTTACCGCTCGTTTCATTGTTGTCTGTGGTTTGGGTGTCCAGTAAGTTCATTTTATCCAGATACAAACGATGCCGGGTGGTGTCCGCACCAAATGCGTTCGAGTTTCATCTGACATACATATCGAAGCCGTGATCCTTGCTGTCAACGGCGTTAAGATCACCGCTTACACTATAAGGCGCTGCATCCAATGTGTAATTATTAGATCTCAGCATGATTTCCCTGGTGAAAAAGGTGCAAAGATACCGTGGAATTCTTTTACTCTCGGTGCTTGATAGCCGCCGAGCTTAGACGTTTTAAGCCCAAGTGTGATGAGACTCTCGCAGAGTTTTACCGCTGCTGTAACGCCGTCAATGACTGGAATCCCGTGCTCTTCTGACAATGATGCTGCAAGGTCGGCCATACCTGCGCAGCCAAGAACTATTGCTTCGGCATGATCATCTCGCTTGGCACGCACTATTTCTTCCGAAATGCGAAGCCGCGCATCTGAACCCGGGATTTCCAAATCAAGCACAGCGACATCGCTTGCTCTGACTTTCGCGCAGCGCGTCGCGAGACCATACCGTGTGAGATTGTGCTCAATTGCTGGAACGGAACGGGAGAGGGTGGTCACGACACTAAATTTACCGGCTATAAGGCTTGCCATATGAAAGGCTGCCTCACCAATGCCAATAACCGGTATGTTACTTGCGCAGCGTGCGGCATCCAGTCCCGTATCATCAAAGCAGGCGATCACGCAGGCATCCGCGTGTGAATGTTTTTGCATTTCACCAATCATGCCGGGAATGGCAAAAACTTCATCGAAATAGCCTTCAATGCTTGGTGGGCCATCATTGGGATTGACGGCAATAATATTGGTGTCGGCGAGTGCAACACCGCGTGCGGCTTCGCCGATTTTCCGCGTCATGGACGCAGTTGTATTGGGATTAATGACAAGTATGTCCATTTCCTCGGACCCTAGTATGGTTTTTATCGTTGTTCATGTGGCAGGGCGCGTTGTGCGCCCTGAAATTAGATTTCACCGCCGAGATAGAGTTTTTTGATGCGGTCGTCAGACACGAGTTCGTCGGAATTACCAGAAAGAGCGATCTTGCCGGTTGTCAGCGCATAGGCCCGTTGCGAAATGCGTAAAGCCATGCGTGAATTCTGCTCAACCAGAAGCACGCTGACTTTTTCATCGCGATTGATAGCGACGATGGAACGGGCAATATCCTGCACAAGCTTAGGTGCAACGCCGAGCGAAGGCTCATCGAGCAGTAGCAACTTTGGTTTGGCCATCAACGCGCGCCCAATAACCAACATCTGTTGCTCACCGCCACTCATCGTACCAGCGGCTTGCGAATAACGCTCCTTGAGACGTGGAAAACGGCCCAGAACCATTTCAAGCGTATTGGCGATCTCTGCTTTGGCGGAGCGTGTAAAGGCTCCCATCAGCAGATTGTCGCGTACCGTCATATATGGAAAGACGCGCCGGCCTTCGGGCACCATTGCGATACCCATTTCAACAATGCGGTCGGATCGGGTTCCATCAAGGCGATTGCCTTCATAATAAATTTCGCCTTTGCGCAATTTGTTAAGGCCGGTAATCGCTCGCAGGATTGAAGACTTGCCAGCGCCATTAGCACCGATTAGTGCTACTGTTTCGCCCTGATTGACGGTGAGAGAGACGCCTTTCAATGCATAGACATGGTCATAATAGAGTTCGGCATCTTGGACTTTCAGAAGCTCTGTCATGATCAGTATCCAATCGTTTCATCTTCTGCGCCGAGATAGGCTTCGATAACTTTTTCGTTCTCCTGAATTTCCTTTGGCGTGCCTTCGGCAATTTTCTGGCCGAAGTTGATGACGACGATCCTGTCGGAAATATTCATCACCGCAGGCATGTCATGCTCGACAAGCAGGACAGTGATGCCGCGATCACGCACCGCACGCACCATCTCGACCGCCTTGACGGTTTCGTCATGGTTCATGCCTGCAAAGGGTTCATCCAGCAGCAGAACTTTGGGCTCGGTGGCAAGACCAATTGCTATGCCCAGCGCACGAAGATGCCCATGTGGAAGGTTTTGCGCGACTTCATTGCGTTGTGATCCGAGTCCAAGAAAATCGATAATTTCATCGGCTGAGCGCTCAAATTCCTGCCTGTCCTGTCGCGCTAGACCAGTACCAATATAGCAGCCTAGGAAGCTGGCTTTTGCACGAAGGTGATGCGCGACAATGACGTTTTCACGCACCGTCATGCCTTTAAAGATGGTTGTTTCCTGAAACGTTCGGACAACTCCTTTGCGGGCCACAATATGTGGCGCCAGACCAGATATGCGGGCTCCATTAAACAGCACTTCACCTGTTGTCGGACTAAGAAAAGACGCTATCAGTTTGAAAAGCGTAGATTTTCCTGCACCATTCGGGCCGATAACGGATAGGATTTCCCGCGCTTTCACGGAGAACGAAACATCATTTACAGCTATCAGTCCGCCGAAGCGTTTGGTTACGCCTTTGACTTCCAGAAGTGCGTTCATGATCCCGATCCTTTCTTACCAGACAATCGCAAGCTGAGCAGGCCGTTGGGCAGAAACAGCATCAGGATGATGAGTAGGCTTGAGAAAATGAGGAGTTGGAACTTTCCGGTCTGAAACAGGAAGTCCCAGCCGAAGTAGAGAACAAAAGTCCCGATAATCGGTCCGAACACATAGCCAAGACCGCCAAGGAAGCAGTTAAGCATGAAGTTGACGGAGTCGGTGACCGTGAAGCTTGATGGGTAGATCGACTGCGAAATCGCCACAAACATTGCGCCGCCCAATCCTCCAAGGAAGGAGGAAATTGCATAGGCAAGCACACGCAGATTGGTAATATTGACACCGATGGAGGAGGCGAGCTCTTCATTCTGTTGCAGCGACTGGCAAAGGCCTCCGATGCGTGAATGAATAAGCCTATAAAGGGCTGCAAAGCATACCACCATCAGGAATACTGATACGAAGTAGAATGCGGCTCGTGGATTTTGCAGAGTTGCGAAATCGGGCAGGATTGTGAATCCAAAGATCGATATGCCGCCCGGCGGAGGTATGTTGACCATGCCTTTCGCACCGTTTGTAATCGGTAGAGCCATCGCGAGCAGGCGCGCAACTTCTGTCAGAACCAGCGTCACCATTGCAAAATAAACACCGCGAAGACGTAATATTGGCAATCCAATCAGTATGCTGACAAAGGCGCAGAAAAGACCCGCAAGTGGCAGTGTCAGCCAGAAAGACACTCCATATTTCACCATCAGAATGGCAGACACATAGCCGCCCATAAGGGCATAGGCACCCTGACCGATATTGATGCGACCGATATAGAAGGTGATCCAGACGCCTGCGCTGGCAATGGAGAGCAAGGCTACAGAAGTTAGCGTGTAATAAAGATCGTTGCGTCCGGTTATGCTGATCAGCAACGGTATGCCGATGAAGACGAGAGCGAGGAAGGCAACGACGCCAATAAGTTTTACTGTGTTTGTCATGTTTGCCTCCATCAACCCCAAGGTTTACCCATAAGACCGTTTGGACGAAGACTGAGGAAAACCATCAATCCAGCGAAGATCACGAGATAAGTAATATCTCCATATGGCCGCAGCACCGTAAGACCGACGGATTCCAGCATTCCGAGAATGAAACCGCCTGCAATTGCACCGCTGACGACACCCGCGCCACCGATCATCACCATCATGAAGGCCTTGATCGAAATAGCGCCACCAATGCCAGAATTGACACCGGTAATGGCAACCAGCAAACCGCCGACCAGACCTGCCAGCATCGCTCCTAATGCGAAGCCGATCATGGAATAACGGTTGACATTCACGCCCATAAGCTGCGCCGCAACACGGTCCTGAGCGAGCGCGCGCATCGCGCGGCCGGGTTTCGTAAACTGCATAAACAGAACAAATGCTGCGATGAATACAACTGCCAACACACCGATCAGGATGCGATCATAAGGTATGATCAGCCAATCTGACACAAATACGCCGTTGATGATCTTTGGCACACCGCGCTGCTTTTCTCCAAACAGCAGCAAAATCACGGCATCCAGAAAAAATGCGATCGCTGCCGCAAGAAGCATCGTACTTTCGTCGCGGACACTTCGTTTTATGACGGGCCTGAAGAGGAACTTTTCGATCAGCGCGCCCACAATCATCAATGTGACTGCAGAAGCCAACAATGCCACAACAAAGGGCAGGCCGAGTTGCCCATAGATCGTATAGGTGACAAATCCGCCGAGCACATACATCTGCCCATGTGCGAAGTTCAAAACATTCATCAAAGCGAAAATAAGCGTCAGACCAAGCGCAATCAGCGCATATTGTGAGCCGAGATACAGTCCGTTGACTATAACTTGTTCCATGAAGGCAAACTCCCTCCTGCGGAGAGTGGCCTTGCCTAAGTCTCCGTGGCTGTTCATTACGATTGGGAGGCAGAAGCGGGTGCTATGATCACCCGCCTCCAAAAATATTCGGGCTTAGTCGACCTGTCCAACGAACAGTGTTTCGAACTTGCCGTCCTTATACTCAGTGACCACCATAGGAATACCCAACTGACGCTTCTGCGTGAAAGACGTGTCGCCCACATAAGTCAGTTTGGAGCCGTCCCCCTTCACATATGGATTGGGCGCTGAGAAAGTATCAACGGTCTTCTTGAATTCTTCGACGTTATCGAGAGCAGCAGGGTTAGCCTTCATCGTTTCGATAATATATTCAAGCGCATAGACCTTGGTGTTCGATTCATCATTATACTCGCCATAGGCTTTCGTATAACGATCAACGAATTCTTTCATCGTGTCTGATGCGATTTCAGGCGTTGATGCACCGCCCACGGAAATAAAGCCGTTTGCAAGCTCACCGGCACCTTCTTCAAGTACCTTGGCGTCTTGTGCTGTTTCGGTGGAGATGAAGCCCTCATAGCCCAATTCACGTGCTGCGCGGATCAGAAGTGGCGCATTCCCCGGTGCAACACCAGAAAGAACGAGTAGGTCAGGCTTCTGCATGATGATTGGGGTGAGAACTGGTGTGAAATCACGCGTATCGTTCTGATAGGCATCGCTGGTTGACACCACTTCGAGACCGAGTGCCTTTGCAGCTTCAATACCACTGTCGCGCTGGCTTAGCGGATCAGATTCATTGGCAGCAACAAAAGCAACGCTTTTCACGCCCTTGTTTTCTTTCAAATATTTGTAAATCGCTGGGCCAGACTGATAATTGGCAATCATACCCAAAATGGCGTTGGATGCGGGCGGTGTATAAAGTTCTTTAGGGAAGGAATAAGGGAAATAAATAATCCCTTTGGATTCGGCGACCGGGCGAACTGCCGCCGCGCCATCATCGACATTTGGCCCTACAACGTAATGAACGCCTTCCTGTGCCATTTTTTCCATGCCCGCGATTGCGCGCTTAGGGTCTTTCTGGTCATCGAAAGTAACGATCTTGATTTTATAATTATCGTCACCAATCTTCACGCCGCCGAGTTCATTCAGCCAGTCGGCGCGCACCTGCATTGAGCGAACGTTCGATGTGCCCCATGCTGCTGCAGGGCCACTTGTAACACCCACAAAGCCGATCTTGAGTTCTTTGTCAGCAGCCTGTGAAGTATTGGCGGACATGATAGCGAGAAACGAAACGGCGCTAAGCGCCGCAGCCTTGATGACTGCGCGTCTGTTAAACATTTGTATTCCCCTTGTTACTTTACCGCTCCCTCGTTTTGTGGGGAGAAGCATGTAGGGATTGAACGACAGACACCTCAGATTGTCAACAATATTTATTTTTTGGTAAACAATGTGAACTTTGAATTATTATTGATTGATATTCTGCCTGTAAGTTTATGCCAAAAAGTTGCGATGACGCTTATGAGTAAATTTCTATTAGCTATTGAATTTGAAAGGAAAGCCGGGCATTTTCGGTTGTTGCAATAACCCATGAGCTATTATGTCAGTCCAGCGCGCAAGTTTTTATATCCTTCTGGCACTGGTGACCGTCGCGTTTGCCTGGTTGTTGATCCCCTATTATTCCGCTGTGCTATGGGGCGTCATTCTGGCGCTTATTTTTTATCCCGTACAGCAATGGCTTTTGCGGGTTTTGCGGGGCCGCAAAAATATTGCAGCGTTTCTCTCGGTGCTGATGTGCATTTGCCTCGTCATCCTTCCAACATTGTTAATATTCGGTTTGCTGGCTCAGGAGGGTAATTCTGTCTATCAGCGATTGAGTACGCGCGAATTCGATCTCAATACTTATATTACGCGTATTCTAGCAGCTTTACCGGACAGTCTGGAAGAGTGGATGGTGCGTTTTGAACTGGGTACTTTTGCTGAATGGCGCACGCGCATAACCGGCGGTATTTTGCAAGGTAGTCAGATTTTTGCGAGCCGCCTCGTTAGCCTCGGACAGAATACACTTCAGTTCATTATAAGCTTTGGCATAATGATTTATCTGCTGTTCTTTCTATTTCGCGATGGAGACGAATTGGGAGAAAAAATCAGGCAGGCGATACCACTCAGCGAAGATTATAAAAACCAGTTCGTCGAGAAGTTTGCTGCGGTCATCCGTGCGACCGTAAAGGGTAACATTATTATCGCGCTTATTCAGGGTACAATAGGCGGTGTTACATTCTGGCTGCTTGGTATCGAAGCTGCATTATTGTGGGGCGTGATGATGACGATCTTCTCATTGCTACCCGTCGTTGGTGCTTCTCTTATATGGGCGCCCGTTGCCGTATGGTTTATCGTAAACGGCATGTGGCTTCAGGCATTTTCATTGATATTTGTCGGTGTTTTAGTGATCGGGCTTATCGATAATCTTTTACGCCCCCCTTTGGTGGGGAAGGGCACGCGTATGCCGGATTTTGTGGTTCTCATCTCCACTATTGGTGGGATTTCGCTTGTTGGGATTAACGGGTTTGTCGTGGGACCAATGATCGCGGCAATGTTTATCGCAGCATGGTCGCTTCTAGCGCAGGAGCAAAGCTCCCAAAAAATCCGCATAGACTGAATTTAAAATCATTAAATGTAGGCTTAAAAACAAGAACGCCCGCTGCACTGGGAGGAGGAGTGTGCAGCGGGCGGATCTGAAAAGCGCGACTGGGAGGAGGAGTGCCGCGCTTCGAGTTCAGCCTCTGGGAGGAGGAGTGAGACTGAACAATCACAAGATAGGTTTAGTGCGGCTAACTTACAAGCAGCGATACTGCAAGGCAGATATGCATTTTGGAATAGCTTAAAATAAGAAACCGCCCCGCTGCGGTTAACGCGCTGGGGCGGCTCTCAACTCCTCCAAGTGGCGCAGACAATAACGGCATGCATTTAAAAAGCAACCCCTTATAACTTACATGCAAGTTTCAGTAATTACTGAAATCATCATAACGTTAAGAGGGTATGATTAATAAGCTGCGTCTCATCGTTTGCGTATTAACATGGTCAAAGGTGTATTCAGAAATTTATTTCCGATCGTGTAAAAAAAATCAGATGGTGGGTGCCCATTAAAACTTGATTATACAATTTCATACTTTGAAATAAATCGATTAGATCGGCGAGTATCTTCATCATTCGATTTCCACACACAAACCTCATCAACGAGCGATAATTAAAGTTGACTCGTAATATCAAGATTAATATAGCCTGCCATTAACATGAGTTAATTTATCATCTTAACGGATTGTGGCGATAGTCAGCTTGGGGGTTGTAGTGAAATCGAATTCTGGACGTATCCGCTATTTTTGGGATACTACTGTTTTATGCGGCACTTTTGGCGCTGCTGTCTTATTGGCTGCACCGGCATTTGCACAAAATGCACCGCAGGGTAGCAATGTAAAGAATCAAACTGCAGATCAGGGGCAGATTGAAACGAAACGCAAAGAGCAAGCGCTCCAGCTCGACACTATCACCATTTCGCCTACGATTCAGAATGCTGCTGCTATTGATGCCATGGCGTCAACCAGCGTTATCACACAGCGTGATATTGATCGGATTCAGGCAACGACTGCTGCTGATCTGTTCAGAGCAACTCCCGGCGTTCATGCATCGCTGAATGGCGATGATCCGGCTACTTCTATTAACATTCGCGGTCTTCAGGAATATGGCCGTGTCGCGGTAACGTTGGACGGTGCACGCCAGGATTACTGGCGCGTTGGCCACGGATCTGGTTCATTCTACATTGAACCCGAAATGCTCAAACAGGTAACCGTAATTCGTGGTCCTGTTTCCAATGCTTACGGTTCAGGCGGCATTGGTGGTCTTGTTGCTTTTGAAACCAAGGATGCAGGCGATTTCCTTCGCGACAGCGAAACATGGGCATTAAGCGAAAAGCTACGGTATGAAAGCAACGGCAAAGGCTGGATGACCAGTACGGTTGGAGCTTATCGCTTCAACGAGAATTTTGATGTTATCGGCAATCTGAACTATCGCGATAGCGACGCTTATAAAAACGGCGACGGCGATGTTGTTCGCTGGACGGGTGAGCGGGTCGTTAGTGGCTTAGGTAAAGTTACAATTCGTCCGGCTGAAGGACACGAACTAAAGCTGGGCTACTCGCGCCAAAAATACAATGACATCATGACTGCAAGCAGCGGTTCAACCTCCAGTAATTTGTCGAGGTTTGATGCTGATACAATCGTTAGTACATATACGGGTAACTATACATACAAGCCTGAAGATAACCCTTTATGGAATTTATCTGTAAACGCTTATTACACCGATACAGACAATGACCAATATCAGGTCTGGCCAAAAGCCAATATCGGTAAGACACGATACTATGACGTATCAACGGCTGGATTCCGTGCATATAACAGCTCTCGTATAGAGACTGATGCCATGGTCCACACCATTACTTATGGTGTTGATTATTATAAAATGCGCGGTGAATCTGACACCGACAATTTTGGCAATGGTGATCAGCAGGCCTACGGTGGTGTTCTGCAATGGCAAGGTGAATACCAGAAGTGGCTCGAACTGATTGGCGCATTGCGTTATGATGGGTATCAGCTGGACGGGACCACGAAAGCAACCAACCTGTTGCCTTCAGAAGATGTTAATGTTGACGGCCATCGCGTTTCGCCGCGCTTGAGCGTAGGTGTGACGCCATGGGACGGCGTCCAATTCTATGGTCTTTATTCGCAGGGTTATCGTGTTCCGCATATGCAGGACATGTTCCGTCAGAATGGCGCGCATGGTGCAGGCTATGAGCCAAACCTAATGTTGAAGCCGGAAGTTGCGACCTCGTTTGAGGCAGGGATCAATCTCAGACAGGATGGGATTCTTGATGCGGGTGATCAGGTCAGAGCTAAGATTAATTTCTTCCATACAGATGTAAAAGACTACATCAACACTGTGAAAAGCGGTGCTGTTACCACCTCTCAAAACGTTGGCACGGCACGACTGCAGGGTGTCGAGTTCGAAGGCACTTACGATAACTGGTGGGGTTATATTAATCTCGCCGCTTCTTACACAGATGCCGAGATGAAGGATGGTATTTATAAGGGCGATAGCCTGAGCAATACACCGCTGAATAATTTTAGTACGACTCTGGGATTGAAGGCTTTTGAAGAAAAATTAATCTATGGCGTTGAATATGAAAGCATTGGCAGGGTTAATCGTGCACTCACAACAGGCGGAGTTAAAGTATATCCGCGTGTTGATCTGGTGAATGTATTTGCCAACTGGCATGTGAATGATAACGTTAAGCTCGATTTTGGCGTCGATAATCTCTTCAATAAAGCCTATACAGATGCGCAAACTGGCTGGGCAACAAGCACAGACATTGACCAGGCCAAGGGAAGAACCTTCAAAATCGCCATCACGGGTCGCATCGGCGGCTAAAATATCGAAATGAAGGCAGAAATGCCTTCATTCTTTTTTGCATCAACGGATTGAGAAACCCTGTGTCAAAGTCATCCTCTGAAGCTACCCGCGCATTACTAAGCTATGCAAATATTCCGCTACAAAATGGCAATACATATCTGCCTAACATTATCGATCGTCTAAACTCCTATCATGCAGAATATCTCCTGCTTAATGAAACCAATGTATTTGATTTTTCATTTGGTCGTATTGAGATCGATAACAAAGAACATGGCTACCGTGTAGCTCTGCATGCTGATGATGATACAGGCTTGCACCGTTTGAAAGATCTGGCAGCGGTTGCCATTAAACTTTACACTAAGGAAGAAGCTCCGGAGATCATCTGGCAAGGAGACAGAGCTGGAGAACAAGTTCTTCCTCAATTTCGTCTGATGCGGGTAATTTCGTCAGAACAGATCACGCCTCATATGCTTCGCTTGCGTCTCGCAGGGGACGACTTGAAGCGGTTTTCGTTGTTTGGTGCCATGCATATCCGTTTGCTATTGCCAACCGCCGAGGTTCCGAAGCCTGTTTGGCCAATTATGGGTCCAAATGGATTACCGTTCTGGCCAGATGACTTTCGCAAACCTGCGTCCCGCGCTTATACGATCCGTAGCCTTAATATTGATGCGGGCTGGCTTGAGATCGATTTTTACCTTCATGAAGTTGAAGGACTGGCCAGCACATGGGCTAAAAATGCCAAGGCTGGCGATGAAGTTGGGCTAATGGGCCCGGTGGGGCGACCTTTACGTCGTGCAAGTCGCTATCTGATAGGCGCTGATGCCACCGGCCTTCCTGCAATCGGACGAATGCTTGAAGAGTTTTCGGAAGAAGTGACCGGACGTGTTGTCATCGCTGTTGATAGCGAAAATGACGTGCAGAATCTCGCGCATCCCCAAGGTGTTTCCATCGACTGGATCATTGATCCAGATCAGAAACGCGCTGCTGAAACACTCACACAAGTGTTATGTGAAGCAGAATGGCCGGAAGGGCCTGATAGCTTTGGATGGTTTGCAGGTGAAGCAGATCAAGCAAAAGTTATTCGCCAGCATTGGCGTCAAAAACTTGGTAAAAGCCGTGAAGAAACACTCGTTGCAGGTTATTGGCATAAAGATGCTGTCGGATTTATGGCTGGTTGATAAAAATGCTGAGCTTGTAAGTCATAATAACCTTTCGCTCGCAAACATAATGCGCTAGGCACCCTACAAATTATGAGTGAAGGAGCCTAGCCATGGCTGAACTGTTGAAACGCTTTGCAGAATATTACAAGCCACATCGCGGTTTGTTTATGCTGGATTTCTCAAGTGCTGTGGCTGCTGGTCTTCTCGAGTTAGCGTTTCCTATAGCCGTGACCGTTTTTATTGATCGTTTGTTGCCTACAGGGCAGCTTGGCATTATCGGTCTGGCTGCTATCGGCCTTCTGGCGATTTATGTCCTCAATGCGGTCCTGCAAGTCATTGTTACGTATTGGGGGCATATGCTCGGTATCAGAATTGAAACCGAGATGCGCCGTAAGGCATTCGATCATTTACAAAAACTGTCCTTTGGTTTTTTTGATAATCAGAAAACTGGACATCTGGTGGCGCGACTGACCAAAGATCTTGAAGAGATTGGAGAGGTCGCTCATCATGGTCCCGAAGATGTATTCATAGCTATTATGACGCTGATTGGTGCTTTTGCACTAATGATGTGGGTACATGTTCCGCTCGCGCTTATCACAGCTACGATCATACCGCTCTCAGCTTATGTGACCATGCGTTACGGTAGACGAATGACCTCTAACTGGCATGCTCTTTATCGGCGCGTCGGTGACTTTAATGCGCGTATTGAAGAAAATGTTGGCGGTATTCGGGTTGTTCAGGCCTTCACCAACGAAGATCATGAACGTAAACTTTTTGCGGAAAACAATGAAAACTACCAGCGAACGAAGTTGGCTGCCTACAAGATCATGGCTGCTTCAATGTCGCTATCTTATTTATCAATGCGCTTCGTGCAGGTAGTCGTTATGCTCGCCGGCGCTTGGTTTGTTGTGCGTGGCGAACTAACAGCTGGCGGTTTTGTGGGCTTCCTGCTGCTTGTTAATGTTTTCTTCCGTCCGATCGACAAGATTAATTCCGTAATTGAAAGCTATCCAAAAGGCATTGCAGGCTTTCAACGTTATGTTGAGTTTCTGGACACGCGACCTGATATTGCAGATCGCCCCAATGCACAGTCTGTCGAGCGTCTTAACGGTGATATTGAGTATCGCCATGTCAACTTCGGTTATAGCGATAAGCGTCCTATTCTCAGTAATCTTAATCTTTCGATCAAGTCTGGTGAAACCATTGCTTTTGTTGGATCTTCTGGTGCAGGTAAAACAACAATCTGTTCAATGTTGCCACGCTTTTACGATGTGACACAGGGTGGAATATTTGTTGACGGTATTGATATTCGCGACATGACGCTCAAATCACTGCGGTCGAATATTGGTATTGTCAGTCAGGATGTGTTCCTGTTCGCAGGAACTATTCGTGAAAACATTGCCTATGGGCGTCTTGAAGCAACAGACGAAGAGATCATTGAAGCTGCACAGCGAGCACGACTAGATGGTGTGATTGCTGATCTTCCAGACGGATATGATACGGTGATTGGTGAGCGTGGCGTGAAGCTTTCTGGAGGCCAGAAACAGCGTCTGGCCATAGCACGCATCTTTCTTAAAAATCCGCCAATTCTTATCCTTGATGAAGCCACTTCAGCATTGGACACCGAGACAGAGCGTGCCATTCAGCAATCCCTGGCTGATCTTTCTGTCGGGCGAACGACACTGGTTATCGCGCATCGTCTCGCGACGATTGTGAATTCAGATCGTATTCTGGTTGTTGAAGGCGGTGAAATCGTAGAACAGGGTAGCCACAACGAATTACTTTCATTGAAGAATGGCCGCTATAATCGCCTACACACAGTTCAATCCGCATCAATCGACGGTCTTTTGTCTGCCTGATCTTGTCTCCACCTCTTCCGCGCCTATTATCTGCGTTTAATATCGCGGGAGAGAAGTTGTGAAGCACATAGTCCTTAAGCGCATATACGAAGCTCCGGAAGCCGATGATGGTTTTAGGGTGCTTGTTGATCGTGTGTGGCCGCGGGGTATGACAAAAGAAAAAGCACATATTGATTTACGGGCTAAAGACGTCGCGCCTACGTCTCAACTGCGCAAATGGTTTGGGCATGAAGCTGCTAAATGGGCCATGTTTCAAAGCAAATATAGCGAAGAACTAATGCACAATTTAAATGCAGTTAAGGCTCTCCTGCACGAGGCAAAAGGGAGAGACGTAATCTTACTTTATGGGGCAAAGGACGAGCAGCACAATCAGGCGATTGTACTCAAGGATTTTATTACCTCTCATTGGAAATCTCTGGTAGAAAATCCATAATATTCAAATCAATTATCTTTTTTATAATCTGCACGGTTGATCCCGTGTCTCTGCATCTTGTCGTAAAATGTCTTACGCGGAATCCCAAGTGCTTCCAGCGTATCCTGAACATTGCCGTTATGTGCTTCCAGAGTCTCACGAATGAGATCGGCTTCAAAACGCTCTAGGCGCTTGGGCAACGTCTGTTGATCTGCTTGTAAGCTGATTTGCTGTTGAGTGGGAAGTTTAACACCCAACGCAAAACGCTCAGAAAAATGAACCAGTTCGCGCACATTGCCCGGCCAGCTATGCTCCATTAGATAGCGCTGTGTCGCGCTATCCAATACAGGCATATCGCGATTAAAGCGCCGCGCAGCGCGTGCGAGAAAATGTGAAAAGAGCAGGGGAATATCGTCACGACGCTCGCGTAATGGCGGTATCGTCAACGTCACGACATTCAACCGATAATAAAGATCTTCCCGAAAATCGCCGCGTTGTAGCGGATCGCCCAGATCAATCTTTGCAGCGGCGACAACACGAAGATCAACGGGACGAACTTCGTTAGTTCCGAGGGGCGTGATCTCGCGCATTTCGAGAACGCGAAGAAGCTTTACCTGCGTCGCAGGCGGCATACTTTCTATTTCATCTAAAAAAAGTGTCCCGCCGCTTGCATGTTCAATACGCCCAACACGTTTTTTTTGCGCACCAGTAAAGGCGCCCGCTTCGTGGCCGAAGAGTTCACTTTCGATCACTGTTTCAGGCAATGCACCACAATTAAGCGCGACGAAATTGCCTTTACGGCGGCTGCCCCAGTCGTGGAGCAATTGAGCTACGACTTCTTTTCCGCTTCCAGTTTCACCCGCAATCAGAACATCAACATCGGTATCGGCAATATCACGGATGGTACGACGAAGATTTTCGATTGCCGGTGTCTGACCGATGAGCGGCATATTGTTTTGAGCATCGTCTGCTAATTCGCGCAGTCTGCGGTTTTCCAGAACAAGCTTTCGGCGCTCTGCTGCTCTTAAAACGCTATGAACCAACAGGTCAGCGGCAAAGGGTTTAGCGATGAAATCATAAGCGCCATTCTGAATAGCCTGCACTGCCATGGGTATATCGCCATGGCCGGTGATCAGGATAACCGGCAGATCAATATCAATCGCTTGAATACGAGCAAAAAGCTCCAATCCGTCGATCTTGGGCATACGAACATCTGTTACAATGACGCCTTCGAATGCAGCTGTAATTGCCGGTAATGCTTCGGTCGCACTCCCAAAGTCCTGTACTTCATAACCAGCAAGTTCCAAAGTTTGTCGCGTAGCTCGGCGCAGTGCCTTATCGTCGTCGACCAATATAACGGGAATGTTCATCATGCCTTTTTGAACTCTACTCGGAATGTCGTGCCATCAGCATTGCTCTTTGCTGATATTTTCCCACCATAATCGTTCAGAATTTCTTTGACGATCACGAGGCCAAGACCAAGGCCATGGTCTTTTGACGTGTTGAACGGTGTGAAAAGATTGTCCTGAATATTTTGCGGAATGCCGGGACCATTATCAGAAATTGTCAGTGCGATGCTTTTAGAAAGCAATTTGGTTCTGACTTTTATCTCTCCGCTATTTCCTTTAATTTCAACCGCTTCCAGAGCGTTTTGAAATAGGTTTATTAGCACTTGTTCTAGTCTCAATGAATGCCCGGTAACTTTCACATCGATGGATGGCAACTCAATATCAAACTGATCCATGCTGCCGGAAAAGCGACTGCGTAGCAGAACCAGCGCCCCAGATATAACCTCTGCGAGTGAGACGGCTTCGGACGGGCGATGGCCTTTACGTGCAAAAGTGCGCAAGTCACCAGTGATCGCCCCGATGCGTTCGGTCAGGGCTGCAATTTCGGCCAGATTTTCCGTCGCTTCACCGAGTTGTTTTCGCTCAAGAAAAATACGCGCATTGTCTGCATAAGCGCGAATAGTTGCGACCGGCTGGTTTATTTCATGCGCAACGCCTGCTGCAACTTGCCCCATAATCGCCAGTCGGTTGGCGTGAACAAGATCTTGCTGAACGCCTTGCAGCATTGTCTCCGTTTTATGATGATCGCTGATCTCCGATTGTAACCTGTCTCGTGCTTTAACCAGATCTTGCGTTCGCTCGATAACACGGTCTTCAAGATCAGATTGTCGCCGCTGGACATCTGCAATTCTAGCAATAATCCGCTGTCTGCGACGGAGCACGATGCCAATCAGTGTTGCAAGGGCCGCTAATATTACGAAAGCGACGAGGCGTGCCCCCTGCACAGCGGCTTCAATGGGTGCCCGCATTGGAGCGAGGCTATATATTTGCCACGGAGTTGTCTCGACATGCGAAGTGATTGCCAGATAGTCCGTATTTTTAGCCGTACCCGGAAGAAGCGCTTCAACGAGAACAGTATCGGCATCGCCGGTAAGTGGCCTTATTGAAAGTGGTAGCGGCTTGAGCGGAGTATCACCAAATTGAAGACTCTGGCGAATAGCGTCAATGCGTTTTGGGGGAAATTCACCAATCGTCATAAACCGCCACGAGGGAAGGCTGGTAATGAGCACAATACCACGATCGTCTGTCACAAAAGTAGGGCGGCCGGTTTCGTGCCAGTCCTTTTCGAGTTGATCGAATGAAAGCTTCACGACCACAACACCAAGCGGACCAATTTTGCCGTCAATACGCCGCGCGATATAAAGCCCGGGCAGATGGCTCACATTTCCCAGTGCGAAATATTCTGTGCCGCCGTCTTTCAGGGAGCCTTTGAAATACGGTCTGAATTGATAATCATTGCCGACAAAGCTATCCGGTTCACGCCAATTACTGGCCGCAATCGCTGCGCCGTCGAGACCGATAAGATAAATAACAGCTGCTTGTGTGCCTTCTGCGAGTGCCTCGAATTTACGGTTCAAAAGATCAATCGTGACAGGACTGTTTGTTTCGAGCGCTTCTGTGAGCTCTTTGTCTTTCGATAATACGAGAGGCAGCGCACGTTGTTTTTCAAGAACAGCACGAAGAAATGCAGCATTTAGGTTGGAATCGATACGCGTTTGCTCTTGTAGCGTCTGTAATGCACGTTCGCGGGCATCATTGCCGACAAACCAGAAGGCCAATGCAAACACAGCAATACAAACTGTACCAAATACCCACCATGTAAGGCGGTTGGAATTTAGGGCCAATGGCGTTTTAGTGCCTGTGTCTGACTGGTCGTTCATCATTATAGTGTGCATTAAATCGCACAAATAGAAAAGATTAATGTGCGTCTTACCGCGCAAATTTGATATTTTATTATTTCAATTTTCAAAAAAATATTTGTTTTTCAATTAGTTAATTGGTTTTTCTCTAACTGGCACGGACCTTGCAGATCATGATGCGAACGGCAGCACATGCTGTCGAACGAACGAAAGAATGGCTCGGGAGGCTGGATGCGATCCGGATAGAGCCTGATGGAGGAAATCATGATTGCTGTACCAAATGGTGCTGTGGACGAACCACGCCGCCCAATTCCACTTTACAAGCAGCTTTATGTGCAGGTTTTGGTCGCGATTGCAGCGGGCATTCTGCTCGGGCATTTTTACCCCGAGTTCGGCACCCAGCTTAAGCCGCTGGGCGATGCATTCATCAAGCTTGTTAAGATGATCATTGCGCCGGTTATTTTCCTAACCGTTGCGACTGGCATTGCCGGTATGACCGATATGAAGAAGGTCGGACGCGTGGCTGGTAAAGCCATGATCTACTTTCTGACATTTTCTACCCTTGCACTCATCATCGGCCTGATCGTTGCAAATGTTGTTCAGCCAGGCGCTGGCATGCATATCGACCCTGCTTCGCTTGATCCGCAAGCTGTTGCAAACTACACAGAAAAGGCGCACGAGCAGACCATTACAGGCTTTCTGTCTGGCATCATTCCAACAACGATTGTTGGCGCATTTGCATCCGGCGATATTCTTCAGGTTCTGTTCTTCTCGGTGCTGTTCGGTATTTCGCTCGCGATGGTTGGCGAAAAAGGCAAGCCGGTCACTGATTTCCTTCAGATGTTGACAACACCTGTTTTCAAACTGGTTTCGATCCTGATGAAGGCAGCGCCAATTGGTGCCTTTGGTGCCATGGCATTCACGATTGGCAAATATGGTATCGGGTCGATCGCTAATCTGGCCATGCTGATTGCGACCTTCTACATCACGGCAATTTTGTTTGTTGTGATCGTTCTAGGCGCAGTTGCACGGTACAATGGCTTTTCGATTATGGCGCTTATCCGCTATATCAAGGAAGAGCTTTTGCTGGTTCTTGGCACGTCATCGTCTGAAGCCGCATTGCCAAGCCTCATGGACAAGATGGAAAAGGCGGGCTGCAAGCGCTCCGTTGTCGGCCTCGTCATTCCGACCGGCTATTCGTTCAACCTTGATGGCACGAATATCTACATGACCCTTGCGGCGCTTTTCATCGCGCAAGCAACGGATATTCCATTGTCGTTGACTGATCAGGTCTTGCTTCTGCTCGTGGCGATGCTCAGCTCTAAGGGCGCAGCGGGTATCACTGGTGCAGGCTTCATCACACTCGCAGCAACTCTTTCTGTTGTTCCTGCCGTTCCGGTTGCTGGCATGGCGCTGATCCTTGGTATTGATCGCTTCATGTCGGAATGCCGTGCACTGACCAACCTCGTTGGCAATGCTGTTGCGACAATTGTGGTAGCACGTTGGGAAAACGAACTCGATGTTGAGCGTCTCAATGCCGCTATGAACGGCAAGCCAATGGCAATCGAGCCAGAGCCGCTTGAGGAAGGCTTTTTACAGCCGGCAGAATAATTTGGAGTGCATTCCAAAAAGTGTGAAACGGTTTTCGGATAAGATGCATGTACGAACAAACACTCAGGCAATGAAAACGGCCCGCCCAAAGCGGGCCGTTTTGTTTATTTATTATCTTCTGCTGCTTTGCCCTGCGTTATCAAACGCGCGCTGTGCTGGCCTGATATGAAAGTCCAGAGCCAGCTCCATGCGACGGCTGCACGACTGCGCGTACCGATCAGGAAGAATATATGGGCAATGCCCCATACCCACCAAGCAAGCGATCCTTTGAGCTTGATGCGTCCCATGTCCACCACCGCTGCTCCACGACCAATCGTCGCTAGATTGCCCTGATGGCGATAGCGGAATGGTGCTGGCGTTGCCGTGCCGGAAGCACGACTGCGAATGACTTTCGCAACGTAAGCTCCTTGTTGCTTGGCAGCGGGAGCGATGCCCGGAACAGGCTTTCCATCTGGCCCTTCAACCCAAGCTGTATCGCCAATCACGAAAACATTCTCATGACCGGGCACGCTAAGGTCTGGTAAGACGCGAGCGCGTCCTGCGCGGTCACTCTCTGCGCCAAGCCACGCTGCGGCAGGTGAGGCGGCAACACCTGCTGCCCAGATTGTCGTCTCGCATGGAATAAACTCGTCACCGACGGTGACGCCATCCTCAGTGATTTCCTTGACCGGCACTCCGAGGCGCACTTCTACGCCAATCTTCTCCAGAACATTTTTTGCATAGGCAGAGAGATCATCAGGGAAGGCGGACAAAATGCGCGGGCCAGCTTCCACCAGCAATATACGCGCCTGACGTGTGTCAATATTTCGAAACTCTGGCCACATCGTATCCTTGGCCAGCTCTGCAATAATGCCTGCGAGTTCAACGCCGGTCGGTCCCCCACCAACCACCGAGAATGTCAGCAATGCCTGACGTTTTGCAGCATCTGTCTCACGTTCGGCACGTTCAAATGCGAGAAGCAAGCGGCGGCGAATGGTCGTGGCGTCCTCCAGCGCCTTAAGACCGGGAGCCACTTTTTCCCAACGATCATTGCCGAAATAAGCATGCCGCGCGCCGGTGGCTAACACCAGCGTATCGTAGTCAATCTCGCTTCCGTTTTCGAGTTTGACTTTCTTAGTTGCCGCATCGACGTCGATAACGGTGCCAAGCAGCGTCGTCACGTCTTTACGATCTTTGAAAAGATGGCGAATTGGCCATGCAATTTCTGATGTCGCCAGGATCGTTGTGGCAACCTGATATAAGAGAGGCTGAAAGAGGTGATGATTACGCTGATCGACAAGCGTAATGCGAACATTTGCGCCTTTCAGATCATGGATTAATTGCAGGCCACCAAAACCTGCACCGACGACGAGGATATGGGGGGTATCCGGTCCGCTCATTGAAGCTATACACCTGAGTTTGGCGTGATTACGAGTCACGCTGATCGAAGTTAGTTGCGCCTTTAAAATAACGCTACCAGACTGATCGTAAAGGACTTAACGGCAAAGTGAAGCTGATTCTTGATAAAAACAATCATGTTTATATAAAAATAGTCGTAATACTAAGGATTGCCGACGTGGCAATTTTCAAAACCCTACAAAATTAGTCCTGCTGCACGACATCCAAACAGTGGAATTGCGTGCAGCTAGGCCGCAACCTTGTAGACAATTTGAGATCGCGCTTTAGTATCGATCTATTGCACTAGCAACGCCGCAATATTGGACAGGCTTGAATTAGAAATCATCACGATGATTCATATGCCGCACATAGGCAAAAGCTGTGCCTGCCAAGATTGGCAAAATAACCAGTGCCATCCAGAAGAAAATATTGCTCATGTTTCCCTCCCATTTTCAGCCATGTTAACACAGTTTAAAGATATGTGAATAACGCGTTAAAAGGTTACTTGTTCCCCCGTTCAGATTGCGCCCGATCCCAGCCTGTTATCGAAAGGGAGGTGCTTCTGTTTTGTTTCTGTTTATGAGGCTGAGAATCCTTTCGGATAGCCGCTGCCAAAATAAATTTCCAACAATGCATTTTTTCCGGCACTCAATAGCTATTGCCAGAAAGTGATTGTTTGATTAGAAGTAGCAGTACATCAAGAGTTGGGGCGACGCCCAACGCCAACCTGCCTTTCCGGGCAAGGTGGTACTTCCCGAAAAGGAAGGATGTGGCCCAACCGGCAAATATACGGATAAAGCCACATGCGTCTGCCCTGATATAACGAAGGACTGACGCGCATGCCTATTAAAATTCCTGACGATCTGCCCGCAACCAGTGTTCTCGAAGCGGAGGGCGTTATGGTCATGCGTGAGGCGGATGCTGTTCGTCAGGATATCAGGCCATTGAAAATCGGCCTTCTCAATTTGATGCCAAACAAAGTAACGACAGAAACTCAGATTGCGCGGTTGCTCGGAGCGACGCCCTTGCAACTGGAACTGACGCTTGTGCGCATCACCAATCACGTAGCACGCCACACGCCTGCCGATCACATGCTGTCATTTTATCAGCCATGGGAAGACATACGCAATGAGCGTTTCGATGGTTTTGTAATTACCGGAGCGCCTGTTGAGCGTATGCCGTTCGAAGACGTGACTTATTGGGATGAAATGCAGCGGGTTTTCGACTGGACGCAAACTCATGTCCATCGCACGCTGAATATTTGCTGGGCTGCGCAGGCGGCTGTGCATCATTTCCATGGAATGGGTAAATATGATTTGCCGGGCAAGGCCTCTGGTGTATTCAGTCAGCAAAATCTAGAGCCGTCATCACCCTATTTGCGCGGTTTCTCTGATGATTTTGCTATTCCGGTGTCTCGTTGGACGGAAGTGCGCAAAGACGATATTCCGTCAGATAGCAATCTGAAAGTTCTGGTCGATAGCCCAGAGAGTGGTCTTTGTCTGCTGGAAGATCCGAAGCACCGTTCGCTGCACATGTTCAACCATGTTGAATATGATACGACCTCACTTGCAGATGAATATTTCCGGGATATTCAGCTCTCGCCGGATACACCTGTTCCAGCAAATTATTTCCCGCAAGATGATGCCAGCCGAAAGCCGCAGAATTGCTGGCGTGGGCATGCGCATTTACTGTTCGGCAACTGGATCAATGAAATGTACCAGTCAACGCCTTATAACTTGGAAAATATCGGCAAATCCTGATCTGGATTAAGCTCATCCCTTGGAGGGATGAGCTTTTTTGTCAGGACGAACTGGCAAAACGCTGCACGAACTTGTGCCATTGATCTTCGCTTCCGTGGAAGACATTCAGATCAATTTTTTCGTTAACGCCTTGCGATAGACCTGATCCGGAATATTGCCAGAACAGCCAACGACGGCCCGGATAGACCTTGGACGGGTGCTGAGCAACTGCGCGAAGCCAGAACGGGTAGTCGGTGAATGCGCCCTTGAGGTTGTCATCATAGAAGTCGGGCGCGGTATAAATGACGGGACGCTTGCCGTAATGACGTTCCAGCGCATCCATGAATACCTGCATTTTTTCACGGACCTGTGCAGGCGACGGGCGGCGCTTACAAGAGGAATCGCCGTTCCATTCCACATCGATCACTGGTGGCAAGGCATCAGGATCGTTTGGCACGTTACGGATAAACCAGTCGGCCTGTTGGCTTGCCACGCGGCACCAATAGAAGAAGTGATATGCACCGCGCTTTAAACCAGCAGCTTTTGCGGCATTCCAGTTTTTACGGAACATAGGGTCGAGATGATCGCCGCCGTCGGTTGCTTTGATATAAGCGAAGTTTGCGCCGTTCTTGCGCAATGTTGACCAGTCAATATTGCCTTGCCAACGCGAGACATCGACGCCATGCACGGCGTGCTGACGCGGAGACGCCTTACCGAAATTGATTGGCTTGGCATCGCGAAAACGCTGTCCATACACACGATAACGTTGCTCAGGTGCTAAGCGAACAGGTGGATAGGCCGCGATCTCCGGCTTCGGCATCGAAACAGGCGTGATGATACGTTGTTCAGTGGGCTGTACTACAGGCGCAGGAGGTGTTGCTTTGAATGGGCCTGCATCTGGCACAGGTCCGGCCCAAGCCAGAACTTCCTGCTGTGGTTCAGGTGGCAATGATTGTGAGGCTCGTGCAACATCCATAACCGGTTCTGCCGGTCTAATAACTGAGCCAGTCAGATCAGCGGATGGTTGCGGCATCAGATTGTCTATGCCTGAACTTGACGTGCATCCGGCAAGCGCGGTGCAGGCGAGGGCAATCGCGGACATAATCGAAAGACGCATGATACCCACACACAAAACTCAGGCGCTTTGCAGCTAAAAACAGCAGCTACACAAAGGCCATCGACCAACACATGCAATGCTCACCTCAAGCAAATTGCTAGCCAAAGATTATTCTACAATGTTGAATTCAAAGTTTACGAAAGGCTTAATAAACAGGAGATTTTGTTTATAGTTAATTACCATAAATTTAATTAAAATCAGTAATTTATCATAAACAAATAAGAGAATAATTTAATACTGAAATATTATTTTTTAAACGGATCAGGCGCGCTTGGCTGACTGATCAAAATCTTGTTCAAAGATTTTTTCAGCAAAAGGCTTTGGCTTAACGCTCTCTATCTGCATCATCAGATCAGCAATTTTTTCTGGATTGGAAATGCCGCATTCATAGATCTGGATAATCTCGCGGGCCATTTCATCTTTTTGAGGAGATGTTATCGGGCAGCGTCCCAGGCGCTGACAAGACGTCACAAAAGCCACCTGTAACTGTTCCAGAACAGCAGGGCTAAAACGCTTGAAATAATAATCCCTCGAGAACGGCATATTGGTTCATTCATTGTCGGTCGTGATTGACCGAATTTCGTAACGTGCATTTTGCTTGTAAAGGCAAGTCTGTAGTAAATCTAAAAGCTATACTAGCATACTATAGGATAGTTTACATTCTGTAACAGATTTCAACTGCGCATTAATTCCACTCGCGCTGCGATTGCAGCGATCTTTTCTGGATCGCATTCTCCAGATTGGTATGTTCTGATAATAACGCGGGCGAGTTCATTTTTCGCCTCATGCGTTGTCGGACAGCGGTCTAACAAGGCGCAACTGCGATTATATGCAGCCTGCATCAGCTGCAAATCCTCGGGTGCGAACGTTCCGTGATACTCTTTGCCTCTGAATGGCATGTTGTTCTCCCCCATCAATTATATGATTGAAGCTCGTATTTCTAAGGAAAGCAACAGCATTTTAAGATCGGCCTGATATACTTCATACGGATCATTCCGAGGTGACTTTCAAATCTTCACAGTTACATCGGATGCCGCTATAAGCTGGCTCAATTACCAAAGAAAAAGGAAGCGATAGTGAAAATCGGCGTCGTTACAGTATCCGACCGAGCAAGTCGCGGTGAATACGAAGATCTAAGCGGCCCAGCCATCGAAAACTGGCTGAAAAGCGCGATTGTAACGCCTTATGAAATTATCAGGCGCGTTATACCGGATGGTATGGAATCCGTGCGTGATACGCTGATTGACCTTGCCGATACTATTGGGTGCGATCTTATCCTAACGACTGGCGGCACCGGACCAAGTCCACGTGATGAAACGCCGGAAGCAATGAAGGCCGTTCTTCACAAAGAGTTGCCGGGCTTTGGCGAGCAAATGCGCCGCGCAAGCCTTGAGCAGACGCCGACAGCAATCTTGTCCCGTCAGACAGCAGGCAGTCGCGGAAAAAGTTTTATTCTTAATCTTCCCGGTAAGCCCGTTTCGATTGCTATGACCTTGCAGGCAATTTTCCCAGCGATACCTTATTGCCTTGATCTAATCGGTGCGGGACGCATCGAAACCGACCCGTCTGTCGTGAAAGCGCATAGACCCGGCTAATTTTTGCGGATTATCGCCATCAACCTCCATTCTGTCGCATTGAGATTGCGCAACCCTGCTTTGCACTTTTGCATGATTAGCACACTTGCATTTCTCTAATTTGAAGCCGACTATTAGCTAAAAATAAGGGGAATTCAGTGAAGCCATTTGATGAGATGCTTAAACAGGGCGAGGGTGTCCGCCAACCATATGAATTTCTCAAACAATGGCTCGACGAGCAGGATCAGCATAAACTTCTGCAAAAAACGCAGGATGCCGAGAGCGTATTCCGCAAAACCGGCATTACATTTGCAGTCTATGGCGACCAGGATGCGGCTGAGCGGCTAATCCCGTTTGATATTATTCCACGTATTATTTCCGGTCAGGAATGGCGCAAGCTTTCGCAAGGCATCGAGCAGCGTGTTATGGCGCTCAACGCATTTCTTGATGATATTTATCACCGTCAGGAGATCGTGCGGGCAGGGCGTATTCCGAAAGAGCTGATCATCAACAATGAAGCCTTTCTGCCTGAAATGATCGGCTTTCGCCCACCGGGCAATGTCTACACGCACATTATTGGCGTCGATATTGTGCGCACGGCTGAAAACCAGTTTTATGTGCTGGAAGACAATGCGCGCACGCCGTCCGGTGTTTCCTACATGTTGGAAAACCGCGAAACGATGATGCAGCTCTTTCCAGAGCTGTTTCAGAATGTCAAAGTGCGTCCGGTCGAAAACTATCCGCAACTGCTGCGCCAGTCGCTGGCAAGTGTTGCACCACCCGGAACGCAAGGTGTGCCAACAGTCGCTGTTTTGACGCCCGGCATTTATAATTCAGCCTATTTCGAACATGCCTTTCTGGCTGATCAGATGGGCGTTGAACTGGTTGAAGGCAGCGATCTGCGTGTTGTCGATGGTCGTGTCGCTATGCGCACGACGAAAGGCTATCGCACGATTGATGTTCTTTATAGGCGCGTTGATGATGATTATCTCGACCCATTGACATTTAGACCGGATTCTACCCTCGGCGTTCCGGGTATTATGGATGTTTATCGGGCTGGCAACATCACGATCGCTAATGCGCCTGGCACAGGTATTGCCGATGATAAGGCGATCTATTCCTATATGCCTGAAATCATCGAGTTCTATACCGGGCGCAAAGCAATTCTGGAAAATGTGCCGACATGGCGATGCTCAGAACCGGATAGCCTCGCTTATGTGCTCGACAATCTGGCCGATCTTGTTGTTAAGGAAGTGCACGGATCGGGAGGCTATGGCATGCTGGTCGGGCCTGCGGCAAGCAAAGCAGAACGCGATGCGTTTGCGTTGAAGCTGAAAGCGCGTCCACGTAATTATATAGCCCAGCCAACTCTGGCACTTTCAACCACGCCGATCTTTACCGAAAGCGGGCTTGCACCGCGCCATGTCGATCTCAGGCCATTTGTGCTGGTATCTGATCGCATTCGGATTACCCCCGGCGGCTTGACACGTGTGGCACTGAAAGAAGGCTCGCTTGTCGTGAATTCCAGTCAGGGCGGTGGCACCAAGGACACTTGGGTACTCGACGACTAAAGCATGTCGCGGAAAAGTGGAAACCAGTTTTCCGATAACGATATGCTCTAAATTACATCACACGCTTTAACTGACGCAAAGATCAGAGCGTGCAAAGGGGAATGAACTATGCTTCTTGGCCGTACGGCAAACGGGCTTTACTGGATGTTTCGCTATATTGAGCGTGCCGAAAACATGGCGCGTCTGGTCGATGCGGGACTGCGCATGGCACTGACAAAAACATCGGATGCCCCGGAAGAATGGTCTTCCGTCGTGGTTTCTGCTGGCGCAAGCCAGTCATTTTCAGCGAAACATCAGGCTTATAACGCGGCTAATGTCGCGGACTTCCTGCTGCGCGACATGGATAATCCTTCCAGCGTGATGTCTTGCATGGAAACAGCACGCTCCAATGGGCGTATGGTGCGAACGGCATTAACCCGCGAGGCATGGGAAAGCATCAACGAAGCGTGGATGGTCTTGAAAAAGTCGCTGTGCAAGCCTCTCAAAGAAGCTGATCTGCCGCCGCTTCTCGATCAGATCAAGCGCGAAACAGCACTGATCCGCGGCGCATTTCACGGAACGATGCTGCGCAATGAGATTTTCGATTTTGCGGGTCTCGGAACATTTATTGAACGCGCCGATAACACGGCGCGCATTCTTGACGTGAAATACTACGTGCTGCTGCCTGCGGTGTCTTATGTCGGAACAACCCTCGATAATTACCAATGGGAGTCAATCCTGCGCTCCGTGTCTGCACATCGATCTTATCGTTGGGTCTATGATGGCGATTATCGTCCGGCGCATGTTGCGGATTATCTCATTTTGAATGGTCGTATGCCGCGCTCGCTTAATCATTGCTACCAGAGCATCAACGGGCATTTGAATTTTCTTGCCAAGGACTATGGCGATAGCGACGTATGCCATCAGACCGCTGACAAGATTTATGCGACACTACAAAATCAAGACATCAGCGCTATTTTTGACATAGGCCTGCATGAGTTTTTGACAGAGTTCATTGCGCGTAACAACCGGCTCGGAAACGAGATCGCGGAAACCTATAACTTCTATTGAGGTGATTGCTTGTTGCTCAATATTCGCCACGTTTCCCATTATCGTTATGAAAACCCGGTTCCTTATGCGGTGCAGCGCCTGCGCCTGCGCCCGCCGACACTTCCCGGCCAACTCGTTAAGCATTGGGAATTGAAGATCGAAGGTGGAGAGCCCGAAGTCTCCTACATCGACGGTTTTGGCAACAAAACCGACCTTGTTCAGCACGTGCGCAATATC
Organism: Ochrobactrum sp. MYb379; assembly: GCF_037479515.1. NCBI lineage: Bacteria > Pseudomonadati > Pseudomonadota > Alphaproteobacteria > Hyphomicrobiales > Brucellaceae > Ochrobactrum > Ochrobactrum sp. MYb379. The sequence goes on from NZ_JBBGYW010000023.1 coordinate 27,529, forward strand.
ACTGAAATTATCATCACTGCCAGCGGTAGCGTTGATGTGGAAGACCGCGTTGGCGTTCTTGGACCAGTCTATGGATATGCGCCGTTGTGGTTGTTTGAGCGCGAAACACAATTGACACTGCCGGGAGAACGCATCCGAGCGCTGGCGGCAGATTTAAGCGTCAATCAGGAACGGTTGGCCCTGCTGCACGATTTGATGGGAAAGGTTCATATGGCCGTGGAGTATGTGCCCGGTACGACGAGTGTTGCGACCAATGCCGAAAGCGCACTGGAGGCGGGCAAAGGCGTTTGCCAGGATCACAGCCAAATCTTCTTGTCTGCTGCGCGACTGCTGAAAATTCCCGCACGTTACGTTTCGGGCTATCTGCTGATGGAAGGCACTGATGAGCAGACGGCGAGCCATGCTTGGGCCGAAGCGCATGTCGATGGATTGGGCTGGGTGGGATTTGATGCGGCAAACAATGTCTGTCCCAATGATCGCTACGTGCGTCTTGCGACGGGCTTAGATTATCGCGATGCAGCACCAATTTCCGGTGTAAGGCTAGGGGGAGCGGTTGAAAGTCTTGCAGTCCACATCAATGTAGGGCAGTGATTATTTCAACTTAAGATTTGCCTGCCGGAAACTATTGATGACCTATTGCGTTGGAATGAAAATTGATCGCGGCCTTGTGTTCATGTCGGACACGCGGACGAATGCGGGCCTCGATAATATTTCCAAGTTTTCAAAAATGCGAACATGGACAACACCGGGTGAACGAGTAATTGTTCTGTTGTCAGCAGGAAATCTGGCCACGACACAAGCTGTTGCAAGCTTGCTTGAAGAGCGTTTGAAAGCCCCTGAAGAGCGTCATCCATCTTTGTTCGATGCGGTCTCGATGTTTCAAGTTGCCCGTTTGATTGGTGATACCGTCAAAGAGGTCATAACCAATTCTGCGACTGGCGGACAAAATGCCGATGCTTTTGGGGCATCGTTTATTTTGGGTGGTCAGATCAAGGGCGGTCAGCCGCGTCTATTCTACATCTATCCTGAAGGCAATTTTATTGAGAGTTCAGAAGATACACCATTCTTCCAGATCGGTGAGAACAAATATGGCAAGCCAATTCTGGTTCGTGCCTATCAGCCGGATATGAGCTTTGAAGATGCTGTAAAACTGCTGCTGGTGTCGTTTGACTCGACGCTGAAAGCCAATCTTTCCGTTGGTCTGCCGCTGGATATGCAGGTCTACGAGACAGACAGACTTGAACTGGGCGAACATAGGCGTTTTGAAGCGAGCGATCCATATTATCAAACGGTGTCGGAAAGCTGGTCAGAAGCCTTGAAGTCGGCATTAGAGCAGCTTCCTTCATTCAGCTTTGAGAAATAGAAAATGGCCGGGTGATAAATCACCCGGCCATTTTGTTTTAGTCTTTCGTCACCGTAGCGACATAGTTGGCATCGGCCACCATATCGAAGTTGTGTACATTCGCGCCGGTTACAGCCGTTTCAATCTGCTGGTAGATAACAGCGATCGGGCTTGTCTCCTGAAACTTCTTCTGAATGTCTTTATACATGGCCTCGCGCTTCGTCGTGTCGCGCTCTTCGGCTGCTGCCATTGTTTCGGCGGTCAACTCCGGAATATCCCATGAAGCCTGCCAAGCCGTGGTGCGCAGATTAACTTCATCACCATTGTTTGGATTATTCGTGAAGGTAACCGCATTGGTATGCGGATCCCAATAATCCGGTCCCCAGATGCCAAGGGCAAGCTCGTGCTTACGGGCGCGGACTTTCGTTGTGGTCAGTTTTCCATCGCCCTGCAAAATCTCGACATTCACACCAGCCTTCGCCATTGTTTGCTGAATGCTTTCAGCAATACCGACATAAGGTTGATTGTTACGCACGTCGAGCGTGACACTGATGCCGTCTTTTAGTCCTGCCTTTTCAAGCAGTTCCTTGGCTTTTTCAACATTGTAGTCGAACGGGTTGTCATCCGTCGCACCAAACATACCAACCGGGAGGAAGGATTGATGCTTACGGCCAATTCCCTTGATCAGGGTGCCTTCAATCGTATCATAATCAATGAGATATTTCAGTGCCTGACGCACTTCTGGCTTTGCCAGTTCAGGAACGTTTTGATTCATCGACAGATAATAAACGCGGCCCTTCGGGGCGTTGATGACGTTGAACTTGCTATCCTTTGCCAGCTGCTCAATATCGCCCGGTTCCAGATTGCGTGCGATATCAATGTCGCCTGCCTCAAGCAAAAGTCGCTGCGACATGCCTTCTTTGACGTGGCGGTAGATGATCCGCTTCATTGCTGGCGTGGCATCTGTGTAGTTATCATTACGTTCGAGCAGCAGCACTTCATTGGCGCGCCATTGCTTAAGTGCGAACGGACCTGAACCCGCATAATTGTTCTTCAGCCATTCGTAGCCGAAGTCTGTTTCAAACGGATAGGTCTCTGTCTTTTCCGTCTTCTGCTCATGCTCTTTGACAAGTTTGCTGTCTACGATCGATGCAATGCTGGACGTCAGGCAGTTCATCACAAAGCTTGGTGCAAAAGGCTTGCCGGTCGTAAAAACAAAAGTTTTATCGTCAACAGCTACAGCATTTTGCTCGACGTTTTCAGGTGTAATACCAAACTGACTGAGAATGAATGCGGGACTTTTATCAAGCTTAATCGCGCGCTGTATCGAGTAGGCTGCGTCCTGCGCTGTAATCGGATTGCCCGATGCAAACTTCAAACCGTCGCGAATTTTGAAAGTAATAGACTTGCCATCGTCTGAAAAAGTCCAGCTTTCAGCAATCTGCGGGATGATCTTCGTTGGATCTTTGATATCGGTCGTGACCAAGCGTTCATAGGTGCTGGTCAACATTTCCGATGTGGTGATTTCAAAAATTTCTGCCGGATCAAGCGAAATGATGTCATCAATGCTCATCGCGATCACAAGCGTATCAGCGGGTGTCGCAGCTTGCACGGCTTTCGGTGACGCTGAAAGGCACAGCGCGAATGCGAGTGCAGCCGGAATGGTAGAGCGCATCAGGCGCGTCGTGGCGGTAAATTTCATTTCTTTCCCCTAGAGATCAGAGCTTCTGAGAGCCTGTGATCATCGATTTTTCCTGCTTTTCGAGGGCTTCTCCCCGGAAGCCGACTCTCAAAAACGCATTGATAATAGATTCCGATTTTTGAGGGGGCACAATAGTCAGACAGAATTGGTCGCAAATAAAAAAGCGGCTGGAATTTCCAGCCGCTTTTCAAACCAATTTGGAATGGATTATCCGAAGACTTTGAAGCGCTCGGCGTCATCCATAAAGCCTTTTTCACCAAAAGGCTGCTCGTTTGAGCCGAATGGCATCTGAGCACGCAATTTCCATGACGATGGAATGCCCCAGGTCTTGGCAACTTCAGCGTCAACCAGTGGATTGTAATGCTGAAGGCTTGCACCGATGTTTTCGTTCGCAAGAGCCGACCAAACTGAAAGCTGTGCCATGCCGCCAGCCTGTTCAGACCAGACAGGGAAGTTATCTGCATAAAGTGCAAACTGTTCCTGAAGGCCTTTTACAACGTCCTGATCTTCGAAGAACAGAACTGTACCAGCGCCAGCGGCGAAGCTGTTGAGCTTGCCTTCAGTCTGTTCGAATGCGTCGGAAGGAACGATTTTACGAAGTTCTTCTTTTGCAATGTTCCAAAGCTTGTCGCTTTCAGCGCCAAACAGGATAACAGCGCGTGAGCTCTGCGAATTGAAGGAAGATGGGGAGTTCTTGACTGCTTCACGGATCAGTTCTGCGACCGCATCCTTGGAGATTGGGAGGTTCTTACCAAGTGCGTACTGCGTGCGGCGCTTTTTGAGAGCGTCAATATAGCTATTGCTCATCGTGCATGTTCCTGTTGTTACGGCGATTCTGCGCTGCGAACCTAATGCAGCAATGTGAAAACTCTACTGCAAAATATTGTGATTTTAGAAGGAGAAGCCAGCCCATGTTTCTGAAACACACTGTCAACAGATACGACGTTTTATCGTTTCAGTGTTTCATTTGTTGAAACTAATTAAGAGACATAGCTTAGAAAAATTTGCTTCGGACTTTTATCTTATTATAAAATCTGACAAAATTTATAGGAAATAAAAGACAGCCTATAAAAAGTCGGCGCGTAAATTTGTTCTGCGACCCACTCAAGGCAAATGGGGTTTATGATTTGAAGTCATTTATTATTGTCGGTGGTGGCGCGAGCGGTGTGCTGATAGCCGCCCAATTGTTGAAGCGATCCTCCGAAACCAATATTCGAATTTTTGAGCGCTCGGGAAACATTGGGGCAGGGATTGCTTATTCGACGCAGAACCCTAACCATTTGCTGAATGTGCGCGCCAGCAATATGAGTGCATTTGCGGACGAACCAGATCATTTTTTGAATTGGCTTCAAGCGCGCTCTGACGTTACCCCTGATCAAAAATGGGATGCGCATTCTTTTGCACCCCGTTGTGTCTATCACCTTTATCTCAACGATCTTCTCAAGCCGTATCTTGAAGAAAATAACCCGCGCATTTTGATCGAAAACGCCGAAGTGTCTGACATTGCATTTGAAGGTAAGCAACCGAATGTCGAAACTGTCGATGGAAGAAGTTTTTCAGCGGATGCGATAATTATTGCCACGGGTAATGAGGCATCTATAGCGACGTCAGGCCGTTTTGTGACTGAGTATTGGTCGAGCAATGGCTATTTCAACATTCCCTCGGAGCATTCCGTTGCCATCTTCGGTACTGGATTATCAATGGTCGATAGCGTGATTTCATTGCTTGATCGCGGGCATACAGGTGAAATCCATGCAATTTCACGACGCGGATTGGTACCAGCTGCACATGCACCGTCTGACCCATTTTTAATTGAAGCAAGCTCGCTGCCAATCGCCGATGGTTTGCCCGCATTAATCCGCATTGTTCGCAAGATGATTTCGCACTGTGAGGCTGAAGGCAAAAGCTGGCGCAGCGTGATGGATGCACTTCGCCCACATACCAGGAATATCTGGAAAAGATTGCCTGTCCGCCAACGACAAAGTTTTCTGCGTCACTTGCGGCCATGGTGGGACGTTCATCGCCACCGAATGGCGCCCGCTATTGCACGGCGCATTGAGGCCGCACAACAATCTGGCCAACTGACAATTACAGCCGCGCATCTATTATCGGTCAAAAACAGAGGTGAACAGATTGCGGTTCGCTATCGTGAGCGTCACGCCACAAAAGATACCGAGTTAGATGTTCAATCCATTATCGATTGCCGTGGTGGCAGCACACGCTTTTCAACAACGCGGAATTCCGCTTTAATCAGCCTGTTGGAAAACGGCTTAGGCAAACCTGATGCGCTTGATCTCGGCTTGGACGTAACTGCTGATTTACAGCTCTTGAACGCCCGTGGTGAACCATCGGGGCCGATCTTCGCGATAGGTCCGGTAACGAAGGGAATATTCTGGGAGGTGACAGCGGTTCCCGATATACGGGCGCAGGCAGCTCAATTGGCTGAAACGCTTCTTGAAGGTTAGGAATCGCTAATCAAATGAATTTCTACCTTGTCATTTGATTGCAAAACTTACGCGTCAATATGTCCGATAAAAAGTGGCCACATGGAAATCTCACCCCTTGAAACCAATTTTTGCAGCCCATTCTACAATAAAATGATTCAAAATAACGCGATAAGCCATTGAAAGCTATTGCCATAAAAGTGCCTAGCCGGTCATAATAAAAACATCGGAATATATGATTCCTCTCGACACATTACCGGAGCATTTCTGTTACTGTTTTTCATGAGCGGTGCCTGCTTCGGATCAACCTTGATTGCGGATAGGAGGCCTTGGGCGCATGACGATGGACGGCAGGATGCTCTTTTTGCTGGTCCTTCTTCCGTTTCTTGGTAGCGCTGTAACAGGTCTTTTTCGCGGAGTTGATAGAAGTGGTTCTGCCTGGTTTACGGCAGCCATTGCCCTTGTCGCTTTTGTCATAACAGCAAGTCTTTATCCAATCGTAGCTAACGGCGGCGTTGTTCGCGGATCGATCGATTGGCTCCCCAATTATGGACTGAACATAACCTTCCGTATGGATGGCTTTGCATGGTTGTTTGCCATGCTGATTACCGGCATCGGTTTGTTGGTCGTGATCTATGCGCGCTATTATATGTCGCCCGAAGATCCGGTCCCTCGGTTTTTCTCGTTCCTTTTGTCCTTCATGGGTTCGATGCTCGGCGTTGTTTTGTCGGGTAATATTGTGCTGCTCGCCGTTTTCTGGGAACTGACGAGTATCTTCTCGTTCCTGTTGATCGGCTATTGGTATCACAATGCAAGTGCGCGTGATGGCGCGCGTATGGCGTTGACAGTTACAGGCATTGGCGGCTTCTGTTTGATGGCTGGCGTGTTGCTACTTGGTCATATCGTTGGCAGCTACGATCTCGACAAGGTTCTGGAAGCTGGCAATGTCGTTCGCACGCATCCGCTCTATACTGTAACGCTTGTTCTCATTCTGATGGCGGCTTTTACAAAGTCTGCGCAGTTTCCGTTCCATTTCTGGTTGCCGAATGCGATGGCAGCGCCGACACCGGTTTCGGCCTATCTGCATTCTGCCACGATGGTGAAAGCAGGTGTTTTCCTGCTGGCACGTTTGTGGCCTGTCTTTTCTGGCACAGAAGAATGGTTCTGGATTCTTGGGTTGGCAGGTCTCACAACCTTGCTGATTGGCAGCTTCTTTGCGGTTTTTCAGCAAGATCTCAAAGGTTTGTTGGCTTATTCAACCATCAGTAATCTTGGCCTCGTCACAGCGCTTTTGAGCCTTGGCAGTCCGCTTGCAGCTGTCGCTGCAATCTTCCACATGGTCAATCACGCTATCTTCAAAGCGTCATTGTTTATGGCGGCGGGTATCATCGACCATGAAACCGGCACTCGCGATATGCGAAAATTGAGCGGGTTGGCGCGAGCTATGCCCTATACGGCCACACTTGCCATGGTCGCGAGTGCGTCGATGGCCGGTGTGCCGCTGCTCAACGGCTTTTTGTCTAAAGAAATGTTCTTTGCCGAAGCGGTCGAAACGCATATGGCGTCGGCCCTCGATACGGTTACGCCCTATATTGCGACGCTTGCTGGTATTTTCACCGTCGCTTATTCGGTTCGGTTTATCTATTCGACTTTCTTTGGCCCCGCGCCTCATGATCTGCCGAAAGCACCGCATGAGCCGCCGCACTGGATGCGTCGTCCAATTGAACTGCTGGTGCTGCTTTGCCTTTTGATTGGTATCGTGCCGAATATCGCCATTGGTCCGTTTCTGCATTCAGCAGTCACGTCGGTGCTGGGCGATGCGACGCCACAATATAGTCTCTCCGTCTGGCACGGCTTCAACCTGCCGCTGATGATGAGTATCGTCGCGATGATCGGCGGCGTCATTCTATTTATGGCACTCAAGAATTATCTTGCGACCAGCGAAGACGGCCCACCGCTTTTCCGTCATTTGCAAGGTCAGCGTATTTTTGAGCGCGTGCTGGTTACGGTGTCTTGGAATTGGGCGCGTAAGGCTGAAAGTTTCCTGAGTACACGACGCCTTCAGCCACAACTTCGCATCGTTGTCGCTTTTGCACTGATTGCTGCAGCTTGGCCAATTTTTGAAGATGGTATCCATGCGGGTATGCTTGGTGTGCAGCCGGTTGATCCGATCTTTGCGGGTCTGTGGATACTCGGTGGTGCCTGCGCCATCGGCGCTGCATATCAGGCAAAATATCATCGCTTGGCTGCATTAATTTTGCTGGGTGGAGCTGGGCTCATTACCTGCATCACCTTCGTCTGGCTGTCGGCACCAGATCTTGCGGTTACGCAGTTGCTTGTTGAAATCGTAACAACAGTTCTGCTGCTGCTCGGCCTTCGCTGGCTGCCGAAGCGCTTTGAAGATCCCGATCCGATCCCGGTCAAGTTCGGCCCAAGAATTCGTCGTTATCGTGATTTTGTGCTGGCGATTGGCAGTGGCGTGGGTGTGTTCATCATCTCCTATGCGATGATGACGCGTCCATCACCCGAAAGCATTGGCGACTACTTCCTGCAAAATGCCTATTCAGGCGGTGGCGGCAAAAACGTTGTGAATGTCACGCTCGTTGATTTCCGCGCCTTTGATACATTTGGCGAGATTGCCGTGCTGGGGATCGTAGGTCTCACGGTGTATGCGCTGCTGCGTCGTTTCCGTCCGGCCTCTGATAGTACAGGTTCGACTGCACAGCAGAAGATTCAGGACGCATATGACGAAGCTATGGAGGATCGTGAAAAGGGTGAAACCCTGACCGATTATCTTGCTGTTCCGTCTGTCATTATGAAATGGCTGTTCCCGGTTATCATCGTGCTTGCAGTGCATTTGATCCTGCGTGGCCACGACCTGCCGGGCGGCGGTTTTGCAGCTGGTATCACTCTGGCGGTTGCATTCATTCTGCAATATCTGGCGGCTGGTACGCGCTGGGTTGAAGATCACCTGCGCATTCTGCCTGTTCGCTGGATTGGCTTTGGCTTGTTGATTGCCGCAGCGACAGGGGCAGGCGCATGGCTCTTCGGCTATCCGTTCCTGACAACATTCTTCCAGTATGCGGACATACCGCATGTCGGAAAAATGCCGGTCGCAAGCGCGCTTCTGTTTGATATTGGTGTTTTTGTGCTCGTTGTCGGTGCGACGGTCCTAATGTTGATCGCATTGGCGCATCAATCAATCCGTAAACATCGCGTTGAAAAACTTGCTGCTGCGAAGGAGGACAACTGATGGAACTCGTTCTCGCTGTCGCAATCGGTGTTTTGATGTCGTCGGGTGTGTGGCTGATCTTGCGTCCGCGTACGTTTCAGGTTGCGATCGGTCTCGCGCTTGTTTCTTACGCAGTCAATCTGTTCATCTTTTCGATGGGACGTTTGCGCACCAACGCCCCGCCAGTGCTTGATTCAGGCATCAATGTTCAGGCTGCGCAATATACTGATCCCGTACCACAAGCGCTGGTTCTGACTGCAATTGTTATCGGATTTGCAATGACGGCTCTTTTCCTGGTCGTTCTCCTTGCATCGCGCGGTATGACGCGAACCGACCATGTCGACGGCAAGGAGAGCTGATTTTGGATTGGAAGTCACATCTCATTGTCGCGCCAATTCTGCTGCCACTGGTGACAGCAGCATTTTTGCTGCTTTTCGATGAACGCAAACGCAAGCTGAAAATGGCGATCAATACGATCTCCATCATTGGCTTGATTGTTATCGCATTCACATTGATGGGCGTCGCCAGTGATATTGCTCCCGCCGCAGATGTCTATCTGATCGGCAACTGGCCTGCGCCTTTTGGTATCGTTCTTGTGCTGGACAGACTTGCAGCCCTGATGCTGGTCCTCACAAGCGTGCTCGCATTGGCAGCATTAAGTTTTGCGCTGGCGCATTGGCATAAGGCCAGCCCGAATTTCCATACGATTTTCCAGCTTTTGCTGATGGGATTGAATGGCGCTTTTCTAACCGGCGACTTGTTCAACCTCTTTGTTTTCTTTGAGGTTATGCTTGCTGCATCCTATGCACTTGCTTTGCATGGCTCTGGACCAGCCCGCGTAAAAGCCGGTATGCATTATATTGCCGTCAACCTCGTTGCGTCGTCGCTGTTTTTGATCGGCGTCAGCCTCATCTACGGTGTGACTGGCACGCTCAACATGGCTGATCTTGCGCACAAGATTTCGCAGGTTGCTGCTGAAGACCGAATGCTTCTCGAAGCGGGCGCTGCAATTCTGGCCGTCGCTTTCCTCGTGAAAGCGGGAATGTGGCCGCTCAATTTTTGGCTTGTCCCTACTTATACGGTTGCAGCAGCCCCCATTGCCGCGATCTTTGCGATTATGAGTAAGGTTGGCATATACGTCCTGCTGCGTCTGTCGCCGCTTATGTTCGGCATTAGCGCAGGTGAATCCTACGGCTTTGGTAGTGACTGGCTCTATTATGGCGGCATGGTTACGCTGGCATTTGGATTGATCGGTGTGGTTGCATCTCAGGCCATGGGCCGCCTTGCAAGCTACAGCATTCTCGTATCTTCCGGCACCTTGCTTGCAGCGATCGGTAGCGGCAACACCGCAATGACCGGCGCGGCACTGTTTTACATGGTCAGTTCTACGCTCACGATTGCAGCGTTCTTTCTGTTGATCGAACTGATTGAACGCGGTCAGGACGCGGCGGCAAACGTTCTTGCCGTTACGATGGAAGCCTATGGTGATGACGAGGAGGAGGAAGAAGAAGAAGAGGTTGGTGTCGTATTGCCAGCAACTCTTGCTATTCTTGGCACCTGCTTTGCGGTTGTCGCCATCCTCCTGATTGGTCTTCCGCCGTTTTCAGGCTTCATCGCAAAGTTCCTGATACTTGCAGCGGTATTTAATGGCGATGGTGCTGCGCCGACTTTGGCAATGCCTGTAAGTCCCGCAAGCTGGGCACTGATCGCGCTCATTCTGCTGTCGGGCCTTTCAGCGCTCATCGCCATGACCCGTACGGGCATTCGTACATTCTGGGCATCGCTTGAAGGCAATGTTCCGCGCGTGCTGGTGCGTGAAGTGGTGCCAATTGCCGGTCTTTTGGCAGTGTGCTTGACGCTGACAATCGGGGCTGGTCCGGCCATGCAATATATGGATGCGACAGCCCGCTCACTGCATACGCCGCAGGATTATATCAACAGCGTATTGAAAGCGCCGCGTGTAGGCGGAGAAACGGTGGAGGTGAAATGAGAAAAATTCTACCTTTCCCACTGCTGTTCGTAGCTTTGGTCATATTCTGGCTTTTGCTCAATGGTTTTACACGGGCGCAATTGCTTTTATCGATCCCCATTGCATTGTTCGCTTGCTATGCAATGACAGCACTGCAGCCACAGAAAATCCACCTACGTTCAATCCCGACGATGATTTGGCTGTTCGGCGTTGTGAGTATCGATATTCTCACATCCAATCTGGCGGTCGTGAAGCTCATTCTGTCACCGCGAAAGAAACGGCATCCGGGTTTTGTGGTTATTCCGCTGGAGCTTGAAAACCGAACCGCATTGGCCGTCCTTGCCTGTATCATCACGACAACGCCGGGAACAGCTTGGGTAGATTACAATGTCACCCGCAAGGCGCTGACGATCCATGTTCTGGATCTGGAAGATGCAAAAGCATGGCGGACATTGATCAAGCAACGCTATGAGCAGCCACTTATTCGCATATTCGGGGCGAGGGACATTGTTAAAGAGGAGCAATCAGCATGAGTGCAGTCATTCTTTTCTGGTCGCTTCTGGCTGCACAACTTATGCTCGTCGCCGCGATGGGTTGTGTGGTCTATCGCTTGCTGATCGGCCCGCGCGCGCAAGACCGCGTGCTGGCGACTGATGCGCTGTATCTGAACGCGCTTTTGTTGTTATTGACCTTTGGTATGCGCACCGGCAGCGTGATCTATTTTGAAGCAGCGCTCATCATTTCAATATTGGGCTTTGTGGCGACTGTAGCACTTGCGAAATTCCTGATGCGCGGGGAGGTGATCGAATGATCGGAGCTGCTGATCTGCCCGTGTGGGCTGCGATAATCATTGCATTTTTTCTGGTGTCCGGAGCGTTTCTGACGCTCGTTGGATGTATTGGTCTGGTTCGTTTTAAAAGTTTTTATGAACGCATTCACGCGCCGACAATCGGTTCTTCGTTCGGTGCAGGTGGAATCTTGATCGCTTCCATCATGTTTTTCTCCATCTTGCAATCCAAGCCGATTCTGCATGAAGTGTTGATTACCGTTTTTGTGGTCATCACAACCCCGGTAACGCTCATGTTGCTCAGTCGTGCCGTGATTCATCGTGATCAAACGCAGGATAGCAAAGAGCTTCCTTCTTCTTCCGACCAGAAGTGATGGTTGGAAGCTTGGTCTGAGGCATTTGGAGGAGTGCTGAGGACTGCGGCCAATTGTCCATATGCACCCTGCATCCAGACATGCGGATTGAAGGATCAGGCAATTTAAATTATCTGGATTTCAGTAATTTCTGAAAATTCAGAATTTACGGGAGAGAAGACTTGGAATTATCGCCAATTGTTCAGTCGTTTGTGCTCCACTTCGGAGAGATGGGTAGCCGCTGGGGTATCAACCGTACGGTTGGTCAAATCTATGCGCTGCTTTATCTATCGTCTGAACCTCTGTGTGCGGATGATATTGTTGAATCACTGGGCGTATCGCGCTCCAATGTCTCAATGGGTATCCGCGAGTTACAGGGCTGGAACCTTGTGTTGTTAAAGCACATACCGGGAGACCGTCGCGACTTTTTCACGACACCCGGCGATGTGTGGGTAATTTTGCGAACTCTGGCTGAAGAACGCAAGAAGCGCGAAATCGACCCGACGTTGACTGTGTTGCGCGAAGTGTTGATGGAGCAGCCGCAAGATGACGGCGACAAGTTCGCACAAGAGCGCATGAAAGATATGTATGCGCTCATTGAACGGCTCACCAACTGGTATGATGATGTCAAGAAGCTCGATACAGACCGATTAACCAGCCTTCTGGCGCTTGGTGCCAAGGTTACGCGTTTTCTGGAAACGACCGATAGGATCGTTGCTCTGGGACGCGGCAGAACAGCGGCCAAAAAGGAGCCTAAGCGAGAGTGACAGTCGCGCGCGCCCAAACGGAAGAAGTGACGCAACAGGACAGCGAAAAAACGGACGACAAACATCGTTCGCGTCGCCGTCCGGTCCCATCTCTCCTCAAAAAGGGGGCGCGACTTCAGGCAGTGGCAGCGCTCATATGGCTGCCACAAGCCGCAATCCTTGCTTACGGTGTAGGCTTGCTCGCCAATACCGGCTTTGATGCAACAATCTATTATTTAGCAGCTGCACTCTTCCTTCTTGGCTGCATACGCAGCTTGCTTGATGCGCGTGGTGCGACGATGGCTTTCGATGCCGCACGTTCAGAACTTGCAAAGCTGCGCGAAAAGGCGGTTACTGCACTATCACAGCGCTCACCGCTTGATACGTCACGCGCATCTTCGGGTGAGGCCGCCAGCATTCTTGCCGAACAGGCCGAAATGGTTGTTCCTTATCTATCGCGTTTTGTGCCCGTTCGCATTCGCGTCATGCTGGTGCCGCTCGCAATTCTGGTGGCAGTGTTGTGGTTTTCATGGATAGCTGCACTGACCTTGCTGATTGCAGCCCCTTTGATCCCGATTTTTATGGCCCTGATCGGATGGCGCGCTAAAGCGGCCAGTGAAAAGCAGCTTGTCGCCCTGGGTGATATGAATGGTTTTCTGCTCGACCGGCTTCGCGGTCTGGCGACTATCCGCAGCTTTCATGCAGTGGATATGACCGCAACCCGTTTGCGCGATAATGCTGAATCCTTGCGCAAAAAGACGATGATTGTTTTGCGGATTGCTTTTCTTTCATCGGCTGTTCTTGAGCTTTTCGCGGCTATCGGCGTTGCCATGGTTGCGGTCTATATCGGCTTCCATCTTCTCGGAACACTCGATTTTGGTGCATGGGGGCATAAGCTTACACTTGCCGAGGGTCTCTTTATCCTTCTGCTTGCACCTGCGTTTTTCGAGCCTCTGCGTGATCTCTCGAGCGTTTGGCATGATCGTGCGTCAGGCGAAGCAGCGATCGATGCGCTGGAAAATCTGGCCGCCCATGAAATGCCTGTTCTGGGCGCTGTTCAGCACGCAAATAAATCGGAAACCGAACCTTCGCTGATTATGCGAGATATTGGTTTTCACTACGGCAATGGACCAGACATCTTCAAAGGGTTCAATCTCGATGTTGAGCCGGGTGAGCATGTCGCGATCCTAGCTCCCAGTGGCTATGGCAAGTCGACATTGCTGGCTTTGATTGCGGGACTTGCTGCGCCGCAGACAGGCGAAATCCGTGTTGGCGGCATGCCACTTCACGATGAAACGGCGGCAACCCTGCGTTCAAGGATGCGATGGGTAGGGCAAAAGCCGCATATATTTGCTGGCAGTGCGCGATTTAATATTACTCTTGGCCGTGACGCCGATGCAAAGAAAACACAAACCATCGTTGAGCAGATGGCGCTCGGCCATGTCGCAGGAATTACTGGCGCAGGGGGTATTGGCGAAAATGGTGCAGGTCTTTCTGGTGGTGAAGCGCTCAGGCTGGCTTTGGCACGTGTTGCGGTCGATCAGAATGCAGACATTATCCTTGCCGATGAGCCAACAGCGCACTTGGATCATGAAACGGCAGACCGCATTGCTGACAGCCTTATCAATCTTGCCAAGGGTAAGACGCTGATCATCTCCACGCATGACGAAAAGCTGGCAAGCCGCATGGATCGCATCATTCGACTGGATGAGATGAGCGCCACAACAGAAATCTGGCAGAAGAGGGCAGCGGAATGAATGGTCTTCAATCACTTCGGCCCATTTTTCGCCTTTTCTTCAATAGCAAAGGTAAGCTCCTTCTTGCAGGTATTCTTGCCGCCACAATGACAGTGCTGGCAGGCATTTCACTGCTCGGCCTGTCGGGCTGGTTTATTACAGCGACGGCAATTGCTGGTTTGAGTGTTTCGACTGCGATTGTCTTCGACGTGTTTATGCCTGCCGCGGGTATTCGCTTCTTTGCTGTTCTTCGCACAGGAACGCGTTATCTGGAGCGGTTGGTGACGCATGAAGCCACACTCGCTATTTTGGCGGCTCTTCGTGAAAAGCTGTTTCGTGCATGGGCGCGGCCCGCTGCGGCTAATGCTTTACTCAAGCGGCCTGCACGACTGTTGTTCCGGCTGACTGCCGATATTGATGCACTCGACTCTCTTTATCTGCGTGTGCTCGTGCCTGCAGGTGCGGCTCTTGTAACGGCTATCATCGCAGGATTTGCTCTAGGGCTGATGCATCCAGCCTTTGGGTTGGTCTTTGCGCTGATAATTTTGAGTTTTGGACTCGGTTTCCCGCTTCGTGCCGCAAGACGCTCTGAAAAGCCGATGCGCCAGCGCGCCAAAGGAACAGAAGCGTTACGGGCACGCACCATTGATCTGGTTGCAGGGCAGACAGAGCTTATTATGGCGGGACGGCTGGTTAATCAGAACGCCAGCATATTGCGCGCCGACAGTTATATTGAATCGAGTGACCGCACACTTAATCGTATTGAAGTCTCAACCGGTGCCAAGCTTGGGATTCTTCATGCTGGCTTGATGGCAGGTGGGCTCATCTGTGTCGGCCTCCTTATGCAAGCTCAGCTTATCAATGCGCCGGTTGCCGCACTGGGGCTGCTTATTATTCTTGGTTCAATGGAGCCGTTTGCAGCACTAAGACGCGGAGCGATGGAGCTTGGCCGTACAATATTGGCGGCGCGCCGCGTTGGGCCTGCGCTTTCAGCTTCGGATAATGTCCAGAATTTAAGCCTTCCAAAAAATGGAATTGCTATTGAACTTCAAAGCGTTGTTGTTCGTCATGAATATTCTACAGTAACTCCTTTAAAAGCTATAAATCTCACCGTCAAAGAAGGCGAGCGCGTTGCTGTGATCGGCACAAGTGGCGCAGGTAAGTCCACGCTATTCAACGTGCTTGCAGGAGAGGTTAAAGGCGAAAGCGGCGAAGTTCAGGTTCTTCCTGCTCGCCTTTTGACCCAACGCACCGAGCTTTTCAAAGACAGCCTTCGCAACAATCTCATGCTTGCAAATCCAAATGCCAGCGATGCCGATTTAAACGCTGCATTGGAAGCCGCAGGGCTGGGCGAATTCATGAAATCTCAGCCCGAAGGTCTGGATACGCCTTTGGGCGAGGGCGGGCTTGGACTGTCTGGCGGTCAGGCCAGACGACTTGCACTGGCTCGTCTGTTCCTGACCGACGCTCCTTTGTGGCTGCTTGATGAGCCAACCGAAGGGCTAGATCAGGCGACCGCTGAAGACGTGCTTTCCCGCCTGAGTGAACAGGCAGAAGGTCGTACGCTGTTGATCGCCACGCATATTCAGCGCGAAGCACGGATTTGTGATCGGGCGATTGTTTTGGATCAAGGCGCTCTTGTTCAGTCGATGTCCAAAGGAGAGGCGCTTTTTGGCGAAACCCTCAATTCCCTGAGGTAAAATACGAGTAGGGGGCTGTTTTCGGCAAAGTCGGCAGCAGCTCATAACATCAGGAGGGCCGGAATTTTCGGCTAAAGAGATGGAATTCGATATTGTCTCCCTGTCGCGATTGCAGTTCGCAATCACGGCACTTTATCACTTCCTCTTCGTACCTCTGACACTTGGTCTTTCCGTGCTGCTTGCCATCATGGAAACCGTATATGTCATGACCGGAAGGCTCATCTGGCGGCAGATGACCAAATTCTGGGGTACGCTGTTTGGTATCAACTTTGCTATGGGTGTCGCGACAGGTGTTGTGATGGAATTTCAGTTCGGTATGAACTGGAGCTATTACAGCCATTATGTCGGTGACATTTTCGGAGCGCCGCTCGCCATTGAAGGCATGATGGCCTTCTTCCTTGAAGCGACCTTCGTTGGCCTGTTTTTCTTTGGCTGGGACCGATTGTCCAAGATAGGCCATCTCATGGCCACTTACGCAGTCGCTGCTGGTTCCAATTTCTCGGCATTGTGGATTCTGATTGCGAATGGCTGGATGCAGAATCCGGTCGGATCCGCCTTCAATCCAGAAACCATGCGCATGGAAATCACTGATTTCTTCGCAGTTTTGATGAACCCGGTAGCACAGGCAAAATTCGTTCATACGGTCTCAGCAGGTTACGTAACCGCTTCTATTTTCGTTCTTGGCGTTTCTGCATGGTATTTGCTGAAAGGCCGTTCGACTGAATTAGCCAAGCGTTCGATGACGGTTGCCGCATCCTTTGGTCTCGCGGCGTCTCTTTCTGTCGTCGTTCTAGGTGACGAAAGTGGTTATCTCGCCAACGAACATCAGAAGATGAAGATCGCAGCCATCGAAGCTATGTGGGAAACTGAACCCGCTCCAGCGTCGTTTACTGCATTTGGTTTCCCGGATCAGGAAGCACGCGAAACCCATTTTGCGGTTCATATTCCATGGGTCATGGGCCTGATCGGAACGCGCTCGCTGACGACGCCAATTGAAGGCATCGAACAGCTTGTTGAAAATGCGCAGGGCCATATCCGCAAAGGTATTATCGCCTATGATGCTTTGCAGCAAATTCGAGCTGCACATGATACAAATGCGGTATCGCAGGATGTGCGGGATGCATTCGCGGATAACAGTCAGTGGATGGGCTATGCGCTTCTTCTAAAGCGCTATATCGATGATCCGCGTCAGGCGACTGATGCACAGATAACGCAGGCTGCAAACGATACGGTTCCCGGCGTTCTACCACTGTTCTGGGCATTCCGTATCATGGTCGGTATTGGTTTGTTCCTGATCTTGCTGACTGGCACATTCTTTGTGCTATCTGCACGTCGCAAGTTGGACCGGCATCCATTGTTGCTCAAAATCGCAGTGTTTGCGATCCCGCTACCGTGGATAGCAGCCGAAATGGGCTGGATCGTTGCCGAGTTTGGGCGTCAGCCTTGGATTATCGAAGGCATTCTTCCAACGGCAGTCGCTGTTTCTAACCTTGGAGCATCGACGGTCTTGTTCACGATTGTCTGCTTTGTCGCGATTTACACGGTTCTATTCGTTATCGAAATGGCTC
Source organism: Ochrobactrum sp. MYb379 (assembly GCF_037479515.1). Lineage (NCBI taxonomy): Bacteria > Pseudomonadati > Pseudomonadota > Alphaproteobacteria > Hyphomicrobiales > Brucellaceae > Ochrobactrum > Ochrobactrum sp. MYb379. Next base: position 45,108 of record NZ_JBBGYW010000023.1, read on the forward strand.
TGATGTTGCGTGCGATCAAAGCAGGACCAGCACCCGATAGCCAGCCTGAAGCAAAACTTGCGCCTGAAATCATCGCACCAGTGGAGTACAAGTCATGATACTCAGCGATTTGTTAGATTATGAAACACTGCGCATCATCTGGTGGGTATTGCTTGGCGTATTGTTGATCGGCTTTGCCGCAATGGATGGTTTTGACCTTGGTGTTGGCATGTTATTGCCCTTTGCAGGCAAGACGGATCTGGAGCGTCGCGTCGTCATCAACACAATCGGCCCGGTCTGGGAAGGCAATCAGGTGTGGCTGGTTCTGGGCGGTGGTGCAATTTTTGCTGCGTGGCCCCCTCTCTATGCGGTGTCCTTTTCGGGCTTTTATCTGGCGATGTTTGCCATTTTGTTCGCCCTTATTCTGCGCCCCGTCGGCTTTAAGTTTCGTTCAAAGCGAGAAAGTCAGACATGGCGCACTGGTTGGGACTGGGCGCTCTTCATTGGTGGCTTTGTACCGTCATTGATCTTCGGCGTTGCTGTCGGCAATGTGCTGCAGGGTGTTCCGTTCCGCTTCAATGGTGATCTTCAGATTTTCTACGATGGAACGTTCTTCGGTCTGCTCAATCCGTTTGCTCTGCTGTGCGGTCTGCTGTCTGTCGCTATGCTGGTTATGCATGGTGCGTCGTGGCTCGTGCTTAAAACGACGGGTACTGTTCAGGCGCGGGCGCGCTCGTATGGCAGTGTTGCAGCCATCACGACCACAGCGCTCTATGTACTTGCTGGCGTCATCAGCTGGATGTGGGTTTCGGGTTATAAGATCACCAGCACTGTGGTGCCGGATGGTCCGTCGAACCCGCTGCGCAAGGTCGTGGAGCTGGATCATGCAGCCTGGTTCGATAACTATATGAACTATCCAGTGCTGCTCATTGCGCCCGCTCTTGGCATTTTGGGACCGTTGCTCGTACTTATCGCGCTGCGGATGCGAAAGGAACTGGCACCAATTCTGTTTGGAGCGGTTTCCATCTTTGGGATCATTGCGTCGGTTGGCGTTTCGATGTTCCCGTTCATCTTGCCATCGTCGATAGATTTGCGTTCAAGCCTCACTGTTTGGGATGCATCGTCTAGCCATATGACACTGTTCATCATGCTCGTGGTGACGTTGATCTTCCTGCCGCTCATCGTCGCGTATACGTCGTGGGTCTATAAAGTCCTGTGGGGTAAGGTCGAGAAAAGCGATATCGAGGACGAAAGCAATCACGCCTACTAATTGATCCGTGGACGCACGCCGTCCGCACAAACGTTATCAAGAAAGGAAAGCAAAATGTGGTATTTTTCGTGGCTTCTTGGCCTGCCACTCGCAGTCGCTTTCGCAGTCCTGAATGCAATGTGGTACGAGTTGATGGATGACAGAGCGAGGAGGCGGCTCAACGGAGACCCCACCGCAGAACTTGCGCGTGAAGGCAACAAACATCACTAACTGCTTGTGATAACGGCCCGGAAACGGGCCGTTTTCTTTTGCTCAAAATAAATCATCTAAAAAATGGTGGCGTATAGTACCGATTGGTACTCTAATTTTGCGATGCATTTCGTAATAATATTTCGTATATTCACTGTTTAAAATTTCGATAAATTCCTTTCATATGCTGCATTTAGAAGAATGAAGAAATTTTATTACGCTATTTATCCAATCCAAGAGAACCGCTCTGATGGTATTTAATGTGCAATAAGAAAAATAATATTGCTTTATTTTTTATGCCGTTCCATCCTGACGAAAGCAGTGTTGAAGGAGGAAATCAGCAATGCTTCGCATGGGAGAAATGAGGTCATTGCGCCGTATTCTTAGCCAATGACAAACCGGCATCAAATTTGCCGGAACCAATAATCGGCTCTCTCGTTCGACATTAAATGCACGTTTTGAGGAACACCTGCATGAGCGATGATGTTGTGCTTTCTTTGCATGTCCCTGAACCGGAATGGCGCCCGGGCGATACGCCGGATTTCTCCCATGTGAAAATCCCGCGGGCTGGAAGTGTCAGACGGCCGGAGATCGACGAGAAGCCGGAATCGATGCGCGATCTTGCTTTCAGCATCATCCGTGTTTTGAACAGAGACGGTGAGGCGGTCGGTCCATGGGCGGGTACGCTGAGCGATGATGAGCTGAAAGAAGGTCTTCGTCATATGATGATCCTGCGCGCGTATGATGCGCGGATGATGATGGCGCAGCGGCAGGGTAAGACTTCATTTTATATGCAGCATCTGGGTGAAGAGGCGGTTAGTTGCGCGTTCCGTAAGGCGCTGCGCAAGGGCGATATGAATTTCCCGACCTACCGGCAGGCAGGGCTTCTAATCGCTGACGATTATCCGCTTGTCAGCCTGATGAACCAGATTTTTTCAAATGAAGCAGATCCGCTTAAAGGTCGTCAGCTGCCCGTCATGTATTCCTCGAAAGAGCATGGCTTCTTCACCATTTCGGGCAATCTCGCCACGCAATACACGCAGGCTGTGGGTTGGGCGATGGCCTCAGCCATAAGCCATGACACCAAAATTGCCGCTGCATGGATTGGTGACGGCTCTACCGCTGAAAGCGACTTTCATGCAGCGCTGGTTTTTGCGTCTACCTATAAAGCCCCGGTTGTTTTGAATATCGTCAATAATCAATGGGCGATCTCGACGTTTCAGGGCATTGCGCGTGGCGGTTCTGGCACGTTTGCGGCACGCGGCCACGGCTTTGGCATTCCTTCGCTTCGTGTTGATGGCAACGATTATCTGGCCGTACATGCTGTCGGTAAATGGGCAGTAGAACGCGCGCGCCGTAATCTTGGGCCGACGATTGTCGAATACGTGACGTATCGCGCTGGCGGCCATTCAACGTCTGACGATCCTTCCGCTTATCGCCCGAAGGCTGAAAACGATGCCTGGCCTTTGGGTGATCCGATACTTCGGCTTAAAAATCACCTGATTACTCGGGGCGTCTGGTCCGACGAGCGGCACAAACAAGCAGAAGCGGAAATTCTCGACCTCGTAGTGAGTGCGCAGCGCGAAGCAGAAGCTATCGGCACACTTCATGATGGTCGAAAACCCTCGATGCGCGACATGTTCGAAGATGTTTACGCGGAAACACCACCGCATCTTGTTCGGCAGCGTCAGGAGGCGGGGTTTTAATTATGACTAAACTGACTATGATTGAAGCGATCCAGAACGCTCATGACATTGCCATGGAGCGTGATGAAAAGGTTGTCGTCTTCGGCGAAGACGTTGGTTATTTCGGTGGGGTTTTCCGTTGCACAGCTGGCTTGCAGAAGAAATACGGCAAGGACCGCTGTTTCGATGCGCCTATCAGCGAGCTAGGCATTGTCGGCACAGCTATTGGCATGGCGACTTATGGTTTGCGCCCCTGTATCGAAGTGCAGTTTGCCGATTATGTTTATCCGGCCTACGACCAGATCGTCTCGGAAGCCGCGCGTATGCGTTATCGCTCGGCGGGTGAGTTTACATGCCCTATGGTGATCCGTATGCCGTCTGGTGGTGGCATTTATGGCGGTCAAACGCACAGCCAAAGCCCCGAGGCGCTTTTCACGCATGTTTCTGGTCTGAAAACAGTTATGCCTTCAACGCCAGCTGACGCCAAAGGCCTGTTGCTGGCAGCGATTGAAGATCCTGATCCGGTGATCATGTTTGAGCCAAAGCGTCTCTATAATGGACCTTTCGATGGACACCACGACAGGCCGGTCACATCATGGAAAAAGCATGATCTCGGAGAAGTACCCGAGGGTTATTATACCGTGCCGCTCGGCAAGGCCGCGATCAGACGTGAAGGCAGCGATGTGACCGTGCTGGCCTATGGCACCATGGTCCATGTGGCATTAGCAGCGACTGAAGAAACCGGCGTCGATGCCGAAGTGATTGACCTGCGCACGCTGCTCCCGCTCGATACGGAAACAATTATGGCTTCCGTCAGGAAGACCGGGCGTTGTGTCATTGTGCATGAAGCAACATTGACTTGCGGTTATGGCGCTGAGCTTGCTGCTCTCGTGCAGCGCGAATGTTTCTATCATCTCGAAGCACCTATCATCCGTGTGACCGGCTGGGATACGCCATACCCACATGCGCAGGAATGGGCTTATTTTCCGGGGCCAGATCGTGTCGGTCGCGCACTTGTTTCAATCATGGAGGCTTAAATGGCTCATTTTGCGATCAAGCTCCCTGATGTTGGCGAAGGCGTTGCAGAGGCTGAACTTGTCGAATGGCATGTGAAGGTTGGCGATATTGTACGGGAGGACGACCTACTTGCTGCCGTCATGACCGATAAGGCAACAGTTGAAATCCCTTCTTCGCGTAGTGGTAAAGTCATCGCGGTCAATGGTGAAATCGGCGAGAAAATTGCTGTTGGCTCCGAACTGGTCCGCCTTGAAATCGAAGGTGCAAGCAGCGAACAAAAAGTGGAAGTACCAGAACCTGTAGCTGCTGCGCCCGCTGAAACACCTCAGCCGCAACCAGCCAGCGCGGAAGCGCCTGTGCTGTTACAGACGCCGGTTCCACCTAAAGCTGTTGCACAGAAAAAAGAAAACTCAAGCAGGGCCTTTACCGGAGCAGGACCAGTGCGCGCAGAGGGCGAAAAGCCACTGGCAACACCATCGGTCAGGTTGCGCGCACGCGATGGCGGCATTGATTTAAGACGTGTAAAAGGCAGCGGCCCCGCCGGGCGCATTACGCATGAAGATCTGGACGCTTTTTTCCAGACTGAAAGTGGCGCTGCACCAGCTATGCTGGGTTATGTTGCAGACACCTCGATCAACGAGATTAAGGTCATCGGCCTGCGGCGTAAGATTGCTGAGCGCATGGCCGAAGCAAAACGTCATATTCCGCACATTACTATCGTTGAAGAAGTGGATGTGACCCAGCTTGAAGATCTTCGTACAGGGCTTAACAACGAGAAAAAGGAAGGACGTCCGCGCCTGACCTTGCTGCCATTTATTATCCGTACAATCGTCAAGGCAGTCAAAGAACAGCCGGGGCTCAACGCACATTTTGATGATGAAGCAGACATTATTCGTCAGTTTGGCGGTGTACATGTCGGCATTGCCACACAGACGCCAAACGGCCTTATAGTGCCTGTGGTGCGGCATGCGGAAAGTCTGTCTGTATTTGCAGCCTCATCGGAACTTTTTCGCGTGACGGAAGCAGCGCGCAACGGCACAGCTAAACGAGAAGAACTGACAGGCTCGACCATAACCATCACATCATTGGGGTCACTAGGCGCCATCGCAACCACGCCGATTATCAATCGACCGGAAGTCGCGATTGTTGGCATAAACAAAATGGCGATACGTCCGATGTGGGACGGCACACAATTTCTGCCGCGCAAGATAATGAACCTGTCGTGCAGCTTCGACCATCGGGTTATCGATGGATGGGATGCGGCAGTCTTCGTGCAGAAGCTGAAAAGCCTGCTGGAAACGCCTGCGATGATTTTTGTAGAGGGCTGATCGGATGAGTGAGATTTCCTGCAAACTTCTGATCATTGGCGGCGGTCCCGGCGGTTATGTCTGCGGTATTCGCGCAGGCCAGCTTGGTATTGATACAGTTCTGGTTGAGAAAAAGCGGCTGGGTGGTGCCTGTCTCAATGTCGGCTGCATACCGTCCAAAGCTGTTATCCATGCCGCTGACGAGTTTCATCGTCTCACGACATTTGCGTCGAAAGGTGCGCTTGGCATCACAGCTGAAAATCCTAAGATCAATTTTGCCAAAACACTTGAATGGAAAGACGGTATCGTCAACCGCTTGAATAGCGGAGTGGCCGGGCTTCTGAAACGCTCCCGCGTGCGCATGTTCCAGGGGCAGGCGCGTTTTATGGATGGTAAAACCGTTGTGGTCGATACCGACACCGGTCGTCAGACTATCCATGCCGAGAACATCGTGATCGCTACGGGTTCCGTACCAGTTGAAATCCAGGCGCTACCGTTTGGCGGAAATGTTATCTCTTCAACCGAAGCGCTTTCACTGGATAAAATACCAGAGAAGCTTGCGATTGTTGGCGGTGGCTATATCGGGCTTGAGATCGGCACAGCCTTTGCAAAGCTTGGTGCAAAAGTGACAATCGTTGAAGCCACTGATCGCATCCTGCCGCAATATGATGCTGAGCTGACACGCCCGATTATGGCAAGGCTGAAAGCACTCGGCGTTGAAGTGCTGACGAACACTTCTGCCAAAGGCTTATCCGCTGATGGAAAAGCGCTGGATGTCGTGCTGACTGATGGCAAGATGCATTCGATCTCCGCTGACAAAGTTCTTGTCACCGTTGGGCGCAAACCGCAAACCGATGGCTGGGGTTTGAGCGAAATCCGGCTCGATATGGACGGTCGCTTTATCCGCATCGATGATAGATGCCGCACCTCCATGCGCGGGGTTTATGCTATTGGCGACGTGACAGGCGAACCTATGCTAGCACATCGCGCTATGGCGCAGGGCGAAATGGTTGCTGAAATCGTAGCAGGCGGCAAACAAGCCTGGGATAAGCGCTGCATCCCGGCAGTGTGTTTCACTGACCCCGAGATCGTAACAGTCGGCTTATCTCCGGATGAAGCGCGCAAGGCAGGGCAGAATATCCAGACCGGCATTTTCCCGTTTCAGGCCAATGGACGTGCGATGACTATTGAGCGTGAGGATGGCTTTATCCGGGTTGTCGCCCGCGCTGATAATCATCTGATACTTGGTATTCAGGCCGTCGGCGTCGGAATTTCCGAGCTGTCATCTGCCTTTGCGCTTGCTGTGGAAACAGGCACCCGCCTTGAGGATATAGCCGGAACCATCCACGCTCATCCAACGCTAGGAGAAGGCTTTGCCGAGGCCAGTATGAAAGCACTCGGCCATGCGCTGCATGCTTAGTCTTTTGACTTTTTTTCGTGCCGCCACACAAAAACGGCAGCACCAGCAATCATAGCTGCAAGCGCAAACCATGTGATTGCATAAGACAGATGGTTGTTGCGAAAAGTAACAACCGTCAGCCCACCAATCGGCGCATTGCCCGGATTGGATTTAGCGTCCGCATCAATGAAATAGGGCGCGACTATTCCCAAGCCTTCTTTTTCGGCGAAGGCTTTGACATCGCGCGAGTTCCACTCATTGCGGGCAGGGTCATTTGGACGTAGAAAGAAGCCATCCGGCTCGGGCAGACGCAGAAGGCCTGTTACAGTTGTTTCGCCCGCGATTTGCGTTTCGGTACGTAAAGACGGATCGCGTTTGGCATCGGGAATGAAACCACGATTAATGAAAGTCAGTGTATCGTCATTTGAACGCATCGGTGTAAGCACCCAAAAACCCGATCCACGTTCGGTCAACGCACGAACCAGCACTTCCTTATCATTGAGGTAAGAACCGGTCAGCGTAACATGCCGATACTCGTCATCAGCCTGATTGACATTGGCCCAATCATCTTTGCCCGGAGCAGCGACCGGCTCTGCATGAACGCGCGCATCGACGCGGGCAATCAAGTCGAGCTTCCATTGCAGGCGCTCCACTTGCCAGATGCCAAGGCTCAAAAACAATCCGAAAAATAGCGCCCCCAGAACCGCCATGAAGCCAAGGAAGAAACGAGATTTCTTCTTTTGCGGTATGGAGTGGGCTTCAGCGGGCGTTGTCATAAGTTATTCCTGGGCAATGGGGGAGGATTGCCGCTTGAAATACTCCATATGCGCTTTGCGATAAAGGGTGACCAAGGCAAAAGAACGTGATTGCGCAATAAGAAATAGCGCCGACATCCCTCTGACCGGATGCGGCGCTTTAAATTATCCAAAATTTTTATGCACTTTTTTGAACTTTGCGTCTGCGATGCGAGTAGCCGCCTTTTGAAAGACGAAGAACATTGCAAACTTGGGTCTTATCTTCAGAAGGCTTCTGCATTTGCGTTTGAGCATTCTGGAGCATCTGCGTCGTTACGGGCGTGTGCTTTGTACTTGGTCCGATAGTAATGCTTCTCATCGATCATTCTCCCTGTTTTTGGGTACGGCAGAAGCCTCAAAGGCTACTCCGTCCGGTAGTCAAGAATGTGCGAATGAACAGATTATTAACCTTATTGGGGAACTTGACAAGCACCAAATGCAACCCTGCGTAAGCCCTTACATATGCATATGAAAAAGCCGGGTCGCTTCTACAACCCGGCAATTTATAGCTCGTAAATTTGTAAGTTAGTCGCGATTGCCGGTTAGGATTTCACGCTTTCCAACATGATTAGCCGCACCGACCAGACCTTCCTGTTCCATACGCTCAACAAGCGAGGCTGCACGGTTGTAACCGATGCCGAGGCGACGCTGGATGTAAGAGGTGGAGCACTTCTTATCGCGCAAAACAACTTTCACTGCCTGCTCATAGACATCGTCGCTGTCTTCTGAACCCATGGCCGAAGCATCGAAGACTGCTGCGTCCTGTGATGTGTCGTCGTCTTCCTCATCTTCTGTCACGGTCGCCAGATAATCCGGACGGCCCTGTTCCTTCAGATGATTGACGACCTTTTCGACTTCTTCATCCGATACGAATGGTCCATGAACGCGAACGATACGGCCACCACTGGCCATATGCAGCATGTCACCCTGACCGAGAAGCTGTTCAGCACCCATTTCACCAAGAATGGTGCGGCTGTCGATCTTCGATGTAACCTGGAATGAAATACGGGTCGGGAAGTTGGCCTTGATTGTACCTGTGATAACGTCAACCGAAGGGCGCTGCGTCGCCATAATGAGGTGGATACCAGCAGCACGCGCCATCTGTGCAAGACGCTGAACAGCGCCTTCGATGTCCTTGCCCGCGACCATCATCAGGTCAGCCATTTCGTCGATGATGACGACGATATATGGCATTGGCGTCAGATCGAGCTCTTCCTGCACATAGGTCGCTTCGCCCGTTTCCTTGTCGAAGCCGGACTGCACCGTGCACATCACGGTTTCGCCCTTGCCCTTGGCAGACGCTGCACGCTGATTGAAGCCTTCGATATTGCGGACGCCCAGACGTGCCATCTTGCGATAGCGGTCTTCCATTTCGCGTACGGCCCATTTCAGAGCGACAACGGCCTTCTTCGGATCTGTAACAACCGGCGTCAGCAGGTGCGGAATGCCATCATAAATGGAGAGTTCCAGCATCTTCGGATCGACCATGATCAAGCGGCATTCTTCCGGCTTGAAGCGGTAGAGCAGCGACAGGATCATTGTGTTGATTGCAACAGACTTACCGGAGCCAGTGGTGCCAGCAACGAGCAGGTGAGGCATCTTTGCAAGTTCTGCGATGATTGGCTCGCCACCGATGCCCTTGCCTAGGCAAAGCGGCAGACGATAGTTCGAAGATTCGAACGTACGGGAGTCAATCATTTCGCGGAGATAGACAGTTTCGCGACAGGCGTTTGGCAGTTCGATACCGATGACGTTGCGACCTGGAATAACCGCAACACGTGCGGACAATGCTGACATTGACCGTGCAATATCGTCAGACAAACCAATCACACGCGAAGACTTTACGCCGGGTGCCGGTTCAAATTCATAGAGCGTGACGACAGGACCGGGGCGAACATGGATGATTTCACCGCGTACGCCAAAGTCTTCCAGAACGCTTTCGAGGAGGCCAGCGCTGCGCTCAAGCATTTCCTGAGTGATGAGATTACCATCAAGCGAAGGAGGCTCTTGCAGCAGATCACGCGGCGGAAACTCGTAGTCGCCATGCATGACGACAGCCTCGGTACGGGGGAGGGGCTGCGGCTGATAAAGAGCAATTGAGGGTGCAGTTTTGGCAGGGGCAGCAACTTTCGGGGCTTCTGCAACAGGTGCAGGAGCCACAACTTCCTCGATCACGTGCTCTTCTGCTTCAGCGACAGTAAGCACGACTTCATCTTCCGTTGCTTCTGCAGCAACTTCGACAGGTGCCTGAGGTGCCGCCCCTACAACAGGCGCGCGAGGTGCTTCAATTTTTACTTCTGCAACGGGAGCAGCAACTGGCTGTGGAGCTGGAGCAACCGGCACCGGCTGAACGACTTCAGCAACCGGAGCAGGCTGTTCTACGACAGCAGCCGGTGCTTCCTGAGGCTTAGCCTTGTTCCACTCAACAGTACGGAACTGCGCGATGATCGATTCAACGCTTGGAGCAGGGCGCTTAGGTTCTGCAACTTCCGCAACAACCACCGTAGACAGCACAGGTGCTGAATCAAACTCAACGCCTTCCCAGAAAGCAAAGTCGGACAGATGGGCGAATGCTGAAATGGCGGCGGAAACATCTGATGCTGGTGCGACTGCGGTCATTGGTGCAACCTGCACAGGAGTAATTTCTACCGGTTGCGCAACAGGAGCGGTATGGAGAACAGGCGGCACCGGTGCGACGGGCGTGCGAACCAAGTTCTGTGAGACGGACTGCTGAAGTGCTGCAACAGCCATTGGCTGAGCTTCGGCAACCTTTGCTATCTCGACCGGAGCCGCATCCACTTCAGCGGGCTTCGCACGTCCATTAATATCTGGCAAATCTTCACCGCGACGGCGAACCAGATCAATCTCTGGGGTCCGTGTAAAACGAACATTCGCACCCAGCGAAAAATATGATTTCCATGCGCCGTCGGAGTCTGGTGAATGCGCTCCCAAAGGGTCGCGCTGCGGCTTCTGCTCCTGAGCAGACTCTGCACGATTGCCATCAGTATGGGGAAGATTTTCTCTCAAATTACGCATGATACCTGAACCATAGATATGTCGCCCGAATGAGCCTTAGTAATAAAAAATGAAGGTTAACAACCCCCTTCATAATTCGCTCAAAAACGACAAATTTCTTCAGTGTGATATATTGCGGCTTAAACTATAATAGCGTTCATCTATCTTAAATATCATTACTAATCATAATATTAAGCTATTTTTCTAATCTAAAATATAATCCTAGTGCGGTTAAGCTGTTATGATGAACAGGCGCACCAGTCATCCAGATAAAGGTCATTTCGAGACTCACTGAGACTCAGCTTGTCTCAACCAGTCAGATAAGGACATGCGGCGGTTTCCCCCGCGACCAACAAAGGTTTCTGCAGCGCACATCGAATTCAACACAGCTTCCTGTGTGGCTTCGGCCGCTGCGCGGAAAAGAATATCAATCCGATTCTCATTCAGGCACTGCATCGCCATGAGATCGCGTGGCTCATCATGATCCAATGTGACCGCTGTTGAAAACCCAAGCGCGATATCGCCGCTGCCATTGCCCCAGAAAGCACCAAGCCTTGCCAGTCCAGCGCCACAGCGTTTGGCAATGCGTTTTAGCTGACGATGTTCAAGCGGAATATCTGTTGCCAGTATAACGATGACTGAACCTCGCTCGGGTTGGGCTAAGGCTTTGGGCGACGGCCTGCGGCCATCCGGCAGAACGAGATCGCCAGTACGACCAAAATTGGTGAGCGTCAGAATGCCAACATGATAATCGGCTCCATCAAGGGTAAATCGACGAGAAGAACTGCCGATACCACCTTTGAAACCGAAGCATGTCATTCCAGTTCCGGCCCCGAAATTGCCCTGCGCAAAGCTGCTGCTGGCGTTTTGCAAAGCGAGACGTGCATGCTCTTCAGTAATAGCCATCGCCTGAATGTCGTTGAATGGCCCATCATTGCATTCAAGCACGACAGGATTGACCGTGGCAGTCGTGCGGCCAATATCCGGATTGGCTTTGATCGCCTCACGAATAAGTGCATTAGCGCAGCTACCGACGCCAAATGTATTGGTGAGCAGGATAGGGGTTTCGATACTCCCCAATTCTTCAACCTGCATCAGGCCAAGGCTTTTGCCAAAGCCATTGATAACATCGGCCGCACCAAGAACTTTATGACGATAAAGATTGCCTGAATGCGGCAGGATCGCCGTGACGCCAGTATTTATATCGCCGTCGCATAAAGTGTGGTGCCCAACGAGTACGCCTGGAACATCGGTGATAGCGTTGCACTCACCTGTTGGCATCGTGCCGCAAACAATATCAAAATCCCGCGCCGTCAGACTCATGCAGATGCCTCTTTTTTCAACACCAAAGGTCATAAACGCTTTTCAACTGCGAGGAAACCACTCCCAGGCGTGACGAAAAAACCACAGCGATAGCTACTTATGCTCAATTTAAGCAAAAGTATTAGCCGGTTTGGTTTTCCTGTGTTGACACCTGCCTATTAGAGGCGCAGCAAATGCGACGTTAAGAAGTTTCGGCCGAACAAGGGGATCTACGCGGCATGAAAATTACTATCGAACAAACGTTGGATCAGGCTGGAACCGGCCCTTTCCAGCGCAATCTTCTCGGCGTATTTGGCTTGGTCTGGGCCGCGGATGCTATGCAGGTTTTAGCTGTGGGCTTCACCGCGGCATCGATCGCCCTGACGTTTGGCCTCACTGTCCCGCAAGCCTTACAGACGGGAACACTCTTCTTTTTAGGTATGCTGATTGGTGCCGCAGCTTTCGGCAGACTGGCAGACAAATATGGCCGCCGTCGCGTGTTGCTCATCACGGTGAGTTGTGACGCGGTTTTCGGTTTGCTTTCGGCTTTCTCGCCTAATTTCGCAATTCTGCTCGGCCTTCGCTTTCTCACAGGTATTGCCGTCGGTGGCACATTGCCGGTCGACTATGCAATGATGGCCGAATTTCTCCCTTCCAAAAATCGCGGACGTTGGCTCGTGATGCTAGAGGGCTTTTGGGCCGTGGGGACGGTCATTATTGCTCTGGCTGCATGGGCTGCAAGCCTTGCCGGCGTTGCTGATGCGTGGCGCTATATCTTTGTAGTGACTGCCGCACCGGCCTTGATTGGTATCTGGTTGCGTTTCTGGGTTCCTGAATCGCCGATGCACCTGCTTAAATCCGGGCAGGAAAAAGAAGCCAAGGCGGTCATGAACCGCGTCCTGCGCAAGAATGGCAAGCCGGAACTACCTCCGAAAGCGACACTTGAAGCACCGCTTCTTGTGACCAACGAAAAGCTGCTGTCGCCAAACCTGCGTCAGCGCACGCTGACAACGCTTGCGATCTGGTTCCTTGTGTCGGTGTCCTATTACGGCATCTTCACATGGATACCAGCGAAGCTGGCAGGCGATGGCTTTGGCTTTGTGCGCGGCTATGGCTTCTTGGTTATCGTTGCTTTGGCACAGTTGCCGGGATATGCGCTCGCAGCTTATGGCGTGGAAGCATGGGGGCGTCGCAAAACACTCATCACCTTCCTGTTCATCAGTGCGGCTTCCTGTGTATTGTTTACGGTGGCGGGAAACTCGGTTCTCGTTGGTGCTTCGATCCTCATTATGAGCTTTGCTTTGCTTGGCACATGGGGTGCGCTCTATGCGTTGACACCTGAATTGTTCCCAACAGCCTTGCGCGCAAGCGGAATGGGAGCTGCGGGTGCAATGGCACGTCTCGGTGGATTGTTGGCACCGTCAGCGCTCGCTCTCGTTATCAGCCAAAGTTTCATTATAGCTGTTGCAATGTTTGCGGGGCTTCTGGCGTTGGCAGGCGTGATTGCGTTTTTCATCAATGTTGAAACGCGTGATAAAGCACTAACGTGATAAACGGCAACCTGGACCTCACAACTGAGGTCCAGGGATCCACTATATTAGTTTAACATATTAAATATTATATACATATTATTGTTTTTATTAGTTTTTTTGTCAAAGTTAATTGCATTTCCTAAAGTTAAGATTATAGCGATTTCGACCAAGTTGCGGATACTCTCCATCCTTCAATGGCAGAATGCCATGATAGAAGAGTCGGGATGGTCCACCCCAAACGACCACATCGCCGTGGTGAAGCACGAATTTGCGTACCGGATCACTGCGCTGCAATCCGCCGAATTGAAATGTCGCGGGTAGTCCCAGCGACACAGAAACAATCGGATTTTTGAAATCCTTCTCGTCCTTATCCTGATGCAAAGACATTTTGGCGCCGGGTTCATACCGATTGATGAGACAGGCATCCGGTGAAAAGTCGGGATAACCGGCTTCGTCCGCAGCACTCTCTGCAAGATCGCGAAATGCCCCCGGCATTGAAGGCCACGGCTTTTCCGTTTCAGGATCAACGGCGCTGTAACGATAGCCCTTCCGGTCCGTCACCCAGCCGAAAGACCCGCAATTGGTCATAGCGACTGACATGCGAAATCCGCCTGGCGTCGTCATATTCCGAAAAGATGCATCATTCTCAACATCTTGCATGGCGTTAAGAATTTCGACTTCGTTTGCGAGCGCAAATCCTCGCAAAAGAACAGCGCCTTCGGCAAGCTTTTCTCGATTATCGAGCTGGGAAAACAGATCAATCATAAGGCCACTCTAACACAAAGCCGCACAAGAACGTCCCAAAAACTGCTTTCATATATTCGGTTATCTTGACAGAGCAGAAGACTCGTAACATATAAAGTTACATGAAAAAAGATAGCAAACTTTCGGGCGTCCTCCACGTCCTCCTTCACATGGCTGAGTATAAAAAGCCCGTGACCTCCGAAGTCCTCGCAAAAGCGATGGGCACCAATCCCGTTGTCGTGCGTCGGGTCATGAGTGGTCTGCGAGAGCAGAGCTATGTGCGCTCCGAAAAAGGTCATGGCGGCGGATGGGAGATCGCTTGCGATCTTAGCAAAGTCACGCTGCATGACATTTACAACGCCATCGGCAAACCATCGCTGCTTGCGATGAGCAATCGCACGGAAATGCCGGGTTGCCTCGTCGAGCAGGCAGTCAACGCATCGCTCAACAAGGCGTTCAGCGATGCAGAAGCGCTTTTATTGAAACGCTTTGGCGAAGTGACACTCGCCATGTTGAGCGCCGATTTTCATCAGCGCGCGATAGAACGCGGCGCAACTTTCGACATGGAGACAGCCCATGACGCATCATGACGTGATTATTATCGGTGGCAGCTTTGCCGGACTTTCGGCGGCGACCTATGTGGCGCGCGGTAGACGCTCGGTTCGCGTGATTGATGCAGGCAAGCCACGCAACCGCTTTGCCGAACATTCACATGGTTTCTTCGCTCAGGACGGAAGCAGCCCGGCGGCGATGCTCGAAACGGCAAAAGAGCAGGTTAAAGCCTATCCGACTGTAAGAGTAACGGAGGCTAAGGCCATCAACGGGACCGGACAGATTGATGACTTCTCTATTGAGTTGGATACAGGCGAAGTCGTTAGCGGACGCAGGCTCATATTTGCCTTCGGCATTTCTGACGTTTTGCCAGATTTACCGGGGCTGGCTGAACGTTGGGGAAAATCGGTTATTCATTGCCCTTATTGCCATGGCTACGAGTTCAGCGGCAAAAAACTCGGCGTGTTGAACCTGTCGCCAATGTCGTCTCATCAAGCCATGCTTATCTCCGAGTGGGGACCGACCACATTCTATCTGAATGGTGGCGAAGAGCCTGATGCTGCAACGTTGGCAGAACTCGAAAAGCGTGGCGTCACTATTGAAACAAAACCACTTGCGGGCATAAGAGGTGAGGGAGCATCCATCTCCGAGATCGAACTTGCTGACGGTCGCCTATTGAAAGCTGACGCATTATTCATTGGACCATACAACCGCCTGAACAGCCCGCTGGCTGAGCAATTTGGTTGCATATTGGAAGATATGCCGCTTGGAAAAGCCATCAAAACTGATGAGATGAAAGCAACAAGCATTGAAGGCATCTATGCCGCCGGCGATATTTCAAGGGGCGCACATAGTGTTGCATGGTCTGTTGCGGATGGTGTTTCCGCGGGCGTTTCTGCTCATCGGTCTTTGGTGTTTTAGATCTCTATCACTTTATAAGAAAACGGGGACAAAGCCCCGTTTTTGTTTAATTTAGTCGTTTGTACCAAACCGCTCCTCGCTCAGAGCTGCGGCCATGAGGGCCTTCGTATAATCCTCGCGGGGATTATCGAAAACCTGTTCTGTGTCGCCCTGTTCGACGATCTTTCCGTTCTTCATAACAATAACATAGTCGGACACGGCGCGTACCACAGCCATGTCGTGACTGATGAAGAGATAGGAGAGGCCATGCTCCTTTTGCAGATCGCGTAACAGCGTAACGATCTGCTTCTGAACGGAACGATCCAGTGCACTGGTCGGCTCGTCAAGCACGATTACCTTTGGTTTTAGGATCATCGTGCGTGCGATGGCGATACGCTGGCGCTGGCCGCCAGAGAACTCGTGCGGGTAACGATTGCGCATTGCCGGGTCCATGCCGACTTCACGCAGCGCTTCCTGTGCACGGCGATCCCGTTCCTTTGCCGAAAGGTGCGGCTCATGGATAAGCAGACCTTCGGTTATGATCCGGCCCACAGTCATACGTGGGCTGAGTGAGCCGAATGGGTCCTGAAATACGAGCTGCAACTCGCGGCGTTTAGGTCGCATGGCTTGTGGGTCTGTCGGCAGCTCTTTACCGAGATAGGCAACACGGCCCTCGGAAGGGAGCAGCCGCAGGATAGCTCGTCCAAGTGTGGATTTTCCCGATCCTGATTCACCAACGATGCCAATCGTCTGACCTTCCTTCAATGTCAGCGAAACATCATTGACCGCTGTCATATAGGTCGGAGCACCAATCCATGGCTTGTTGATGAGAAAGTTGACCTTCACATTATCCGCTCGGATCAGCACAGGCGATTCATCTGAAGGCGATGCCTTTTCACCCTCCGGCTCTGCATCAAGCAGCATTTTCGTGTAAGGATGTGCAGGCGCTGTGAAAAGCTCTTCCGTTTGATTGGTTTCCACAACTTCACCCGAGCGCATCACATAGACCCGGTCGGCAAAGCGGCGCACGATACCAAGATCGTGGGTGATGAAGACCACGGCCATACCGAGCCGCTGCTGCAGATCAGCCAACAGATCGAGAATTTGCGCTTGAATGGTGACGTCGAGCGCCGTTGTCGGCTCATCTGCAATCAGAATATCGGGCTGATTAGCAAGTGCCATGGCGATCATGACGCGCTGGCGCTGACCTCCCGATAGCTCATAAGGGTAGCTATCGATGCGGCGTTCCGGTTCAGGAATACCGACTAGCTTCAGCAATTCCAGAATACGTGGACGCGCCTGTTTCTTGCTCATACCGCCATGATAACGCAAGGGTTCTGCCAACTGATCACCAATCCGATAAAGCGGATCAAGCGATGTCATCGGCTCCTGAAAGATCATAGTGATCTTTGCGCCACGGATTTTGTTGAGCGCCTTATCAGACATACCGATCAAGTCTTGGCCGCGATACAGCGCCTGACCTGTCGCTTTACCGTTTTGTGCGAGCAATCCCATCATCGCCATGGTGGTCTGGCTTTTGCCAGAACCGGATTCACCAACAATCGCGATGGTTTCTCCGGCTTTTACATCGAGATTGATGCCGCGTACCGCTTCAACGGGACCATCATGTGTATCGAAAGTTACACGCAGATCGCGAACGCTTAGAATGTTTTCTTTTGTCATCTCAGCGATCCTTCGGGTCAAGGCTGTCACGCAGGCCGTCGCCAAGGAAGTTCAGCGCAAACAGAATGATAGTGAGGGTTGCGGCAGGCCAGATCAGGAGCCAGCTTGCGCCGCGCATGTTCTGTGCACCTTCCGAGATAAGAAGACCAAGCGAGGTGAGGGGATCTTGCACGCCAAGGCCCAAAAAGGACAACAGGCTTTCAAGCAGAATGGCTTTTGGCACAAGAAGTGTGACGAAGACGATCACTGGTCCCAGCGCATTCGGGATAATATGACGCGTGATGATGCCACGTCGTGTCGCGCCCAATGCTTCGGCTGCTTGCACAAATTCTTGTCGTTTCAGGCTCAATGTTTGTCCACGCACAATGCGCGCCATATCCAGCCATTCCGTTGCACCAATGGCAATGAAAATGATGAATATCGACCTCCCGAAGAAGACGAGCATTAATATTACGAAGAAGATGAAGGGCAGTGAGTAGAGAATATCCACCAGGCGCATCATCACATTATCAACGCGACCGCCAAGATAACCAGAAATAGCGCCATAACCGACACCGAGCATCAGTGCCATTGCGGAAGCCAGCAGACCAATCGACAGAGAAATGCGAACACCAATAAAAATGCGTGTCAGCAGATCACGACCAAGATTATCAGTGCCAAGAACGAAATAATTACGCGCCACGTTCAACGTCAGCTTGCCGGAAAGCCCATCGGCTGCAAGTTCGATCTGTGGATTGCTAAACAGGTCTGAACGCTGGAAGTAGCGCAACACGCGCTCATCAGTCGGTCGTTGGGCCGTAAAATCAACAACAATGCTATTTCCGTTCAGTTCCGGTTCTGCGGTTGATTGAAGCCTTGCACGCGCCAATTCGCGATCAAGACCGGGCATAATCGTATCCGCACGTGGATATGCTTCAAGGCTCGGTGCAACACGCACGAATTGCGGATAGATTTTATCATAAGGATGCGGGCTAACCATTGGCCCAAAAATGCCAGCCAGTGCCAAAACAACAAGCACAATTGCGCTTGTAACAGCGGCCTTGTTCTTGCGCAGACGAAGCCATGCATCTTGCCATAGCGAACGGCTTTGGACGGAACCGAGCTTTTCAGTTTCTACTGCAGCGGTAAAATCAGTCATAGCGAACCCTCGGATCAAGCCATGCATAAAGAAGATCGACGATCAGGTTAAACACCACGACAAAGATCGAGATGACGACAACGGTGCCCATAACAAGGGTATAATCTCGGCTCAAAGCGCCTTGCACAAAATAGCGGCCAATACCGGGAATGCCGAAGATCGTTTCAACCACAACCGAGCCGGTGAGCAAGCCCGCAGCAGTTGGTCCGAGATAAGAAACAGCTGGTAGCATAGCTGCGCGCAAGGCGTGTACGCCCACAACTACGCGTGCTGGCAGGCCGTAAGCGCGAGCGGTACGAACGTGATTTGCGCGCAGAGCTTCAATGGATGCACCACGTACCAAACGCGCGATAACGCCAACTTGAGGCAAAGCCAAAGTCAAAACTGGCAATATCCAGTAAAGCACGTTGGCCGACGACCAGCCGCCAGCCGGAACCCAACCGAGGATTACGCCAAACAAGAGGCTGAGTAGGGGAGCAACGACGAAATTTGGAGTGGTAATGCCGAATGTAGCCACTGCTACAACGAAATAATCAACAGATGAATTCTGTCTGAGTGCCGCCATTGTACCCAAAATGGTACCAAGAACAGTGGCTAGTGCCAGACCAAGGGAACCGAGCATGATGGATACTGGCAAACCCGATGCAAACAGATCGTTGACGGTAAAGTCACGGCGCGTAAAGCTGGGGCCGAGATCACCCTGCACAAGATTGCCCAAGTAAATAAGATACTGCTGCCAGAGCGGCGCATCCATATTATAGGCCTTTTTAAGGTTTTCTAGAATGAGCGGATCAATAGGACGCTCAAGATCGAAAGGACCACCGGGAGCCAACCGTATAAGAAAGAATGTCAAAGTGACTATTATAAAGATCGTGGGTATTGCACTACCCAATCGTCGGAGCGTGTAGCCCAGCATTTCTATCATCCTCCATTGCTGAACCACGCTTATGTGGTCCAGCAAATCCCGTTATGTATATTGTATTGTTTTAGCCTTTTATCGATAGCCAGCGCGTGGCGTGAGAGTTCATCAGATTATCGTCGTAGCCTTTGACCTTATCGGCAACGAGTGCCGTCGAAGAATAGTAGAGCAGGGGCACGACTGCGCCGTCTTGCAGCAGAATTTTCTCTGCTTCAGCAAGTAATTTAGCTCTCTCACCCAGATCTGTGGTGATTTGTGACTTTGCCATCAGCGCATCGTAATTCTTTTGTGACCATTGCGCATAATTGAAATAACTGTCGGTCGTATACAAAGACAGGAACGAGTTTGGATCGTTATAATCACCAATCCAACCGTCACGGGCGATATCAAACATGCCTTTCTGCTCGAGATAGTTGAAATAAGTTGTGCCATCGACCTCATCAAGCGAGGCTTTTATGCCAATGTCTTTAAGCATATCGGAAATGGCCGCCATCGTGTTCTTGTGATTTTCAGATGTGCCATATCTCAGAACGATTGAAAGACTACCAGGCGCAACACCCGCTTCTTTCAGAAGCTCTTTGGCTTTGTCTTCGCGGTCGAGGACATCCTGACCGGCAAAACTAAACTTCGGTGGCTCTGCAACGTAATTATGAATACCGGGTGGAACCATGGAACTGGCTGGCAACATGGTTCCGCGCCATACTTCCTGTGCTAGAAAATCGCGGTCAATCGTCATTGAAATGGCCTGACGAACGCGTGAATCGCGCAGCTTGCTGTCCGGCTCGCCTCTGATGTCTATGTAATAAATGCCGAGCTGAGGCGCTTGACGGAATTCTTTTCCCAGCTTTTCCTTCACATAATCCATCTGTCCAGCAGCAACTTCAGTACAGATATCAATCTCTTTAGCCTCGAAGCGACGCATACAGCTCGAACGTTCCTGAAACGGTATCCAGTTCACCTGATCAATCTGAACATTTCCAGCATCCCAGTAATAAGGATTCTTTTTCATGACGATCTTGTCGTTGGGGTTGAAGCTTACAAGCTGGTAGGCACCATTGCTGATCATATGTCCGGGCTGTGTAAACTTTGATCCAAACTCTTTGACCGCCTTCGGGTTGACCGGATAAGCTGTGTTATGCGTGAGCAGTTCGATGAAATACGGAGTAGGTCTGCTAAGCGTAATGCACAGCGTCTGATCATCAAGCGCCTTTACGCCCAGCTCATCGACAGGCATCTTACTCGTCGCTATCTGTTCCGCGTTTTTGATTGCAAAAAGAATACTGGCATAACCTGCGGCGGTTTCCGGATTCATCAGACGTTTAAAAGAGAACTCAAAGTCACCGGCTGTTACTGGATCTCCATTCGACCATTTCGCATTTTCACGCATATGAAATGTATAGACCAAACCATCTGGCGATATTTCCCATGATGTGGCGGCACCGGGAATGGGTTGGCCTTTACTATCCTGCGCGACCAGTCCTTCATACAGGTCTTTCAGGACACGATCTTCTTGGATAGTTGTAGTAAGCTGCTGATCCAGCGTCGAAGGGTCAATGTCATTGCCACGATTGAGAACAATCGCAGCGGATGAGGTCGAGCAAAGCATAGTTAGGCAAAGGCTTGATAACAAAAATCTACGCACCATTGAAAACTCCTATATAATTTAAAAATAAACTACCCCGCAAAAAGCAGAGCTTCCCGGTTCGCTTCTTGAACAGAACACTTCTTTAAAACAGCAGTGCCCAATTCAGACCTGCTTTTCAGGCTTTTAAAAAACACAGAAACAACCGGAAAAGTTAGGGCTGCGCCCAGAGG
>NZ_JBBGYW010000024.1:0-58097 GCF_037479515.1 Ochrobactrum sp. MYb379
ACCGCTACCCTCACCGCAATCGTCAATGGCCATAAGCAGAGCCAAATCGACCAACTATTACCATGGAATTATACCGGCCCGGTGTGAGTGAGACACCGCTTACCATGGGGCAATATTTCATCGGCGTAGCAATACCCATCATCGCAACGTTTTTGTTGCTGTATTTTGCACCAAGACGACGTCGCTGGTAGGTATCAATCAACAATTGTATTGAGAATGCCAACATACTCTTACTCCTTCGCCCTAGACTTTTCCTTTTCAACTATCGCGATAAATTAGTATAAGTGCGAATACTTGCCGTCATCCTGACTTAGCACAGCGCGAGAATATCCTCTCAACAACATGTAAATTGGCATCAAACTCGACGCGCACCAATACCCTCTTATCCAAATTAAAAGTCAAAAATATCCCCGAGGCATTGGGTAAATGACTCATTTTGGGTTTCATCTGAAGTGGCAGCCTTAATCAATCTTGTGGCGAATGATCTGATGAATATGGTTAGGGTGCCAGAGTTTGAAACTGCGGCTTCCAGGGCCCAAACCGAGTGCTCGTCCCGCTGAGCTACACCCAGATAAGATTTCTTTTTTTATTTCAGTGAAACAAAAGGCGGTGCAATACGTTCTCAAATGGCAACGCAGCCTATGCTGTCAACCAATTTATTAAAGAAGGAATTACCTCAATGGCAAACGAACCAGAAAATACAGTTGCGGACCAGATCAGCGAACTTCGTAGCCAACTGAGCAACCTCTCTTCACAGCTTGCTGAACGCCTTGGGAGCGCTTCTGACAAGGCTGATAACGCCTTATCGTCCGCATCGTCCGCATTTGAAGACGTTGCGTCGAACGCTCGCTACCATGGCGAAAGAGTACTGAACGCGGCTCGAGAAAATCCTGGCGCAGCAACCGCAACATTGGCAACAGTTGGCATCATCGGGTTGCTTACTGGCATGATGCTGGGTCGTTGTCGCCGATAGATAAACAACTTTAAATACATCTAAACCCCATACGCACAGTAGAGGTAAAACCAATGTCCCATTCAGATCCACAGAGAGCCTGGAAGATAGCTGAAGATAACCGCGTCTGCTTTTATGGCTGGAATGGAAAACAGGTTCCAATGTCTCCGATCGTTCGCAAAGACGAGGGTGCAATTTACTTCCTCACGGACGCGCAAGGCGATAAGGTCACCGACATTCAAGGACAATCAACTGTGCAGCTCACTTTTTCGAATGAGTCTGCCAATGATTATCTCTTTATTGAAGGCAATGCTCAGGTGTCCAATGATCGCGCGAAAATCAAAGATGTTTGGACACCTTTCGCTAAGGCGTTCTGGGAATCTGAGAACGATCCAAATATCCGTCTGATTGTTGTATCTCCGAGCCATGCCGAATTTTGGGACGGCCCCGGTGCAATCACGGCCACGGCGAAGATGCTCTTTGCATCGGTCACCGGCAAAAAGCCCGATATGGGCGACAACCGCGAAACCGGGATGTAAATTGATTGGCGGAGAATAAACTGGTTCAACACCGATACGTTATTTAACCCACCGTATCCTGTCCGCCAGAGGTCAAACGGTGCCTGGGGTTATGAAAAAGACCATCGATGATCATTCAAGGCAAGCTGAAAGTTGATGGCTTTGTATTTTATGATACCCAGGCTCAGGACCCATTGATTTGAGAATGAATAACTTATTCAGTTTCGCTTGAGGAGACTGAACGATGAGCAATCTTTTCTCGCTGAGCGAAGGACAGATGTCAGGCCTTCGCCCTTTTTTCCTAAGAGCCATGGACGACCACGCGTTGATGACAGACGTGTCTTGAGTGGAATTATCTTCATTCTTCGCAATGGATTACGGTGGTGTGATGCCTCTCGGAAATATGGGCATTATAAAACTCTCTATGATGGTTGAGACCGTTGGTGTCAAAAGGGGATATTTTCTCAAATATTAGAAGAGCTGCCGTCCAAATCGTCGGTTGGAAAGACTACGATGATGAATGTGAACTATTTGAAAGCTTGCCGTACGGCTTCAAGCCTACGGATAAAAATGGGGCGATGGACGACTGATCGGCCGGACAAAAGGTGGCATAATTACCGAGTTGCATGCCGTCACTGCCGCGAAAGGGCAACCCATCAGATTAAACGTCACTGCCTGACAACTCAGCGACTACACCGGACCTACAGCCTTAATTGAGACGTTAGCGAAGGTCGATTATCTTCTTGCCGATAGAGGATATGGTGCTGACTGGTTCTGAAAACGGTTAAAAGACAAAGCGATAAAGCCGTGCATCCAGGGTCGCAAAAACCGTAAGAAGCCTATCAGGTATGACAAACGCCGATACAAGCGGCGTAATTGTATCGAAATCATGTTTGGCAGACTGAAAGACTGGCGAAGAATTGCTACCCGTTATGACCGCTGCCCGGTCGGGTTCCGTGCAGCAATAGATCTCGCAGCAGCCGTTATATTCTGGCTCGGAAACAATGAGGCCTGAGCCTAGTCAGCAGGAGAAACAAGATTTATTTACTGCAAATTTAATTAACAATATAGAACTTCGCTTCAAGATAGATAGTGTTAGGTTAACAATAAGTTTAGTCGATTAAGGCCCTTTTAAGCGACAAAAAAACCGCCCAGATTTCTCTGAACGGTTTAATTAAACTGGACGTCACCAGTTATTAGAACTTGTAGGCAACGCCGAGACGAACTTCGTTGGTCTTAAACTTGTTACGAGCTGTCAGCACGTCGTCTACTACAGAGTAGTTCTTTTTGCCGTAGTCGCTGTAACGGTATTCAAGGCGGAGAATGACGTTATCCGTTGCAGCGTAATCTACGCCAGCGCCAGCAGTCCAGCCAACGTGGGTCTTGCTTTTGGATTCTGAAACATCAAAAGCCGTTCCATCAATGTCGCCCGAAGCTGATACGGTATTCTTAACGCTGCCAATCGCAACACCTGCGGCAACGTATGGAAGCCAACGATCAAATGCATAACCTGCACGTGCACGAACGGCACCGGAAGTACGAAGCTTGCTTTCAGCGCCGAGGGTCAGGCTGTCTGCGCCATCAGTAAAGGTCTCAGAAATGCTGTCTTTCTGATTGTTGAAGGTTACATCACCATCAAGACCCAGAACGACATTGTTGCCGAGGTCGAAGTTATAACCTGCATAAAGACCGCCAAGGAAACCATCTGGCTTCATGTGGCCGACATTGTAGCCGTTTAGATCAAAGGTGGACTTCGCCCAACCCCAACCAACCTGACCGCCGAGATAACCACCAGTCCAAGAGAACACAGGTGCAGAAACAACCGGTGCTGGTTCGTCATAAACGATGGCGTCAGCTGCATTCGCTGCCGAAACGCCTGCAAACATAGCTGCCGAAGCAAACAAAATCGCTGAAATTTTCATTTTAATCTCTCCAAGCCCTTTAGAAAAACTCTAGAGATCAAAATAGGCCACCACGCTAAAAAGTCTGTAGTAAATAAGCCACACCTAATGCAATTGGGACATTTAATCGAGTAGCGCTTTATTATGATTAAAGAATATTAAACAAAAAACGACAGGTAGGGCGCCTTTTTCACATAGCTCGAACAAGCCGCCCTGCGGTGAACGGTGTCTCGGTCTTCCACCTTCATCAGGAAGCACTGCACAAGCAACGCCTTGCTGACAACACCGACAGGCTTATTATCATTTTCCTGCTCGAATCCAGTCTCCTAGGAATACATGAAATAACTCGCTAATAGTCCAGGTTTTCGTCCGCACCCCCACACCGTCACTTGTGGATAGAAATCATCACACGTTAATTTTATCGACAATTCTCCTATTCATGTACCTGCCTTAAAAAAGTTATGAATAGTCCACTCGTTGCGCGCCGGTTGTGAGCGGCCTTTTTTATTGACATCGGTATCAATATTTTTGAAGATACTAACACATCTCCGTATCTTCTGAATATAAGATGTAACAAAGAAGCCTGCTGTTTTCCGGGAAGAGAGCAGCGGGTTTTTCATTTATTGACATCAAACTTATTTGAATGGAAAAATCTAACTGTTCATCTGCCTTACCCAGGCAGCGTGGACGAATTTGAGCCAGTATCTTACGGTGACAATATGAACCATGGTGATGAAACTCTCGGCGAGTTGGTCGTATCGGTTGGCAATGGCGCGGTTGATTTTCATTCGGCCAAACATCGGTTCGATTAAGTTACGCTGTTTTTACAGCGTGCGATCATATCCTATCTTCACGCTACGGTTTGCTCTGCCAGGAATGACGGGTTCGATAATGCGGCTGGCGAGACCCTTACGAAGGGCATCCGCATCGTAGCCCTTATCAGCAAGGAGCGCCGTGGCGCTTGCTCGGGTAAGCTAAACAGTGTGTCATGAGCATTGCAATCTGCCGTCTCGCCAACCGTTAGGTGGAAGGCAAGCGATCTTCCTCTGGCATCAGCCAGACGGTGAAGTTTACTGGTGAACTCGCCTCCGCGAGAGGCCAAGAGCACGTCGATGAATCCCCCATTTCCGCCCGCTGCCGAAATATGGGCACGGACCGTGGTGCTATCGATGCTGTAGTGGCCATTGTCAGCCATGATCCCGGCAAGGGTGACTGAAACAGCCTCCCAGACCCGCACTTCGCTCCAGCGCCGAAAGCGTCGATAGATCGTATCGAACTGCCGTATTTGGGCGGAAGATCCCGCCACGGCGTAGCGCAACGAAGCGAAAGCTGATGAGAACAGGATTGCAGAGAGTGTCAGTGAGAAAGCGAAGGTCTTCATTTTGAACCCCTTGTATCGCTCCAAAATAAGGCCGGTTGTAATCGATATATGAAGCCATCTATTAGGCGGCTTCTTTTTTGCTTCATCTGGCTCGCTGTAAAATCGTCCTCATATCGTAATCTTTTCCATTATTATCTCCTTGTTTCAAAATCGATATTTAAATTATATGTTTGATGTTCCGAATTTACAAAAACTCCCATGAAATATTTATAAATGTTTGCCCTTCAAAGGTAGGTAATATCAAATTCGTTATTATCAAATCTATATTTTGTTACGCTAAATGCCATCTATGACAACCCATATTAATAATATTTATAAAAAAGGCCATCGATATATTTCGTTTATATGTAATAGTATCATGTAAACGAATGCATGCGACAATAGGCCGATGATTTTTATTTTAATTATATTGCATGTTGAAAAATTTGGCTTATATAGAAAATTATTACAATAAAAAAGGGCATTCAAAAATGTCGGATTCCATTTCAATAGAAAACTCTGATTTCAATACCGCAGAACTTACGGCTAAGATCGTGTCAGCATGGGTATCAAATAACGCAGTACGACCTGACGATCTTATTGAAACCATCAAGTCGGTTCACACAGCTATCGCAAGCTTGCAAAACAGCACGCTTAATATCAAAGCTGAAGAAGTTACCGCCGTTGAAGCTCCAAAGCCGTTTGTAAGTGTAAAGAAATCGGTTAGCGATAATCAGATTACATGCCTTTGCTGCGGGAAATCGTTCAAGTCTATAAAGCGTCATATCGGCACCTCACACGGCTTCACTCCGGATGAATACCGTGCGCACTTCTCTCTTCCGCACGATTACCCTATGGTTGCGCCAGGATACTCAAAAGAACGATCAGATATCGCGCTTAAATTAGGCCTCGGTCGCAAGCCTGCCGCGTAACGCCCGGCGAATATTTCGGGATATCCGATCAAATAAATAAAGCCCTGAATTCAAACATCAGGGCTTTTTGCTATCCACACTTCTATTCAAACAAGCAATCGATAATCATCAGTTTTCTGACGCTCAATCAGCAGCCAGCCGCTGAATCCACCTGCTGCCAAAAATAAACCAAATACAAACGTGACTGGTAAAGTAAACTCTGTCATCAACTCAATAAGTGTGAGATCACAAGGAGATACCGAGGTCATCATATCAAACTGATCGAAACCCTATCCATAATCGATGGAAACAACATCAATAGAAGCCCCAGCAAAACACATAAGAAACAAGCCTGCTGCCAGCATCGATATAAACGGTTTCCTGCTAGTTTTACAAAGCGTGCTAATCATATGAAAACTAAGTCCTCCAACTTACGGGCGACTTAGCATGAATTAATTATTTATGGTTGCAAAAATTTACAATTTGAGATGACAAAGCTGTGAATGACTGACTTCTCGAAGAAGGCTGCTTGTGCCGGCACCAATGTTATTTATTGATGTCCTGCCCGATCTTCTCACTTAATTACTCTTAGCGTTTGAAATCGATATCGAGAACGAAGCGGCTCGGTATCCAATACTCGGTGTTCATTGTGTAATCTCTAATAAATAAGAAATTGCCTTCTGGCTTTATCCAACCCGCAGCCACTTTGATAAAGCGATTTCTGGTCTTTACACTGAAGCTGTCGCCGCGCTTGATAGAAGCGTTATCTAAGCCCTTAGCAAGGGTTATTGGCAGTAATTTAGTAAGCTTAGCTGTTTCTTCTGAAGTCGTATCATCATAAACCTCTATCTCTTCGAACATCTGATGCGGAATCCAGGTTGTCGTGCTGCCATCTTTAATTGAGATAAAGGAGCCTCCGCCGAATGAGATCGAGCCTGAAGTATCGATGATCTGACCGCTGATTGAAATGCGTGCCTGTCTGCCCGATTTTTTAGATATAGATTTCTCGCTGCAGATTTCAGTTATCGTGCGGATATCGGATGATTTATAGAGTTGTCCCGTACTGCTTTCGGAATTTATAACTTGAACAAAATCGCCAGAGAAATGCAGTTTTAGAGCATTAGACTCGAAAATTGATCCATCTGAAAATGTAATATTTGTGTCTATCGACATCCGAAGTGCCTGCGTAATTTTTATGAGAGAAAATCTGACTTACCTTGGATTACGTTCTGAGGTAGTTAATCAATATATCAAATCCGTTAGTTTTGCCCTTATCTCATTATAAATACCGCTATTAAAGATTACAAAAAAGCCCCCATTTCTGAGGGCTTAATTTGATCATGATGCTCATTAAAAATCCTAGATGCAGACCTAAATCTTTCAACCAGAAGATTTTATTAGCGGAAGAGCGACAGGATGTTCTGAGTGCTGGAGTTAGCAATCGACAGTGCCTCTACGCCAAGCTGCTGCTGAACCTGAAGAGCTAAAAGGCTCGCCGATTCAGTGTTCATGTCTGAATCAACCATGGAACCAACACCACGATCAATCGCTGCTGATTTCTCCCCAGAAGCGATTGTGTGGAGACCACCTGCCAACGGCATTTCGATGGGCAAAGGCGGAATTAAGGAACCACTGTCGATTGTATTAAATATACGATTTGAAAGTTTGGTAGGACTAACAGCCCTCTTTCTGACTTAAGGTTGACAGTCCTGCCAATAATGTAACCGAACGCATCTATTCCCTTACCCAGGTGTTCCATTGTTGAAGCAGTGATGCTGAATTCTTGTTGATCCAGTCTGCATCAGGTATGATGATATTTTCCTCAAGATCACTTGCGCTGGGCATGGTTTGCCGAGCTTCATCAGACATAAGCGCAATTGCATAGGTACTTGGCGGAGTGCAGGATAGTTTTTCACATGCCTGTGCCTGAGCCTGGGGCGAGTTCAGCCAAAATGCGATCAGCTTTTTCGCGTTTTCACGATTGGGAGCGCCCTTCACGACGGCAATGCGATCACCCACCAGAAAAGAAGCCTTGTAAGACCAGCCGATCGGCAATCCCTCATTTTTCATTGCTTTTGCCCGCGTGAGCCAAATCTCACCCAACGCATAATCTTTATTTCTAAAGCCCTGCACACTTTGGTCGCCCGTCCTCCACCAGAGTGTTACGTCAGATCTTATTTCATCGAGTTTACGAAAGGCACGATCAACGTCCAAAGGGAAAAGCTCATCTTTTTTGACACCGTCGGCAAGCAAAGCTGCTGCTAACACGCGCCAGGGATCATCAAAGTTCGGGAAAGTACGTCCTCCCTTAAATTTTTTAACATCCCACATATCTGCCCAGGTTTGTGGTTGCGGCCCATCATTTAATCGATACGCCAGAAGCGTTGCAGTTGATTGTAGTAAAGCGCCTCCTCTTTCACAAGCATTCTCAACCAGACCAGCTTTACCCTTAAATTGCTCGCAAAATCGGCTTAAGTCTTCAGTGATTTCTTGATGGGCTTTAGAAGCCGACTGTATCTCGCCGTCGAGGTAGAGATCCCAAGATACATTGCCGGCTTTTACCATAGCTGAGGCCTTGGCCCGCATTTCTGCATTCGTGGCAACCACTGTCACGACTTCAATCCCAGTTTCCTTTGTGAAAGGATCGAACCAGGCTTCCTTCAATACTTTGTCATAAATGCCGCCTGTAGAGGCGATCACGACACGCTCCGCTGCGACCGCATTGTCAGTTGAAATTCCAACAGCCAAGCAGATGATTACACCTCCGCAAACCGCGGACAAATATCTACCGATCATCATCGTCAGTATTCCTCTATGATAGAGAGTTTATTTTAAAGAAGCGCTGCGGGTCATAAAATGAGCAATGCTCATGAAAACGAGTGCGATTGCAATCATGAACGTTGAGGCTGCCGCAATCACCGGCGTGAGGTTGAAATCAATGTCTTCAAACATCTTTCGACCAATTGTTTTCCCACCAGTATCGGAAATGAAGAAAGCAACCGTTGCTTCATCAAATGAAGCGAGAAAGGCGAACACCCCGCCAGACGCGATTCCAGGCATAATATTCGGCAGAACAATTCTGAAAAATGTTTGAAGGCGATTAGCTCCACAATTAAGTGCGGCGAGTTCAAGTTCTGAATCAAAGCGCTGCAATGACGCCATAACTGTGATCAACACGTAAGGAACAGCAAGGACTGTATGAGCAATTAGAAAACCGGTGAAACTGCCAGTCAGTTGCAAAGGCGCAAACACCAGAAACAATGCAACTCCCAACACAACATTAGGTACAATCAACGGTCCTATCGAAAGCGCCTGGATGCCATTTTTCCACGGCAAATCACCTCTTACAATAGCAAGGGCTGCCATTGTTCCGACGATTGTCGCAACGATCGTTGTCATGACGGCAATGCGAAAGCTAAACCAGGTAGCAGACATCCAGTCCGGGTCAGTAAAATAGGCATAGTACCATCGCACCGTGAACCCGTCAGGAGGGAATTTAATATAATCGGTCTGGCTGAGAGACATTGGGACAACCAATATCGTCGGAAGGATCAGAAAAAATAGAATTGCTGCAATTGCACATAGCCCTACAGCTTTCGCAAAAAACACGAAAGCTTTGCTATATGCAGTGCTTAGCTTACATTTATCGATGACATGAAGAGAGCGTATAGCGATCAGATCAACGGACATTGCTAAACCCCTTCTGAAAGGACAATCCTTTTCGGAACAGTGCTATGAAGACCAGTGTCATGACCAGAAGGACGGTCGAGAGTGCTGCCGCAAAAGGCCAGTCGACAACCACGGTGGTTTGTTGTGCAATTAACGTTGGCATCAACATCGAACCTGGGCCACCAACAAGCGCTGGGGTAATATAGAACCCCAAAGCCAACACGAAACAGATCGTTGCTCCCGCGAACACTCCCGGAAGGCTGAGAGGCAACGTGATGCGCAGAAAGGTCGAGACCGCACCTGCCCCAAGGTTCCTGGCTGCTCGAAGATAGTCATTTGGCACAGTTCTGAGGACCGAGAAAATCGGAAGAATGACAAAAGGAAGCAAAACGTGGGTCATGGCAAGGATGACCGCACCTTGTGTATAAAGCATCTTAACCGGCTGATCAGCCAGTCCCGTTGTTTTAAGCAAAGAATTGACCAAACCATTGCGCTGCAAAAGAACAATCCAGGCATAAGAGCGAATTAGAATAGAAGTCCACAATGGTATGAAAACGCAGGCTGCAACCACAAATGCCCATCGCTTATTCAGACGTGCCATGGCAAATGCAACAGGATATCCTAATAGAACGCCTGCGATAGTCACAATCAACGCAACAGTGACTGTCGAGAATAAAACACTTAGATATAATGGTTCTACAAAAATACGCCCGTAGGTAGCAAGAAACCCTTTCGAAAAGCTCAGTTTGATCAACGTTACTATTGGATATATGAAGCCGACAGTAAGAAAGAATAATAACGGCATTGTCAGAAGCCAGGAGGAAACACCTGAATAAGTGCGCGCCGAACGTGGTGTCCGCCAGGACCCCTTGTTAAAAAGAACGTCCTCTTGCGTATTCGATTGTACAACTGTCATGCTGCGTCCCTTCCGCCAGATGCGAACGCATGCACAGACTCGCTGTTCAGTCGCAGTGAAACGCGGTCGCCGCGCTTGAATGTTGAAGCCGCGTTGGCATCACATTGAACTCGAACTTTCAGGCCAGGACAATCGTCAAGCCTCACAACATATGTGTGCGTCGATCCCATGAAGATGTCAGCTTCAATTTCTGCCTGTATCACTGCGGGTGTCGTGCATACGCGTTGTTCCAACGCAACATGCTCAGGCCTGAATGCCAGACTGAGCTTAGTATCGATGACATGATTTAAGAGAGAGGTATTGCGGCTGTCGATTGGGAGATCAATCACCGTATGCTCTCCTATACGAAGAACCGCACTATTCGATTTTTCTCCGATTTTTACCGCCGGCACAAAATTCATTGTGCCAATAAAATCCGCGACAAAGCTGCTTTCAGGATTTCGATAAAGGCCCTCGGGGGTATCTATTTGCTCCAGCTGACCATTGTTCATAACCGCCACACGATCAGACATCGTGAGTGCCTCTTCCTGATCATGCGTCACATATATAACGGTAGCGCCCAGCCGCTCCTGAATGCGTTTAATTTCCAATTGCATACTTTCCCGCAGTTTCTTATCAAGCGCCCCGAGCGGCTCATCCATCAAAATGACAGGTGGATTGAAGACTAAGGCGCGCGCCACTGCTACGCGCTGCTGCTGACCACCCGACATCTGGCCTGGTAGTCTCTCGCCAAAGTCACTCAGTTGCACCAAATCTAATATTTCCGAGACCCTGTGCTCTCTTTCCATGCGCGACATTTTGGTTCGCATCTCAAGAGGAAACGAAACATTTTGGCGCACGGTCAAATGAGGAAAGAGCGCGTATTTCTGAAACACCATACCGATTTGCCGCTTATTGGGTGGAAGATGCGTCACCCTTTCTCCACCAATCATTATCTGCCCTGCACTTGGCATTTCAAATCCAGCAATCATGGTGAGCAGTGAAGTCTTACCGGAGCCCGAAGGGCCGACAATCGAGAGAAACTCTCCTTCTGATACTTCCAAGTTGATATCTCGAACGGCCCAGGCCGATCCATAGCGCTTTTGTATTCCTGTGAGGCTCATTTTCTGGCCAATCAAGCTTGCGCCCTCCTCTGCTAAGCAAAGATACCAGTGTTCTTATCAACCAAAATCGAATGACTTTATATT
This sequence comes from Ochrobactrum sp. MYb379, assembly GCF_037479515.1. NCBI lineage: Bacteria > Pseudomonadati > Pseudomonadota > Alphaproteobacteria > Hyphomicrobiales > Brucellaceae > Ochrobactrum > Ochrobactrum sp. MYb379. Next base: position 11,415 of record NZ_JBBGYW010000024.1, read on the forward strand.
CGCAACAAACACGGTCGTTCATGCCGCCGTGACAGAAGGGCGGCACACTGGTAAAACTGCTTGATGTGACAAATGCTTTGTGAAAACTTCACAATAAGTTTTTGTTGCACCAAAAATACCCGCTGTCAACACGCATGGATCAAAATATGACATCAAATGAAATGGACGCAGGAGAAGGCGAAAAACACGTCCCGAGATTGGGCGACAGTGCCTATAATGAAATGAAGGAGCGGCTCATACGCGGTGTATACAAGCCTGGCTACAAAATGACAGTACGGGCCGTGGCTGAAGATTTAGATGTCAGTTCAACACCGGCGCGCGATGCACTCAATCGTTTAATTGCCGACCGTGCGTTGGCCTATACAGGTCCAAAAACCGTAGTTGTGCCCATATTAACCCATAGGGACCTCAAAGAAATCACAGCTATCCGGATTGCGCTCGAGGGGCTGGCAGCAGAACTAAGCGCGCCATACGCAACCCCCATTCTGATTGAAAATCTTATTCAAATACAGTCACTTATTAATAAAGCCCTCGATGCGGGTGATTACCGCACTGCTCTTTGGCACAACAAAGAGTTTCACTTTCTCGTCTATCGACTGGCAGAAATGCCCCATCTTATTTCTATGATTGAAGGTCTATGGCTTCGAATAGGACCGTCTCTTTACAATCTTTATCCAGAATTCGCGTCAGAAAAATCTGGCGTCCGTAATCATGAGATGGCGCTTGACGCGTTAAACGAACGGGATGGCGCTGCGTTACGGGCGGCATTTGAAAATGATATTCGTGAAGGCTATCGCCGCCTGCGTCGAACGGCAAGTAAAGCGGACACAAACTAATTACATAAATTTGTTGCATTGCCCTTGACGAAAGACATTTTTGTTGCAACAAAATATGAGGCTGGGATAAAGATCCACGCTTCACACGCAGCAGAAAGCCGGACTCATGCATTTGTACACAACTCATGTGAATGGGTGTGAACCCGTTCGTGCGCAGTCTCGTCAACTATTTTCCCGCGCACAAAACTTATTGCCAGCTGGCGTCAGCCGCTCCACGATTGAACGCGACCCTATACCAATGTACGCGCTCAATGGGCACGGAGCTTACCTAACTGACGCCGACGGCAATAAATTTCTCGATCTGAACAATAACTTCACGACATTAATACACGGGCACTCTTTTGAACCTGTAACAGCGGCCGTAGTTCAAATACTGCGATCGGGGACTTGCTTTGCCAACCCCACAGAACATGAACTAGGGTTGGCAGAGCTCTTGATTGAGCGAATACCTGCGGTCGAACGCATTCGGTTTGTAAACAGCGGCACCGAAGCAGTGATGTTTGCCATTAAAGCAGCGCGGGCATTTACTGGAAGGCCTGCGATCGCGCGGTTCGAAGGGGCGTATCACGGCGCATATGATTGGGCAGAAGCTGGTCAATCGGGCACAACATCAGAGGATGGAACACTTCTCGCAAAACCTGCCTACGCGGGATGTCCGACCAGCGTTTGCGAAAATGTCCTCCTTCTGGAATTCAACAATATTGAATATCTTGAACGTTCACTCAATAAACACGCACATAAGTTGAGCGCGATCCTGATCGATCCAATGCCTAGCCGTGCAGGCCTGCTTAAGCCCGATCCTTTGTTTATCGAGGCGTTGAATGTGTATGCGAAGAAACATGGCATTCTGATTATTTCAGACGAGGTACTCAACCTTCGCCAGGCTTATAATGGCGCTTCAGCAAGATACGGACTGATGCCAGATCTCATAACGGCCGGTAAAGTCATAGGTGGCGGGTTCCCTATTGGCGCAATTGGGGGCCGGGCTGACGTTATGTCCGTATTTGATGATACGGGCAGAGCACCGCTTGTGGCGCAAGGCGGAACATTTTCTGCAAATCCCGTTTCAATGATTGCAGGCAAAATCGCAATGGAAGCGATGACGAGACAGCAGTTTTCTTACCTGGATCGGCTTGGTGAGCAACTCTGTGGCCGCCTGGGCCAATGCATTGAGAAATGGGGTGCACCTTTTTCAGTAACAAATGCAGCGTCGCTTTTTCGAATTCACCCCAAGTCAACAGCTCCCTCATCCTACAAGAATGCAATCATGGACGTCCGGGAAGCGGCATTAATGACATCCTTGACACGTTTTTTCTTGCAGCAAGGAATTATCTTGCCGTTCGGAGCAGCAGCCTGTCTCTCAACTCCCATGACCGATGACGATATGAGTAAAATCGTAAGCGTGTTCGACAGTTTCCTTGAAACGCAAAGTCGCACGAACTGAGGAGCGAACATATGAAATCCGCCAGACTAAGCGAAACCGTGGCCGAACGCATTGCGAGCGCTTTAAAACGCCACGGTGTAGAGAGAATATTTGCACAAAGCCTGCCATCTGCGGTTATTCTTGCCGCAGAAGCGATCGGAATTGAACAAGTTGCATATCGCCAGGAAAATATGGGCGGAGCAATGGCGGATGGATATGCGCGCATCTCCGGAAAAGTCGGAGTGGTCGCTGCTCAAAACGGCCCCGCAGCGACACTTCTCGTTCCTCCGTTTGCAGAAGCCCTGAAAGCCAGCATTCCGCTTGTAGCTTTGGTTCAGGATGTAGAGCGAGATCAAACAGATCGGAATGCTTTCCAGGACTTCGACCAGATTTCTTTATTTCAACCCTGCACCAAATGGGTGCGACGACTAAATATTGCAGACCGGGTTGATGACTATCTGGATGCAGCCTTCACTGCAGCAACATCGGGACGACCTGGGCCGGTCGCTTTACTTTTGCCAGCGGATCTTTTGCGAGCACAAGTGCCAAATACGCCAAATGCCCGATCCTTCAATCTGGGCAACTGGCCATTAGATCGCACTCAACCCGAACGCGAGGCGATTGAAACGGCAGCACATCTTATTGCAACCGCTGCAAATCCAGTTGTGGTTGCTGGAGGTGGCGTGCATTGTGGAGCTGGATCTAAGGCACTAGCAAGGCTCCAGGAAACAGCCTCTCTGCCTGTGTTCACAACAAACATGGGAAAGGGCACCGTGGATGAACATCATCCTCTCTCCGCTGGCGTTCTTGGCTCTCTTACGGGCCCTCGTTCACTGGGGCGCTACAGCCAACATCTGATGGATGATGCGGATCTTGTTCTTTTAGTCGGAACACGCACTAATCAAAATGGCACGAACAGCTGGAAACAACTTCCCCAAAATGCCAAGGTAATACATATCGATATCGATCCTGTTGAGATCGGCCGTAATTACGAATCTCTGCGCCTCGCCGGTGACGCTCGCGCTACGCTTGACGCGTTGAATATTGCTCTGAACGCGCGCAGCCTCTCGTTGCGATACGAGAAACGAGAGGCCGTTGAAAGGCGCATTGCTGATTTCTGGCGACAATTTGAAAATTCGCGTGAGGTTTATGCAAAATCGGATCACTCTCCTATTCGGCCGGAACGGGTGATGTCTGAACTCCAACAATTTCTCGAAAAGACAGAAGCAATTATTGTCGCCGATGCTAGCTATTCTTCCATGTGGATACTCGGGCAATTACGCTCTCAACATGTTGGCCAACGATTTGTCACCCCGCGCGGATTGGCAGGTCTTGGATGGGGCTTCCCCCTCGCATTAGGCGTAAAGGCTGCAGCACCTAACAAACCTGTTATAGTGGTCGTAGGGGATGGTGGTTTTGCCCATAGCTGGGCGGAACTTGAAACAATGATCCGTATGAAACTACCGGTGACTATTATAGTCCTCAATAATGGGATTCTTGGTTTTCAACGGGACGCAGAGACTGTTAAATTTGGTTCTTACACATCAGCCTGTCACTTCGAACCTGTCGACCATTCAGCTGTTGCCATCGCCTGTGGCTGCGCTGCTCTGCGTATTAGCGATCCAGCGGAGCTCCACGATGCTCTTAAAAGGGGCATCGAAGGCGGTGAGCCATTACTCATCGAAGTCATAACTGACCCTCAGGCTCATCCTCCTCTATCGCTTTTTGCGGACATGGACGACGCAGCATAATGCTTTCGCTCAACTCCAAGACTGCCGTCGTGAGCGGCGGCAGTTCCGGCATCGGATTTGCGAGTGTTCTTCATCTTCTCGCGCTGGGTCATCGTGTAGCCTTCTTTGGCCAGAGCCCTGAACATGTCGAGGCAGCGTGTGAACAAATTTCTCAACTATATTCAGCCAAACGCTTCCTCGGCCTTACGGTTGACATGCTTGAAGAGGGGGCGATCCAACACTTCTTTCAAGAGGTGGTGCCACTTCTGGGGAACCCGGAGATACTCGTTTGTTCGGCAGGAATTTCGCCAAAAGGACCGCGAGGTTTAGCGTTGCCTTTGACAGACCTGACTATACGGGAATGGGACAGGGTTATCGCCGTGAACCTGACCGGAGCTATGCTTTGCTGTCAATGTGCACTCCCCCATATGCAGCAAACTGGTTTCGGGCGCATAATTTTTATCGGATCAGTGGCAGGACGCACAATACCCCATATTGCTAGCGGCGCTTATGCTGCTTCGAAAGCGGGCCTTGCAGGTTTAGCCAGATCCCTTGTCGGCCAATATTCTCATTTTGGCGTAACAATAAATGTTATTGCCCCCGGCCGGATAGCAACACAGATGGCCGGAGATATAGACAGTCCTCATAATAAAACCGCTCTCGCACGTATTCCAGTTGGGCGCATTGGAACAGTTGACGACGTCGCCAATGTTGTAGGCTTTCTTGCCTCTGAACAGTCCGGTTTTATAAATGGAGCGATCCTTGACGTGAATGGGGGAGAATTTGCGCCTGTTTAGGAGGAAACCGCATGAATTTGCGAGCTGCGATTTATACCAATGATGCTCAACTCTATCTTCTGCTCCGTCACATACTGGGGCAGGAAGGCGTAATCGCACGCCTCATCACACAACGTGACGATCTGATCAAGCTGTGTCGACAAAAGGCCGTTGAGTTCGTCATCATCGACAGTTCGTTGCAATCATCCAATCCAGTCTCACTATGCAAATCCTGCAAAGACGCTGCAGGTAGCGTCGCTATCGCGCTTCTGTCGAACGGAGATGAAGAAGAAGCTACGCATTCTTTGACATCCCAAATCGTAGATTTAAGCATCGCCTCGCCCTTTGATCCAATTCTGATAGTGCAATTGATAGATAACATCCGCCGTGGCAACCCGCTTAAAGCCGAGTTACCAGATCAACAGCAATTGATGACATATGCTGATGTAGAACTGGATGTTGGGAGAATGAAAGTCCGGAGGAAGGGCCAGGACATTTCATTAACTGCTCTGCAATTCAGACTTCTTCAGTTTTTGATGACGCGTCCTACCGTCATCCACACAAGAGATGAGTTAATTTGTGCAGGCTGGCCGAGCGAATGCGAGGTGGAACCAAGAACGGTCGATATTCATATTGGACATTTACGTCGCTCACTCTCCTCTCACGGTCCAGATATAATCCGGACTGTGAGAGGGCATGGTTATGCAGTCGATATTAATCGCTAACTGAAACTGCTAGTGCAGGTGGACATCTCTTTGCATTTCATTGAATAAATCAGACCAGAACTGGTATTCTGACTGGCGACACTCACACCATGCTGACATCGCACAATAGGCGACAGCTGTTATGGCATCGTGTCCATAGATATCAATTGCGTACTGTCGCAATGTTAGCTTGGTATTATCACTATACGCTTCACCCAATTCCAGTGCGATATTGCGCAAAGTCGAGACAACATGTTGATACAAGCGGAACCTCCTCCGCCCGACACTCTACCTAAAATGTTTCGCCGGACGTTAGGTCCTCAATTGAGTCACGCAACTCTTGTTGAGAGTCAAAACCGCGCGTCGTCCCTGGCAGGTTTCTGAATGTTGAACCTACACATAAGGTAGTCCAGACTAAGAAAATGGGCAATAGAAAGGCTTTAAATAGTTTGTATTTCGCGACCGATGCAAACCAATGCCCGCCGTCGAATTAAGACAGCACACAGATTCCGAAAGATGCGAAGATGCTTGTCGCGATAGTGATCGAACTCTCTGACCGCTACGCACTGAGGCGTCAACTGCGGGCATGCTATAATCACGTAACTCAACCCATGAAATTCACAAGGACGGAGTGATCGCATGAGACATATGAATATCAGAGAAGCAAAGGCAGGATTTTCTGCGTTAGTGGATGCCGTTGAACGTGGTGACACCGTCACAATTACAAATCATGGCAAGCCTGCAGCGGTTATTATACCACTTGATTTGGCGGCACCGATTGTTCCACAAAAGCCAAATTTTGCGGAATTTCTAATGTCCGTTCCAACTGATTTCGAGTTTAATCGTAATCAATCACCTGGACGTGAATTCGAGCTCTAAAAAGTGCAGAATAACAAAAATCAGGGTTATCTTCTGGACATATCCGTGATTTCGGCATTCGCTCGAGGTCCTTCTGCAGTCTGGCTCAACTTGAGCAGATGATCTCGACAAATAATATCGACTTCGTCGATCAACTTTTGCGTACGCGCTGACAACCACTCCAAAGCTTCCTGGCTAATCTCAAAATGCTTTGAATACCGCGCTTTGACATAAGCTTCGTTTACCACATTGAACCATGCGGAATAGCGCTGCTGATCTCGCGGCCAAACATCCGCCAAACTTGGCGCCTGGCTTTCCGCAATGCTCCGTAAGAACTTAATGTTATGCGAGGCAGGCGTGTAATTGGTCAACGTGAGAAGCAAACCGGAATACGCTTGCTCAATGGCTTGGTGGAAAAGAAAAGCAGCTTCTTTCAGGCTGTTTTCCTCAATGCCCATTCTTGCAGCTTTGACGAAGAACCGAGCATGCGGCAAACGATCCTCAAAATAGTCTTTTGCAATTCGATATGCGTCACGATCTGATATTGGCCGCGGTTCGGCCAATGGCTCATCATCGAGTTGATAAAGCACAATTCCCTGGCGCCTGATATCGACAAAAAAGTACTGTCCTTGCTTAAGCGCATTGTTGATCTCTCGTCTCGAGTGAACGATGAACTTAACAGGGGTCTTCAAATCCTGTGCGTGGATGAGCCGGTCATCCGCCTTATTCCAATATGTTGAAAATTCCGTTAGTCGCCTGTCATTGACAATAATCAGAAGATCAAAATCAGATTGGTATCCCTTGGATGTATGGGGCTCATCAACCCAGTCGCCGCGAGCGTATGATCCGAAGAGAATGATCTTCAAAATACGCCCACGCTTTTTAAACTCTGCTGACCCAGGCTTCAACGCATCTTCAAGCTCCTCCAACAAGATCTGAACTGTTCGATGAAGTTCCTCTTGTTTCGCGAGTGGCAAATGTTCAATGCTGGATTTCATAAGGGACGCATAATTTTTAAATGACATCAGCAATGCATAACTCCAATTCCAGATACTATCCAGATATTCGCTCCGAGGCAGCAATAAACACTTAAATTTGTTGCAACAATTTTAATACTGATTTTCAATGAGTTGGCAAAGCAACCTTGCTTAATCAATCACATTTGGTTCATATTACATAATTTTTATATTGATTGAAAGTTTTTGTTACGACAAAAATGCTGGTGGAAGCCAAAATTTCTCGGAGAGTCGCAATGAACCTTACGGTGTTGTTCTGGTCGCGTAATCCAGATCATTTTCTCTGGTTTGATCACATACTTGGAAAGGAAGGCTTTAAAAGCAAACTTGTCGATGCGCAAAGCCTGCTACCCGCAATTAGAGAAAACGAAACATTCAGCATTCTATTCGACGCTGAAGAACAAACAACCGAGGTTTGCAATCTTTGCGAAGCTATTAAGAATGATAAGAAAAACGCTTTTCTGCCTTTGATCGCCATGATCCCAGCAGGCAATGATGATTTGTATCTGGATTTATTGAAAGCAGGAATTGACGAATGTTTTGTGCGTCCGCTTTCGCCTGCACGTATCCTTAGTTACCTTAACACACTCGTCGATAGCCCAATGCAAGTGGGCGCGGTACCAGATTTAAAATCAGAGACAGCCCTGCGGAAGTTCCACGAAATAACCCTTGACGCAACAAAGCGGGAGGTTGAATTCAATGGCAAAATATCCCAACTGGGTTTGATCGAATTTAAACTATTTTCACGCCTTATAGACGCTCCAGGTCGTGTTTTTTCGAGAAGTGAACTGATCAGGGCTGGCTGGCCGCCAAATCAATACGTTCAGTCACGCACAGTGGACGTTCATATGGGGCATTTGCGCCGCCTGCTTACGAAACTTCTTAATAAACCCGTCATCCGCACAGTTCGATCTGCTGGCTATGCATTAGAATGGGATTAATAACTGCACGTCTTGAAAAAGCGACCGGATAAAAATGTACATTGCATTTTGTTCTTAAAAGTTTTCACCAATCTTCGTTGAATAATAACGCGATCCATCTTCAACTCAGCCCATTAATTTTTAGGAGGAGCTGAAAATGGTTGAAGCAATATCCAACGGTAACCAGTCCCTTTCGGATCGAAAATACCGCAATACGTCGTCTCTGATTTCTTGGGCCGCTTCGAGTTTTGACACCGCCCATATCGAAGGCATCATGGCTCTTTACGTTCAGCCCAACAAAGGAAGAACAGTCAAATTGCCCGAAAGCGGTACAAATATTGTAGATTTCGTCCGGTGTTCCTACTTAGGACTGGATAACCATCCCTTGATTGTGGAAGGTGCTCTTCAAGGGATCAAAGACGCAAATACGCTTCACTGGTCGTGCGCCCGAACGCGTTTGAATTTCTATGCGCTTGGCGCATTAGAAGAGACGCTATCGTCATTATTTGATGCTCAGATTATCACATTCACAACTGTTCTTGCCGCCAATATGAGTGCGCTACCATTATTGGCTTCGGGGCATCTGACTGAAGGTGTAAAACCTGTTGTCGTTTTTGATCAACTTGCCCATGCAACGTTGGCTTATCACAAGGCGACTGTCGCCGCCGAAACACGCGTAGAAACAATTGCTCATAACGACATTGCGCAAATAGAGCAGATTTGCATGCAAAATCCATGCGTCGCATATGTTTGCGATGGCGTTTACTCGATGGGCGGGCATGCACCCATTCAAGAATTATTGCGGTTACAGGAACAATACGGCCTCTTTCTTTATATTGATGACGCGCATGGCATTTCTCTGTTCGGCGAAAATGGTGAAGGCTTCGCAAAGTCTCAAATCCCTGACCTGGGTTCGCGCACGATCATAGCGGCCTCCCTTGGCAAAGGATTTGGCGCATCAGGCGGCATCTTAATGCTTGGAACTGCGCTCCAGGAAATTCTATTCCGTCGGTTTGCAATTGCCCACGCTTTTTCCGCATCGCTGAACACGGCCGCGATCGGTGCGGCAATGGCGTCTGCACAACTCCATCAAACGCAGGAATTGGTCTTACGCCAAGACACTCTCCAAAAACGGATTGAACTGTTCGATCAATTAATGGAAACTCCGGACGCAGACAGAACTAAGCTCCCCATTCGTACAATTATATTAGGTGGCGAAACAGCATCCATTGCGGCGGCCCGACACCTGCTTTTGAAGGGCTTTTACACGTCAGCCATTTTCTTTCCAACGGTTGCACGTGGAAAGGCAGGCTTACGCGTATGCATGACGGCATCTCATACAGAGCAACAAATTCAGGAACTTTGTGATGCGATTACCGCGATAAAAGATAGTTTCCTTTAGGTAATCTCACTTCCGTACGAACGACAGCAACTCGTACGCTCGAAGTCCAATATCCCATCTGAGACTAGATCATCATCTTCAAATCGTTTCGCCGCTCATCAGACACCATTTTTCTTATTTTACTCAGTTTCAACGTTTGAGCGACGGGAAATGGAGCATTTTTTGGAGTACTCGGATCATGAGAAGCTATAAGTACGAAACTCAGTCATTTCTTAGAATCGTCAATCCTTGTGAGGCCAGTAAAGACTTCTGCACATCATACCGAGCACATATATTGTCCATAAATCATGGAGTGCACAAAAAGCGACTGGAATTTGGAGACGGCTCCGCCACTTTACGTACCACTAAAAACGGCTTGCACCTTCACGTGAAGGCCATAGACCTCGTCACATTGCTTGGGAACAAATGCCTTCTGCAAATCGGCTTGGAAAGTAGCTCCAATTTGCAAGGTTAACTCACAAAGCTTATTCCTTAGACCGCTCTCTTTTCTTTCGATAAAGCCGCTCATCCGTTAATGACATTATTTCAGCAAATGTCTGATGAGGCTTCACCGATAAGAACCCTATTGAGATCGACAAAGATTGCGAAATTCCAGCTCTGATGCTGGCGAAAACCTCAGCGGCTTCACCGTTAATTTGATGAATTATCGCCTTGATATCCTGGTTGCTTTCTTTTGGAACGAAAGCGCAGAATTCATCTCCTCCGATACGAGCTATTAACGCTTCAGGGGGCAATTGGCTCTGCATTGCCTTTGAAACAGCTAAAATAGCATCATCGCCAGCCGGATGACCGAATGAGTCATTGATCTTTTTTAAAAAGTCGACATCCGCAATAAGAAACCAACCCCTGACATTGAGTTGCATGGCACCGTCAAACTGCTCAATGAATGCTCTGCGATTTAACAAGCCAGTCAATGGATCAGAACTGGCAGTTCTGGCTAATTCGTTAGAGTGGCGAACCAAATGCCGATAGGCGTTTTGAAGACTTTCTAACCGCGTAAACCAAACTAATGCGAGCGGGATTGCAATGACGAAAGGCAAAATCAATCTAACAATGATCGTGATCGTATCAGAGTGAACATCAAATAAATACCGAATTCCGGTAGAAACAGAAATCGAAATCGCCGCCGAAATGCAAGAAACGGCCGCAGTCTTTCGCAATACAAATGGCGAAGGTAATCGCAAAACGGCCCCCAAACCAATCAGAAATAGAAACACCTTGTTTGCGCCCATTACGCGCAATCAGTCGATATTGCAATCGCCTGAGTTATTCTTATCACGATTAAGATATCCAGATCCCCGCACGATCTACCCTACTTTAGCATCACGCCCGTCAAGTGTTATCTTTCGAAGAAGTAGCAAACGTAGCACTCCTCTTTGTTATCAATTAACAACTATCACGCCGCTGCAGTGCTTTTACTGCTTGGGATCCGCGCTCATCTGCACGGTCGTCGAGTGATTATAATTTTGGCTCTGCCCAATAGCACGACGCTGACGTTCCTGGGCTATTTGTTGGGTGCTTCCAATACGAACAGTCTGGCTCAATATCCTTAGGCTTTTCTGCATCGCATTGAATGCATCGCGCTGCGACTGCGGAACTGCATTCATGATCGACTTATCACCTCTGATGATCGCGTCTCGCCCAAACCGAAGATCCAGTGCACGACTGACGGTTTGAAATTCTTCACGAACAGACGCGCTAAGGTGGCCCGTAGCGCTACGCAGATTAGCGTCCTTTTTATTCATTTCGGCCGTTATCTCACGAAGAGCATCCGCTGCAGATGGTGACAAACCAGGGATAACAACTCCCATACGCTGTCTTTCCTCGGTAATCGTTTTGATCTCGTTGTTGAGCGCCGTCACCCAGGCAGCGCTTAGCGACCGCACACGACTTTCGACTTCTGGAACCACTAACATGGCCTCTTTGCGCTCTCGCCCTGATGCAAGGAGCTTATCTAAAATGCGATCAGAGCCACGCACTGCTCCATAGGCTGAAGGGTCATTGGCAACCGCTGACGCGACACGCTCGCCGTCTCTTCCTTTGAAAATCAGGCTTTCGATCTTATCAATGGCACTCGACGGATCACGCCAAATCATTGATGCGGTTTCTGCAAGGCCTCCACGATTATAGAGGTAATGAGCATTAAGAAGCGCCCGCCTGTGACCTTCATCCTCAATCAGCGTTTTGAACTCGGTCACTGCTGCAAGTATCGGCAACACCCCTTGTGCTTCGTAAGTAGGTTGTACGCTGGCTGCTGCAATCACCTGGGAATGATCCTTCTTTTCAGCAAGATGTTGCTCATCAGCAAAGCGGCGCACAGCTTTAAAAAGACGTGTGAGTTTCTCACGTCGTTCAGCGTTAAGATCACCTGGCATCCGCTGGAGAATAATTCGCTCAGCTGCATCGTTTGCTTTGTCCGTAAATGTGGACCAGCCAAAGCGTGCCGTCAGAGCCTCATCAACGGCTTTTATTTCCTGAACGAGCAAGCGATCTTCCACAGCATAAGAAAACGCCGCCTTGTACGCATCCGGCCCACCAGCTTCCCGCACCTTCTCTATCTCTGATAAACGTGCCATCGCTTGTTTTGAGAGGGCCGGAATTGATAGATGCATGAATTCACGGCGTTGTTTTTCGCGGAAATTATAGTTCTCACTTTGGCGACGGAACTCTGTTGCATGGGCTCGTACAAGAGGCAGAAGTTCGGTTAATGCATCAGTCGCTTTTGTTTGCCTGAACCTTGTTGTCTGACGATCCGGTTGCCGTAAGCGTCCCAAACGCTGCGGTTTGGACACAAGATCTTCAACAAGACGTCGTGGCTCTATCTGTTTGGTTGAAGCCAACACGTTCAGTCTGGCTAAAGCGCTCGCAGGATCTTTATAGATTTTCTCAAGCACCGGGCGGAGGATATCTTGCCGCTCCTTCCAACGATCTGAATGAAGCTGCGCACGTCGCGCATCACCTTCAATGCTCCGCGCAAACTCAGTAACCGGGACGATGAGGTATTGGCGGTTGCTAGAAAGTTCCGGGCTGTGGTTCTCGATACGGCGCTCGTCATATGCAACGCTTTTCTCGCGATCGATAGCAAAGCCGAGAGCAATACTGGCTCGCTCCCATAGTCGTGCGATCTGTCCACGTTTTTCATGGAGCCATGCCATTTTCTGCGAAACATATTCCTCAATGCCAGCGACCGCTTGAGAGAATGCGTCGATGCCATGCCTGCGCGCAAAGTCTCGAGCATGCGCCTGATATGAAGCTTGATTTTCAAAATCAAGTGTCGTGGTCTTTGAACCAGAACGTCCAAGACGCTCCACCATCTCTTTGAACACATCGGGACGATGGCTTTCACACTGCAACCGCTCAAGGCGCCTCCCAGAGGATTCAAGTTGTTCAGCCGTCCAGATATTACGCTCAACCTCGCGTTCCACGAAAATCTTGCGACCTGTTTCTTTATCTAAGACAGGAATTTTAACCGTCACTACCTCAACGCCATCCTTTGTCAACCGAACCGTATCACCTTTGACAACACCTTCGTCGTTCAAAGCTTGCGGCAGGCTGACACCCCAGACGCGATGAACCGTTCCATCATCTCTTTTCAGATCAGCGTATGGGCTCTCATCAGCAGCTTCATCCTGTGGCCGAAACTTTGCCCGACCTGTTTCGATCAGCTCACCCGTAACACCTGTCGCGTGATCGACACGTGATCGCCTGCCCCATTCAGGTTTTGCTTCGAAGTCTTCGCGTGCTGCATAAAGAGTTGCAGAATCTCGATGACGCGTCATGGACACATAGGTCAGATGCTGATCCATCATGCCAGTGGCCAGTATGAAGGTTCGATCGACGGTAACGCCTTGTGATTTATGGATCGTCGCAGCATAACCATAGTCGATATTGCGGTAACTGTGCTCGCTAATGACGACGTCATGTCCATTAGCTAGGTGGACAATAAGAAGAGGCTCACTGTTCTTATTACCAGTTGAAACGACCGAGCCCAACATGCCGTTTTTGACATATTGTGGGCCAAGCTCAGTTACTCGCCTTTCAAAGAAACGGGCATTCTCAAGAAAGATTACACGATCACCGACTGCAAACTCACGCATTCCACGATCAGTTAAAAATTCACGAGCATCTGTTAGGGCTCCGTCTGAATTCATGATCCCGCGCAAAGAAGAATTCAGGCGCTTCACGTCGTCATTGGTATGGGCCAGTACGAGCATTTCATCGCCACGCAATTTTCCATCATTTCCTGCTGAGATTGAGTGATCAATCAGTGCCCTTCGCGCATCCCTCCAGTCGGCAACAAGGCGCTCCATGACATCAGTCCGCTTATCGGCGTCGAGAATCTGGCCGTGTTGCGCGTAAGCATCAAGCGCATCTTCGACTTGCCCACGCGCGAACATACGTGAAGCCTCACGCGCCCAGATATCTCGTTGTCGACGCACGCCCGCAAGCTCCGCAGAACCGATACGCTCCACTATTGCCCGAAATGCAGCACCCGCCTGTATTGGTTGTAGCTGCATCGCATCACCGACAAGAACGGCTTTTGCGCCAGCTCTCTCGACTGCCTTTAACACACAAGCCATTTGCTGTGATGAAACCATACCCGCTTCATCGATAACAAAAACATCACCCCGCTTGAGATCATCGCGTCCATTTTCCCAGGCTAACTCCCAAGATGCGAGTGTTCGCGACTTGATACCCGAGCTATCTTCCAGACCTTCTGCAGCCTTGCCCGAAAGGGCGGCCCCAAAGACACGGCGACTTTCGCATTCCCACGCGATACGAGCAGCAGCTAGAAGCGTTGACTTACCTGTGCCTGCAAGTCCCACTACTGCGGAAATCGCCTGATCACCAGTGACGTGATACACAGCATCAATCTGCTCCTGGTCGAGCTTAAAAGGCTTTTTCGGAACAGCCATCTCGACACTTTGAATTGCAGTTTCAATGGATGCTTTTGAAAGCCTGAACCCCTGACGCTTTGACAAAATTGCCGCCAACTGAGCCATGTCAAATTCGACACGCAGGATGTCGGGGGTGGTGAAGATTGCAACTTCAAGCGCCTTTCCAGTTTGTCGATCTATCTTTTGGGGCTTTAATAATACCAGATTATCAGACGTCATCACCGCAGCACGGATATTGGCAAAATCAGCTGGATCGTCCACATAGCGATGAAGCGCCCTCGCGATATCCTTCTCATCAAAGGTGGAGCGCCCATTACCAAGTTGTTTTAAAAGAAGCGCGGGTTCAACCAACAAGCGATCGGCCATTTCCTGCCTACGTGCAAGAACGGCAGGTGCAAAATACATCTCTATACCCTTACGCGCTAACGCCGCCTTTTCCGGGCCAAGATGGTTTTGCGCAATACCGTCCAACCCCTGTTCAGCGTAAGAGCGGCCATCCAGTCGAATATCATGGCCTGCACGTGCCAGATGCCGATTGGCTGTTTCTGCCCAGGCAATCTTCCACGCTTTCATCGTTTCCTTATCGCCGGCCCAAAGCTTATAAACGATTTTCCCTTTCGGCCGACCCGGCGTGACTATACGCAATGGCTCGCCGTCACTTCCTAAAACCGGTATCTTCTTGGGACCAAAGCCTTCGTTTTTTAACGGCCGCAAAGCTGTCATCAGATGAATGTGTGGATTACCTTCTTTCTCATGATAAACCCAATCACCAATCATGCCTTTTGAAGTCAGATTATCCCTGACGAACTCCCGAACAAGTTCGATATTCTGCTTCCGTGTTAACTCTTCTGGCAATGCAATGATAAATTCACGCGCAAGCTGCGCATCCGAACGCTTTTCAAAGGCATCAACAGCATTCCACAATCCTTCGCTTGCTTGAGCGACAGTCTTGCCTTCGACAATTTGCGTCAACCAGGCTGGAATATGATCGGGCAAGGCCAGTTCTTCATGCTTTAACTCAGCCGCTCCACCGCGGTAGCTAAACGATGTTCCGGCTTGCTCATCCATCATCCGCGCACGATGACGATAAGCTGCAGCTGAGACGACACTACGTCCCGCTCCTCTGCTGATCACCTGCGCTCTGACAAACATGATCGCCACGACTGCCTCCCTAATGACAAGCACGTCGCGTGAGCGACGTATATTGCGCCCTCAAATCGATCGGGGTGAAAGCCCGATGCCGCTTTTCTGGAAACCGGCTCTGGCCGGAATTCGGCATCGATCTTTAGGGTATTGCCTATGGTAGTTTATTTAACTATTATTTTCTAGTCAGTTAAATATACGGAAGCCGAGTATATTTCATGAAAAGGAGCCGACTTATGGCGATCAAGACGTCACTCACCGACATCGACGCGCAAATTGAGAAACTTCGCGAGCGTAAGAAGACTTTGATAGTTAAATCAGCCGAACGCTTTGTACGAGCGGCGACAAAAGCAGGCCTGGCTGAAATGGAAGTCGCAGATGAAGAGGTCGACCAGATCTTCACCGAAATAGCTGCGCGATTTCATGAAAAGAGGAAAAAGGCCGATCAAGGCAAGCGCGATGCAACCGATAGACAGAACAATAAAGACACTGGAGCGACGGCGGAGATACCTGATGACCGCTGAACGCAAGAAAGATGCTCGTGCGAAGTTTTTGCTTGGCGGACTTGTCGTTCGAGCTGGACTATCGAAAGCGGATAGAGCGTTTCTGCTCGGAGGACTTATCGAATTGGCGCAGCTTTCGCCTGACGCATCTCAATATCTGCGCTTGCGTTCCATAGGCGAGAGGGCGTTCAAGCTTAAAGTTTCTTCCACTGGGTACGACGCAGTATTGGAAGACACCAGATGACAAAGGCAGGAAAACTACATCCCAGCCAATTAATTGCTGTCGTGCCAATGATTGTTTCCGGCTCTGTCTTTTATGTTGCCAACTGGCGTTGGCCAGAATTGGCTCTCGAATTATCAGGAAGAACTCAATATTGGTTCTTACGCTCATCGCCGTTCCCTGCACTTGTTATTGGTCCGCTAGCAGGGCTCATGGTCACTTGGGCGTTACCGCTACACAGGCGACGACCAATCGCTATCGCTAGTCTCCTTTGCTATTTAACAACAACGGGATTCTATGGATTGCGTGAATTTGCGCGTCTGTCACCTTTTGTCAAAAGCAACACGCTGCACTGGGAACAGGCTCTCTCATATCTCGATATGATTGCTGTCGTTAGTGCTGCCATTGGCTTTATGGCGATTGCAGTTTCAGCGAGGATCTCGAGTGTTGTGCCTGAGCGCGTTGCACGCGCACGACGAGGCACTTTCGGTGATGCTGATTGGTTGCCGATGAAATCGGCTGCTCGCATTTTTCCTTCAGATGGCGAGATCGTTATTGGCGAGCGCTATCGTGTCGATAAAGAACTTACTCACCAACTACCATTTGATCCAAACGATAAATCAACATGGGGACGCGGCGGCAAGGCCTTGCTTCTCACATATAAGCAAGACTTTGATTCAACACATATGCTATTTTTTGCAGGTTCCGGGGGATATAAAACAACCAGCAACGTCGTTCCAACCGCATTACGTTACACAGGACCAATTATCTGTCTCGATCCATCAACTGAAGTTGCGCCCATGGTCATCGAGCATCGGCGAAACAAACTTCGGCGTGATGTGATGGTGCTCGATCCCACCAATCCAGTGATGGGTTTTAATGTGCTTGATGGAATTAAGAACTCCACCAAAAAAGAAGAGGACATTGTCGGTATTGCCCATATGTTACTTTCAGAAAGCGTACGCTTTGAAAGCTCAACGGGATCGTTCTTTCAGAACCAGGCACATAATCTGCTAACCGGCCTATTGGCTCATGTTATGCTTTCACCAGAATTCATAAGTCGACGCAATCTACGAAGCTTGCGCCAGATAGTTTCTGGTCCAGAGACATCCGTGCTCGCTATGTTGCGCGACGTTCAGGAGAATTCAGACTCAGCCTTTATTCGCGAAACGCTCGGCGTATTCGTTAATATGACAGAGCAAACTTTCTCTGGCGTCTATTCCACCGCTTCCAAAGATACACAATGGCTATCACTCGACAATTATGCAGCACTGGTATGTGGCGACAGTTTCAAATCCGCAGATATCGCAACAGGCAAGAAGGATGTGTTTTTAAACATTCCCGCTTCAATATTGCGCTCCTATCCAGGTATAGGCCGCGTGATCATTGGTTCTCTTCTCAATGCAATGATCGAAGCCGATGGTGCCTTTGAGCGCCGGGCATTGTTTATGCTCGATGAGGTTGATCTCCTTGGTTACATGCGTGTGCTTGAAGAAGCTCGCGATCGTGGCAGAAAATACGGGATCAGCATGATGTTAATGTATCAATCTGTTGGCCAGCTTGAGCGCCATTTTGGCAAGGATGGTGCAGTGTCATGGATCGACGGATGCGCATTTGCAAGTTATGCAGCAATTAAGGCTTTAGACACCGCAAGAGATGTTTCTGCTCAATGCGGAGAAATGACCGTCATTGTGAAAAGCAGTTCACGCAATATAGGCTGGGATACAAAGAACACAGCTTCTCGAAAATCAGAGAATGTCACTTTTCAACGGCGACCATTGATAATGCCGCATGAAATCACTCAGTCTATGCGCAAAGACGAGCAAATTATCATCGTGCAGGGACATAGCCCGATACGATGTGGCCGTGCGATCTATTTCCGGCGGCAGGAAATGGACAACGCGGCAAAAGCGAACCGTTTTGTCAAAACAGATAGAAGATAAAAACGAAAATGCTCAGTGCCAGTCAGCTCGTTTGTAACGATTTGCCGGATCTTCTGCATCGGGCGGCGCAAACTAATCGACAAATTTGGAGTAACCCATAGAAATCGCACAAAAGATAATTGCCATTAAAAGAAAGACCCAAGACGGCATTCCGAGCTAAGACGAACCCCGTATATCTTTAGGGAATGCAAGCTCGATCGAAATTGTGGGTTGGCGCCGCAGCGGAACCTGACGCCCTGAGTTCCTCTGGTTCGCCACCAATGCAGCTCATCTCATGACGTGTTGGTATAGAAAGCCGGACGCTGCAGGCCTACTCGACAGTTTGTCAAAACACCTGGGTTCCCCTGATGAACTCGATAGAAACGATGCCGCAAATAACGTCATAGCGTTGTGGTTGCGAAATAAGCTCGAATATTCAATCGTCCAGTTCCGTTCCTCGGCAATTGTCACGATCGGCTCACAACGCTGAAGCGATGAGCCGTGAGCCGTTTGTAAGTTTGGCATGCGATCAAAAAAGAGCTCAAGCAAGTTCGATACCTGCTTGAGTTTCTACTCCTTAAGCAGAAGAGCCGACCCCGGTGCGGGGTCGGCTTAATCGCCATTCAGCTCGGATTATTCCAGAGGATGATTTTCTTGGAGGGATCGCCACCTGGAGCCTGAGCAAGATTTCCGAAGATTACGCCAATCTCCGGTGCCTCAAGCTTGACTGAGAGGTATTCTTCCCCGGTCTGACGCGCGATGCGGTTCCAACCTGCTCCGATTTCAAAGCCAGTGCGGCGGTGTACGATGCGGAAATCAGGGGCCTCTTCACTCGCCTTTGTGGCGTTGGGGACGATTGCGATTGGGGCGTTGACCCGGATGGTAGCAAAGATGCCTTCGAAAGTGCCGTCGGTCTTCTGCGTCAGAGTTGCGATTGTGGTGGCCATGATTTTGTTTCCTTCGGTTGCTCGGGACCATTCCCGATGGCGCACGAAGAGACGGCGGATCTGCTGCGGTCAGCTCGCCCGCAATTATTAAAAATTCTATTTTCAGCCACCGGCAAGGGCGCATCTTTTGGCCGTTTGCGGGTAAAAAATGCCTGCCCTTGCATGAAAAAACTTAAATCGAATTTTTTAAAAATTTCGGGTGGGTCTTACCCCGTCAGGGGTTGGCCGCAAAAGCAGTCGGTCGTCTATACGAGTGACATAAAACGGGAATGGTTGAGAGAAACCGCTGAAATAACCAAATCATTCTGGCCGTCCAATTCACAAGCCTGTCAGTCATCTGGCCACGCGTTCGGTAGCATCACCGACATGCAAAACGCCCCCCGCGACTTGACAGCCCAATGATCCGGGCGGGTGAGATTTTTATCCGCACGCGTTCGAAACTGCCCTGGCGAATAAAATGCAGTCGTGACATCACGGACCAATCCGGATACCACGCTTAGAAAGCCATTGATCATCCGTAGGCGCGCAATCTTCAGGGAGGACGATCAGCATTTCGCGATACTGTTATGAACGCAGCCACAGTAATTTTGAAAAGCGGGTTGCCAGCGGCGACGTGTCGCCTATCTGCTAACTCATGGATTTGCGTGAATATTGTTTCTTTTTCGATCTGGACGGGACTTTGCTGGATCTGGCGCCGACGCCTGATGCAGTGTCGGTTGAAGGGGGCCTTCAAGCCGCGTTGCAGAAAATGGCCGAACAAACAGATGGCGCCGTTGCAATTGTTTCCGGTCGGTCAATTGAGTTTATTGATCGGCTGCTTCCCGGACATAGTTTAGCTGTAGCGGGCTTGCACGGCGCAGAAGTCAGATCGCATGGATACACTGCGACTTTCACTGGAAATGCGTCATCAGCTTTTAAAAAAGCCCGCGAAACCGCGCGACAATCTGCCAATGCGATAGATGACCTTGTCTTTGAGGACAAAGGTCGGGCCTTCGCAATTCACTATCGACAAGCCCCGCATCACGAGCCACTCGTCGGGCAGCTCATGTCTGATGCAATTCGGATTGCAGGCCCGGAATTCGAGTTGCAATCAGGTAAATTTGTCATCGAGATCAAACCTTCTGCGAGCAACAAAGGCACTGCCGTTGAAACGTTGATGACCATGCATCCATTCAAAGGCAGGCGCCCGGTTGCTGCGGGTGATGATCATACGGACGAAGCCATGTTTCGCGCGGTCAATCGACTGAATGGCGTGAGCTTGCGTGTTGGCCCTCCAAATCAGCATTTTGAAACAAGCGCCACTCTGATGGCTGAAACTCCGCAGGCTTTGCGTAACTGGATCAGGAAACTCGTTGAATGAACAGATCAGATACAGATTTACAAGCCACGCAGTCTCTCGATCTCGGCGTGGTTGGAAATTCTTCGCTTGCAGCACTTATCAATCGCGATGCTGGCCTTTCATGGATGTGCATGCCGCGCATGGACGGCGACCCCGTCTTTTGCGGTCTGCTCAACCCAATTGGCAATGAAAAAGACGGTATATGGCAGTTTCGGTTGGCTGATCAGGTGAGCAGTGAACAGCACTATGTTCGCAATACCGCTATTCTGGAAACAATATTGACAGACAAACATGGCAATCAGGCAAAAATCATAGATTTTGCGCCAAGATTTAAGATGGGAGGGCGCATTTTTCGTGGTTTCACCCTTGTGCGCATTGTCGAAGTGTTGTCCGGTTCACCCTTTATCAAGGTATCGCTCAGACCCCGCTATGACTATGGTGCGCAAGCACCGGAGACGACAAGAGGCACCAGTCATGTGCGCTACATTCTGGGCAATCAAGTTCTGAGAATGACCACAGATGCGCCCGTGGAGTATGTGCTTAACGAAACCGAATTTCTTCTCGATCGCCCTTTGGCATTTATTCTTGGACCCGATGAGCAACTGACAGACAGCGTGATGAGCGTTGCGCGCTTATTTCAGCAAAAAACGCAAACCTATTGGACAGAATGGGTTCGCAGCCTGGCATTGCCTGCGGATTATCAGGATATCGTTATTCGCGCGGCGATAACTCTCAAGCTTTGTTCAAATGAAGAAACCGGGGCGATTGTCGCTGCCCTGACGACCTCAATTCCCGAATATGGAGATAGCGAGCGCACCTGGGATTATCGTTTTTGCTGGCTAAGGGATTCTTATTTCACTGTGAAAGCGCTCAATAGTCTTAATGCAACTTTGACTATGGAAGATTATCTCACCTATGTTTCCAACATCGTGACAGGATCGCCTGATGGCTATATGCAGCCTTTGTTCGGGCTTGGGCTGGAGCGTGAAGTTGACGAATATTCTGTTTCCAGCCTGCGCGGTTACAAGGGGTTTGGCCCTGTCAGACGCGGTAATGCGGCGTGGACCCAGATTCAGAATGATGGCTATGGCTCCGTCATTCTGGCAGCAACACAATACTTCTTTGATGAGCGCTTGCCCAATATGGGTGGAGTCCAGCTTTTCCGTCGGTTAGAGCGGCTGGGCGCAGAAGCCGAAGCGCGCTGGGACAAACCTGACGCTGGGCTTTGGGAATTTCGCACGCGAAACGACGTTCATACGCATTCCGCGCTCATGTGCTGGGCAGCCTGTGACAGGCTTGCGCGTATTGCGCAAAAACTCAATCTGGCTGAATCCTTTCAGCGATGGTCTGCCAGCGCACAACATATTCGCGAATGCGTTCTCAAAAATGCATGGAGCGCAGAGCGCAACAGTTTCGTTTCCACATTCGGAGGCGCTGAGCTTGATGCCAGCCTGCTCTTGATGGCAGAAACCGGCTTTATACCACCAGATGATCCACGGTTCCTCGCAACGGTTGCTGCCTGTGAGAGCGAATTGCGCTTTGGTAATCACCTCTATCGCTATCGTGCTCCAGACGATTTTGGCGCCCCGGAAACTGCATTTACAGCCTGCACATTCTGGCTGATCGACGCGCTTGTCCGAACTGGCCGCAAGGCCGAGGCGCGGGAGATATTTTTTGACGTTCTTGCGCGCCGCAATCACTTAGGTCTTCTGTCTGAAGGCGTGCATGTCGAGAGCGGCGAATTATGGGGTAATTTTCCTCAGACCTATTCGATGGTCGGGCTGATCAATGCGGCGATGGCACTTTCAAGATCATGGGAGGAGGTTCTGTGAGCAGACTGATTGTCGTTTCAAACCGCGTACCAGATCCAGACAAACCACCAACAGGAGGGCTCGCTGTTGCTCTTCATGCAGCGCTGAGTGAGCGCGGCGGCATTTGGATGGGCTGGTCCGGCAAATCAAGCGGTGAGGACAGTCCCGGTCCCTTGACGACACGTCAGTCAGGCCCGATCACCTATGCCCTCACCGATTTGTCCGACCGCAATCTGGCGGAATATTATAAGGGGCTTGCGAACAGCGTTTTGTGGCCACTTTGCCATTACCGTATTGATCTGACTGACTATGCCCGGCGCGATATGGCGGGATATCTTCGGGTAAACCGATTATTTGCCGAGCGTCTGGCACCGCTTATAAAACATGATGATCTTATATGGATACATGATTACCATCTGTTACCGCTTGCCGCTGAACTGCGGCAGATGGGTTTTAAAAATCGCATGGGCTTTTTCATGCACATCCCGTGGCCGTCCCCGGATGTCTTTTTCACGCTTGCCGTTCAGGACACAATCCTGCGCGCAATGACCGCGCTCGACCTTATAGGTTTTCAAACAGAAGATGATGCGGAAAACTTCGCTCTATGCCTCAAGCGGGGAGGTCTCGCAAAGCCGGTAGACGGCACCCCTGGTGTGTTCGAAAATCCCAATCGTCGTTTCCGTATCAGTGCCTTTCCAATCAGTATTGATACGGATGCTTTCAAACGAACCGCTGAAACGCTCAATAACAGCGCTACTTTACAGCGTTTTCGCACTTCGCTCGAAGGCCGCGATCTCATCGTTGGGGTTGATCGGTTAGATTATACAAAAGGGCTTCCCGAACGCTTAACAGGCTATCGACGCTTTCTTGAAGTGAACCCCGCCTGGCATGGAAAGGTAACCTACCT
Organism: Ochrobactrum sp. MYb379; assembly: GCF_037479515.1. Lineage (NCBI taxonomy): Bacteria > Pseudomonadati > Pseudomonadota > Alphaproteobacteria > Hyphomicrobiales > Brucellaceae > Ochrobactrum > Ochrobactrum sp. MYb379. The sequence continues at coordinate 34,770 of NZ_JBBGYW010000024.1, forward strand.
GCAAGTAACACCCAAAAGCCGATCGGGTGTTGATGAATATGACGCCCTGCAACGTGAAGTCGCCGAGATCGCCGGACATATCAACGGTACAATGGGACGTTTGGACTGGACCCCCGTCCGCTATGTGAACCGCGCGTTTAGTCAAAGTGTTTTGGCGGCTATCTACCGTATGGGGAAAGTAGGTCTTGTGACACCTTTGCGGGACGGTATGAACCTTGTCGCAAAAGAATATGTTGTCGCACAGAACCCTGAAGACCCCGGCGTGCTTATTCTATCGCGCTTTGCTGGCGCCGCACATGAACTGCGAGGCGGCGCTTTGCTGGTTAACCCTTATGATGTGGAAAGTATCGCTGATGCTATCGGTCGAGCGGTATCTATGCCATTGGATCAGAGACAAGAACGGCATACCACAATGTTCAAAACAATTGAGCAGAATAATGTCTTCACCTGGTGTAAAAATTACCTGACGGCACTTCAAGAGCTGCTCTAAGCTCATACTCCATTTACTGAATGAGAATAGAAACCTCAATGATCAGATATGCAAATAGAGACACGATGAACGGGGCCATTCCGCGTCTGAGTGTCCTGACGCACCAGATCGCCATTTTGCTTGTTCAATGAAGATGACACATTCGCTTGGCTGCTTGCAAATTAATCTTCTGAGCACGCCTGCCGGGTTTGACCTTGTTGAAGATTACCTCGACCGCATCGAATGTGGCGTTTATGCATGACGCCTTTACCACTCACGCTCGGTGGGAGTGAGCTTATGGCATGGCGGCTTGATGAGGCAATTCGCGCACCCACATGGTATAGCGGCGAAGGTGCCTGTCGTGTTGGTGGACGATGGAATAGCAAAGGTAACCGTGCGGTCTAAGGAATAACACCATTCTCAGCTATTAAAACGTCACCTTAGGTGAAAATTGATCCTTTGGATTAGTTTGATAAGGAGAAATGGCGCTTACGCGCCATCTCCCTTGATCTGCCAAACCGGTATGCCAAACTGACGCGCTTTATCGGCGAGATTACCGGTGATGCCTGAACCCGGAAAGACAATGACGCCCGCTGGCATGACCGACAACATATCATCATTGCGGCGGAAGGGAGCGGCTTTGGCATGACGGTTCCAATTCGGCTTGAAAGCAATCTGTGTCACCTTGCGCGCATCGGCCCAGCAAGCGGCGATGCGCTCTGCGCCTTTTGCTGATCCGCCATGGAGCAGCACCATGTCTGGATGTTTTTCACGGGTCTTATCGAGGGTTGTCCAGATCCGCTCGTGATCATTATAATCCATGCCTCCGCCAAAGACGATTTTCGTTCCGGCAGGGATCAGAACTTCGGTTTCAGCTCGACGTCTGGCAGATAAAAAGTCCCGGCTGTCGATCATTGCCGCTGTCATATTGGCATGACTGACCTTTGAACCGGTCCGTGGTCGCCAGGCTGATCCGGTTTGTGCCTCAAACAGGTCAGCTGCATGATCACGCATGAACTCAAAGGCGTTGCGGCGCTCAAGATGTGTCATGCCCTCAGCAATAAGGCGCTCAAGTTCAACGCTTTTAACTTCCGAGCCGTCCTGCTCACCCTGAGCGTTGCGTTGCGCATCCTCATTGCGCTGTAGCTCACGTTGGATACGTTCTCCGGCGCGATGAAACAAATTGACCGTCGACCACAGCAGGTCATCGAGATCGGGTTCCAACCGCGTGTCCCCGACCATCCCGGCGAATGCATCGAACATCGTAGCCAGTGCTGAATGGACGACGTGCTCTTCGGGCAAAGGCCGGGGGTCAGGTTCGTCCTGGTGAGGACGATAGCCGTAAATCTGCATCTCATGAATGACGCGGTCGGTCGGTGAGGATGCATGGTTAGGCTCAAATGCATCGTTGAAAGGAAGGGAAAGGTTCATGATGATCTCCGTGGGGTTGGCGCCGCGCTTCTCGCGGCCTGACAGCGATCCCTCTCCATGCAGTGGGTGGCCGGAACCGCAGTGCAAAGCGCTGCGGCCTAGCAAAGCGCCGGGCGGCGGAAGGAGGGTTTCTTGCTTCGCGAGGAATGGCTGACTGCAAAGCAGTCAGACAGGGGAAGAAACCAGACTGACCCGCTGAAGGCCAACCCACAGCATGGTAAGGGTCGCCTTCTGGCAGATCGCAAGCGCGCGCTTAACGCCAAACGTGAGAAACAGAAGAAGCTCCCTTCTCGGCTATGGAGGGCGCCACCATGTTTCATCAACAAACAACAGTCACTCAGGCAGAAAAGCGTCTCTATCCTCAGGGGCGAGTTGAGCTTTTAGGTTTGCTATTAGACGGTCCGCACCTAGCTGGCGCAGATCTTCGTTAAAATCGCCGAGTTCAGATTGCAGGACAAGCGGCAGTATCCCGCATTCCTGCGCGCGTCGGCTCAACCCTTGAATACCGTGCCTGCCAGCAGCATCAGCATCTGCTGCAATATAGAGACGCACGCATTCAGCTGGGGGCTGGAATGCAGCGAGGTGATTGGCGGTGAGCGCTGCAACCATTGGCATGCCTGGCATGACATCTGCGAGGGACAAAATGCTTTCCAGGCCCTCACCTGCGGCCATGACCACCCTTGGGCTTCGATCCGAACAATTGAAACGGACGCCATTGCCTATAAGGCCGCCAAGAGCGCGGCGGGGAGTGTCGACGTCAGCCTTTCCAACGTCATCTGAACCCAATCCAGTTTGGGAAAGATAGGTACGGTGAACGCCGGTAATTGTCCCGGCATGGTTGGTTACGGCCGCGATCAATGCTGGATAGCTGCTCGTCCGCCCCGTTGCAAAATCCCGGTAATAACAAGCATGGTGAAATCGCAAGGCTGGATGCGTCGATCCACGAAAAATGCTGCGTTGACATAGATAACGATCAGCCATAGTGCCGGACAACGGCTGTGTCAGGCCGTACAACCGACGCGCGCGCTCATCTGCCGATATGAAAACGCGCTGATCGGCTATTATATCGCTACTTTGGGTGAATCCTGGTTGCAGCTTATGTGGCCCAAAGTTCGGTTGGTTGAGAAAGCGCCTCACCTCATCCGCTACATCATGAAAATCCACCAAGCCGCAAGTTTCCCGAACCAGATCAAGCATGTCGCCATATTGCGCCGTTGCTGCATCTGCCCACCGACCCCTCCTTTTACCCGTCAGGTGCACATAGAGGGATCGGCCTTTATTATTACTAATATCACCCGCGATCCAGTAATTGCCTGCTTTATGGCCTGCAGACAAATAATGACGGCAAACCGCCTCGGCATCACGCGCGAGGCAATCTGCAAGTTCCTGAGCTGAACTGTTGGTCATCATACTCGACCCGTCACATCAATAATAACGGGTCTGACGACAAGCCCTGCGAATCCGATCCGCCAAAGCAATCAATCCGGACATCGCGTAACTGATGCGATCGTATCTTCTTGCCACCGTCGAGAAACGTCAAAATTACATGGCCTGCACGGATGATTTTATCCGCGCGCGCAGCGTAATCGGTGGAAATGGCTTGGTTTGAAACGGCGCTTAACCTTGGAGAAGAGATCACGATCATGGGAAATCCTATCGAGAGCGGATAAGGACCGGCCATGCCGGACGCTCTCTAAGTCCAGCAAGCCACTCTTCCCCGGCCCTTCTCTCCCTCTGGCAATCAACGCAGATAAATCAAGCCGGTGCATACGTGCTTTCCGTCAAGAAACATAAAAAAAACAAAGCCGCCTATTTAGAGAGATCCATGCGCTCGACCAGATTTGGTTCTTTAAGCTGCCCGGCGGCTAAAAGTATTCGCAAGTGGTCCTCATGGCTGAGATTTTGAACTTCATATCCCTGTGATTGGGCAGCTTCAATTATCCCTTCCAGAGTTGGATATTGCTCTAAAAGAGTTCCAAGCCAAATATCAAAGTCCTCATAATCAACATGATCTCGAAGAAAGCCTTGCAAGAAAAACGTGCGCAGCGGTGCATAATATCCGATGAAAGCTTGTTCATCAGTTTCACCGTTTTTGGTCATGCAAATTTGAATGCGAGCCATCTGATCAACCTTATTTTGTTTATGAAAATGCATTTTAGCTCGACTTAATTCGAGCCCATTATAATTTTCCATCAAAGCGGATTTAACGATTCTGGTGGCTGAATTTGGCCAGAATATGAACCCTATAAATGTTGTCAGCGGATCACCGCTTTCGATGAAGGACTGAATCGTTTCTTTGACCGGCACCGTTACTTCAACGTGAGTGCCGACGTAACATGGTTTTTACCACAGTTTCTGTGCAGATTTCAGACAAGCGAATTCGCGCCACATGTTGTTGGCGGTTTGTCGTAAGGCACGATGATCCGCACAGATCAATTGGTTGCAGACACTAAGACCCAATTCACGTTTGGCAACGGCGTAAGGACGTAGTTTGTAGGTGACCATAACCTATAGTGCGTAGCCTTGAGCAGAGAGCCAAGATTAAGGTAACGGTGCCGAGACAACATCACCATGCATCTTTCGGTCGTTTTTCCAACAACAATAAATGGTATGAAGTCCTGTTCTGGAAAACTCACAGCTGAGAGGGAAGAGAGTAAATTTGCCAGAAGTTGCGATCATCTACCTGCAGCGATCGCAAAAAAATATAGCGGTAAATCTTTGCAGTCTCTCTCTTACGCTCATGGGTGTTTGGTTTTTTGCACCCCGTAATATTGATATTTTTTTCGTAATGGAATTTTATGGATTGAATATAGAAATAATCATCTGGGAATATTTGACATCGCGTCCGTTACACCCTGAAGAGTTGTATTGATTGTCGTATTTTTCTTTCCTGCCTCTTTGAAAGATATTACCACTTCAGAACCTTTTTCAAGGTGCTTTCTCAAGATTGGCCCGACAGGTTGCGTGGCCAAACAAATGTTTTCATCACAAGCGGTCGTCTTAATATCTACAGGCTTCTTCTCTCCGGTAAGTCTTAATTGAATGACACGGTTAGCACCAAGTGCTGCCGGTGCACGAAGAATAAATACTGGCTTTCCGCCCTCCGTGCCAACGAGTGACCAACTAAATACAAATGAATCTTCCGCATCTTCAATATTTTGGGTCACATTACATATGCGTTGCTTTTTCATGGCATCTTCGTCACATATCAACGTCCAAAACTCGAATGGGGTAATCGTTCGTCTGTATAATCCGTATGAAGCTCCCTTTGGTAGCGAAACTTCTGATTGCTTTATCCTATAAGAGGAAGCGTCGGATTGTGCGATATTGATAAATATGCACCCTACAATGCATCCGATTATGTGTAGAATTTTAGCAATCTTAGTTTCGCTACCCATAGTATTTTCCTTAGTTAAAAGTCCAACTCATTCCTGCACCAACACCCCAGTGCCCCCCCGCCGTTGTTGCTGTCAAATTGGTACGAAGACGACCAGTTTCCGAAGTGTAGCCTGCACCGAAAGCGAAGGCACCTTCACTTCGCCAGAACCCAGCGCCAACTGCCGCACTGAATTTTCCAGGCCTGTCGTCATACCGAAGCGATGAAGCCGCGAGGCCAATAGCCGCTGCCTGCCTGGCTTCCTTTCTAACGTCACCGATTTTGCCATTGAGTACACCGAATTTTTCATCAGTATACTGTTGAGCTTCTCCAAACTTCTCGTCAGTATAGGAATTTGATTTTGTAAACTGTTGGTCGGTGTAACTATTTGCCGTCTTAATTGTGTTAACAGAAACTTGGTCTGTATAAGAGTACGAATTCTTAACAGATGAGGCGACGCCTTCTTTAAGCTGACCAACATTGACCGCATCATTCTTTTGAACCCCTGCTTCCACATTGGAAAGAATAACGGGGCTATTTGGATCTCCACCAGTTAATGTTACTTTGTTGGACTTTTTCCCGTTCTCATCAAGATCGTATTTGACTGCACGATCATCAAGCTTCTTTATCTCTTCGTTATTTTCGTCAGCTTTTTCCATAGCATTGTTGAGCTGCGAACCATTAACCGCATCTTTAGATGTCGCGCTAACCTCACCATCCGCAATACCGGTAAGTTTTTTGTTGCCTGCATTGATACCGTCGGTGGTGACTTTTACTCCGCCTTCCAGCTCCAGGCCCTTATCGGTGAGTTTAACATCTTTGCCAACCCGCACGCCCGCATCGCTCACAGAGGTCTTGCCAGTGGTAACAGATCCATCCTTGCCAAGATCAATATCCTTGTTCAGCGCAACATCGATCGCACCATTATTATCTGTGCCTGACTGTTTGACTGTAACATTGCGGTCGCCCTTGAACGTCACATTGCCATTCGCACCGACATTCGCTGAATGGCCCGCGCCATCCTTAACGTTCCATCCCGCATTCGCGGTTTGGTTCACATGTTCAATGGCATCATTGACATTGTTTTTGCCGGTTCCACCAACATTGCTCATGCTGATCCTGCCATCAGCGCCTACAGCAGCATTGCCGCCCAACACTGTCGTCACGGATCTTGAAACGCCGAACAACTGACCGCCGTTGATTGCATCCAGACTACCATCGGCGACCAGGCCGCCTGCAATACCGGTAAGCTTTTTGTTGCCTGCATTGATACCGTCGGTGGTGACTTTTACTCCGCCTTCCAGCTCCAGGCCTTTATCGGTGATTTTAACATCTTTGCCAACCTGCACGCCCGCATCGCTCACAGAGGTCTTGCCAGTGGTAACAGATCCATCCTTGCCAAGATCAATATCCTTGTTCAGCGCAACATCGATCGCACCATTATTATCTGTGCCTGACTGTTTGACTGTAACATTGCGGTCGCCCTTGAACGTCACATTGCCATTCGCACCGACATTCGCTGAATGGCCCGCGCCATCCTTAACGTTCCATCCCGCATTCGCGGTTTGGTTCACATGTTCAATGGCATCATTGACGTTGTTTTTGCCGGTTCCACCAACATTGCTCATGCTGATCCTGCCATCAGCGCCTACAGCAGCATTGCCGCCCAACACTGTCGTCACGGATCTTGAAACGCCGAACAACTGACCGCCATTGATTGCATCCAGACTACCATCGGCGACCAGGCCGCCTGCAATACCGGTAAGCTTTTTGTTGCCTGCATTGATACCGTCGGTGGTGACTTTTACTCCGCCTTCCAGCTCCAGGCCCTTATCGGTGAGTTTAACATCTTTGCCAACCTGCACGCCCGCATCGCTCACAGAGGTCTTGCCAGTGGTAACAGATCCATCCTTGCCAACATCAATATCCTTGTTCAGCGCAACATCGATCGCACCATTATTATCTGTGCCTGACTGTTTGACTGTAACATTGCGGTCGCCCTTGAACGTCACATTGCCAGTCGCACCGACATTCGCTGAATGGCCCGCGCCATCCTTAACGTTCCATCCCGCATTCGCTGTCTGGTTCACATGTTCAATGGCATCATTGACGTTGTTTTTGCCGGTTCCACCAACATTGCTCATGCTGATCCTGCCATCAGCGCCTACAGCAGCATTGCCGCCAAAGACTTTTACGGCGGATTCTCCAAGAGAATCGACGGCAGAAGTTACACTGAAAAGCTGCGAACCATTAACCGCATCTTTGGATGTCGCGCTAACCTCGCCAGACGCAATACCGGTAAGTTTTTTGTTGCCCGCATTGATACCGTCGGTGGTGACTTTTACTCCGCCTTCCAGCTCCAGGCCTTTATCGGTGATTTTAACATCTTTGCCAACCTGCACGCCCGCATCGCTCACAGATGTCTTACCAGTGGTAACAGATCCATCCTTGCCAAGATCAATATCCTTGTTCAGTGCAACATCGATCTTACCATTATTATCTGTGCCCGACTGTTTGACTGTAACATTGCGGTCGCCCTTGAACGTCACATTGCCATTCGCACCGACATTCGCTGAATGGCCCGCGCCATCCTTAACGTTCCATCCCGCATTCGCTGTCTGGTTCACATGTTCAATGGCATCATTGACGTTGTTTTTGCCGGTTCCACCAACATTGCTCATGCTGATCCTGCCATCAGCGCCCACGGCAGCATTACCCCCAAAGACTTTTACGGCGGATTCTCCAAGAGAATCGACGGCAGAAGTTACACTGAAAAGCTGCGAACCATTAACCGCATCTTTGGATGTCGCGCTAACCTCGCCAGACGCAATACCGGTAAGTTTTTTGTTGCCCGCATTGATACCGTCGGTGGTGACTTTTACTCCACCTCCAAACTCCAGGCCTTTATCGGTGAGTTTAACATCTTTGCCAACCTGCACGCCCGCATCGCTCACAGATGCCTTACCAGTGGTAACAGATCCATCCTTGCCAAGATCAATATCCTTGTTCAGCGCAACATCGATCTTACCATTATTATCTGTGCCCGACTGTTTGACTGTAACATTGCGGTCGCCCTTGAACGTCACATTGCCAGTCGCACCGACATTCGCTGAATGGCCCGCGCCATCCTTAACGTTCCATCCCGCATTCGCTGTCTGGTTCACATGTTCAATGGCATCATTGACGTTGTTTTTGCCGGTTCCACCAACATTGCTCATGCTGATCCTGCCATCAGCGCCTACAGCAGCATTGCCGCCAAAGACTTTTACGGCGGATTCTCCAAGAGAATCGACGGCAGAAGTTACACTGAAAAGCTGGGATCCATTTACAGCATCTGTTGATTTTTTACTAACTTCTCCGGCCGCAACATTAACGATCTGACGCTCTTTACCGGCAGAACCGACGCTGAATGTTCCATCCCCAGCTTTGGAAACACCTGCAAATTTATAGGTTTTCGAGTTAATTGTAACATTATCAATAATAGTTGCTGCCTTATCAGTTGAATTTGCACCTATAACGACATTATTATCCAACTGAGATACTGCATTGCTTCCAATTGCAATGGAATTGTTACCCTTAGCGGTAGAGTACATTCCCAAAGTCAATGAGTACTTACCTAAAGCACTTGCACCCGAGCCCACTGCAATTGACCTATCACCCAACGCAATCGTAGCCCTTGCATTTTCAATGTCATTGACAGAGGTTTGGAATCCTCCAATCGCGATAGCATTAAGACCAGCACGAGCATTTAACGTGGCTACGCTACCAATTCGGGTGGCAAATGATTTGTCTTGTTGGTCAGTTAGCCCTATTCCCCCGCCATTAACATAGAGAACGCCACCAAGACTTAAGTTCTTAGATTGATTAGCTGAGCCCAATAATCCTTTGGATCCTACATTACCAAAAAATGTTGAGTGATCCGTTTGACTGGTCAGATTCTTATTGCAAGAAGAACGGGTATTAGTGATCTGCGTGTTCAGACCATTATCCACAATTACAAAACAGTTGTCATCCCTACCATCATTTACAAAAACTTGTGAAAATGACGTGCTTGGAAATACAGAAAAGAATAAAAATCCACACAATGCAGATGAAGCTATGTATTCTTTACTGTATTTTTTAATTATCTTTTGATAACCAACGATTTTTGACATGTGCTTACCCGCTTTCATGAATTTTTCTGCAAAATAAGCCGTAGTATTAATTAATCTATCGAAAATGGAACCATAATGGTAGTAAATCAAAAAAAGCCTTACATGGCATGATATAAGACAATAGAAACAAGGTTTTATTCTTTCCAAAATGAGAACGATTTTATTTGTATGGTAATGTATCCCCGTCCTGAATTATCGCCCAAGAAACCAAATTGGATGGATTGGTCAGGCCGTGTTGGCGGCTTGGCACCGTTATCATAACGTTGTTGCCGACAATATCAGCAAAGACCGCAGAACACGGTTGCGCAAGCTCAGACGTTATCCAGAGCCGCGCAAGTGTGTCATAGAACAATTGGAAGCACACTGGTCGCCGGAACAGATCTGTGGCCAGCTCATTAGCCATGGCCTGAGCGCGATACGTCTATGCGCAGAAACCATCTATCACTTCATCTATTCCAAGGAAGAATATGGGCTAAAGCTGTATGAACACCTGGCCGAGATGCGAACAAAGTGCTGCCCACGTGGCACCAGGCGATCGAGCAGTTGCCGCATTCCAAAAGCGTTTCGCATTCATAACGGTTTGATTTTTATTGGTAATCACCACCAATTTGGAAATTGGGACGGTGATTTGATTATCTTTGATCATGATCTTGACGAAACCGATGCCATGACACTGGTTGAACGCAAAAGTCGTTAGTGCGTCATCATTAACTATATTTGGCACGTTTATATCCGTTTAGCCGACGTAATATCTTATTCATAAGTATGGATGGCTGACTACATTCATAACTGGATGCTGTGTGGGTCTAATTGGCGCGCTGCTCGGTACTTTAGCAAACTTTTTCGGCCTATTCTCGTTGTACTGTTTATCCTGCCTTCTACTAGGTTTCTTTATGGCAACCGTTCAGTACTGCGTATACGCCGAAGGAGAGTGTGACGGCGATCTACCAAGCGCCATCGGTTCTACTGATTGGCGATGATGCCTCCCGCATTGATTGGGACGAAACCGATCAGAGTTGGAGTAAGAAGGATGTCAAAGCCTACCTACACAACCTTAACCTACAGGGGTATTTACAATGCAAACTTCCATATTGGGAGACATCGGAATAATGACAGGGTGAGTGCTTCAATAAGCAAGGTAAGAATGCATCCCGATAAAGCTGTAGAAGTGTCAACAAACCGATCCACTCATCGGCAATATGGCTTAATTCTGGAATAACCGTTAGAAGAGGTCATTGAAGTGGTTAAGAAGGATACAAATAACAATTATGGACCAGCCCCTATTCAAGAGCTTGTGTAAGGCAGGGAAGTTCAAGGAAGCCCTCGCTCTTGCCGTTAATGGCCACGAAGACGATAAACTCGCACCAACTCGTTTCTCATTGGATAGAAAAACCGGATTGCCGATCTTCTATCGCGGCAATAAGCGAGTAGAATTAGACGCGACCGATGAATGGAAATTGGCAAAAAACACCAATTTTTAGAGAAGAGATTTAATTACTTATTTTCAAAAATAGCATTCTACCACCGATAAAATTCCGCCAGTACAGTCAACGGGGCATTTGTAGAAACTGATAAGATTGCTTGTTCCGAACAATGCAGTTGCTTATTGAAATTTACTCGTTGTAGCAGAAACGACTGAAGGGGGGTGCGGACGAAAACTTGGACTGGTTTTACGTCACAATGTCAGGACTTCTCAATTTTCAGGGCCCTTGTTTGTCGGTCTATTTCTCTTGTGAGGGCTCGATCTGAACAATTGAAACGGACGCTATTCCCTAAAAGTCCACCAAGAGCACGGCGTGGGGTGTCGACGTCGGCCTTTCCAACATCTTCCTGTTGATTTCAACGTAGAAGCTATGGGATGGCAATCAACATCTTAGGCGATGCAAAGCTCTTCCTGCCGAGTCTTCTCGACCAGCTCGTGGTAAAGCGGCACAACGATCTCCACGGCTTCCGGCTTGATGAAGTCCTGAACGATCACCTTAGGCATGAGCTGGGCTTTTTGGAGAAGGATTTTATCCCGGTCTTTAGTGTTCGTTCGTCCACGGGTCGATTATGGGGACACCCGCTGCTTTAAAGACACTAGCATCCCGTGTGGCGACGGAGAAACCATGAGCGGTGGCTATCGCAGCGATGTAGCCATCCGGCGTCGGAAAGCCCTTGCCGGCCTTGCGCGCAGTGACCGCCAGGTCTGCGTAGTTACGAGCGGCTTCAGTATCGAAGGGCAGGATGCGGCCTTCAAACAGATCAAGCAATCCCTCGAGTGCGGCGGCGAACTTTTACTTCCGTCGCCCTTCAGGCAATGCGCCGGTGCCAAAAAGAAGTTCCGCAACGGTGGCGCTGGAGAGATAAAGGGTCAGTGCGGCCTGCTCGTCCAGCCAGCCAAGCACGACGGGAGCCGGTTCCGGTTTCATAGCCTCGGAAACGACATTCGTGTCGAGAACAATCATTCAAAGCTCAATGGCTTGGCGGGATTGCGGTCGCGAGCCTGTTCCAGCACCTCGGAATCGGCGTTGTTAAGCCCGGCATCGCGGCTCAAGGCCGAAAGAGCGGAACCGATGCGTGTGCGGTTAGCGAGGCGAACCGCCGCATCCAGAATGTCGCGCATTTCCGCCTCGGCGCTGCGGCCATGATGTGCCGCGCGCACCTTGAGGGCGCGGTGGGTCTTTTCGGAAAGGTTTCGAATGGTGACGGCGGGCATCTGATAGCACCTCCTGCAGATCGACATCTATGCTATCAATTTAGTCGATATGCCATCACGTTCAAGCCAGGCTCATGAGAGTATCGTGAATACCTCTTCTCGACTCGTCATCGGGAGTATTCTCTGAATAAATTCGCACTTAACGCAGTCATGGACTTGCCCTGATTTAGTGGAGAGGTTCTGTCACTAATATACGGTTTATCATCTCGAACTGGATCGGTGATTTATACCCGAGTGCAGAATGTCTGCGCACAGGATTATAGAAGCCGTCAATGTATTCACCAATGGCGTTGATGGCAACCTTACGTGTGTAGAACACAGTTCGCCATATCAGTTCTGACTTGATCGTCTTGAAGACGGTTTCCACCATCGAATTATCATAGCAATTTTCTCTTCCGCTGATGGATGGAAGCATGCTGTACGCTTCGAGAATTCTGCTATACTCATAACTGGCATATTGGCTTCCCCTGTCCGAGTGTTGGATCAGTCCCGGCTTTGGTTGCCGGATTGCAATAGCCTTCTTCAAAGCGTAAATCGCAAGATCCTTTTCATCCGGTCCCGTGCTTCCCAGCCGATAATACGACGAGAGAAAAGATCGACAACGATTGCCAGACACAGCCATCCTTTTGCGGTCCATATGTAACTGATATCGACACCCCATTTCTGATCTGGTCCGTCACAAGTGAAGTCCTGATCCAGAACATTGGGAGCGACAGGCTCACCATGATTGCTATCGGTCGTGCGTTTGAAGCGCGTTTTCTGCCGAGCTTTCAAACCATTTTCTTGGCACTCAGTCGTGCTGTGCGGTGGCGTCCGGCTCGAATGCCTTCTTCGCTCAGTTCGACATGCATACGAGGGCTGCCGTAGGTTTCACGTGATAGCGCAAACTGATTGCGAATATGAGCCAGGATAATCATGTCATCAAGCTGACGGCGACTGGGGCGCCGATGCTTCCATGCATAATAACCGCTGATGCTGAGGCCTGCAAAAGTACACAGCCGCGACAGAGACATGTGGGCCTTCTCCGTATCGATGAAAGCAAACTTCATCGACTTGTCTCCCGAGCGAAGAAGGCCGTCGCTATTTTTTTTAATAAATCTCGTTCCTGGCGCAGGAGTTCGTTTTCTTTGCGAAGGCGAGCAAGTTCCTGGCTCATGTCCTCATGCGGACCAGAGAGCAAATCTTGCTCAGCAAAAATGCTACGCCAGCGGTCAAGCGTTGACTTGCCAATGCCTAGGTCGGCCGCGACCGATAAAATGCTGCGACCACTCGTCGTTAAAATCCGAACGGCTTCGCGTTTGAATTACTCTTTAAATTCTCGCTGCTTCAATTCTAAGTCTCCTGTCAATCTTGTCTAACAGAAGCCTTCACTTTTGAAGGGGAAGCCCATTCCTGGCTCAACGTAATATTCTGAACATGAGCCGTTTTCTCTTATGTTGCATGCTCTTCAATGTGCGAAGATTTTCTTAAACAAAATTCATTCTGAATGTTTATTATTTCAGCCGTGACATGATAATTAGTTATTTTAAGTTAGCTTTGGGGTGGGGACATGGATCAGGCATCAGCAAGAAATAATATTGCTTCAGAATTATTTGAATTGAAGCCAGCAACCTGGAACTCCTGGCGCGCGATAAGAACAGCCTTTTGCATCGGATTTCCTTTTGCTGTTGGTTTGTTCTTTAACGATATAATGACCGGCATGTGGGTCGCGATGGGGTGCCTGATGATGGCGACCGGCGAAGGCTCAGGCAGCTATAGTTCAATATTTAAAAAAATGCTGATTTCTGCGCCAATCGGCGCTTCAGGCTACCTCCTCGGTTATCTTGGGATATTGCCTTGGGCTTTCGTTGTTTTTGCAATGATGCTTGTCGGCTTTTGCGCAGCATATTTGAGTAACAAAAGCAGCACATTATCCATCGGCACGCTCCAGGCACTACTTTTAGCATCAATCGCACTTGGAGTTCCTGCTATTAAACCATTTTGGCAGCCTGCGGCTCTTTATCTGGTGGGTACTCTTCTCTATTCAGTAGTCCTCGGTTTGGAAGCGTTGATACGCGGTTGGCATTCACAAGATGCTCAATCAAAAAAGGTAACTCATAATTCCTCAGCCCAAACTCGTGCTGCAACTCAACGATCAATTGTAGCAACCGCAATCGCTTTTTCGGTCTGCCTTGGTGTTTCTTATTCTTCCCATTGGTTTGATCATGATGCCCATTGGTTCTGGATCCCCCTCACAGTTGGCCTGGTAATGAAGCCAGAGTTTGGATCAATTCGAGACCGTGCAATTCAACGCACCATCGGAACAATCCTTGGCGTCATAATCGGGGCTGTAATCTTAGCAGCCGTTCCAAAAGGCGCTTTGTTCATTGCTCTGATGGCTGCTTTGAGCGCTATGTTGCCGTGGGCAATGCAGCGTTCTTACATTCTGCAAGCCGTTTTTCTAACACCACTGATTTTAATGCTTGTTGATGTCATAGTTCCAGGAACTGCCAATATTGATTATGGAGTTCAGCGTCTCGTCGATACAGCGATAGGCGGACTGATAGTTGTTTTTTTAGGATATGTCCCGCTTCAATATGTAAATAAATTAAAAACTTAGCGTGGATCAGCGATGAGAACGCAGTTGTTTGTTACGTGAAAGCAAAAGAGGATAAGCCGAACTTTGACACCCGGCTTTCGCCGCAAAAATCTACCTGATATTTGACAATTTTTGCGCCTGTTGCAGAATTTCCGCCTTCTGCAACCGTCGTGGTTTGACTGTTAAAAGAGCTTCTAGCGCGTCCAGCAACAGATTTGGTGACACCGGTTCGCCACCTGTTTCCCAGGAATTCTGAAACCCGGCAATCTCTATGCCTATAAATGGGTATCCCGCAATAACGTCGCAGCAAATGCTAAGATCATTGAGGGAGAAGCCACCTTCATGCACATAGTCGGTCGGAACGACGCCCGGATTAAGCACATCGCAATTGAGATGAACGTAGACCGGGCGCCCTCCCATCGCGGCGCGAAGTTCGGAGGCCTGATTACCATTTGGCTTGATGTGAGGGATGCCGTTCCTATCAATCAGTTCCTGCTCGTAAGGGCCCAGATCGCGTTAGCCAACAAGCACTATCTGATCCAGTTTCAAGGCCGATCTCAGGCCTGAATCCCAGAGGCCTGCAGGGCCGGCAAAGGCCAGTCCACCCAGATAGCCAGTTGATGTGACCGCCGGGTGTTCAGATCACCATGGGAATCAAACCACACAACACATGCGGACGGATTATATTTCGCGATGATAGGAAGGGTAGCCAGCGCGACAGCACAGCGACTTGTCGCAGCAATGGAGACAGCACCGATTGTTAAGACATCCTCAAACCGTTCCCGAACCTGCCGTAGTGCTTGCAATACAGCATCCAATTCTTCTTTCCAACCAATGTTTAAAAAAGGTTCCGGTGTGCCAATCACCACGGGTTACACACCGCCCCGTCTGGCAAGAGCCTCTTCAATAACCTACGCACCCGGCATGGCCAAATCATTGTGATCGCCCTCACGGCTCGGAAAAAGCCGGGAAGCAGCCAATCCGCGTTGTGCGCAAAAGCAGACCCTCACATTATCCTGAAATACGTCTTTGTTGCGCTGCAATGTCGTAATTGATCTCGAAAAGCACCCCCGATTGCGGCGCGCAGGAAAGCTGATCTTCGCTCAGCCCCACTCGCGCAGTGGTGATGAACAAAGCTCTGTCGTCGCCCGCAAAGGCGCAACTCGTCGGACGCGGCACCGGCAGCGGGATCAGCCGTTCGAGAGAGCCATTCGGTTCGATGCGGGCGAGGGCCGATCCATCGAACAAAACGCTGAGAAGGTGGCCGTCACGGTCCAGCGTGAGGCCATCGGGCTTTCCATCCCTTGGGTCCATACCGAAGAACAGGCGGCGGTTGCCGATCTCGCCTGTGGCCGGGTCAAAATCATAGGCGTAGATCTCGCCCTTGTGCGAGTCCGTGAAATAGAGGATTTTGCCATCTTTGCTCCATTCCAAGCCGTTGGGCAAATCGAAGCCGGTGTCCGCAACATGCCATGTTCCGTCCGGATCAAACCGATAGAGGGTTCCGCGCCCCTTCTTTCCCTCCATGTTCATCAACCCGGTCCACAGGCGGCCCTGCCTGTCGAACTTGCCATCGTTGAACCGGAAGGCGGGATCGGCCTGGGGCGCACGTGCAAACAGCTTAACTCCACCATTCGCATCAAGACGCGCGAGATCGCAACCGAGGCCGAGAACGATTTCACCCTCGGGATCCTCCGCCAGAAGTCCGGCAGGCGTGGGAACAGGGGTAGCAGTATTTTGTCCGCTCAGCGGATCATAGCTGTGGAGGTGTCCACCAAGGATGTCAATCCAGAGCAGGCGCTTACGCCGCGCGCTCCAGACGGGGCTTTCGCCGATGATTGCCTGCGTGGCGGCTGCAATCCTGATCTGGCCGGTCATGCCCGTGGCTCCCGTGCCATCAAGGCAATCCGGTCCCATGCTGCCGCCACTGCCGCCGGCGAGCCGGCCCGAACGGCGCGGAGGTCGCGCGGATAGTCCACCCCTTCGGCCTCAGCCGCGCGGGTGGCATGGAACTGCCCATTGGCGGCCCGCAAGATCCAGCCGCCTTCGGTGCAAGCCTCCGACGCCAGAAAGGCGACACCCGGAGCAACCGCCTCGGGCTTCAGGTCCTCCGTCTCCCCTTCTACTCCCCACATCCGCGTCTTTGCTACGGGGGATACCGCGTTGACGACGATGCCGTGTTCGGCCCCTTCATCTGCGAGTACATTCACGATACCCACGGCGGCCATCTTGGCAGCGGCGTAGGAGACAAGACCCTTCTGGACATATTGCGGATAAAGCGCGCGGCAGGAGGTCGTCAGCACGATCCGGCCGTATCCGACCTCGCGCATCGCGGGCCATACCGCCTGGGCGATCCACAGCGGTGCCTTCGCCATGACCGTCATCATGTGATCGAAGGATGACTCCTGCACATCCTCGACGCGTTCGTAGCCGACCCACCCGGCATTGTGGATCACGGCATCAAGGGATCCGTTCAATGCAAGGCAGTCTTGCACCAGATCATGGCAGGCATCGCGGGTGTGGATTGAGGCGTGGAACGAATGTGCGTCGATCCCGTCGTGACGCAGGTTCGCGACCGCGATTTTGGCGATCATCGTGTCCGTTCCCGTTCCGTCTGTGTTGGCACCGACATCGTGCAGCAGGACCGTTGCGCCAAGCTGGCCGACCGCGCGCGCGTAAGCAAGTCCAAGGCCTCGGCCCGCGCCGGTGATCAGCACCGTGCGTCCGGTGAAATCTTGTTGGTTCATTGTGGCATCCTCTATTGAGCGGAAGATGGCGACACCCTTATGATACGTCCAATACTGAATGGATGGAGCCATGATATGACAGATGTATCAGAAGTCACGCGCGGGATGATCGACTTGCGTAAGATGGAGCAGTTCGTTGCCGTTGCCGAAGAAGAAAATTTCCATCGCGCCGCGCATCGCCTTGGCATGTCGCAGCCACCCCTGACGGTGGCGATACAGCGGCTGGAAGCCGATCTGGGCGTGGCCTTGATCGAGCGGGGCGGCAACCGGATTACCGGCCTGACGGATGCCGGTCGCGCATTTCTTCGCGAAGCGCGCGAGACGCTGCGACAGGCGCACCATTCGATCCTCATGGCGCGGGAGACGGCAGCGGGTCGCACAGGTCTCGTGCGGCTCGGATATGTCGGGAGTGCACTTTACGGGCGACTGCCGGACGCGATCCGGGCGTTCCGCCTGGCGCGCCCCAAAGTGCGGCTGGAACTGCGCGAGGCCACAACGGCCAGTCAGATAACCGGCCTTCGCAATGGAACACTTGATGCAGCAGTGGTGATCCCGCCACTGGCGGATGCGGGAAGCATTGTGTTGCACAGCTTCGACCGGGATCGCCTCTGCATGGCGCTGCCCGTCGACCATGTTCTTGCTGACAAAGGTGGGTTGACGGTGGCTGATCTAGCAGTGGAACCGTTCATCCTCTGGCCGATGATCGAGGGGCGCGGTTTCCACCTTCAGGTTATCCGGATTTGCTCCGCTGCTGGGTTCGCGCCCCAGATAGCTCAGGAAGCTCATGGCATGCATGCCGTGCTGTCGCTGGTTGCGGTCGGAGCTGGCGTGTCTATCGTGCCGCAAAGCATGGCGAGCTTCCGACCTGATCGGATCGTCTACCGCGAGATCAAAGGAGCAGAATCGACGTTCGATCTTTGCCTTATGGTGAACGCTCAAAATTCTGCGGCAAAGGCTTTTGCTAGTATAGTTGCCGATGTTCAAGCAAACACGTGAAAGACATTTAAGGGCCGACAGCGGAATGGCAGCTTTAAAGCTGGGAGCTGACAAAGTGGAAAAGTTTGGTCATCCTTGAGTGGCTTTACGACCATGCGTGCGGTAGTGCTCAACAGCCGCTTCCTTCTGCGCCTGTGTGAACTTGGGGGTTCGAGGTCCAAATCCTAAACGCAGATCAATATGGTGCTCATATTCCAGGTGCCAGCCCTTCAAAGCATTCTTGCTTGGATAGCCCAGCTGCCCAATAGTCGCTTTTGGTCCCTTGCCCAGCTTGATGTAGAGCGCAACGGCTCGCATCCGGTCTTCGTAGGAATACATGAACTAACTCCCTGATAGTCCAAGTTTTCGTCCGCCCCCCAAAAATCAACAATGTCAGGACTGGTCAATTTTCAGTGCCCATATTTGTCGGTCTATCGCTCTTGGCAAAAAAGATTTGAACGCGAATCCTGGAAGATCTGGTGGTTAATTAGCCATACCCCTGGGTTGTATCCGTCTCTCTCGGGACAAAACCAATTCCAAATCCAAATAATCTGCCTATTTTTGCCAATGTTTCGAGCGTGGGGTTTGCTGTGCCAGCTTCTATCTCTGCGATTTGACGCCTTGTAAGTGCAAGCGTCCTGGCAAACTCCTCCTGTGTCATGCCAAACCCTTTACGGATATCTGCAACGGCTTCAGGCAGCCTCAAATCCCCTGTTCGAGCACGCTCCGCCAGTGTTCGCCGATTATCAAGAATTTCGTCTTTCGTGGGTTTCTTCCAGCGAGCCATTTAGCTGTCCTCCCGCATCACTGACACGCTGCCAGAACACTGTCCGCTATCGCGATACAGCGCCCCATCGCGCGATCCAGAATGTCCGGAGGCGCGCTCATATCTTTCGCCATGGACGGAGCCTGGCGCAGGCATTCGGCAAACATGACAAGCCTGGCTGCCAGCGCTTCCTGCTCAGCTGGATCAGGCATTAGTTCACCGCAAATGTGCTTCCAATCGGGAAAATGATCGCCACCGCCGTCACGCATCATCGCCCATCGGGTGGAGCGAACAATCCCCTCTTTGGCGAGCCGCATGGGTGCGAAATCAAACAGAGGAGACAGGCGGATCGTACCGTCCTGATACTTGCTGAGTGCCGAATTCCGGCCGTGATTGTCGAGATTGCCAAACGCAAGGTTGGCAATATCGCGCTTCAGGTATTCGACAATGTCCGCAAAGGGATCGGCCGAATATTGGCGCAGAACGTCGATATAGGCCTCATGCGTGCCGACATGGCCGAAATCGGCAACGCCGACCGCGGACACGAGGCTTTCCTGCCCCAGCCGGACGGTTCCGCCGCCTTCTCTCGTCCTCCGGTCGAAACGGGGAATGATAAGGATACCTTCGGTATAGGTCGAAGGTTCGCTGACATTCAGACCGATCTCCTGAGCGATCCGCGAATAGAGGGCTTCGCCTTCGAGGATCAGGCGGTCCACGGGCTCGTTGCTGCGTACCAGCTTGACGATGACGTGGCGCACGGCCTCATCATCGGTTACGAAGCTGTCGGGGTAATAGAGCCCGTCATTCGCCTGCGTCATAGAGACCTTAGGCCATTCGCCTTGTAGGCCGCTTGAGCCGGAGGCCAGCATTCCAAAGCGGTCGGCGACTTCCATGAAGCGATCCGACCGCTCAAGGATTTCCGCCTCTGTAACTCCCTGGCGCTCAACACCGCTCAGCCGTTCCGCTTCGGCGGCTGCCGCTTCTTTGATGCGGATATTGCCTATGCCGCCAGTCGCCGATCGGAGAAGCAGTGGCAGATCAGAAGCGCGCGCGCCTTCAATAAGGCCGAGGTGCCCGGCAAGCCTTCGCCGTGCATGCCCCTGGGGCATAAGATCCAGGAGGAAGGGCGGCCACTTGCGGCTAAATCGATTTTCCAGATCGACGGGGCAACGGACGGATAAGGCACGATGGCCCCGGACCGTTTTTCCAGCAGAAAACTCCGCCGATGCCACGGTGACGAAATAGTCGAGATCGTAATCGACGATCGACGCGCCCTGGAAGCCGGCCGCGTCGTCATTGAGTTCCAACGTCGCAGCGTGATGCCACTTCCGGTCAAAATGGGTTTGGAGCGTTAAGCGCATGAATTGACCCTTTTAATGGTTCAAATAATGCATTACTCAACGTTATTCAACCCATCAATGTGGGTTGAATAATTACCGTCAGAACTGCCGGCCACCAAAATGGTCATTGAAGATTCCGATCCGGCTGACCATCTTCGGGCCGGGCAATGCACTGCCGCACGCGAACAGGATGAGCGACAGGCTAAGCGGTTTCATCCAGGCTACGGAGCCGCTGTTTGCGTCGAACAAGATGAGCGAAACGGCTCCCATTGCAGCTAAGAAGACCATCCCGAAATCATATTGCTCTGAAAGGCTCTTGAGCCGGGCCGAATGCCTGGCGTAGTGCAATTGCCTTGCCAATTTTCGTTTTTCGGATGCCAATTGATCGCGCTGACGGCAGAGGGCGGAGGCGCCCTGCATTATCTGCTCTTCGAAGCTCGATTTACTCATATCGCTGAGCTCAGATATTTTTCTGCAATTTCCTGTGTGAATTCACCGTGCGGTTCGGCTTAGTCAATCAGGAACCGGATGAGCTTCAAGCGCTTGTCCGGTTCTACCTGAAAGTTTTCTCTTGCGATGAAAGCTGTCAATCGGAACGGAATATTCACCGCGTTTACTTATCCAATATTGACCCCCGATTACGGATTAGCACTTGGCTTGCCCGACGCTGGCCGTGTCCGGCTGGGCCAGCCGCGCGCGGTGTGCCGCGAAAGGACGGCCCGTAGGGCAACGCCCAATCCTGTGACGTTCAATACCATTCGTTATGGGTTCGGAGGCGAGGCTTTATCCAGCCGTGCAACGGCCTTGGGATCGGAAGCCTCCTTGTGCAGCGCGTCCCAGTCGTCGGGCGGATTGCCGTCATCCAGCATCCCTTTGAAAACCTTGTAAGCATCCGTTTTGGAGCCGTAGGTTCGCAAGCTGTTTTCGTCGTTCACCCAGGCGAAGATGATGACCTTGCCAGTGCTGCTATAGCGGAAAAAGAGTCGGAAACGACCATTGCCGAACTTGGTTCGAAACCAGTGTTTGCGGTCGTCGCCAAGGGTCGCGCCCTGACGATAGATGGACGCTGTCGGGTCCGATGGCACATTGACGGTGACGAGTTGTACCAGGGACGCGAGCAACCTAGCGTCGGCGGATTTCTGATAATCGTCCGGTTTCTTTGCTTTGAGCGCGTCGACCGCTTCGATCAGCTTTTCCCATTGATCAAGAAAGAGAGGGTGTGCGAGGACGGTCCAGCCATTGAACGTCAGCATATCAGATCGAAACGTCCCCCTCGATCTCGGCATCGAGATCGACCGTCATGCCCGCAGTCAGGGCAACAGCCCGGTCAAGTAAGGATTGCGGGAACGGGAGAACAGATTTCTCGGGCTGCCTGGCCATGTCGCGCGCAAGAAATTCGAGAAAACGGTCGATCACGGGATCAGCGGTTTCTTCAATCTCGGCCTTCTGGACATAGACGCGGTGTTGTTCATCGATGAGAAAGGCAATGCGTCCGCCATAGTCAACGCCCAAGGCCTGCCGAACGGATTTCGGCACAGTGGTCTGTCCCTTGGCGGTGATAGTGCTTTCTTCTTTCAGCAGGGCTCCCATGGCGGGCCTCCATAAATCGGTCGAACGGAATGTAAGGAATATTCCTTATTGTGTCAAGATTGGCCGTCGCCTTGCTCCGCCGCCCGGTTCGGCGCCCTTAGTTCGCGGGATGTCCGACACCTGCCGCCAGACGCGCCAATGCAGAGAATCTGACGAATGTGCCGCCGACGATGCTGAAGAGTGCCGCCAGATGTCTGACGGCACAGCTTCCCCGGTGACGCGATAGACCAGCGCATAGCCCGCGACGGCGGCGGGCGCGCCGAAGATCAGCGCAACAATTAAGCGGATGACAGGTGAACGGATCGTCTCAAACAGTCCGGCCAGAATGCCGAAGGCGGCACCAGCCGAGCACAGGCCGACGAGTCCCGCACGGATCAGGCCCGCACCTGTCCCGTAGGCGAATTGTGCTGCGGTCAGCCCAAGCGTGAAAGGCAGCGCATAGACGGCGAGATTGTAGGCGAGGATGCAGAGAAGCGCGCCCAGGGCAACGCTCATGAACATGACGACGACCATGATGTTTCACCTTTGCTGACGGCACCCCCTTGCATGCAATCGCCACGATGGCCGCTGCTCGTACACCACCAGCCATGCGGGCCGCTCGGTGCGCAGGATCGGCGGGAGCCATCCGGTTCCTGCCAGAAACTGTTCTGCGGCTTCGGCCATCTCCGGCTTCTTCTTGCCCGCGATCCGTTCCGCTGCCTCATCGCCAAGCGCCTCCCGCACGGCGTGAAGGCTAACAGCTCGATTTCGTAGCAGAAACGGCAGATCGTATCCTCATGTTGGAGCCTAAAATGGCTACCCAAATCCAGGACAAAGACGTGCTCGCGAAGCGCAGCGTGGCCGTTCAATGGTGCGCATGGGCAAGCGAGCACGCGCGTTCTTGTCCTGGGAAACCACGGCAGTACTTGCTGATCCAACACGATGCCATCGCTGAGAATATGACAAGCGATTTTTTGGGAGGGCAATTCGGATAGCAGTGTGAAGCACATTACTATCCGCTTGCTGCTCTGATCGGAGTTAGTGCGCCAACCGGCCGATTGCCCTCTATAGCGCGATATTGTCGCCGATCACGGCCGTTTCTACGCTAAAGTCCGACATATCGTAACCGCTGTTTCGGCCCCACATTTTCTCGCGCTGTTTGATCTGCGAAGGGCTTTTCATGGATGGATGAAGGAGTTTCCCCATGTGGCCTACGGTGGAGTTT
>NZ_JBBGYW010000025.1:0-17403 GCF_037479515.1 Ochrobactrum sp. MYb379
CGTCTGGCCTCCACAAAATGGGCCAGCGTCAACACCAACAGTGGCAAGCAGACCAAGCATGCACTAACATTATAAACGGATCACCCCATCGGGGCAGACCAATATACTCAACCTAATAAACGCCACGGCTTTACGTGAAATGGCACGCGCCCAACGGTGAGCTAACAATTCTTTCGTTAAGAGCCTCCACTCTCCCCGTCATTTCATTTGAAAAACATACGCGGTATATAAAGTAAATAGACTTCAGAGAAGTCGATATAAAATATGAAACAAACAATGTTCCTTTCACAGAATTAAGTACCTCTCCCGGCTTTCTCTTAAAAGCCTGCATACCCAGCAAAGTTGATTTCTTCAATAAGTTCAACCAAAGCAGGATTCACATTCAGTGCTAGACTAGGCGCAGGGCGTCAAGAGCTAGCCCTGACGGACATAATATCCTACCGAAACAAAAAACGTGACGCTGATCCAAATCGACGCCACGTAAGTCTCCTTATGTGCGAAATGATCATCGAATTCGGGCTATTCAACTGTCACAGACTTCGCCAGATTGCGTGGCTGATCGACATCGGTCCCCATCAGCAATGCTGTGTGATAGGCCAACATCTGGATTGGCAGAGCATAAACAAGCGGTGTGATAAACTCAGGCACGTCCGGCAAAACAATGGTGGCCATCGTGTCGATGCTAGCAGATTCGGCACCCTTCTTATCGGTGATGAGAATGATACGACCACCGCGTGCTGCTACTTCCTGCATGTTGGAAACAGTCTTCTCATAAAGACGATCAGAAGGCGCAATGACGACGATAGGCATCGTCTCATCGATCAGCGCAATCGGTCCGTGCTTGAGTTCGCCAGCCCCATAGCCTTCAGCATGGATGTAGGAAATTTCCTTGAGCTTCAGCGCGCCTTCCATAGCCAGCGGAAAGGATGTTCCGCGCCCGAGATAAAGCACATGATTGACCTTCGCGAGCTCATGGCAGACGGCAGCAATCTGGTCTTCAAGCTTGAGAACCTGATTGATGAAACGCGGTGCTTCGGAAAGCTGGCGCACCAATTCCTGTTCGCGCTTGTCATCAATGGTGCCGCGTGCTTTTGCAGCAGCAATGACGAGCGATGCCATCGTTGAAAGCTGGCACGTAAAAGCCTTTGTGGATGCAACACCAATTTCAGGACCGGCGAGTGTCGGGAACACAGCATCCGATTCACGGGCAATGGTCGAACCGGTGACATTCACCACAGAAGCAATCTTCAGACCCTGTGACTTACAATAGCGCAGCGAGGCAAGTGTATCCGCTGTTTCACCAGACTGAGAAACAAACATCGCGAGCGAATCTTTTGAAAGCGGCATTTCGCGATAGCGGAATTCCGACGCAATATCGCTATCGACCGGCAGACGTGCGATCTGCTCAAACCAGTATTTACCAACCGAAGCAGCGTAGAACGCCGTACCGCAAGCGGAGAGCGTCAGCCGATCAATCTTGCTGAAATCTATGCTGACTGCTTCCGGACGCACCTTACCAGTGGTGAAGTCGAGATAATTCGCGAGCGTATGGGAAATCACTTCTGGCTGCTCGAACATCTCTTTTTGCATGAAGTGGCGATGATTGCCCTTCGAGACCTGCATGTTGGCTGTCTGCGACTTCTGGATCGCGCGCTCAACCTCTACATTGTTCTCGTCATAGACGGTAACGCCCTTACGGGTCAGCACAGCCCAGTCGCCATCTTCAAGATAAGCAATCGTATCGGTGAATGGCGATAGTGCAATAGCGTCAGAGCCGAGGAACATTTCACCGTCACCATAGCCAACGGCCAGTGGTGGTCCCTGACGCGCACCGATCAAGGTTTCTTCGTCGCCCTCAAACAGGAAAGCGAGGGCAAAAGCACCCTGCAACAATGGCAGACAATCGCGCACGGCTTCAACCGGCGATTTGCCCTTATTCAGCTCACGCGTCACGAGATGCGCAACTGCTTCGGTATCGGTCTCTGTCTCGAACTTGTAGCCTTCAGCTGAAAGCATAGCGCGCAGTTCAGCAAAGTTTTCGATAATGCCATTATGAACCACAGCCAAACGTGGCGTGATATGCGGATGCGCATTGCGCTCAACAGGCTTGCCATGTGTGGCCCAACGCGTATGGCCAATGCCAATCACACCCGGAAGTGGCTCGCCTGCAAGACGCTTTTCCAGATTGACCAGCTTGCCTTCCGCGCGACGGCGATCAAGCTTTCCATCCAGCAGCGTAGCAATACCAGCGGAATCATAGCCGCGATATTCAAGCCGCTTCAGCGCATCAACCAGACGCGGTGCAACTTCGTCATTGCCGATGATGCCAATAATTCCACACATAGAGTGCTCCAGATAAGTAGTCTCATTAATAATCGGAGTTATTTCAAAACGAAAAACGATGCAATGAGAATATCTTTGCCCTTTACGTTTTTAAAAATAAACCTGCTTTTCGCGTAAAGCATTGAACTGTTGAGTTCCACCTAGAGGCGAGCCGGAATAACGGGTAATTACCATTGAGAACTGACGGAGTGGGGTGCGGATAAAAACTTGGACTGGTTTTCCGTCACAACGCCAAGACTGTTTCGATATTCGATTGGGCTTCGTGCGCCAAGCGATATCTTGATCCGTTTCTCGTTGTACCACCGAATGTAGCCATCGACTTCCTTGATAAACTGCTCAAGTGTGGTGGTCTTCCATTCACGGGAGTAGAAGAGCTCTGTTTTCAGCCTGCCGAAGAGGCCTTCACATGCTGCGTTATCTGGCGAACACGCCTTACGTGACATTGAGCGGACCAGCTTCGCATCACTGATCCTCGATAGCCAAACCGGCCAACGATAGTGTGCACCCCAATCAAAATGTACTATTGGTCGTTCATCTGTACCTCTGATAGTTTCTATGGCGGCATCAAGCGTTATATTAACCAATTCCGCATCTGGTCTCGTTCCCAGTGACCAGCTGATAACCAAACCATCGAAACAGTCGATGATGGGTGAGAGATACACCTTGCCAGCCGGGATATGGAATTCCGTGATATCAGTCAGCCATTTCTCATTCGGCGTTGTGGCCTGGAAGTCGCGATTAATAAGGTTCTCGGGTGCCGGACTGATTTCTCCGAGATAAGAGCGATATCGCCGCCGCTTTGGCGTGGCAACGATCAGGTTCTCCTGTTTCATCAAGCGCTGCACAACTTTCTCTGAGATTATAACGGATTGTTTGGCCAATGAAGCCTGTAGCCTGCGGTAGCCATAGCATCGACGGTTCGCTTCGAAGATTTCGGCGATGCTTTGACGAATAGTGAGGTACTTGTCGGTCATCCTCATGCGGGCTCGATGATAAAAATATGAGCTGCGCGCCAGTCCCAACAGAGCAAGCAGATCGCAGAGTTGATAAAGATTTTTTAGGGTGTCAACCAACAGCGTTTTCTCCCGATTACTCAGAAGTTGCAGATCGACGCCCAGGTCTGCATACGCGCAGCTTTTCGGCCAGAGCCTGAGCACTTTCTTGCCGATTATAAATTCCGACGACGCCAGCCTTCTTCAATGCGTCAGGGTATCGTGGACATCCAGTTCTTCCCATGACAGCTTTACTCGTTTCGGGAAACGCCTCACGAGCCCATGCTGTCAACGTTGCACGACCGGGATAGCCCAAAGCGCGCATCGTTGCAGAAACTTAACGACCATGCGTGCGGTAGTACTCAACAGCCGCTTCCTTCTGCGCCTGTGTGAGCTTCGGGGTTCGGGTCGCAAATCCTAAACACAGATCAAGATGGTGCTCATATTCCTGGTACCAGCCCTTCAAAGCATTCTTGCTTGGATAGCCCAACTGGCGAATAGTGGCCTTCGCACGCTTGCCCAGCTTGATATAAAGCGCAACAGCTCGCATCCGATCTTCGTAGGAAGACATGAACTACCTCTATGATAGTCCAAGTTTTTGTCCGCCCCCCTCCGGCTCACATCTGGGTGGAAATCAGCAATAATATCTTAAATATGACAAAAACGATAAGGAATTCCCACAGTTGCATTAATACAACAATGTGATACGCTAAATTGAAAATAATTAAAGGGACATATTAATTACAACGAATTTTAAGTGAAGCGTTCTTGAGTAAAATGCAAGAAAAAAAGCCTCAAAAAGTTGTTAGAGATACATACTGATAAACCCCACCAATGCAAAAAATAGAGCAAACACTGTCAGACCGATATTAAAATAGACTATCATGGCTGCCTCACAACGAATGACTATCGCATTACAAAGGCAATTGCTAATGAAATTGAGGCGAATTGATGGTCTGAATGAACGTTAGTATTCACGCGAAATCCAGCAGCATGCAAGAATTGCTATTACGGCAATCCCTGTGGAAACCGCCATTTCATCTATTAGAACATCGCTTAGAGGCGATCTACCCTCAGTACGCACAATTTGAGACCTATTCCTTGAAAATCGACACGACCGAACTTATAAAGTGATCTTGGCTATATCTTGTTGCTATCAAATCTCGCCCCGCCTCTGAATCTTCATAGAATTTTTCGATGGTTATATTAGATATATAATCAACGATTTCTTCTTCTTTATCAAAAATCATTGATGGTGGGTAAATATACTCGCATCCGTCCCAGCGCAGAACGAGACTTTTCCCGCCACCGGAGAACCCATCCAGAACAGCTAGATGAAAACTTTCAGGAAACTCACCTGACACGCTGGTCGAAAGGACAAAACCGATCTTACGTTCAGACAGAGCTTCGGGTATTTTTGCAAATCCGACAATATTCAAGTGATCTGACAAGTCATTCTTTCGAATAAACTCATTACACTCTGCATAATACTGCATCTCTGCGCGATCACGTGTAATCCAGCTAAAATTCTCAGGTCCGTGTCCAAATACATCAAGAGAATATCTCGCATCTTTTTCTCTCAGCGAAGCCAATATCCTAAGCATTCGCATAAAACCCTTACGGCTGGGTACAATCCCTATTGCTCCCAAATTAAACAGCCGTTCCGGCACAGGATGCGTATCTTTTGCACCGCACGAAGCATAGTTAGGAACCAGCCGCACCTTATCGCGTGGAATAATCGGAAATTTTTGTAAAAGTCGCTCAAAGAACAAAACGGATACTGTCACTATCGAATTGACAGCATCAACATTCAGCGCCTCTCCATAATTTCTTTGCAGTTCCATCCTATGCATACGAATGATCAGTTTCTGATCCCACCGCTTGTTTCTGGAATACCAAACTGCATTTCCCAGAAGCCATTCGCACCAGATGTACTCCGCCCATTGCAAAAGCTGCCGGCTTTGTTTTTCGTCATGCTCTTCATGGCCTTTCCATTCATCGAGCCTAATATTGAAATGATCCTTTAGCGCCTCAATGCTGGGCAGGATGAATTTGAGGTCATAGCCAGCAATCAACAACCTTGGTTTACAAGCATCAACAAAGCCCACATAATCGCGTGACGATATAGATTCCAGTATCTCCAAATAATGTTGATTGAAAGTGTTTTTGTTCAGGTGTGCAGATATCGGTTCCAAGAAATCGCAAAATTCTCGAAAAGTTACTTCGTCAACATCTCCAGTACCATGAAAAACCAAAGCTCTTAAGGCCGTGACTAAGCCGACATGAAGCCGAATTTCATAGTAGCTGACCCCAATCTCTTTTAATTTCCTCTCTGCTTCAGTCCAGACATGTAGATGATTTTTGAGTTCTCGCCGACCATATTGCTGCGTGCTAGACGCTTTACGCGCCAGGCGCTTGTTATACGTAAATGTCGGATGATCAATATAATGAATACTATCGGATTTCACCAAAATCTCAATAAGAAATAACGTATCCTCCCCCAATCTTATATGATCTTGCCATTTTATAGAACTATCTGTAATAATACTTCTCTTTATTAAGGAAACAACCGTCGTACTCTGGGAGGTGATAATCGTTGATATCTTTTCAGATTTGCAGGACTCTTCTTTCCAGTTGGGAATTCTGTTCAGTGCCCGCGAACGTCCATTGCCGTCATCGACAATCAAATAACCTCGAACAATGCAAGCATTCTTTGCTACAGCATAATCGTAATGCGCCCTCAGTGTATCTGGGAAAAGGGTATCATCACAATCTAGATAGAAAATATACTGGCCGCATGCCTTCTGAGTTCCAAAATTCCTCGGCTTGGAAGGGGAACCGCTATTTGCCTCTAAACGATGGACAGACCAGCTCGGTTCACCTTCACAAACCTCCTGAAGATACAAATACGTCCCATCGGATGAACAGTCATCGACAAAAATAACTTCGAAATCATCTGCCGGGAAGTCAAGAGCATGCAATGAACTAACGCACGCTTCTATTTTTCCACGAGCATTGTAACATGGGATAATAATCGATATTTTCACTGTTTACCTTACACGTAGAACATTGAATTCCAGCAATCCTGATTTCCTTGATTTATCATAGATAAAAACCCGGACGACGATGATAACAACGGTCTATCTTTTGCGATTTGAGCCACATTGTACTTTTTCTTATCGGGATCAAACCCTATGTATCGTTCACCAGCGTATGGCAAATGCAACAGCGCCTTACCTAGCCAAGTCACTGGGGGGAAAATGCAATTAGCCACATGAAGCATATTCGCAGTCTGAATTATGTCTCTTACAGGATCGCGATATTTTTCCAAATATGATTCTGAAATAACCGTACAGCCATATCGGTTATAATCTTGATAATAAATGGCGACTTCATCATCATTTATTGCTTTAGATAAAAGTAGCAACAATTTTATGTCAGGAAAAAGAACTTCCAGCTCGGAAAAATAATCAATAGTCGCTTTAGCTTCATCATGGTTTTTTATTCGGGAAACTAGCGTCGTTGATTTATCATTCTTCCGATGGGGAAACCCAATTGAATCCAGGATGAATCCCCAGCGCTTTTCATAAGTGTGGTTTTCTAGAACGTCGCACAACGCACTTTCGCGGATGGCATCCACATTTTCATCGGACAAAGCTTTCAAGCGAGAGGGCTCGAGGTCGACAAAGACCACATTCTCACCAAACATAGCATTGACACCAGCAGAGTAATTGGACAGCACCAGGGTATTACTCGACATCAACTCAAAGACTCGACGCGCGAACATCGTCGTTGAATCCGTAACCGTATTAAAATTCAACCCAAAGAGGCTAGATTTATAAACTTTATCCAGTTGCTTATGGCTAACAGGAGGCAGAAGATAAGGACAGAACCTTTCTGGGAAAATATGATTCTGGTCCGTGGTTCCAAAGTATCTATCAATTATTTTAAGTGAATAACCATCCGCCAAAAACCTATCCAGCACCCGCTCCATTAATAACGAGCGCTCCTTATGCACGGCATACCAACTGCCAGCAAAGACGATATCTCTCGTTCTATTTTCAGCGTACTCAATAGGATTGAAAATCCGTGGTTGCGTTGCAAAAGGTAAAGCAAAGACATTCTTGCATCCATACTCCTGCTTGTATCGTTCTACGCACTCCGCAGACGAGGTAAAAACGTAGTCGAAAAGCTGAGCCGTCTTGATAAAATCGTGCACTTTATCATCGAAATGAGTTGGATCTTCTTTGTTCCAAAATACGGTCGGAATGCCATGTACCTTACAATATTTTAATATACTTAAAAGTGCTCCGCGATTTTCATTTTTAAAATTCACGCTCGCATAGACCTGCCCCTTCCATGGTCGACTGACAGAGTCAGGTCCCGACCATGCGGATTCACAGAAAAATAGATCGGGCCTCTCTGATTCGAAGCGCTCCCTCCAGTTGTTGGGGTTCACAGGAATTGCTATGAACTCACATGCAAAACTGCCGAACGAGAATTCGTCAAGAATGGTTGCAACCTTGATATGCGAAGCAAATGATGCGACCTTCTCGTTTTTAGTCGCCTTAACTGCTGCTACCGCTTGCCGACCATTGTGACTTTGCAGCACTACCGCTGCTGGATGAACATTACCGCTTTTGAGCCGCCACCAATGAACCACTTTCCGTGCGGGGCGCTCTAAACCCGGACGAACCTTAATCTCTCTGATGACAAAATCTTTAATCCGCCGGCTTAGTGGACGTGTGTTAGTGCTTTTTTTTTGTATACTCTTTGATATACCTCTGACCGTCAACGCAATTATGGCAAAAGGTAGCCGCAAAAAGCCCGATAGAGATGTCCCAGCTTCAATAAATTTCATTGATAAAAGGTAAGAAGTACTATTGACAACATCGTCAAATCTACGCTGTAAAGAATCGGTATTTCTCTGCAAAATCTCATTCTGAGCCTTTATCTCAATTTCTTTAGTCTTAAAATAACTTTCCTTTTCTTGGAGCTGATCGTTTTTACTAGTCAAATCATTTGAAAGTATATCAACTCTCTGTTCAAGTGTCTTACTTTTGGAAAGAGCATCATTTTGCGCACGATAAGCCAAGCGCAATTGCTCGCGCAGCCTATATTCCTGAAATACCTCACGTTGTATGAGCCTTTCGACCTGCTCATTTATCGAAATACTTGCCAAAGGACGGAAGCAATGAGTTGGAGTCGCATTAAAGCCCTCCCAATATCCATATCCTAACTCAGCCAAATAGGTCGATATCTGCCGGTAGCTCGCTTCGGTGGCACTTTCTATGTAAAGAAATGGACGGTCACGCAGAATTAATTCCCGGCCACCTTCCAAAACGTCCAACTCCATACCCTCGACATCAATCTTGATAATTTTTACGGGTGAAGGAATCCGCTGATCATCTAGACTTGCGATTTCTATATCGCCATCGCCAACCTGTAATTTTTGCGCACCAAGATTTTCTGGTATATCTTTTTCAAAATGTGCCTGTCCCGATATTTTACCCAAACCTATATTGTGAACAGTAACAGCATCTTCCAATGAGTTTAATTGAACACTTCGACGTATTGCGTCAGCTAAGTGCCGGTTCGGTTCGAAGGCCAACACCCGAGCTCGTCCAACGCCAGCAAGATAAAGAGTATGGTTGCCGACATTCGCGCCTATATCGAGGACGATGTCGTCTTTCTGTAAATGAGAACACATATTAATGAGCATATCCCGCTCGTATGGAATCTTCTGATTAAAAATATAAGACTGGATATAATCCCCACCCCTATCGGGCAGATAAATTGAATATTCTAGGCCGCCATCAGAAATACGAACAATACCCTCAGATTCTATGTTTTTTTTCGAGTCCATACTTATGCGCCTTTACGATCTTTAATGTTAGTCCGACCGGCTTGAATTAAAACTATAACTATATTTGATCTAAAAATAAAATGTATTGCATATAAAGATTCCCCAAAGGTCATAGCTTAACAAGCTTTACCATCAGGTTCGTTAACCTCTTTATCATTCCCCAGACGACCATTCGTCTATATCGCAAAACATTTTAACATGCCCGGCGTGCAACTCCAGTACCTTGGTGCACGTGCGTTTAATTAGTGAATGATTATGGCTGGCAAGAACGATTATTCCGGCCTTCTCGGCCATACTATTCATGCGCAGTTTAGCCTTTTCCTGAAAACTTGGGTCACCAGCTCCGATCCATTCATCCATGAGAAGAATTTCCGGTTCGAAGCTCGTCGCTATAGCAAAGGCCAGACGTGCTGCCATGCCTTGGCTGTAAGACTTCAACGGCATGTCGATGAAATCGCCCAGTTCGCTAAACTCAATGATAGGTTCCATGCGTTCCGCAATTTGATTCGGTGACCAGCCATTGATCAAGCCCCGAAGCTCAATATTACGACGCCCTGTCGCACCACTTCGAAAACCGAGATTGATATTGAAAAGTGCATCGATCTTGCCATTAACCTCTAGATCTCCCCCGGAAGGCTCATAGATACCATACAAGACCTTTAGCAGCGTTGTCTTCCCTGCTCCATTCGAGCCGATCAAACCCAAACGGTCGCCGGCCTTCAGATCAAAGCTCACATCGTCCAACGCCTTTACCTCGCTGTGACGGCCAGAGCGAATAATGGTACCTCCCGGCCTTGATGCCGCCGACAAAAACTGGCCTCGGGAAAGCAAAACCGGTTGAACCAGCTTGTATATCAGTCTAAGATTATCCGCGTGAATTGATACCATTATAAGACAAACACAACCTTTTTTCGATAACGACCCATTAGAAACAGTGCCAATATCCAAGCCAGAGCGCAGATAAATATACACAGACAGAACGCCTTGATTGGCATAAAGCCGTCAATGACCGGCAACCTCACCATTTCCAAGAAATATGTGAAGGGATTATACTGGTAAAACACGTGCCGAACCCCGTGACTACCATTATAGGTCCAAAACACCGGTGTCAGAAACATACCCACGCGCATCGCATTCGACACTAGATAATGACTATCAGGGAAATAAGCCCCCAGAAAGGCAAAAACAGTTACTACAGCGGGCGCAGCGATAATGATCACGATAATACCAAGACCGCTCCACAACCAAGAGGCGGATGGATAAACCCCCACTAGTAGCAGTACCCCGAAGCAACCGAGTAAAGCATAGCTGTTGCGAATAACGGATTGCATCGTTAAGCGAAAAATATACGTAGAAAGCGGTAAGGGTGTACCCTTGATGAAACTCTCCTCACGAGAGAATAGCGTCACGCCTTGCGTAATGATTTCTAGAATAAAGAACCATATCAGTAGCCCTACCGAGATGTACGCTAGGTAGTTTTGGTTTCCGGATCCTGTCTGCATAACAAAGCCAAAAGTAGCAATGAAAGTCAGATAGTTAATAAGAAGCCATAACGGGCCTAGCATAGTATTTTTATGATTGTCGCTAATATCTTCTTTTGCAAATGCCAACCACAGACGCCG
Source organism: Ochrobactrum sp. MYb379 (assembly GCF_037479515.1). NCBI lineage: Bacteria > Pseudomonadati > Pseudomonadota > Alphaproteobacteria > Hyphomicrobiales > Brucellaceae > Ochrobactrum > Ochrobactrum sp. MYb379. The sequence goes on from NZ_JBBGYW010000025.1 coordinate 10,824, forward strand.
ATTGCTCCAACCAACCAGAAAATCATCTATACCTTTTCGCAACACATTGCTCATGCTGAAGCCTTAATCCAAATCTAACAAAAATCGAAATCTGCGTACGCTCCTGATCATTCTCGTAATGCACTATGATGATCCATCCCGGAGCGATTTGCTCTCGGGCATTAATGATCTTTACACCCACAAGCCACGTGTATCGATAACCCGTTGGCGGGCGGCGTCCGGCCGTTTATCGCTCTTGAATACCGCATGATCGACAAGCAACACGCAAATATCGGCCGTTGCCAGGGCTTCTCCAACGTCCATCAGTTGGGTATCGCCAAGCAGGGCCGGTATGGTTTCAATGTGGGGCTCCACTACCAACAACCGGATATCATTCCGACCCGAGAGTTGCCGCGCGATATCCAGTGCGGGACTTTCACGCAGATCATCAATGTTCGGCTTGAAAGCCAATCCAAAGCACGCGACGATCGGTACTCCTGTCGGATTGTCTTTAAACCAATCGGTAATAGCAGCATCAACTTTATCGAGTACCCATATTGGCTTAGAATCGTTAACTTCACGTGCCCGCCGTACAAGTTTCGCCTGTTCTGGAGCTGATGCCACAATAAACCAGGGATCGACAGCAATGCAATGTCCACCCACACCGGGACCCGGCTGCAGGATGTTAACGCGTGGATGACGATTTGCAAGTCGAATGAGCTCCCAGACATTGATGCCCATCTTATCGCAAATGAACGACAACTCGTTAGCAAACGCAATATTCACATCGCGAAAGCTGTTTTCCGTCAGTTTCGCCAGCTCCGCGGTACGACAATCAGTGACGATGCACTCCCCCTCGACAAAAAGCTGGTAGAGTTCCACCGCGCGCTCAGCGCAGCGCGGAGTCATGCCTCCTATCACACGGTCATTGGACACTAGTTCCTTCAGGACGTGACCCGGGAGTACGCGTTCGGGACAATGAGCGATACGAATGTCCGAGTTTTCACCGTCGCTCTGAGGGAAAGTAAGGTCTGGACGGGCTTCAGCCAGCCAGACGGCCAGCTGCTCGGTAGCTCCGACCGGTACCGTGGATTCCAGAATGACGAGGTCACCAACTTTTAATACTGGAGCAATCGTTTGGGCTGCCGATTTGATATAACTCAAATTCGGTTCCGGTGTGGCACCATTTTCCATCGTCCGGAACGGTGTGGGAACCGCCACGACAAACGCGTCAGAAGGCTCTGGCGTAACCGTGGCACGCAGACGGCCGACCTTTACAACGTCTTGAACGACACGTTCAAGATCGGGTTCCACGATGTGCACTTTACCCTCATTGATCGTTTCGATGACATGGGAAGCGACATCAATACCAATGACAGTCTGCCCCCTGCTGGCCATAACGGCAGCGGTCGGCAGGCCAATATATCCTAATCCAACGACAGCAATACTCTTGAATGTCATGTTCTTAAACGGTCCTTTTGGAAAACTCAGCTGCTACGCGCTCGCAGATACGGGCGGCGGCCTGTCCGTCCCCGTAAGGATTGTGCGCGAGGCTCATCTCACGGTATGCATTTTGATCAACAAGCAATCGCTGCGCCCACGTCGTGATTTGTTCAATGTCGGTTCCGACAAGACGTACGGTCTTTGCGTTCACCGCTTCGGGTCGCTCCGTTGTATCGCGCATAACAAGCACGGGCTTACCCAGAGAAGGTGCTTCTTCCTGCACTCCTCCGGAGTCTGTGATGATCATATATGATTGCATCATTAAATAGATGAAATCGACATATCCGACCGGCTCAATCAACTTTACATTGTTAATACCACCCAAAATGCGCTTCACCGGATCACGTACTGCCGGATTGAAGTGAACAGGATATAGAATGTCCACATCGGGATTAGTGTCTGCAATTGTATGGAGCGCTTGGCATATGCGCTCGAAACCATCGCCAAAATTTTCCCGACGATGGCCCGTCACAAGAATCAATCTTCGATCAGGGCGCAAATAATCATACTGCTTCCGCAAAGCGGCGGCGAGATTCGCCTCTGTCTCAATGCGCAGTTTAGTCGCCAGTAGAGCGTCAATGACGGTATTTCCCGTCACTAGAATCTTGTCAGGATGCACACCCTCGGCCAAAAGATTAGCACTCGCACGGTCAGTTGGCGCAAAATGCAAATTTGCCAGCGCTCCAGTCAATTTGCGATTAGCTTCTTCAGGCCACGGTGAATAAAGATCACCCGTTCGAAGTCCCGCTTCTACATGCCCGACTTTAATTCGTTCATAATACGCGGCAAGAGAGACTGCGAATGTTGTCGAAGTATCGCCATGAACCAGCACAATTTCTGGCCGGACTTCTTTCAATACTTTGCGCATTCCGAGCAGGATAGACGTTGTAACATCTGTTAGGTCCTGATTAGGACGCATAATTGCTAGATCGCTGTCGGGCGTGAGCTTGAAAATCTGGAGAACCTGATCCAGCATCTCACGATGCTGCCCCGTCACGCATATATGTACATCAAAACGATTGTCTCCACGAAGAGCCAACGACAACGGTGCCATTTTGATGGCCTCAGGGCGCGTTCCCATCACACAGAGTGTTTTGATAGATTTCATCGGACCATTCTCATAATAGACTCGGAAACCGGTTACTATCCATTTGGTCGAAACAGCACAACAGCCAATTTGTCACGTTGACTTTCCAACCTTTCAAACGAAACCAATCGTAAAGGTTCGAACGTTTTCAATGTGACTGCAACAAGATACGAGTCATGCGCACAATCGCTGAACCTATGGCAATCCACTGACTAATCTGGCCGTGAGCCTGCGTAGAAGCGTAATTGGGGCATATATAAAACCAGTCAGAAGTGCACATAGCCCACTCAAAATCCATCTAGACCTAAAATATGCGCTGGCTCGTTCATAGGCTAAAGCCTGCATGAAACTGCGATATTCCCTCCACTCCATATGCCTAGCGTGTGTGCAACTAAGCTGCATCAAAGCCCGAAATCGATCATCCCTGCTCGCTCTGCGCGTCGAAGGAGAAATAATCGCGAGCGGCATACCGCAATGTCCGACTGTGGACCGCAAAATCATACGTAGGAGCAAATCCCAGTCCTCATAGACCCTGAGAGCAGGGTTGTAGCCACCAACTTCCAGAAACCATTGCCGCTTCACCATAAGAGTGCTGCCTGCGGCAAAAATCCGACCAGAAATAAGACTTTGCCGAACATTGAAATATTCGTTTTGTCCACGCACAGAAGGCGGATTATTCATTTCATCGCGCTGATATATATAATCGCCTACGCACCCTACCCAATCAGGATTGCTGTTTAGGGCATACAGTTGTGCCAAAACCCGACCAGTTAACGCAATATCATCGGCATCAAGAAAAGCTACGTAGTCGTGCTTAGCTTGCTCAACGCCGATATTGCGCACTGCTCCCGGACCGCAGTTCTCAGAAAGGTCGACTAAGCGGACGGCCGGAATCCAATCACCGGTTTCAATGACCGGCACATGCCTACTGCTATCGTCAACAATAATGATTTCGTCATTTTCATCCAATTGGCTGGCAATAGATGCAATGCAACTTTGAAGACACTCATTCTGGTTGTAGTGTGGTATAATAACGCTTACGGCAGGCCGTTTTACATTCATCACAGCTTCTCCGAAACTTTCAGAGAAGAAGTAGGAAGTTTGACTCTGCGTAGAAACCTCCGTGGGCGTAATAGGCTACGAAATGTCATTCGAGATCATATCCTGGTAAACTGCAAGCGTACGCGAATTGACCGCTTTATTTGAGAAGTAATCCTCAACCTTCCGTCGAGCAGATTCCGCTAAGCGTAGTCGTAGGCTTTCGTCGTACGCAAGCGTTCGTATTGCATCAGCAAGGCTGGAGGCATCTTTCGCTGGCACGAGAAGTCCAGTTTTCATGTGCGAGACAACTTGACGGCAACCCGGCACATCCGTGGTTATGATTGCGCACCCTGACGCACCTGCCTCAAGGAGAGCCTTTGGCAGCCCCTCCCTATAAGACGGCAAACAGAAGATGTCGGCTTGCAATATTGTCTCCGCCATGTTGTTTGAATGCCCCGCCCATTCGACAATGCCCTGGCGTCGCCATTGGTCTAGTTCATCACGGCTGATCCTGCCTAGATTATTAGAGTCCGGTTCGCCTACAAGAATGAAACGATAATCGAGCCGTTCCTTCTGCAAAAACCGCGCTGCATCGACAAACTCCCTAACGCCTTTTTCTTTTAACAAACGCGATGCTAGCATAACAGCAATCCTGCCCATACCCTTCCTTCTTACATATGGAAAAGCATTTAAATCCACTCCCGCCCCTTCTATCACTACCAGTTTATCTGCCTGGACAATTTTACGAAGCACAAGCTCATTGCGGTCATCGTCATTTTCGACAATGGCAACTTTATTCATTCCGTACATGGCAATTTTAAGCGCCTTGATGACTAATGGTCTAAGCAAACGTGCCTTTATTGCATCAGATGAAAAAACAAAACCCATTCCGACCGGGGCATTTACGACCCACTTAATTCTCGAAAGAAAGGCAGCGAACGAACCGACAATAATAGGGCGCAACGCAATATGGTGTACAATGTCCGGCTTAATTTGCCGATAAACTTTTAGGACCTCTGTAATTTCTTTACAGAGTTGTAAAGGTCGCAGACTCGCGCGTTGCATATCGAGATGAACTAAATCAAAACCCGCCGCACGTATTTCTTCACCATGAATACCAACGCGCGTGAGGACATACACCTGAAATCCCGCTTGCTTCGCCGCTTTGGCCCTATCGATAAAATGCGATAAAAAAAACCAATCTTCACTGATGAGATAGATAATTGATCGAGACAATGGGCAACCCTATTGGCAATTTAATTCAACAATAGTTTATATCGTGATCTCAAAAAACGCGATCATAGATCTAGATTATTTCGCCTTTAATAGCCCTGATTTGTAGGGAAAAAAGGTAGCGCGTGAAATCTTCACTAAACGATTGACATAATCTAAAGAGAGGCAGGCTAAGATATTCGAAATTCATTTCATATTCGAGTCGGCCTTCAAGGAAGAGTCTGGAGTTCCATGACAGTAAAGCAAATCATTATCGCATCAACGCATCCCTTTATGGCAGATATGCGATTTGGAACTTCTTATCTTGCTGAATCTCTGTGTGAATTAGGCTGGAATGTTCTATATATCGAACAGCCAACGAGTCCGTTGCATCTTTTCCACCCTCAATCTGCCAAACGTGCACGGCAGAAGACTGTAGGAGCACTCCGTAATTTCACAGGCAATACTAAAAGCTATCAGTTCGGCGACGGTAGTTTGACGCTGCTTCAAACGATTGTTCCATGGCCGCATATTAACATGCCATTGCTCCGCGGTGAGCATATGCTGAACTTTTGGTGGAAATATACCATTCCCAGTCTTCCAAGAGCGTTCAGACACTCTGAACTTATGCATCCAAGGGCCTTTTTAACTGATAGCCCCTATTTTTACTCTTTAGCACAAAACATGAGATTACCTGTCATCTATCGCTATGCAGACCGAATTCAATATTTCTCTGAAGTGACGCCAGCTTTGTTAGTTAAGCAGCAAGTGGCACTGCAGTTGTCAGACATCGTGGTCTACACGTCCAAAGCATTGCAGGTAGATCTGCGAAACAGAGAAAAAACTACTCGTTATCTCCCCAACGGCGTAGACACCTCGCTCTATGGAAAATTAAGTGACGAACCGCCCGAACTAAAAGGTATACCTAAACCACGAATAATCTATAGTGGAACAATTGGGCCGTGGCTGGATGTATCTGCCATTCGTGCAGCAGCCCTCGCACTTCCGGATATGCAGTTTGTTCTACTGGGGAAGTCTAATATAAATCTTCCTTCCATTGCAGGTATTTCAAATATTCATTTTGTTGGGACTGTCCCCTATTTTCGAGTGCCTGAATTTTTACAGCATTCCCAAGTTGGAATCATCCCGTTCGATATAATTAATCAACCGGATCTCGTAATGGCTATTAATCCCTTGAAATTGTATGAGTATTGCGCATCTGGCTTACCGGTCGTGAGCTATATTTCGGAAGAAACGATAAAGGCAGGCAACCGAATCGATTATTATACAACTCCGGATGACTTCATAACCGCGATACAATACGCATTAGCCAGAAATGACGCGATGTGCCGGAAGGAATGGGCCAATGAAATGTCATGGACCAATCGCGCTAAGGAACTGCAGGACCTCATACTTAATTTAGGTCCGAAAAAATTTTAAGGAAGTAGAGGATTAAGTCGTAATCTGGTAATGATACACAATTAGCGGTCTGAAATATAAGAAAACGAATTAGGCTGTCCGCGTCCAAACGCACCTAATAACGTGTAATCTTTTTCATATAATTAATCGTTCAAATTGGTATCTTTGTATCACAGTTAGTGACTGGTCTGCCCCATCGGATGATCCGTGTTTACTGTTAGTGCATGCAGGGTCGATGGTTTGCCCCCTGAAAAGTGATCCTTCATGAAGTATGGCTTATGAGCCTCAGAAGGACATTGAAATGGCAGTGAAAAGACACAAGGCAGAAGAGATCATCAC
>NZ_JBBGYW010000026.1:0-17117 GCF_037479515.1 Ochrobactrum sp. MYb379
AACGCTGATCGTACCGATTGCGATGGAAGACAAGCTTCGCTTCGCTATCCGTGAAGGTGGCCGTACCGTTGGTGCAGGCATCGTCGCTTCGATCATCGAGTAAAGAATTTGACTGGCGGTTATGCCGCCAGTCTGGCACACTCAGTGCCAAATAGGGGTATAGCTCAGTTGGTAGAGCGACGGTCTCCAAAACCGTAGGCCGCGGGTTCGAGCCCTGCTGCCCCTGCCATTTTAAAACGAGTACTCATGGCTTGACTATGAGTACTCGTTTTTTGTATTTTGACGTAGCGTTTTCGCTGACTGATCTGATGAGCGCTTTTATCAAGAGCTGCTAAGTCAGATATCGATAACTCTCCGCCGGTGTTATGGTCGGGCAGGAGAGGTCGCTGCGGTACGATTGAATGGTACTGCAAGCGATGTTCGTAAGGGTCGGATTTCCGATAAGCCTGTATGGTATTCTTTTAACTATTGGGCTTGTTTTTTTTGGGAATCGATTCTATGTAACGTCAACAGACACGCGGTGCGTGGGGCTGAATCTTCAGCTTTGCGTACCGTATACGCGTGGGTTCCTGTTTTTGATTCGTTTTTTCGCTTCAAGAGTAGTGGTTCACCAAGCAAATAGAGTGACAGATGGCATCTAAGACGAATCCGATCACCTTTTTCCAGCAGGTTCGCGCCGAAACGGCGAAAGTGACCTGGCCGACACGGCGTGAAACGATCATCTCCACGATCATGGTTGTGGTTATGGCATTTTTGGCTGCTACGTTCTTTTTTCTTGCCGATCAGCTTATGGCCTATGGCGTAGAACTTATTCTTGGCCTTGGCCGCTAAGCAGGATTGGGGAGTTTTGAGATGACAGCGCGCTGGTACATCGTTCACGCCTATTCCAACTTCGAAAAGAAGGTGGCTGACGACATTCAAGCTAAAGCTGCTCAAAAGGGCCTTTCCGGTCTTATCGAGCAGATCGTCGTGCCGACCGAGAAGGTTGTTGAGGTTCGCCGCGGCCGTAAGGTTGATGCAGAGCGCAAATTCTTCCCGGGCTACGTTCTGGTTCAGGCGACGCTGACTGATGCTGTGTTTTCGCTGATTAAGAATACGCCGCGCGTTACTGGTTTCCTAGGTGATTCAAAGCCGGTTCCTGTTTCGCAGAAGGAAGTCGATCTGATCTTGAATCAGGTTCAGGATGGTGCAGAGCGTCCTAAGACCTCGATCACCTTCGAGATTGGCGAAAATGTTCGCGTTTCCGATGGTCCGTTTGCTTCGTTTAACGGTATCGTTCAGGAAGTTGACGAAGAGCGTGCGCGCCTCAAGGTTGAAGTTTCCATCTTCGGGCGTGCGACGCCTGTGGATCTTGAATACAGTCAGGTCGATAAGGTCTGATTGTTGCCCGAAAGGGTTTCCGTCGTAAGTGACGGAAAATGGTGGGAGGATAGGTGGCTTAGCCGGTTGCCGATTTCGCACCACCGAACTGCCAGTCAGTTTAACTGACGTCAGTCGAGAGCCGGATTTCCGGCATTAATCGAGAACGCTGGGTTTCCAGCATTTATATGAAGGCAGAATGCAATGGCTAAGAAAATTGCAGGCCAGTTGAAGCTGCAGGTTGCAGCGGCTTCGGCCACACCATCGCCTCCGATTGGCCCAGCTTTGGGTCAGCGCGGCATCAACATCATGGAATTCTGTAAGGCATTTAACGCTGCCACACAGGAAATGGAAAAAGGTTCGCCTGTTCCAGTCGTGATTACATATTACCAGGACAAGTCTTTCACTTTTGTGATGAAGACGCCTCCTGTGTCTTATTTCCTTAAGAAGGCTGCGAACCTCAAGTCCGGTTCGAAGGCTCCTGGCAAGGAAAAGGCCGGCACGATTGCGCGCGACAAGGTTCGCGAAATCGCTTTGGCTAAGATGAAAGATCTGAACGCATCTGACGTTGAAGCAGCTATGCGTATGATCGAAGGTTCTGCCCGTTCGATGGGCCTGGAAGTGGTGGGCTAAGACGATGGCAAAGATTTCCAAGCGTGTAGCTAAGATCCGCGAAGGCGTTGACGTCAACAAGCTTTACGACCTGTCCGATGCAATCGGCATGGTTAAGGAACGCGCTGTTGCAAAGTTCGACGAAACCATCGAAATCGCAATGAACCTCGGCGTTGACCCACGTCATGCTGATCAGATGGTTCGTGGCGTTGTTAACCTTCCAAACGGCACAGGCCGTACCGTTCGCGTTGCAGTTTTTGCACGTGGCGATAAGGCTGAAGAAGCTAAGAAGGCTGGCGCTGATATCGTTGGTGCAGAAGACCTGTTTGAAATCGTCAATGGCGGCAAGATCGAATTCGATCGCTGCATTGCGACACCAGACATGATGCCACTCGTTGGTCGTCTTGGTAAGGTTCTCGGCCCACGCGGCATGATGCCAAACCCTAAGGTTGGTACTGTGACTGTTGACGTTGCAGCTGCTGTTACCGCTTCTAAGGGCGGCGCAGTTGAGTTCCGCGTTGAAAAGGCTGGTATCATCCATGCTGGCATCGGCAAGGTTTCCTTCGACAATCAGAAGCTCGAAGAAAACATCAAAGCTTTTGCTGACGCAGTTCTCAAGGCGAAGCCATCGGCTGCTAAGGGTGAATACCTGAAGCGCGTCTCGATTTCATCGAGCATGGGCGTTGGCGTTAAGGTCGATCCATCGACTGTTAAGGTCGTCGCATAATTTTTGGGCTCCGGTTTGCCGGAGCCTATGCCTCTCCTGAGGGGAGGTTGGTCGCACTACCGGACTGTGCAAGCAGTCGAATGTGAACAAATTCCGGATCGCAAGATCCGGATAGCCGGACGAAAGTCCGGTTATCCTGTCCGAGATTGCAGGCGGATGGTCATCTTCGGGTGATTGTCCTTAAACATACGGCCTGCATGAGACGTGGAATAACCCTGTTTCGCACGAAAGTGCATGCGAGGTTTGAACCGTAGTTGCCTTTGAGTGTAGTCCGCTTTGCGGGTGAAGCTGAAGGGGACAGGATCCTCGAACGTCAGATGAGCCGCAAGGCAAGTCTGGCAAAGGCAACCCGGCAGGGCCAAACTGGTCCTGTCTACTGGAGAGACACAGTGGATAGAGCGGAAAAGCGCGAATTTGTCGCGTGGCTGAACGGCGCTTTCAAAGAGTCCGGTTCGGTCGTCGTGGCCCACTATACCGGTCTCACCGTTGCGCAGATGAGCGATCTTCGTTCCAAGATGCGTGACGCTGGTGGCACCGTTAAAGTCGCGAAAAACCGCCTTGCCAAAATCGCTCTTCAGGGCACGGAATCGGAAGGCATCGCAGACCTATTCGTAGGTCAGACGGTCGTTGCATATGCAGACGACCCGATTGCTGCACCGAAAGTAGCCGTCGAGTTCGCTAAGATTAACGACAAGCTCGTTATTCTTGGTGGTTCAATGGGCGCAACAACACTTAACGCCGAAGGCGTAAAGTCGCTTGCTTCGCTCCCATCGCTCGACGAACTGCGCGCAAAGCTGGTTGGAATGATCCAAACCCCAGCTCAGCGTCTTGCAGTACTTACCAGCGCTCCAGCGGGCCAGATCGCTCGCGTTATTGGTGCGCACGCCCGGAAGAACGAGGCGGCTTAAGGCCGTTTCTCATTACAAACAGTTCAAACCTTAAACTAAGGAAATACCAAAATGGCTGATCTCGCAAAGATCGTTGAAGACCTTTCGGCTCTGACAGTTCTCGAAGCTGCTGAGCTTTCGAAGCTTCTCGAAGAAAAGTGGGGCGTTTCGGCTGCTGCTCCTGTAGCTGCTGCTGCTGCTGCTGGTGCTCCAGCTGCTGCTGTTGAAGAAAAGACTGAATTCGACGTAGTTCTCGTTGAAGGCGGCGCTAACAAGATCAACGTGATCAAGGAAGTTCGCGCAATCACAGGTCTCGGCCTGAAGGAAGCTAAGGACCTCGTTGAAGCAGCTCCTAAGGCTGTTAAAGAAGCAGCGTCCAAGGACGAAGCTGAAAAGATCAAGGCACAGCTCGAAGCAGCTGGCGCTAAGGTTGAACTTAAGTAAGTTCTTTATTCTGGCGGACGGAAACGTCCGCCAGTTTAATCCTTATTAAACTCTGGGCTTGCATCTGGAGTAAATGCATGAAAAGAAACGAAAAGCGCGGAAATAGGTTCTCTTTATGCAAATCATAGTCAGAGCGATTTTAGTTACTACGTTCTGATCTTTTTAAACCCTTTTTCTGATGGCCTTGAAGGGGCTTTCAGGAAACGGGTTTTAGCCTGTTAGAGCGCCGGGTGTTTCGAACGACACGCCAAGGCCGCTCTAAAAAGAAGATTGCGTATGTCCTTTCTTCAAATCTGTCGGATTTGAAAGAGGTATGCGTTAAGAGGACCGCCGAAAGGCGGCGCACGATAAAGGCCGCAAGGCGTGAGCAAGCCGCAAGGCTATAGAACGAGGAGCGACGATGGCTCAGACCCATTCTTTCAATGGTCGCAAGCGCGTACGCAAATTTTTCGGTAAGATTCCCGAGGTCGCGGAAATGCCTAACCTCATTGAGGTTCAGAAGGCATCCTACGACCAGTTTCTCATGGTTGAGGAACCAGCTGGTGGGCGTTCTGACGAGGGTTTGCAGGCCGTTTTCAAGTCTGTTTTCCCTATTCAGGATTTCTCCGGCTCTTCAATGCTCGAATTCGTTCGCTACGAATTCGATGCACCAAAATTCGACGTTGACGAATGCCGTCAGCGCGATTTGACGTATTCGGCACCTCTCAAGGTGACGCTGCGTCTGATCGTGTTCGATATTGATGAAGATACCGGCGCGAAGTCCATCAAGGACATCAAGGAGCAGGACGTTTACATGGGCGATATGCCGCTCATGACAGACAACGGCACCTTCATCGTCAATGGTACCGAACGTGTTATCGTTTCGCAGATGCACCGTTCGCCAGGCGTGTTCTTTGATCACGACAAGGGTAAGACGCATTCCTCGGGCAAGCTTCTGTTTGCTGCTCGCGTTATTCCTTATCGCGGTTCGTGGCTTGACATCGAATTCGATGCCAAGGACGTAGTCTATGCGCGTATCGATCGTCGCCGTAAGCTTCCAGCTACGACGCTTCTGATGGCGCTTGGCATGGACGGCGAAGAAATTCTGTCGACGTTCTATAACACTGTCACCTATTCGCGTGACGGTGATAACTGGCGCATTCCTTATTCGGCAGAGCGTTTCAAGGGCATGAAGATCATTTCTGATCTGATTGACGCTGAAACAGGTGAAGTCGTTCTTGAAGGCGGTAAGAAGCTGACTGCTCGCTCGGCGAAGCAGCTTGCTGAAAAGGGCCTGAAGTTCATCAAGGCAACTGAAGACGATCTCTTCGGTGCGTATCTTGCTGAAGATACCGTCAATTACGCAACGGGTGAGATTTATCTCGAAGCCGGTGATGAAATTGATGAGAAGGTTCTTAAGACGCTTCTCGATACAGGTGCGAACGAGATCAACGTTCTCGATATCGATCATATCAATATCGGTGCGTATATCCGTAACACTCTGTCGGTCGATAAGAACGAAAGCCGTCAGGAAGCACTGTTCGACATCTACCGCGTTATGCGTCCAGGTGAGCCGCCGACAATGGATTCGGCTGAGAACATGTTCAACTCGCTGTTCTTTGATTCGGAACGCTACGACCTCTCCGCTGTTGGTCGCGTGAAGATGAACATGCGTCTTGATCTCGATGCAGAAGACACCGTGCGCGTTCTGCGCAAGGAAGACATTCTTGCAGTCGTCAAGATGCTGGTTGAACTGCGTGATGGTCGCGGCGAAATCGACGATATCGATAACCTCGGTAACCGTCGTGTGCGTTCGGTCGGCGAGCTGATGGAAAATCAGTATCGCGTCGGTCTTCTGCGTATGGAACGTGCGATCAAGGAACGTATGTCCTCGATCGAAATCGACACGGTCATGCCGCAGGATCTGATCAACGCGAAGCCTGCTGCTGCGGCTGTACGTGAATTCTTCGGCTCCTCGCAGCTGTCGCAGTTCATGGATCAGACCAACCCGCTTTCGGAAATCACCCACAAGCGCCGTCTTTCGGCTCTTGGACCTGGTGGTTTGACCCGTGAGCGCGCTGGCTTCGAAGTCCGCGACGTGCATCCAACGCATTATGGCCGTATCTGCCCGATTGAAACGCCGGAAGGCCCGAATATTGGTCTGATCAACTCGCTCGCAACCTTTGCTCGCGTCAACAAGTACGGCTTCATCGAAAGCCCGTACCGTAAAGTTGTCGACGGCAAGGTAACGCTCGATGTCGTCTATCTTTCGGCCATGGAAGAAGCAAAGCACTCGGTTGCTCAGGCAAACGTAGAGCTGGATGCAAATGGCAGCTTTGTTGACGAATTCGTCATCTGCCGTCATGCAGGCGAAGTGATGATGACCCCGCGTGAAAACGTGGATCTGATGGACGTTTCGCCAAAGCAGCTCGTTTCGGTTGCTGCAGCGCTTATTCCGTTCCTTGAAAACGACGATGCGAACCGCGCTCTTATGGGCTCGAACATGCAGCGTCAGGCTGTTCCACTCGTTCGTGCTGAAGCACCGTTCGTCGGAACAGGTATGGAAGCAGTTGTTGCGCGTGACTCCGGTGCTGCTATTGCCGCTCGTCGCGGTGGTATCGTTGATCAGGTTGACGCAACGCGTATCGTTATTCGCGCTACTGAAGACCTCGATCCATCGAAGTCTGGCGTTGATATCTATCGTCTGCAGAAGTTCCAGCGTTCGAACCAGTCGACCTGTATCAACCAGCGTCCGCTTGTACGCGTTGGTGATCCAATCGGTAAGGGCGACATCATTGCTGATGGTCCGTCAACCGATCTCGGTGATCTGGCTCTAGGCCGTAACGTGCTCGTCGCGTTTATGCCTTGGAATGGCTACAACTACGAAGATTCGATCCTTCTCTCTGAGAAGATCGTTTCGGAAGACGTCTTCACTTCGATCCACATCGAAGAATTCGAAGTTGCTGCTCGCGATACGAAGCTTGGACCTGAGGAAATCACCCGCGATATTCCGAATGTTTCGGAAGAAGCGCTGAAGAACCTTGACGAAGCTGGTATTGTTTACATTGGTGCGGAAGTGCATCCTGGCGACATTCTTGTCGGCAAGATTACACCGAAGGGCGAAAGCCCAATGACGCCAGAAGAAAAGCTTCTGCGCGCCATCTTCGGTGAAAAGGCTTCTGACGTTCGTGACACCTCGATGCGTATGCCTCCGGGAACATACGGTACAATCGTTGAAGTTCGCGTATTCAACCGCCACGGCGTTGAAAAAGACGAACGTGCAATGGCGATTGAGCGCGAAGAGATCGAACGTCTTGCGAAGGACCGCGACGACGAACAGGCTATTCTCGACCGTAACGTTTACGGCCGTCTCGTTGATATGATCGACGGTAAGGTTGCAGCTGCAGGCCCTAAGGGCTTCAAAAAAGGCTCGACTATTACTCGTGATGTGATCACCGAGTATCCACGTTCGCAGTGGTGGCAGTTCGCTGTCGAAGACGAAAAGCATCAGGGCGAACTCGAAGCTCTGCGTGGCCAGTACGACGAATCCAAGAAGCTGCTCGAAGCGCGCTTCATGGATAAGGTCGAAAAGGTACAGCGCGGCGACGAGATGCCTCCAGGCGTCATGAAGATGGTTAAGGTCTTTGTTGCTGTGAAGCGCAAGATCCAGCCAGGCGACAAGATGGCTGGCCGTCACGGCAACAAGGGTGTGGTTTCCCGCATTCTGCCTGTCGAAGACATGCCGTTCCTCGAAGACGGTACGCATGCTGATATCGTGTTGAACCCGCTTGGTGTTCCAAGCCGTATGAATGTGGGCCAGATTCTGGAAACACATCTTGGCTGGGCATGCGCAGGCATGGGTAAGAAGATCGGTGAGCTGATCGACGTTTATCGCAAGACGGCAAATATTCAGCCGCTGCGCGATACTCTGGAGCACATTTATCCGGACAACGACCGCAACGAGCCTGTCCGTTCGTATGATGACGATTCCGTCCTCATGCTGGCAAATCAGGTGAAGCGCGGCGTATCGATCGCAACGCCGGTATTCGACGGTGCGGTTGAAGCTGACATCAATGCGATGTTGACAGATGCAGGTCTTGCGACCTCGGGTCAGTCGACACTGTATGATGGACGTACGGGTGAGCCGTTCGACCGTCAGGTGACCATGGGCTACATTTACATGCTCAAGCTTCACCACTTGGTCGACGACAAGATCCACGCTCGTTCGATCGGACCTTACTCGCTTGTTACCCAGCAGCCGCTTGGTGGTAAGGCGCAGTTCGGTGGTCAGCGCTTCGGGGAAATGGAAGTCTGGGCTCTGGAAGCATACGGTGCGGCTTACACGCTGCAGGAAATGCTTACAGTCAAGTCGGATGACGTTGCAGGCCGTACCAAGGTCTACGAAGCCATCGTTCGTGGCGACGATACGTTTGAAGCCGGTATTCCGGAAAGCTTCAACGTTCTTGTCAAGGAAATGCGCTCGCTCGGCCTCAATGTCGAGCTGGACGATACACGCGACGAGCAGGCCGCACTTCCGGACGCGGCGGAATAAAAGCATTAAGGCGCGCCATGGTTTAGCCGTGGCGCGCCCGTAAAGTCTTTTCCGGCAGGCAGTTTATGCCGCTTACGGAGAATGCTGATACGAAATGTAAATTTCGAAACTGCGTAATACCGCGAATTCTTTTCAAGATGACAGTGTCTGACTTGTCATCGACGACACACAGGGCGGCGGATCGCCCTTAAGGAGAACGGCATGAACCAAGAGGTCATGAATCTTTTCAATCCTCAGGCTCCGGCACAGACGTTCGATTCCATCAGAATCTCGATTGCCAGCCCTGAGAAGATTCTGTCCTGGTCATATGGCGAGATCAAGAAGCCAGAGACCATCAACTATCGTACGTTCAAGCCTGAACGCGATGGTCTTTTCTGCGCGCGTATCTTTGGCCCGATCAAGGATTATGAATGCTTGTGCGGCAAGTACAAGCGTATGAAGTACAAAGGCATCATCTGCGAAAAGTGCGGCGTTGAAGTCACACTGTCCCGTGTTCGTCGTGAGCGCATGGGCCATATTGAGCTCGCAGCACCTGTTGCCCATATCTGGTTTTTGAAGTCGCTGCCTTCGCGCATCGGCACACTTCTGGACATGACGCTCAAGGATATTGAGCGCGTTCTGTATTTCGAAAACTACATCGTTACCGAACCAGGCCTGACTTCCCTGAAAGAGCATCAGCTCCTTTCGGAAGAAGAATACATGATTGCCGTCGATGAATTCGGCGAAGATCAGTTCACAGCCCTGATTGGTGCGGAAGCTATCTTTGAACTTCTGGCTTCGATGGATCTTCCAAACATCGCCGCAGACCTGCGCGTTGATCTGGCAGAAACCACGTCTGAACTGAAGACCAAGAAGCTGATGAAGCGTCTCAAGATCGTTGAGAACTTCATGGAATCTGGCAACCGTCCTGAGTGGATGATCATGAAGATCGTTCCGGTTATTCCACCGGATCTGCGTCCTCTGGTTCCACTCGATGGCGGTCGTTTTGCTACGTCCGATCTTAACGACCTTTACCGTCGTGTGATCAACCGTAACAACCGTCTGAAGCGTCTGATCGAACTGCGCGCTCCTGGCATCATTATCCGTAACGAAAAGCGTATGTTGCAGGAAGCTGTTGACGCGCTGTTCGATAACGGTCGTCGTGGCCGTGTCATCACCGGTGCTAATAAGCGTCCGCTGAAGTCGCTCTCCGACATGCTCAAGGGTAAGCAGGGTCGTTTCCGTCAGAACCTTCTCGGTAAGCGCGTCGACTATTCGGGTCGTTCGGTTATCGTGACTGGTCCTGAACTGAAGCTTCACCAGTGCGGCCTACCAAAGAAGATGGCGCTCGAACTGTTCAAGCCATTCATATACGCTCGTCTTGATGCGAAGGGTTATTCCTCGACCGTTAAGCAGGCGAAGAAGCTGGTTGAAAAGGAACGTCCAGAAGTTTGGGATATCCTTGACGAAGTGATCCGTGAGCATCCGGTTCTTCTCAACCGCGCGCCTACGCTGCACCGTCTTGGTATTCAGGCATTCGAACCCACGCTGATTGAAGGCAAGGCCATCCAGCTGCATCCGCTCGTTTGTACAGCGTTTAACGCTGACTTTGACGGCGATCAGATGGCTGTTCACGTTCCGCTTTCGCTTGAAGCCCAGCTTGAAGCACGCGTGCTGATGATGTCCACCAACAACATCCTGCACCCTGCAAACGGCGCGCCGATCATCGTTCCTTCACAGGACATGGTTCTTGGTCTCTATTATCTGTCGATTGTGGCAGACAAGGAGCCGGGCGAGGGCATGATGTTCGCTGATATGGGCGAACTTCAGCATGCGCTTGAGAACAAGGTTGTCACGCTTCATACGAAGATCAAGGGCCGCTTTAAGACTGTCGATGAAAATGGAAACCCTGTTTCCAAGGTTTACGACACGACCCCTGGCCGTATGATCACGGGCGAATTGCTTCCGAAGAATGCCAAGGTATCTTTCGATATCTGCAATCAGGAAATGACGAAGAAGAACATCTCCAAGATGATCGACCACGTCTATCGCCATTGCGGTCAGAAAGAGACGGTCATTTTCTGTGATCGCATCATGCAGCTCGGCTTTGCGCATGCATGTCGCGCCGGTATTTCGTTCGGCAAGGATGACATGGTCATTCCTGATGCGAAGGTAAAGATCGTTGCAGAAACCGAAGCGCTGACCACTGAGTATGAACAGCAGTACAATGACGGTCTGATCACTCAGGGCGAAAAGTACAACAAGGTTGTTGATGCCTGGGGTAAGGCGACTGACAAGATCACCGAAGAAATGATGGCCCGCATTAAGGCTGTTGAGTTCGATCCGGTGACTGGCCGTCAGAAGCAGATGAACTCGGTTTACATGATGTCGCATTCGGGTGCCCGTGGTTCGGTCAACCAGATGCGTCAGCTTGGCGGTATGCGTGGTCTTATGGCCAAGCCGTCGGGTGAAATCATCGAAACCCCGATCATCTCGAACTTTAAAGAAGGTCTGACCGTTAACGAGTACTTCAACTCGACACACGGTGCCCGTAAGGGTCTTGCTGATACTGCTTTGAAGACCGCTAACTCGGGTTACTTGACACGTCGTCTCGTTGACGTTGCACAGGACGCGATCATTTCGGAAGTCGATTGCGGCGCCGAAATTGGTCTCACCATGCAGCCAATCGTCGATGCTGGTCAGATCGTTGCACCAATTGGTCAGCGCGTTCTGGGCCGTACGGCACTTGATCCGATCATCAATCCAGCAACCGGCGAAGTTATCGTTGAAGCTGGCCGCATGGTCGATGAAAAGGACGTCGAAATCATCGAGAAGGCTGGCATCCAGTCGATCCGCATTCGTTCGGCTCTGACATGTCAAACCCGTAACGGCGTTTGCGCCAAGTGCTATGGTCGTGACCTTGCACGCGGTACGCCGGTTAACCAGGGTGAAGCTGTTGGCGTTATCGCTGCGCAGTCGATCGGTGAGCCGGGCACTCAGCTGACCATGCGTACCTTCCACTTGGGTGGTACTGCTCAGGTTGTTGATAGCTCGTATCTCGAAGCATCGTATGAAGGCACCGTTAAGCTACGTAACCGCAATGTAGTTCGCAACACCGATGGCAACCTCGTTGTCATGGGCCGTAACATGGCGGTTCTGATTGTTGATGCGACTGGCAAGGAACGTGCTGTTCACCGTGTTACTTACGGTTCGCGTCTGTTCGTTGACGAAGGCGATACAGTTAAGCGCGGTCAGCGTATTGCTGAATGGGATCCATACACCCGTCCAATCCTTACGGAAGTGGAAGGCTTTGTCGAGTTCGAAGATCTCGTCGATGGCCTCTCGGTTTCGGAAACAGCGGACGAGTCGACTGGTATCACCAAGCGCGTCATCATTGACTGGCGTTCGACACCACGCGGTGCCGATCTCAAGCCTGCTATGGTCATCAAGGATAAGAGCGGCAAGATCTTGAAGCTGTCGAAGGGTGGCGAAGCTCGCTTCCTGCTTTCAGTTGAAACGATCCTTTCGTTCGAGCCGGGTGCTCATGTTAATGCTGGTGACGTTATTGCGCGTCTGCCGATGGAAAGTGCCAAGACCAAGGACATTACCGGTGGTCTGCCACGCGTTGCGGAACTGTTCGAAGCTCGTCGTCCAAAGGACCACGCCGTCATCGCAGAGATCGATGGTACTGTCCGCTTTGGTCGCGATTACAAGAACAAGCGTCGCATCATCATCGAGCCAAACGACGATACGGTCGAGCCTGTCGAGTATCTGATTCCTAAGGGCAAGCCGTTCCATCTTCAGGACGGTGACGTTATCGAAAAGGGTGAATACATCCTCGACGGTAATCCAGCTCCGCACGACATTCTGGCGATTAAGGGCGTGGAAGCACTTGCTTCTTACCTCGTAAACGAAATCCAGGAAGTCTATCGTCTTCAGGGCGTTTTGATCAACGACAAGCACATCGAAGTGATTGTTCGTCAGATGCTCCAGAAGATCGAGATCACGGAATCGGGTGATACGGGTTACCTCACAGGTGATCATGTTGACCGCATCGAACTTGATGAAGTTAACGATCGTCTGATCGAAGAAGGTAAGAAGCCAGGTTCGGGTAATCCGGTTCTGCTTGGTATTACCAAAGCTTCATTGCAGACACCGTCGTTCATTTCGGCAGCGTCGTTCCAGGAAACCACACGCGTTCTTACCGAAGCCGCAGTTGCCGGCAAGATGGATACGCTGCAGGGTCTCAAGGAAAACGTCATCGTCGGTCGTCTCATCCCGGCTGGTACGGGTGGCATGACCAACCAGATCCGTCGCATTGCAACTGCTCGCGACGAACTGATCATCGACGAGCGCCGCAAGTCGACAGGTTCGTCAGATGCAAACGCGATGCTGACAGACATGACCAACAGCGCAGCCGAATAAGGCAAGTTGGTAAAGTAATAAAAAGGCCGCCTTTCGGGGCGGCCTTTTTTTGTATGGAAGACAAAAGAAAAGGGCGGTTTGAAACCGCCCTTTGTTATTCTGATTGAGAGGAAGAGATTTACTCTTCTTCTTCCTCACCATCAAATTCGATCAGTGCAACTTCGCCGGTGAGGGCGGTGTGCCATGCACTTTTGTGTGGCTCTTCTTCAGGCTCTTCGGTGATGGTGCCCATCTCAACCAGTTCGGCCTCGTTGTAGCCTTCTTCCGAAAGGATCGCGAGAACGGTCTGAACCAGATCTTCATCTTCGTCTGACTTCAGAAGAATATGAACTTCAATAGATTCTTCTTCGCCTTCATTCCAAACATCGGCAATGACCAGATGCACAACAGGCGAATCGTTTTCTGTGGATGGGGTGGTGGATGACATTAAGAATCCCTTAAAATTGCGTTGCTTTTCGACTCAGATGTGTTTCAATAAACTCTGTTGCTGTCAGATGCTATGCTGACACAAGAAAATGACAGTTTTGTCTCCCAAATATTTGAGATATGCCGAGTGAATTGGCCCAACCGACTGTTTAGGGTGATCCAAAACTCCGTTTTGCGGCCCTTCCATAAGAAACTTCCCCTGTTGCCCTTGACGAAACGCCCGTTAACGCGTATCAGCAGCCCATCTGAGCCGATGTGAGGCTGGTCTTTTCGGAGCGACACGCTCTGGAGTTCGCCTCAAACAGGGTTCGTTTTACGATCGAAATGATACTTGCCGTTCGCATGAAGCTGTAGCTTCCTCTGCTTTTGTTCGGGTTGGCCGCTGATGGAGTGGCTCATCCCGAATTTGTGCATGTTCACTCCGGTGGAACGGCCCTTATTGGGCTCTGTTACGAGATTTTTTATAGAGGAAGGTTCAATGCCTACCGTAAACCAGTTGATCCGCAAGCCGCGCACTGCGCCGGTAAAGCGTAATAAGGTTCCTGCTCTGCAGGCAAACCCACAGAAGCGCGGAGTTTGCACCCGCGTTTATACCACAACCCCTAAGAAGCCTAACTCGGCTCTTCGTAAGGTTGCCAAGGTTCGTCTCACCAATGGCTTTGAAGTCATCGGTTATATCCCTGGTGAAGGTCACAACCTTCAGGAGCACTCCGTGGTTATGATCCGCGGTGGCCGCGTCAAGGATTTGCCGGGTGTGCGTTACCACATCATCCGTGGTGTACTCGATACACAGGGTGTTAAGAACCGTAAGCAGCGTCGTTCGAAGTACGGTGCGAAGCGTCCTAAGTAAGAATTTTCCGGGGATACCGGCCGCCATAATGGCGAGTTGAGCCCGATGTAATTGAAAGTTGAGACGAAATGTCCAGACGCCATAAAGCTGAAAAGCGTGAGATTAATCCGGATCCAAAGTTCGGTGATCTCGTAATCACCAAGTTCATGAATGCAGTTATGCTTCATGGTAAGAAGTCGGTTGCAGAAAGCATCGTTTACGGTGCGCTGTCGGCAATCGAAGCCAAGGCGAAGTCAGAGCCGGTCGCGCTGTTCCATCAGGCGCTCGACAATGTTGCTCCGCACGTTGAAGTCCGTTCGCGCCGCGTTGGTGGTGCAACCTACCAGGTTCCGGTCGATGTGCGTACAGAACGCCGCCAGGCACTTGCCATTCGTTGGTTGATTAACGCCGCTCGCGGACGTAACGAAACCACAATGATTGATCGCCTTTCCGGTGAATTGCTTGATGCTGCAAACAACCGTGGTTCTGCTGTGAAGAAGCGTGAAGACACGCACCGCATGGCCGAAGCCAACCGCGCATTCTCGCATTACCGCTGGTAATCGTCGAACCCTATTCAAAGAGCAAAAACATGGCCCGCGAATATAAAATCGAAGACTACCGCAATTTCGGTATTATGGCTCACATCGACGCCGGTAAGACGACGATGACCGAGCGTATTCTGTTCTACACCGGTAAGAACCATAAAATTGGTGAAACCCATGATGGCGCGTCCACCATGGACTGGATGGAGCAGGAACAGGAACGCGGTATCACCATCACGTCCGCTGCTACGACCACGTTCTGGCAGGGCAAAGATGGCAAGAAGCGTCGCTTCAACATCATCGACACTCCGGGCCACGTTGACTTCACGATTGAAGTTGAGCGTTCGCTCCGCGTTCTCGATGGCGCAATCGCTCTTCTCGATGCGAATGCTGGTGTTGAGCCGCAGACTGAAACCGTTTGGCGTCAGGCTGAGAAGTACCACGTTCCACGTATGGTCTTCGTCAACAAGATGGACAAGATCGGTGCTGACTTCTACCGTTGCGTAGAAATGGTTGGCTCGCGTCTTGGCGCAATCGCGCTCCCAGTTCAGCTGCCAATCGGCGCTGAAAACGAGTTCGAAGGCGTTATCGACCTGATCGAAATGAAGGCACTGACTTGGGATGGAACCATCGGCGCAGCTGCGACCGAAGGCGAAATTCCTGCAGACCTTAAGGATAAGGCTGAAGAGTACCGCGAAAAGCTCATCGAGCTGGCCGTGGAAATCGACGAAGCCGCAATGGAAGCTTATCTCGAAGGCACCATGCCTACGAATGATCAGCTTCGCGCATTGATCCGTAAGGGTACGATTGCTGTTAAGTTCCATCCAGTGCTTTGCGGTACTGCGTTTAAGAACCGTGGCATTCAGCCACTTCTTGATGCGGTTGTAGATTTCCTTCCTTCGCCAGTTGAAGTTCCTGCAATTAAGGGCATCGACGTTAAGACGGAAACTGAAACTACCCGTGAATCTTCGGATGAAGCACCACTTTCGATGCTCGCATTCAAGATCATGAACGATCCGTTCGTTGGTTCGCTTACTTTTGCTCGTATCTATTCGGGCAAGATGACCAAGGGCATTTCGCTCGAAAACACCGTTAAGGGCAAGCGTGAGCGTATCGGCCGTATGTTGCAGATGCACTCCAACAGCCGTGAAGACATCGAAGAAGCTTTCGCAGGCGACATCGTTGCTCTGGCTGGCCTCAAGGAAACCACAACAGGTGATACGCTTTGCGATCCACTGAAGCCGGTTATTCTTGAACGCATGGAATTCCCAGACCCGGTTATCGAAATCGCGATTGAACCAAAGACTAAGGCTGACCAGGAAAAGATGGGCCTCGCGCTCAACCGTCTTGCAGCTGAAGATCCTTCGTTCCGCGTTAAGTCAGATGAAGAATCAGGCCAGACAATTATTGCTGGTATGGGTGAACTTCACCTCGACATTCTCGTTGACCGTATGCGTCGTGAGTTCAAGGTAGAAGCAAACGTCGGCGCGCCGCAGGTTGCTTACCGTGAAACAATCACGCGTCTTGCTGAAATCGACTACACCCACAAAAAGCAGTCGGGTGGTTCGGGTCAGTTCGCTCGTATTAAGGTGATCTTTGAGCCGCATGACGGCGACGACTTCATCTTCGAATCCAAGATCGTTGGTGGTGCTGTTCCTAAGGAATACATCCCAGGCGTTCAGAAGGGTATCGAAAGCGTCATGGGTGCGGGTCCACTTGCTGGCTTCCCAATGCTCGGCGTGAAAGCTACCCTGATCGACGGCGCATACCATGACGTTGACTCGTCTGTTCTCGCCTTCGAAATCGCTGCTCGCGCTGCATTCCGTGAAGGCGCGCAGAAGACCGGTGCTCAGCTCCTAGAGCCGATCATGAAGGTCGAAGTCGTAACCCCGGAAGATTACGTCGGTGACGTAATTGGCGATCTGAACTCACGTCGTGGTCAGATTTCCGGTACGGAAGCTCGTGGCATTGCTACGGTCGTCAACGCAAACGTTCCACTCGCCAACATGTTTGGTTACGTGAACAACCTGCGTTCGATGTCTCAGGGCCGTGCGCAGTACACCATGCAGTTCGACCACTATGAGCCGGTTCCGACCGCGGTCGCACAGGAAATTCAGAAGAAGTTCGCGTAATTTCTGATTACGCCAAACAGTAAAAAGCCTGAGCAGGCTAGATTTTAGGAGAGCTCAGATGGCAAAGAGCAAGTTTGAACGCAATAAGCCACACGTAAACATCGGCACCATTGGTCACGTTGACCATGGCAAGACCTCGCTGACCGCAGCGATCACCAAGTTCTTTGGTGAATTCAAGGCATACGACCAGATCGATGCTGCGCCAGAAGAACGCGCTCGTGGTA
>NZ_JBBGYW010000027.1:0-15671 GCF_037479515.1 Ochrobactrum sp. MYb379
TCCTTGGTTTGTGTGAAGCGGCGATGTGTTCGTCGTTTCGATGATTAAGAGATAGGCCTTTCAATCGGCTGCGCATAGCCAGCGTTTGGTTCACGCATTGTATTCTAAATGGTAGACAATGAACCTTCGAAACCAGAGGATTGTTCTATAGGCAGCTATTTGTTCAAGTATATGTGAACAATTGGCGCATTGCGCGTTTGAATTATTGGAGGTGGATCCTGCATAAGTCCGGTATTTCCGGTTTCGCTAAACGCCATTTACCTTTTTCGACAGGTACAAGCTTCATAGCCACCCGGGAATAAGCGTCCGGGTTTCATGCCGATGTATGCAGGAACATCCAGCAAAGTTGCAACACGCAGTGTTTCAGCCATGGCAATTGCGGCCTCAGCGCATATGGCGGCATCTTCAGCAGCATTATGATGCTTGAAGTTCAATCCCAGATAGCTGGCCAGCACATTTAATTTATGTGATGACAGGTCCGGCCAGACCTTCTGTGCCATCTTGACTGAGCAAAGATACTGTAATTCGGGATAGTTCTGCCGATGTTGATCAAGACACGCTCGCCAGACACTGAAATCGAAAGAGGCGTTATGCGCTAGCATTGTTGCGCCGCGAAAATCATCGGCAAACTCGTCCATAACTTCTGGAAATTCTGCCGCATCCGCGACATGTTCCGGTCGAATGCCATGGATAGCTATATTAAAAGAAGAAAAGCGCATCTCTTTAGGACGGATCAATCGCTCGACCACACGAGTGACGCGGCCATCTTCAATCCATGCCAACCCTACGGAACATGCACTTCCTCGCTGTTCATTTGCTGTTTCAAAATCAACCGCGATAATTTTCAAGTCATGCTCCAAATTTTGTTCTCGCTGTTTAAGGCCAAACTTGAAAATTTACAAATGTATAGAATGGGGAAAAGCCTTTGCAGGTAGCGTCGGAACTCCATGCTCGGAGTTGATATGCTTTCCTCACCCTCACTGACCCAGAAAAAGAATGACGGCGATGACAATTGATGCCGCAACGGCTGAGAGCGTGCCTGCTCCCTGCAAAGCACCCATTCGGTAAAGCACCAGCGAAAAACCTATGATGACGGGCGTTGCTATCAACAGTCCGAACTGCGCTTCTGTCATTGAAACATTCCTTTGTTTTGAAAATGCACCATGCATCTGCGGGCCTGATTTTTCTTTGCCAAAACGCAAAGAAGGTGCGTGCGCTGCGCGCTAGGCATGGCCA
The DNA here is from genome assembly GCF_037479515.1 of Ochrobactrum sp. MYb379. NCBI lineage: Bacteria > Pseudomonadati > Pseudomonadota > Alphaproteobacteria > Hyphomicrobiales > Brucellaceae > Ochrobactrum > Ochrobactrum sp. MYb379. Next base: position 1,237 of record NZ_JBBGYW010000027.1, read on the forward strand.
TGCTTGGAACAGAAGAAACGGCCTTAACGGCAACGATTTCAGATGATGCACCGGAGGAGAATCTTCTCCTGTGGATTCTTGTCTGGAGTGAACTCGTTACGTTTGCGATTTTACTGATTGCTTTCATGGTGATGTCCGTCATCAATATTGAAGGCGTTGCGCAGTTGCGCACGCATCTCAGTCCCGGACTCGCGGCCACCAATACGGTTGTTTTGCTGATGAGTGGTTGGCAAGCAGCAATCGCCGTTCGCAGGCGTCGCGACATTGGCAAGGTTCGGCACCCGCTTTTATGGGCGGCATGTTTTGGTCTGGTTTTCGTGGCTGTGAAGCTCGTCGAATATGCGCACGAGATTCTGTTTGCTGGCGATGAAGCCGCGGGTTCTTTCTTTGAACTCTACTTTCTGCTGACCGGCTTTCACCTCATGCATGTTCTGTTCGGGTCGGTCATTCTCGTATTGGTCGCATGGCGCCCGTCTCCATCGAATGTTCTGCTGATCACCACACTTTGGCACGCGATTGATCTCGTTTGGCTGGTGATGTTTCCAGTTCTCTATCTTGCGTGAGGTAACAAAGTGACGACTCGGAAACACACTCCGCTTAACCGCACGATTGTCATTTTGCTGGCACTTGCCCTGAGTGGTGCGCTGGTTGCGAGTTTTAGTCGCGGCATGCTTACGGCAATCATTTTGGTGCTAATTCTTGCTTTCGCAAAGGGTTGGTTCGTTGTGCTTGATTTCATGGAAATGCGCGGCACTGGAGGTGCTTTGAAGCCTGCCTTGCTGGCTTGGCCTGCAATTCTACTGACGCTTGCACTCGTGCGTTCTGTCGCAGTGCGGTTCTTCCTTTAAGCAACTGTTGTGGTCTTTGCCAAATCGCAAAGACGCGTTTTCACCTCCGGATAGAACAGTTCTGTCCCGTGATGCTGGGGAGGGGATTCACCAGCCAAACCATTGATGGGGATAAGAGCGCATCTCGAAAAGTGTGAAACGGTTTTCGGAAAAAGATGCGCGTTAAAACAAATATTCGGAGCGAAACGGCTCTGAATGCCGGGGCTTAGCCTTTGGCCAATGAAAGGACGAAGGGGATGGCAGAACGCCTAACCAAGACCGGCGCCCGAAACGTCTTCTATGGCGGTTCCATATTCTTTTTCGCGATCTTCGTGGGACTGACGGCGCACAGCCATTACTACATGAAAACAACATCTACGGATGAATCGACACTGACCGAAGGTGTCATTCGCGGCAAGCACGTCTGGGAAAAGAATTCCTGTATCAACTGTCACACGCTGCTGGGCGAGGGCGCTTATTTTGCTCCAGAACTCGGTAATGTTTGGAAGCGCTACGGCGGTGAAGATGACCCTGAAGGCGCGCGAGACACTATGAAAGCGTGGATGCAGGCGCAGCCAACTGGCATTGAGGGACGCCGTCAGATGCCGCAGTTCAACCTCAATGAACAGGAACTCAACGATCTGGCTGATTTCCTTGAATGGACCAGCCGCATCAAGACGCAGAACTGGCCACCAAATGAGGCAGGCTGAGGCGCGGATGAACGGAGTTTTATGATATGAAATATGAAAGCCAAAAGGTTGCGATGCTCTATTTCTACGGAGCACTCGCCCTGTTTGTCGCGCAGGTCGCGTTCGGCGTTGTCGCTGGTTTGATCTATGTGCTCCCCAACACGCTCTCCGAGCTTCTGCCGTTCAATATCGTTCGCATGATCCATACCAATGCGTTGATTGTCTGGCTGTTGATGGGGTTTATGGGTTCGACCTATTATCTTCTGCCGGAAGAAACAGAAACTGAGCTTTACAGCACCAAGCTTGCCGTCATCCAGTTCTGGATGTTTTTTGTGGCAGCCGGTGTTGCGGTGGTGGGCTATCTGTTCAAAATTCATGAGGGCCGCGAGTTTCTTGAGCAGCCTTTTATCATCAAAGTCGGCATTCTTGTCGTCTGTTTGATGTTCATGTTCAACATCACGCTGACAGCTTTGAAAGGCCGCAAAACAACAGTCACCAATATCCTGTTGTTTGGTCTTTGGGGTCTATCGCTGTTCTTCCTCTTCGCCTTCTATAATCCGGTCAATCTCGCCATCGACAAGCTTTACTGGTGGTATGTGATTCATCTGTGGGTTGAAGGCGTGTGGGAACTGATCATGGCGTCGATCCTCGCCTTCCTGATGATCAAGCTCAATGGGATTGACCGCGAAGTCGTTGAAAAGTGGCTCTATGTCATCGTTGGTCTGGCCCTGTTTTCAGGCATTCTCGGTACTGGTCACCACTATTACTGGATTGGCGCACCAGGCTATTGGCAGTGGATTGGCTCCTTGTTCTCCACGCTGGAAGTCGCTCCCTTCTTCACCATGGTAATCTTCACCTTCGTGATGACATGGAAGGCCGGTCGCAAACATCCAAACCGTGCCGCACTTCTTTGGTCGATCGGTTGTTCTGTGATGGCGTTCTTTGGTGCAGGCGTATGGGGCTTCATGCACACGCTGTCCTCGGTGAACTATTACACCCACGGCACACAGCTCACCGCAGCACACGGCCACCTCGCTTTCTTTGGTGCCTATGTCATGCTCAACCTTGCGGTTATGGCCTACGCGATCCCGGAAATTCGCGGACGTGCACCCTATAATCAGATGCTTTCTATGGTGAGCTTCTGGGCCATGTGTACGGCAATGTCTGTCATGACCTTTGCGCTTACCTTTGCAGGCGTGGTGCAGACCCACATGCAGCGCGTCCTGGGGGAAAACTACATGGTCGTGCAGGATCAGCTCGCGATCTTCTACTGGATGCGTCTTGGCTCTGGCGTGGTCGTGGTGATCTCGGTCTTCATGTTCATCTGGGCCGTATTGGTTCCGGGCAAAGAACGTCGCGAAAGTGCAACTGGCTTCGTACAGCCCGCTGAATAATCAATGCTAAAAGCCCCGCCGTCCGGCGGGGCTTCCTTACTTCACAACAAGGAAGACGGCTATGACCAGCACAATCAATTCCGTTTTGAAAAGCGTTGAAACAGTTGACGCTTCCATTCCCGCTTATAGCCCTTCGGGCAATGAATGCACTCTGTTTGAAATGGCGTGGAAGCGTAAGCTGCCTCTGCTTTTAAAAGGCCCAACAGGTTGCGGTAAAACCCGCTTCGTCAGCCACATGGCGGCAAAGCTCGGTCTGCCACTTTCAACAGTTTCCTGCCATGATGATCTGGCGGCAGCGGACCTTACTGGTCGCTATCTGCTGAAAGGCGGTGACACCCATTGGGTCGATGGACCGCTGACGCGCGCGGTACGCGAAGGCGGTATTTGCTATCTTGATGAGATTGTCGAAGCGCGTAAGGATGTGGCCGTGGTTCTGCATCCGCTGACCGACGACCGCCGTGTTCTGCCGCTCGAACGCACTGGTGAACTGTTGGAAGCACCGGACCGTTTCATGCTCGTAGTTTCCTATAATCCCGGTTATCAGAACTTGCTGAAATCACTCAAGCCAAGCACGCGACAGCGTTTTGTGGCGATCGAATTCGACTTCCTGCCAAAAGAGCAGGAAATCGCAGTGGTGAGCCAGGAAAGTGGTCTCGATGCGAAGTCCGTCGCCCCACTGGTTGCCCTTGCCCATCGTTTGCGCGGTCTGAAAGGACATGATCTTGAAGAAGGCGTATCAACGCGTCTGCTGGTCTATTGTGCTTCACTCATTGATGCGGGCATGACGCAACGCGAGGCAGCGCGTGCAGCCATGATTGAGCCACTGACCGATGAGCCGGATGTGAAGGCGGCTCTTTTGGAAATTGCTGATGCAATGCTGAAATAGGCGGTCATAACATGCTGGATTTTCTGGAACTTGAGGAAACAGTTGGCCGGGCCTGGCATCGCCTTATTGGTAAAACCGGGTCGTGGCCGCAATATGCTGATCAGGCAGTAAAGCTTGCTGATATTCGCCAGAGACTTGCGATTTGTTTCCGCGGCTTTGGCGGCGATATCGCGGTTCAGATCGCACCCGCACGGGCGCGAACTTCTGGACACAGACTTGGATTGCGTCAGCGCATGGCTTTGGGCGAGGAAAAACTCAATCATCCACTGCGCGATGAAGCGACGCTGATGTTGCCGCCTGAAATAGCACTGTTTCCTGACCGCAAGCTCAATTACGATCTTTATGTCTGGCTTGCCGGTTACATGGCCGTCATGCCACTGGATTTGACCGCAATGCCGGATGATCCATTACGCCGTGATCTGGCATCGCTTGATTTAGCAGCAGATACGACGCTGAAAACTTGTACGTTGTTTCCGGGATTGCAAGAGCGTTATGCGCGGCTTTGCGATGCTGTGCTTGCTGCACGACCAAAGCGACCGTTGAACCAGCTTGAGCAGCTTGTTGAACAGCGTATTCTGTCATTGCTAAATGATGGCGCAGGCCTGCCTGATCGCACTCTCGCAGCGATTTTTCCACATCGCGCGCCAGCTGGCTATCTGCCGATTTTGCCGGTGCCACTCTGGCCGGGACTTATACGGCGTGACGAAACCGCATCACGTTCAGATGCAGACGAGCCGGTGCGCAATTCCAACGCAGAAGGCGTTGAAACAGGGCGGCAGATTGCGCAGCGTGAAAAGCAGGATAATCGTCAGACGGATCGAAGCCCGTTTATTCTTAATCGGTTTGAGAAAATTCTGGCGATGGCCGAAATGGTCAGCGTTGATCGTCCTTCGGACGACAGCGACGAGCAGAGCGCAAAATCAGCGGACGAGCTGGACGATCTGACATTGGGCGAACGCAAGGGCAAGCCCGCAGCACGCTTTCGGTTTGATCTTGATTTGCCGCCAGAGGCCGTGGATCACAGTTTGCTGACCGCGAAACTCACTTATCCCGAGTGGGATTACCGCAAGGCGAGCTATCTTCAGGATCATTGTAGTGTATTGGCAGCGCCCGTGCAGGATCGTGATGAAGCTGTGGAACTTGACGACGAGGCACGAAGCCTCGTGCGAAAGGTGCGGCGTCAGTTTGAGATTTTGCGACCCGGTCGTGAGATGATGCGGGCACAGCTCGACGGGAATGATCTTGATTTGGATGCGGTTGTCCGCTCGCGCTGTGATTTTGCAGCAGGCGGGCAGGGCAGCGAGCGCGTGCATCTGATGAGCCGCCCGCAGGCGAACGATCTGGCGGTGACTATTCTTGTCGATGTTTCGCTATCAACCGATGCATGGGTGGATAATCGGCGGGTGCTGGATGTGGAGAAAGAAGCGCTGCTTGTGTTGGCCAACGGCATTGCCGCTTGTGGCGACCGCTGTTCGATCCTGACATTTACGTCGCGCCGTCGCGCATGGGTGCGTGTTGAAACCGTGAAGGATTTCGATGAGCCATTCAGCAAGACGGTTGAACACCGGATTGCAGCGCTTAAACCAGGCTTCTATACGCGTATGGGTGTTGCAATGCGTCATGCAACGGCCAAGCTCAGCGAACAGCATAATCGCAAAAAGCTGCTGCTTCTGCTGACCGATGGCAAGCCGAATGATGTTGATCATTATGAGGGTCGCTTTGCTTTGGAGGATACACGGCGGGCGGTCAGCGAAGCGCGGACCAAAGGCATTAATGTCTTTGCCGTGACTGTGGATCGCGAAGCCAATGCATATCTGCCCGCACTTTTTGGGCATGGCGGCTATTCTCTGATTGCAAAATTGTCCAAGCTTCCCCCGGCTCTTCCTGCAATTTACCGTATGCTTGCGGGTTAGAGTTTCAATAGTCATATTTTTTATCTTGTTTGAGATGAAACAAATCGCCCCCGTATCATCCAGTTTAGAATTGATCTTGTGATGATGCGGGGCTGTCATCATCATCTTTCGATATCCGACGGCCATGGATGAACCTGATGACAAGCGAACCTGTTTCCACGATCAATATTATCGATGTACGCACCATTCCGCCTATCTCCCGTCATGCGACTATTTTCGCGATGATTGATGATCTGGAACCGGGCGAAACTTTGCAGATCGTCAATGATCATGATCCGGTTCCGCTGCATTATCAGCTTGATAGCCGTAATCCGGGTGTTTTCTCTTGGGAATATAAGGAAAGCGGCCCGTTGTGGCGTGTAGAGATCGGTCGCCCCAACAATCATACACATGCCGATGGCCACGAATGCACTTGTGGCAATCACTAACTCTTTTTTGAAGGCCTGCCATGTTCGGTGCCGCGCTTTCCCGATGGACACTCGCATACGTCGCCGCCTCACTGTTTTTCCTGAGTGCAGGAATGGCACTTATGGCGGGAGGTTTCGGCTATCCGTTTGATGATTTACGGGCACCAGAAACACTCATCGTGGTGCATATAATCGCTATTGGGTGGCTTTCATTATTGATGTGCGGAGCACTGTTGCAGTTTGTGCCTGTGCTGGTGGCAAAGCCTTTACAGCTCAGCAATGCCGGGCTTCCGGCATTGCTGTTTTTGCTCACTGGCCTTTGCGGTCTGATCGCCGGATTTGCGGCTCTTGCAGGCATTGTCGAATTGCCGCTCTGGATGATGCCGGTTTCCGCACTGTTTCTAATCATTGGTTTTGCTATCATCATTGCGATGCTTGCTATGACAATCTGGAGTGCGCGACCGCTGACTTTACCAGCACGTTTTGTAGGTGTTGGCCTTGTATGCCTGCTGGTTGTGGTTGTTCTGGGAAGCCTTTTTACACTGATGCTATCCGGCATGCTTGAACAGGTTTTCCTGATGGAGATCGCTTCTTCAGGGCTTTCAACCCATGTCATTTTGGGCCTTGGAGGCTGGATGACCTTTACTGCAATGGGCGTCAGCTATCGCCTTCTGACCATGTTTATGCTTGCGCCGGAGCCTGCAAAAAAGACGGTGCATCTGGTTTGGACTGCAGGTGTTGCCGCGCTGGCGCTGCTGATTTTCGTGACAGTCTTCACACACTGGGGTTATGAGTGGACTGATATTGCTCTCGTGGCGGTACTGGTTTTGGGTGTTACCAGCATTGGCCTCTATGTCCATGATGTGCATTCGATTTATGGCCAGAGAAAACGCAAAACTATTGAGCTGAATAGCGCTGCATCCGTTCCGGCCTTTGCTGCCATATTGCTTTCGATGCCCATCGCAATTGCTCTGCCTTGGGTCGGCGCCACGGATGGCGTTGTTGCAGCGCTGGTCTATCTTTTTACATTTGGCTGGCTGACTGGCCTAAGTCTGGCGCAGCTTTATAAGATCGTCCCGTTCCTGACATGGCTTGAATGCTATGGCCCAGTGATGGGCAAGGTTTTGACGCCGCGCGTGCAGGATATTGTGGTTGAAAGCCGGGCAAAGCGTTGGTTCTGGGTATATTATACAGGTGTTGCCATTGCCATTATCGCGCTCATTGTCGGGCAGACACTTACATTCAGGGTGGGATGTGCACTTAATCTTGTTGCAATTTTCGCCTTGTCATCTCATTTCATTCGCGCGCGGCGACTGATGGATGTGCCGGAAGCCATGAAACTTCCAAATGTTATCTCTGTGCCACATCTGATTTACGCTGGTAGTCCAGTTTCTGGGAGGAGCAAATGACGTTGTCCGTTTACGAGTTAATTCCACACGAGCTTGATGTTCGTCCGCTCCTGAAAGCAGGCGTCGAGCCGTTTCAGGCAATTATGGGCGCTGTCGAAGGATTGGCTGCCGGACAAAGCCTTATTTTAATTGCTCCATTTAAGCCGGTACCTCTCTTTACAGTCATGGAACGCAAGGGGTTCTCTGCCAAAGCGGAAGCAATTGGCGATGGCGATTGGCAGGTCCTGTTTGCGCCAATCGGGGATGAAGCGCCTGCTGTGCAGATTTCGGATAATGCCGGTTCGCCAGATGACTGGCCGGAGCCGTCGCAATATCTTGATTGTTCCGATATGGACCCGCCGCAGCCGATGGTTAGCATTCTTGCAGAGGTCGAGAATATGCAGACGGGTGAAGTGCTGTTTGCACTTTTGCATCGCGAGCCGTTGTTTCTGTTTCCAGAGCTTGAAAAGCGCGGCCATCAGTGGGTGGGGAATTTTGACGACGCAGGTGAGGCATATCGCATTATGATCCGCGTCGGAACAGCGTGAGGATCAGTGATGCAAAGCAAACAACTCGATCGGCTGGAAGATGAAGTGCGCAATGCATTGCGCATTGTCATGGATCCCGAACTCGGCATTAATCTCGTTGATCTTGGTATGATCTATATGATCACAGCGCATGCGAATGGTGATGTCTCGGTCAAAATGACCACAACCACGCGCGGTTGTCCTGCAGCCGGATTTCTTACGCAAGCTGTGCAGGCTTGCGTTGAGAACGTAGCGGGCGTTTCTCATGCAGATGTTGAACTGACCTATGAACCTACATGGTCACCGGATATGGCGATACCTGAAGCGCGTGCGCGTTTTGCGGTGCCCGATTTCTGAGACTTGTTGCAGCTAAAATTTATGGAGTAAGCGGTCTTATTGAAGGCCGCTTTTTTAGTTTTGATCGGTATGAAATGGCCAGTAAAGAACTGTTCTAAAATCTACTAATAGGCGCATATGAGCGTTAAGAGTAGGCAGAGATTTCGTTTTGAGTGGCCTTACTTGTTCCAGCGCAAATGACGAAGTTAAAGTGTGAAGCTATTAATTTAAGCATCTGATTTTTAATGATAATTATTATCAGTAAATTCGTTCAGAATTGATTGTAAGCAATGAATAGGGATCGGATGCCTCCTATACATAGAGTGACAGAGCGGAAGAACGCTCGGTCCTATCGGAAGGAGAGAATCGATGGGTGACCATATCAATATTAATCGTCGCACAATTTTGGCAGGAGCAGCCCTTGCAGGCGCACTGGCACCAGTTTTGGCGACAAGCTCAGCCTGGGCCGCAGGAACCTTGAAAAAGGCAAGTGCTGCGGAAATAGCAGCGCTGCCGCGCGAAAAGGTTGAGCTGGTTAAGCCTCCTTTCGTGCATGCGCATAGTCAGGTTGCAAACGGCGGTCCGAAGGTGGTTGAGTTCACCATGGTGATCGAGGAAAAGAAGATGATCCTCGATGACGCTGGAACAGAAGTTCATGCGATGACCTTCAATGGCACTGTGCCGGGACCACTGATGGTTGTGCATCAGGACGACTATGTTGAACTGACGCTCATCAATCCTGAAACCAACACACTCATGCACAACATCGATTTCCATGCGGCAACGGGTGCATTGGGCGGCGGTGGACTGACCGAAATCAATCCCGGTGAAAAGACCATCCTGCGCTTTAAGGCAACAAAGCCTGGTGTGTTTGTTTACCACTGCGCACCTCCCGGAATGGTGCCATGGCACGTTACATCGGGCATGAATGGTGCAATCATGGTGCTTCCGCGCGATGGCCTGCATGATGGCAAGGGCAAGGCGCTGACCTATGACAAAGTCTACTATGTTGGCGAACAGGACTTCTATGTACCGCGTGACGAAGAGGGTAATTACAAGAAGTATGACGCTCCCGGCGACTCTTATGAAGATGTTGTCAAAGTCATGCGCACACTCATTCCAACCCATGTCGTCTTTAATGGCGGTGTAGGTGCGCTAACCGGCGACAAAGCCATGACAGCCAAGGTAGGCGAAAAGGTACTGATCGTTCATTCGCAGGCTAACCGCGATACGCGTCCGCATCTCATCGGTGGACATGGCGATTATGTCTGGGCAACCGGCAAGTTCAATACGCCGCCGGATGTTGATCAGGAAACATGGTTTATTCCGGGTGGTGCAGCGGCAGCAGCCTTCTACACCTTCCAGCAACCGGGCATCTATGCCTATGTGAACCATAACCTGATCGAAGCTTTTGAACTGGGCGCTGCTGCTCACTTCAAGGTAACGGGCGAATGGAACGACGATCTGATGACGTCGATACTGGCACCATCGGGCATGTAAGTCCGACATGACAGCCAACGGTTCGGGGGACATGAGAGCACTGGAGGCTCGTCTCCCGGACGACTGATCCTTTAACTCATCTTGTGAACATCATGAAACAGAGTGCAAAGAAAAAGCTGCGCGATCTCGGCGTTGCTGTTCCGGCTGTCCTTCTCGCTGTTGTTAGCGCACTATTCGTTGTCGATGCCGTGGGCCAGATCAGCGTAAAAGACGGGGCGTTTGAGGTCAGTCGCCCACAAACCGTTACTGTTACGCAGCGAAACATGACCTATCGTGCGGACGGCGATTTTCAAAAGAATAATTATCCAACCGATGCACCGCTGACGACACGCAGGCTTGGCCGGTCGTTCGAGATTATGAAATATCAGGTTACCGTTGCGGACTATGCAAACTGTGTAAGCGATGGCGCATGTGTTGCAGCCGATACCCAGTCTAAAGCCGCAAACGCTGCGCAATCGACCCATCCGATTGTTGGCATCAGCTATGACGATGCAGAGGCTTATGCGCAATGGTTTTCGGACAAAACAGGCGAAGTCTGGCATTTGCCGACCGACGAGCAATGGGCTTTCGCCGCGGGTTCGCGCTTTGCCGATGATGCGCTAGGCGGTGATGACGATGGTAGTGTTAATCCAGCGCTGCGCTGGCTGCGCGATTATGAAAAACAAAGCGCACGCAAACAGGATCGTGACCCGGCTGTTCTGCCAGTAGGCAGCTTTGGCGAAAACGAACTTGGCATTGCCGATATTGGCGGCAATGTGTGGGAGTGGACCACGACCTGTCATCGTCGTGTCAATCTCGATGCCTATGGCAAGGTGGCAAGCGAAAACGTAGTTTGCGGCGTCTATGTGGTGAATGGTAAGCATCGCGCAGCGATGAGTTCATTTATCCGTAACCCAAAATCCGGGGGATGCAGTGTTGGTTTGCCGCCCGATAACCTTGGATTTCGCCTTGTCCGCGACGGGCGCTGGTATGCCCCTGTGCTCAAGCGGTTTAAAGGCCTTTCGGTGTAACGTTAATTGATGAAGCACCACAAGATTATGCCCCTAAATACATGCTATTCCTGCTTAATTATGCTAAGCAGGAATAGGGATTCAGAGTAGGGGTATTAGAATGGCCACGATTGATCGCGGTCTTGTCAGGAAATTATCATTATTCGCCAAAATGGGGGACAATGAGCTTGATAAGCTGGTCTCTTACGCAACGTCCCGACGTATTGCGCAGGGCGAATCTATTTTCGAGCAGGGCGATGAAGCAGCTACATTTTATCTGCTGCTTCATGGTCGCTTGAAGGTCAATCAGGTAACTGCCGACGGGCAGCAGATCATTGTCCGGATGGTGCATCCGGGAGATCTTTTTGGTTTTGCCAAAGCTTTGCAGCGCAATGATTATCCCGGGACAGCAGTGGCAGTGACGGAAAGTATTATACTCGGCTGGCCCACGGAATTGTGGGACTATTTTGTTGAGCAAAATCCCGGCTTGGCAATGAATGCTATCCAGACGATCGGCAAGCGCCTTGAAGAAGCGCATACGCGTATTCGCGAAATGTCGACGGAAGAAGTTGAGCGTCGAGTCGCTCACGTTGTACTGCGTCTGGCGCAGAAGGCTGGCAAGAAAGAAGAGGGCGGTATTCGTATCGACTTCCCGATTACGCGACAGGATATTGCCGAAATGACTGGCACGACATTGCATACCGTATCGCGGATTTTGAGTGCATGGGAAACGAAGGGTTTTGTCTCTGGCGGGCGTCAGAAGCTGACTGTAATTGATACGTCGGGTATCCGGCGGCTTGCGGAAGGCGAAGTTTAAAGCTCCGAACGTAATACACTTTTAGGTGATAAAAGGCCGTGCTTTGGTATGAAAGCATGGCCTTTCCGGCTTTTGAATACTAGCCGTGCATAACTGAAGCAGTCTTCTGACGACTGACATAAGCAGCACCGATGCCACCATACAAAAAACCGTTGGAGAGCGGTGCAGCCGGATAAGTCTGCTGCAACCTGTGTCGCGCTTCCGCAGGATCAATGCGTCCATGTAAAACATCTTCATGGATGCGCACGACAGCAACCATGTCGCAATCCTGTGGCGATAGCCTAAAACGCCGAACGCCTGCTTGCACCAGCTCCGGCATATCCTCAATCAGTGACTGGCAGGTGTGAGACAATGTCTGCACACCGTTCAGTGCCAGAAACGGCTGGCTGTCGAGGGTTTTCACAGGCAATCCGTCAGGTTCCTCGCCGCAGACAAACTGGCAGTTATCTTTGATATGGCCTTTGGAGCGAGCGTGAGCACAGCGTGCTGAGATTGCCAGCGGAATGCGTCCAAACGCGAACACCTCAAAGGCTATTTCCGGAGCACCTTTGATAATTTCACGAATTGAATTCAATGGTAATTCGGGCGGAAGGCAAATAGACGTTGCACCACGCGCTGCAAGTACTTTCGCGGTTGCAGCATTATAGACATTCACCAATGGGCCGACGATATGCGGCTTGCCTGCCAGTAGCCCTAATGCCGAGAGATCATTGGCCTCTACCGGAAAAGGAGAGTCCTCTGCCGTCTGGCGTACATGCTTTGCTTCTCGTTCCAACATGACCAGTGCGAGCGAACCAAGGCTTACACTTTTGCCCGCATTTTGCAGCCGCTCAATTACTTCTTCCATGAAGGGATCAATGAAATGAAAACGCTTGGAACAGACGATTTCGCCAACCGTCACATGCTCAATCGGGGATTCATCTGCAATGCGAAAATAGAAATCCCGCCATTTGGGCCCGTCCCACAAAAATAGAACAGGTCCTAGGCTAAGATTGGGACTGAGGCTGGGGGTGGAGCGTTTGTCAGACATGATTATCTCCAGCGTTTTTCATACGCGCCTGAGGTGGTCTGCTGACCTTCACTCAATGTACGCAATCGCGACAAAAGGGCGGCGCGTCGTTCGGGTCCCGCTGAAAGTGTTTGACGCAAGGTCGAAACAACTTCCGCAACATAGGCTTTGCCGCGCTGACGCCCTTCTATTTTCAGCGCCGACACCCCTGCAGCGCGTAGCTCATCAATATGATTCATCACATCGAGCGAAACAGGGTCTTCAAAGGCATAGCCTTCTTCATCGCCAATATTGAAACGGCCTTTGCAAAGTGTCGGATAGCCCGCGGCTTCTCCTGCTGGAAACCGGTTGATGGTATAATCACCCAATTCCGATACCAGTTCGGAGCCATCATTGCGATAACGAACATGGCTTGCCGGGGAGCAGACACCATTCATATTGGGTGATTTTCCGGTTGCATATGAGGACAGAGAGCAGCGCCCCTCTGCCATCACGCAGAGACCACCGAAGACGAAGACTTCCATCTCACAGGCAATTTTTTTGCCAAGTTTTGCAATGTCCGGGATGGTCAGAACACGTGGCAGAACCACGCGTTTTGCTTTAAATGCATCAATCAGAAAACGCACAGCGTCGGCATTGGATGCAGAAGCCTGAACCGAAACATGCAGCCGCTGCTCTGGATGCTTCTCTGCGGTGTAAGCCATCAGGCCGAAGTCAGCCAAAATAACAGCATCGGCACCAAGGCTGGCTGCGTCATCCACAGCCGAATACCAGATATGCTCGTCGCCCGCGCGCATGAAGGTATTTATAGCGACAAAGACCTGCGTGCGACGGGAATGCGCGAAACTGATCGCATCTTTCAGTTCTGCGCGGCTGAAGTTAAGCCCCGGAAAATTGCGAGCATTGGTTTCATCGCGAAACCCGCAATAGACAGCATCAGCTCCCGCCTGAACGGCCTCTCGCAATGCGGCCGGTGTACCTGCCGGGCAGATCAGTTCCATGCGCGTTCTCCCTGATCCGCCTTTTTGATATTCAATGCTTTATCGCGAAGGTAGCCTGCAATATTCTGAACAAGCGGCGCAAATGGGCCTGCAGCTTTACCGAGATCGGCGGGAAGATCGACATTGCAATCGTCCAGCGCATTGCGCAGCGCAAGCATAGCTTCCATGTCGCCAGTCACTGTGATGTCACGCGAGAAAAATAGCGCATCGCCATCGAGTTTTCCCTCAAGCAATGCCAGCAGCATGACGAGTGGACCATCAATCGCCGCATCTGTTTCGACAGCCGTATCTTTGCGCATAACCGTGATCGTAGGCCGCGCAGGCTCGACCACAAACATGAATGGTAGATCGGATGGGCTGAAACCAAATCGTTTATCGACATAGTCGCCAAGGCGCTCGAACAAGCCTGGATGTGCGCGGATAACTTGTAGAAACACGCGCGAAATAAGCGGAGTAAGGAGAAAAGGCGGTACAAGCCGTGCAGGAGCAGCCACAGCTGGTGGAATCTTCATCATTACTCAGCTCCTGTTTAACATAAAAAAGAATTATGCGATTCAGTGCGGCCTGAGTTTGATTAAGATCAAAGACGGTGAAACAATTTGTCTTTCAAGCGTGAGTCATGAAAAATGCGCCTGTTGTGCAATGTAAAATGCTGATAAATATTGATAATATAAACCAATATACATTTATAAAATATCTACAATTAATCTTTGTAAGTATAACTGAGTTTTAATGTTATTTAAATATATTTT
>NZ_JBBGYW010000028.1:0-15088 GCF_037479515.1 Ochrobactrum sp. MYb379
CCGCTACCCTCACCGCAATCGTCAATGGCCATAAGCAGAGCCAAATCGACCAACTATTACCATGGAATTATACCGGCCCGGTGTGAGTGAGACACCGCTTACGACATATCAGCGTCTATAGCGATAATGATCTTGATGGGTTGTTCGTGAGAGACCGTGTTGTCGGCGACGGGCCAAAGGGCGAATGCGATCGGCAGGGGGGTCCGTCATTGAAGACGGGAAGTATACTGCTACGAACCTTTTGCGTGTACGCGCCATAATGTTGTCGACCGTTATTTAAGAGCACTTACTTTAGCTCAACGACTATTTAAGCCAAAAGCCAATTGCTTAAAAAAGGCCGCTTCCGGATAGTGGGAGCATGTCCGCACCCCCAAATACTTGTTTCTCGCGTGGCATTCCAGCGACACGCTGAAGCCGAAGGGCGGTTCAACGAAGTACTGGCAAGACTAAGCGATATGGCCAGAAAGTTCGGGGCAGGCTGATAGTCTGTTTAATCCGACGTCGCGAAGTGCGTGCGTGGCGCACTGCGCCGCACATATGCGCGCTGGTGCGGGTATCTTGCTATCCGGTTTTTGTGATCGGATCTGCGTTAGAGAAAAGCTTCGCTGGGTCCTGGCAATTTCTTTTTCAGGCACGATCATTGTCGGTCCGCTTAGCGCGCAATTTCAGCCATTACCGTACCATTCACATGCACTCCAAAGCGGTCATTCCGCTTTTTTGCTGCTAACGACCATGATGGGGTGGTTTTCAGCCCGTCGGCTTTTGGCCGTGAAGTATCGAAAGCGGGCGTCACTACCTATTCCCGTTTCGCTTTAACAGACAAAACTCGCGTTTCGATGCACAGCTGACTTTTACACTGTGCAAGCTATCGCTGTAGCAGGGCCAGAAAACTGATGCGTAGATCTTGATTTACGCACTGGCGGATATGATAATTTAGTCGGTTTGCATATCCTGGGCTGCTGCCGTTTTTTTAGCGTGCTGCTCCATCAGATTGAGGGCAGACTTGTTCGCTTCGCCCCACTGATAGAGCATTTCAATCGGCTGTGCGAAGGTATGGCCAAGGGGTGTTAGTTCATATTCCACCTTGGGCGGAACGACGTTGTAAACGCGTCGATGCACAAGGCCCCGCAGCTCGACTTCCCGCAACGTCTGGATCAACATTTTCTTAGAAATTCCGGGCAAGGCCCGCTGCAGATCGCCAGTGCGGCATTTGCCGCCCGGCCAATGGTTGAGGGCATGCAAAATCAAACTGGTCCACTTCCCTGCAAACAGGTCCATGACGCGACGGGGCAGACAGGTTTCTTCGAAAACGAGTTTATCGCCGACAATGGTGGGCATTTATGGTCACCTTTTGGGTACTATGTCCCCTAAGGGTGCCTAATAGCCTTTTTAGCTCTAGTCGTCTATTGTCCTTAAACCCACAACAACGAAAGAAATTGCATGTCTAGCCTGTTCGACCCGCTGAAAATTGGCCGTTTGGAGCTGCCGAACCGCATCATCATGGCTCCCCTTACGCGGAGGCGGGCAGGCGTGGAGCGTGTCCCCAATGCAATGATGGCGGAGTATTACCAGCAACGGGCAGGCGCGGGCCTGATCTTGAGCGAGGCCACATCCATCTCGCCGCAAGGTGTTGGCTATTGGGGAACGCCCGGCATATGGAATGATGCACAGATAGAAGGATGGAGGCTCGTCACCGCAGCCGTGCATGAAGCTGGTGGCCGCATCTTTTCGCAACTCTGGCACGTAGGCCGCATTTCCGATCCAGAATTGCTCGAGGGCCAATTGCCAGTTGCGCCGAGTGCGATTGCCGCAGCAGGGCATGTGTCAACGCTCCGACCTAAGCGCCCCCATCCGGTGCCACGCGCTCTTAAGACAGAAGAAATTCCTGGCATAGTGGCCGACTTCCGGCGCGGTGCTGAGAACTCCATGCGAGCGGGCTTCGATGGCGTCGAGCTACATGCCGCAAATGGCTATCTGATCGATCAATTTTTGCAGGACAAAACTAATCACCGCACTGATCGCTATGGTGGATCGGTGGAGAACCGCGCCCGATTTCTGCTTGAAATTCTCGATGCTGTTGTCGAGGTTTGGGGCGCGGACCGGGTCGGCGTCCATCTTCGGCCACGCGGTGAAGAACACGACATGGGCGACAGCAATCCTAATGCCATTTTTGGCTATGTCGCTGACGAGCTGAAAAAGCGTGAAATCGCCTTTATTTTCGTGCGGGAAATCGAAGGCCACGACAGCCTTTTAGGTGAAATCAAGCGTCGGTTTGGCGGGCCTGTCATCGCCAACGAGCTGATGAGCAAAGAGGACGGAGAGCGCTTCATTGAGGCGGGCCTTGCCGATGCCATGGCCTTCGGTCGTGACTATATCGCTACGCCTGATCTCACCGAACGCTTAAAGCTGGGTCTGCCCTTCAATGACCAAAACAAAGAGACGTTTTACGGCGAGGGTCCGACCGGATACACCGACTATCCGCGCATGGTCCCCCGCTCAGTCCCATAATGGAGATTACGCGCTTCCATCGTCAGCGGCTGCTTTCAGGAAGTGGCATGAGTGCTGCGAGTTTAGCGCGCAATTCCGGTCATTGGAATTTTCGCGGGGCACACACAACAGCGGACATTCTACATGCGTCTTATAATGCCTGTGAAGGGGGTGATCCATCCGACGGCTCTTGGAATTCGCAATAGATATGCTGCCTTTTGAGAAAACTGCCACAGATGTTTCCCAACCAATTACGGCGCCCGCACCATGGGTGTAGGCGCCAACGCAGCTTAAGCGGCGAGGTGCTGATTGAAGAAGCTGGTCAGCCTGTCGAACGGGATCAGGTCGACCTTGTCGTAGAGATCGACATGGCTGGCGCCCGGGATGATCATCAGTTCCTTCGGCTCCGCCGCCGCCGCGAAGGCGGTTTCGCTGAAGTAGCGCGAATGGGCCTTTTCACCGTGGATGAACAGGATCGGCCGCGGGGAGATCTCGGCGATGTAGGTCAGGATCGGCAGGTTCATGAACGGCAGGGGAGTGGTCTGCGTCCAGGCGTTGCCGGAATTGACCGCATGTTTATGGTAGCCGCGCGGCGTGCTGTAGTAGTCGTGATAGTCGATCATAAACTGAGGCGAGTCCGACGCGACATTGGCATTATACGCTGCCTGATAGGCCGGCGCACCGGCTTCGGCATCTGCCCAACGCTGACGGCTCAACTGCTCCAGCGTCTTGGCGCGTTGCTCCAAAGTCACGCTGTCGTTGTAGCCCTTCGACATGACGCGGGTCATGTCATACATGGTACTGGCGACCACGGCTTTGACGCGCTTGTCGACGGCGACGGCGCTCAACGCCATGCCGCCCCAGCCGCAGATGCCGATCACGCCGATACGCTCGCGGTCGATGGCATCGTGCAGGCCGAGATAGTCCACCCCGGCCATGAAATCCTCGGTGCTGATGTCGGGGGATGCGACATTGCGCGGCTCACCGCCGCTTTCGCCGGTATAGGATGGATCGAACGCCAGCGTGACGAAGCCGCGTTCGGCCATGGTCTGCGCGTAAAGACCGGACGATTGTTCCTTGACGGCGCCGAACGGGCCGCTGACGACGATGGCTGGCAGGCGGTTGTTCGCCCGGTCCTTCGGCAGGTAGAGATCGCCCGCGAGCGTGATGCCGTAACGGTTCTTGAACGTGACCTTCTGGTGATCGACTTTTTCGCTTTTCGGGAAAACCTTGTCCCAGTCCTGTGACATCGTCTGCGCCTTTGCTTCTGGAGTGCTGAGGAACGACGCTGCGCCGAGGGCCGCGACACCCACGCCAGCAAGTTTGAGGAGATCGCGGCGGCCCATGTCGGGTGCGTCCTGTTCGGTTGTGTTTCGGGGAGTGCTTTGCTGTTTCATGTCAGATTCTCCTTGGTGTTTATGGGAAGCCCTCGATCAATGAGGGCAAAATTGGCAGTGGGGTACGCAGCACTGAGGATCAGGACAGTGCCTCAGCGCGTAGCGGGAATTCGCCTCGCACCATGAGGGGCGCGATGCCGCCATCCAGACGACCGAGGCGGATCAGGCCGCGCGACCATCGATAAGGGGCGTAGTACATCACGAGGTTGCCCCAGGGTGCGTAGTAGCAAAGGTCGCCGACTGACTCGTTGTTGATGCGGGCGCTGCCGTCGCCGCTCAGCTTGCGCGGCAGATAGGTGATCTTCTCATTGTCTCTGTAATCGCTGATCTTCAGGTCGAGCGGCAACATGGCGAACAACTCGCGGGCGGACGCCGTGTCCTCCAGCGTTGTCGTGAAGTCCTGGTCGGCGAAGGTAAATCTGAGGCGCATGGTGGCTCCATCCTGCGCCCCGGCCTTGCCCGTCAGCGCGGTAATCAGTGTGGGGATGGCGAGGCTTGCCGCACCGGTGGCCAGCAGCGAACGCCGGGAAATTTGAATAGCCACTGTCATGTCAAGCCTCTTTCGGCTTCAACAGGCGCTGGCCATTGCCGATCAGCATGACCGCTAGAACGGCCAGAACCACGCTGCCGATAAATGTGCCCTGGATGGAGATGCCATCCAGCAGGAAACCGCCCACCACCGCACCGAGCAGGATCGAGGTCTGGATCGCCGCGACCATCAGGCTGCCGGCAGCCTCAGGCGCGTCGTCGGCGTTCTGCGACATCCATGTCATCCAGATGACGGAAAACATGGTGTTCATCGCGCCCCAGATCGCCATGAAAAGGCCCACGGCTGCGACCGAGAAGCCCAGGATCAAAAGCCCGACAGTCGCACCGCCCATGACCAGCGCCGGCAACCTCAGGAGGGAGGCGACATTGCCCTTGATGAACCGGCCCGCGGCCCATGTGCCGATGAAACCCGCACAGCCCAGAAGCAGCAGGAGCACCGAAAGCATGGTCACATCCACGCCCGTCACCTGCTCCAGAAACGGCCGCAGATAGGTGAACATGGTGAAGGCCGAACCCCAGGAAAGCATGCAGGCCACGAGGCCGCGCAGGAAATATGGGCGCTTCAGCAGGCCGAACATGGCACGGAAGTTCTGCTTCTCGCCGGCAGGCAGGGACGGCAGCGCGATCACATGCCAGACGAGGTTGACGGCGACGATCGGCGTCAGCGCCCAGAAGACCTCGCGCCAGCCGAACAGGCTGCCGAGATAGCTGCCGACAGGGGCCGCGAAGGCTGCGGCGATTGCTTGGCCGCCATACATCAGCGCGAGCGCGCGTGGCACGTCCTCAGCCGGAACCAGACGCATGATAACGGCGGTCGCCAGCGCCCAGAAGCCGCCGATGCAGATGCCGAGCAAAGCACGGCCGATCATCAGGACTGTGAAATTCGGCGCGGCGGCGACCAGAACCAGCGACAGCAGCATGAAACCCGTCAGCGCGATCAGCACCCATTTCCGGTTCAGCTTTCCGGCGGCGGTGGTGACAAGCATGCTGGCTATGACGGCAAATAGCCCGCTGATCGAGATTGCCTGACCTGTCTGTCCTTCGGTCGCGTGCAGCCCTTCGGCCATCGGCGTCAACAGGCTGACTGGCATGAACTCTGATGCGATCAGCATCGCCACGCAGAGCGCCATCGAAAGAACGGCGCCCCAGGCGGCAACGGGCTTGCTACTTACATCTGCTGTGGCGGCATCCATGATATCCGCTTTCTCCTGAAACTTTTGCTGACCTGTAACTTATCGGCTTTGCGATCAAGCGATTACCCGCTAAAATCCGCATGAACCAATCGACGTGGTCGATTAATGTTTTCATGGATGGAGCAGGTGGGACACATGGAGCAAACCGATTTCAACCACCTGACCTGGTTTCGGATCGTGGCCGAGGAGCGGAGCTTCACGAAGGCAGCTGCACGGATCGGCGTGGCGCAATCTACGCTCAGTCATACAATCAAGCAGCTCGAAGCGCGGATGGGCATCCGCCTTCTGACCCGCACGACGCGCAATGTCGCAACGACTGTTGCGGGCGAGCGCCTGCTTCGAACGATCACGCCGCGCATGGCAGAGATCGAGGAGGAGATCGGGGCGTTGATGGAGTTTCGCGACAAGCCGTCGGGCTCGATAAAACTAACTCTGTCCGACCATGCGCTAGAAAGTGTCGTCTGGCCGAAGCTGAAGCCAGTGCTTAAAGACTATCCCGACATCAGTGTCGAATTGCTGCTGGACAGCACCTTCCGCAATATCGTCGAAGAAGGCTTCGATGCTGGCGTGCGCTTGGGTGAAAGCATTGAGAAGGACATGATTGCGGTCCGCATCGGACCGGACTGGCGGCTGGTTGCGTTGGCATCGCCGGATTATCTCGACGCGCATGGCGTGCCAGAACACCCGAAGGATCTCGTCCGGCACATCTGCATCAACATGCGCCACGAGACCGCAGGCGGTCTCTATGCGTGGGAGTTTGCAAAAGACGGTGAGGAGTTGCGGGTTCGGGTCGACGGTCAGCTCACCTTCAATAACTCCTACGCCATGATCGACGCCGCGTTGAATGGTTATGGCATCGCCTATGTGCCGGAGAACATCGTGGAGCGGCAGATCGCTTCGGGCGAACTGGTCCTGGTTCTCGACGACTGGTCGCCGTTTTTCGATGGCTATTTCCTCTATTATCCCAGCCGCCGCCAGAACCTTCCTGCGTTCAAGATCATTGTGGATGCGCTGCGGCACCGTGGGTAGAGAAATACAATGTCATGCTCTGGCTTAGAGAAATCGTTTACCGGATCGCAAAAAATGATCTTGTCGGTGGGGAAGCAGCTTTGTGCAGACCAATTGCTCACAGTCCAAGCTGTACCGTCGGTCTTCCTGGACGAACGGCAGGCTTCGGTTGTAACTCGTAGCCTAGGGAACGGCGACCATCAAGGTCGAAAGCTGCCGGACTGTTAAGCGTGCAATTGCAGACATTACGGTACAATTAACACGCACTCCAAAACGGTCATTCTGCTTTTTTTGCTGCAAACCACCATGATGGGGTGGAAACAGACTGGCAGCTTTCGGTAATGAGATCGGCAAAGCAGACCGCTCTGAACAGTAGCATAGGCAAAGAATTGGAAAAGAGACATGAGCGGTATCCTGCGGGACAGGATACCGCCATTCACGAGGCACTGATGCCTAGTGCGCCGCCATAAAGGGCATACTGCTTTTTGTCGGTCAGATTATTGGCGACCTGTCGACGGCAGACTCACGGGACCGGAGGAGCGCCAGCCCTAACGACACCAGCACCGCCATCATTGTTGAGTAACAGATCACCGGCCACGCTGTGTCTCCGTTTAGTAGCGTCACCGCAAATGTCCCGACGATGCTGACTATCAGACTTTGGATGCAGAAGTAGAACGCAACCGCCGATCCTGCGATGTCGTCGAACTGCGCAAGTGCGCCGTTGGCGGTAACGGACACTGTTAAGACAATACCGACTGCCATAACCCACATTGGCACGATAATGCTGAGGAACGACGGCGAGCCGAAGAGTTCGCCGACTACCAATAGAACCGCGCCGCAAACGAGCAACGCCATTCCTCGCGCCACGCACCCCATGATGCCACATCTGGCGACAAAGGACTTCGCGAAACGAGTTGTCACGATCATGACGAGCGCGACGGTTGCGAAGGCAAAGCTGAATCCGATCTCGGAATAGCCAGCTTGACCTATGAGGACGCGGGGGGCGGTCGAGAAGAACACAAAGAAGGTGCCCATGCCGGCGCTAAAGCCAACCGTATAGACCCAAAAGGCTGGGCTCGCGAAAATCGGCAAAACGGATCGTCGTGTCTTCGCTTGATCCATAAAACGGGTTTCGTGCCACCTGAACCCGGCATTCAGCAGAGCAAGCAATGCCAGTGCAGACAGGGTGATGAATATCGCCCGCCATCCCAAGAACTCACCGATCAACGCTCCGGCGATAGGGCCGAGCGCAGGCACAAACGCCAGCATCGAACTGAAAAGGCCGTAGATGATAACACCTTCGGGACGATTGGCATAAACGTCGCGAACCGTCGCGAAGGTCGCCACCAGCATGGCCGACGCGCCAACTGCTTGAAGCAGTCGGAAAGCCACAAAGGCTAATGCAGTTGAAGACCCAGCAGCTCCCACAGACGCTATGACAAAAGCCGTTGCGCCCGCAAGCAGGATTGGCCGCCGTCCGATGCGATCTGAGAGCGGGCCAAAGATCACCTGGCCCACCCCGAGCATCACCATGTAGAGGCTCAAGGTGAGTTGGATCGTGGAGGACGTCGTGTTCAGGATGTCAGGCATCGCTGGAACGACAGGGAGGTAAATATCCATCGCCAATGAAGCGAGAATGTCGAAGGGAGCCATCAGCACTAGGGCTGCCGGCAGCGTATAGGCCCACGCAGGGCGTGTGGTGGTCATGATAAATCAACCGCTCGATTAAGGAATACCGGGCGGCGTCTGCTCGTGAGCAATCAGATGGGATTGGTCTTACAGAGCGCCGCAACAACAATACTGGTTGTTGCGGCTTACTTGTCTGCTGACTTCGAATTTTCCATCTGATGACTCCACAATTCGAATTTGGGTAGCTATTCACTATCCGATTATATGTTACGCCGCAAGGTGACAGGGTTGATGCCTATCGCATCAATGCTTTAGCGTATGCCCCGTTCAAGCGGCTCCCGGATGGCCATGCCGAGTAAGCAGATGTCTCCTCATTGCGCTGGATCGGGCCCCATCGCCATCGCCGTCAAGGAATATTTCCAACAGCGTGGAAACCGTACTGGCGTGATCTGACAGAGACCGCTTTCAGTATTTCGTATTTCGACAGCCAAGGGCTGACTTAAGGGTCGGAAGCTGCCGGACGGCATTGCGCGTAATGTTGGACGTTAGGGGTACCGAAAAGTTTGCTGAAAGCGGTCGTTTCGCTTTTCATACTGCTAACGACCATGATGAGGTGGAAATTGAACTGGCGTCTTTAGGAAGGCCGCACAAGAAAGCGGTCATTCATTTTAATGACTAGATGTCCTGATCGAACCCTTAGTGGACCCGTTAAAACATTCGCGAATTCGGACTGCTCCAGCAAAAATTATGCGGCCGGCATTCGCTCGAATGCCTGCAGGGAGGGATCCATCTTGTTCCACCTATGGCCGCCCACACTATATGTGACTACCTGCGGATTGAACCTGCCTGGATCGTCAAGACTGGAAGCGTGGACCGCTATCAGTTCCGGCATCGCGGCAAATGTTAGGTAAACTGGAGTTCCGCAGGTCGGGCAGAAGGCGTGTATCTTTTCATTTCCACTGTCGCCCGCGACCGGCCAGCTTTTGGCCTCACCCATGATTGTCACTTCGGCGCGCTGCGGGAACGTCAGATAGGATCCATGCCCAGTGCCGCTGCTTTTCTGGCAATCGCCGCATTGGCAGTGGTTCTCGAAGATCGGTTCGCGGGTCGTTTCATAGCGGATCGCACCACAGGCGCGGCCGCCGGTAGGCTTTGGTCATGATTATTCTTTCTGGATGTGAGATTTGACGCCGCCTGAAGTCAGACCGCCTTTGGCTTGGCGAAGACGTCCAGACTCTTGCCGGTTTCGAGGAGAGATTTCAGGCTGGAGAGAACAATCGGCCAACCTTTGCTGATGCCGTTCGCCATACCGCTACCTGCAATCAGGTCGTCATGGGTGACGGTCAATCTGACCATCTCGTCGTACTCTATTATCTCGAAGGTCACGCGGCTGTGGCTGGCCGGATCGGCAACCTGCGAAGCATTGGCCCAGGAGATGACCAGACGGGTCGGCGGAGAGACCTCGATGATCTTGCCGACAAGTTCGACGGTGCGTTCATCATTGGCACGAATGTGTTCCCACTTCGATCCGATCTTCCAGTCGGAAACATTCTCGTGACCCCAGTAACGCCTTGCGATTTCTGGTTTCGTTATAGCCTCGAACACCTTTTCCGGCGTCGTGTGAATATAGGTTACGTAAACAAAGCTGGTTGTCTCTGTGGTCATTGCTATTCTCCTTCGAGTTCTTTCTTCAGGTCGTGCAGCAG
Organism: Ochrobactrum sp. MYb379; assembly: GCF_037479515.1. NCBI lineage: Bacteria > Pseudomonadati > Pseudomonadota > Alphaproteobacteria > Hyphomicrobiales > Brucellaceae > Ochrobactrum > Ochrobactrum sp. MYb379. The sequence goes on from NZ_JBBGYW010000028.1 coordinate 9,970, forward strand.
AATGAGCCTCTGGCGTTCGAATTTCCGCACCCACCGCTCGTAGACTTCGTGCAGCGGCACCGGATTGATGAAATGCAGCTTTTCGCGTCCACGCCTGACCGTGCTCACCAGATTAGCATCTTCCAATATCCCGAGGTGCTGCGCCGCGGATTGCCTGGCCATGTCTAGGGTTTCGCAAAGCGCGCCTAGCGTCTGCCCGTTCTTCTCACACAGAAGGTCGAGCAGCTTTCTGCGTGTCGGGTCGCCCAGGGCTTTGAAAACTTTGTCAGTGTGCATGGTCTGAATCTTTGCCAGATTATAAATATGCAGGTAAATACCTGCATGTCAAGAGGCGAGCTGACTCAAGCGCCCAATCCACACTCATAACTTTGTAACTACTGATATCAGTGTCCGGTTAGGGAGAGACTGGCCATCGTCGGCTATAAATTGGTTGAGGGTCGCAAGCCGTCGGACCGTTTACGCCTCCAAGCCGGTCATAGAGGTCGTTATCGCCCCTCCCAAAAAGCAGACATCGCGCCGGGACTGCGCACGTCGCCTCTGCGCCAATAGCCGCCAAGCCCCCCCAACACTTCGATCGCGAGCGAAGCATCTCTTCCGGGAAGCTGCCATAAGGATCCGTCGCCATTGGAGCCCAGTTTATGATGTCTTTCCCACCTTGCACGACTGCATCCTTTTTCGGCTGGCATGTGGTCGCTGCGACCTTCGTGCTGGCAGTCTTTGGCTGGGGCGTTGGTTTTTACGGAACACCGATCTACCTGCAGATGGTGGTCCAGCGAACGGGTTGGTCCGTCGCGCTTGTCTCGGCTGCCGTAACACTGCACTTTTTGGTCGGCGCGGCCGTCGTGGCAAACCTTCCCCGACTGTATCGGCTTGCTGGCGTAGCTGCGATCACCACCATCGGCGCGGTTCTTCTCGCCATCGGCGTCGTCGGTTGGTCTGTAGCCGACCAGCCGTGGCACCTGTTTGTCGCCGCTCTCTTGAGCGGAACAGGCTGGGTTGCAATGGGCGCCGCGGCGGTGAATGCCATTATCGCCCCCTGGTTTGTCCGCGCCCGCCCGGCGGCACTGTCCATGGCCTACAATGGGGCGAGTGTGGGTGGCGTGATCTTTTCCCCCCTGTGGGTTATGCTCATTGCTTCAATCGGCTTTGCACATGCAGCCATCGTCGTTGGCATCTCCATGGTCACCACTGTGGTCGCCTTGTCCGTTCTGGCATTTTCCAAATCTCCCGACGTTCTGGGGCAATTTCCGGACGGAGCACGGCCGGACCGCGAGGCGACGTTTCCACTGCTCGCTACGCCCACAGCAGGTGCTTTGCTTTGGCGCGACCGCCGATTCCTGACGCTGGCAGCGGGTATGGCAGCCGGGCTGTTTGCGCAGATCGGGCTGCTGGCCCATCTGTTCTCGATCATGGTTCCGGTTTTCGGATCACGGTCGGCGGGCCTGCTCATGGGAGGGGCTACCGTTGCGGCAATCCTCGGGCGCACTGGCATCGGCTGGCTGATGCCGGTTTCGGCGGACCGCCGTCTGATTGCCTCCGCCAGCTATGGCGTTCAGATCATCGGCACCCTGATGCTTTTGACGACGGGTGGAGGAAATACTGCTGCAACGGTTGTCGGCGTGCTGCTTTTCGGCCTCGGCATCGGCAACGCCACGTCACTCCCGCCTCTCATCGCCCAAGCGGAGTTCGACAAAGCCGATGTCTCCCGCGTGGTGCCACTGATCGTGGCTCTCAGCCAAGCGGCCTACGCTCTCGCTCCCGCACTATTCGGAATGGCCCGGACGATCTTCGATCCCGCCGTTTTTATATTGGCGGTGGCGATCCAGTTTCTGGCAGTTATGGCGTTTTTAGCCGGACGCCGCAAATGACCGCAAAGGGATGAGAGGCGTCTGCCGCTTTGCGCCCTCATTTCAGACGTTCATGTGAAATTCGATCGTTTCCTCGAAGCAGACATAGACCAGACGCTCCAAATGCGTTCTCTCTGATACTCCTAGCCGACGTGAGCATCAATCCAAGCGCGCGTCTGATCAAGAACCTCGTCTGATAATTCCGGATCATCGACCGCTCTGGCCAGAATGACTGCTCCCACCATTGCTGCCCAGCTTCCTATCGCTGCACGGCGCTTGTTGGCTGCATCTTGCTCCTGAAGCGCCCCCTCAATACGGACAATCTGCGCGCGCAGTCCTTCAGCCATAGCGGCCTTCGCCGCGGGTGTCTGGTGGCGAATTGCAGCACTCAAGCTTGCCGTCGGGCAGCCGTTACCTGGATTATCACGGTGCCGAGGCGTCAAATAGGAGCGAGTGAAATCACTGAACTTGCCGTCTCCGAAACTATCTGCTGCAATCGCGTGACCCAGCGTCTGCGCCACCAGATCGTCCTTCGAGTTAAAGTGTCCATAGAAGCCCCCATGGGTAAGTCCGGCGGCCTTCATAACTTCGGCGACGCTCACCGCATCAAACCCTTTATCCTTGAACAACTGGCTTGCGACTTCAAGAATCCGGCGTCTGTTCTGCGCCATTTGTTCGCGACTAACCTTCATTTTTAAAATTCTCCGCAACGGATATTGACATTTACATGATGCTCATCATATTTAAAAGCAATCATGATGGTTGTCATGAATATACGATCAATAATAGAAAAGAGCAATCCGATGAGCCGAATTCCTGAAGTCCTGATAACGGGCGCCTCCACTGGCATTGGCGCAACATATGCGGAGCGGTTCGCACGTCGCGGACATAATCTCGTGCTGGTCGCCCGAGACGTGGCACGTATGGAGGCGCTTGCAAGCCGTCTGCACCAGGAAAGCGGCGTGACTATCGATATTCTTCAGGCCGACCTCACACAGCTGGCCGATATTGCAAAAGTTGAAACCAGACTACGTGATGATGTGCGCATCGGCATTCTCGTCAACAATGCCGGAACAGCGATCGGCGGAAGCTTCGTAGACCAGAGTGTCGACGATATAACCAAGCTCGTTGCTCTCAACGCTACTGCACTTGTCCGACTTGCCAGCGCCATTGCTCCACGTCTTGCTAAGGCTGGTGAGGGTGCAATCATCAATATCGGTTCAGTCGTTGGCCTCGCACCGGAGTTTGGTATGACGGTTTACGGGGCAACAAAGGCTTTTGTCCTGTTCCTGTCACAGGGGCTTGCACATGAACTTGGATCCAAAGGTGTCTACATTCAGGCCGTGCTTCCCGCCACGACACGGACCGAAATATGGGATCATGTCGGCGCAGACATAAACGCCATGAGCAATGTCATGGAAGTGGGCGATCTTGTGGATGCCGCCCTGGTAGGATTTGATCGTCGCGAACCAGTGACAATCCCGCCGCTTCACGATGCTGGACAGTGGGATGCTTTTGACGGCGCGCGCAAAGCTATGCTCGGCAACCTCGTCAACGCGCTTCCAGCCGAACGGTATCGTACGCTTGCCTGAGCATTTAGTTAGCAAGTCAAGGCAACTGCAGAAGAAATACCAGAGGTAAAACTATGACCAATAACCCGCTTTTTGAATCCTACGCTCTCGGTGCTATCACGTTATCTAACCGGATCGTCATGGCGCCCCTCACGCGCAATCGCGCTGGTGCTGGCCTCGTGCCGAGTGAGCACGCTGCGCAATATTATGCCCAGCGCGCGAGCGCCGGACTCATTATTACCGAGGCGACACAAGTCTCCAGGCAGGCACAGGGCTATCAGGATACGCCAGGGCTCTACACACCGGAGCAAATTGCTGGCTGGCAGAAGGTGACCGATGCGGTTCATGCCAGTGGCGGCCGGATTTTCGTCCAGCTCTGGCATGTGGGTCGCGTCAGCCACGTCGATCTTCTTGGCGGTGAAGCGCCGGTTGCACCATCAGCAATTCGTGCCGGGACCAAGACGTTCGTGAATAATGGTTTCGCTGACGTATCTGAGCCGCGTGCTCTTGAGCTTAATGAGCTTCCGGGCATTATCGACGATTTCCGGCAAGCGGCAGCCAATGCCATCAAGGCTGGTTTCGACGGTGTTGAGGTCCACGGTGCTAATGGCTATCTGCTTGAGCAGTTCGCAAAGGATGGTGCCAATGTTCGAACAGACGCCTATGGCGGCTCTGTGGAAAACCGCGCGCGCCTGATGCTCGAAGTTACCGCTGCGGTTGTGCAGGAAATCGGTGCTGAGCGTACCGGTATCCGGATTTCTCCGGTCTCGCCCGCCAACGGCATTTCGTCCAGTGATCCACAAGCGCAGTATGACTATATCGTCGATGAGCTTCAGGCACTTGGCATCGCCTACATTCACGTCGTTGAAGGTGCCACCGGTGGACCGCGCGATGTCGCACCCTTTGATTACGGCTCGCTTCGCAGCCGCTTCAGCAAGACCTATATCGCCAACAATGGTTATGATCTTGGGCTAGCGACGTCGCATCTGGCCGACCGCAAAGCAGATCTGATTGCCTTCGGACGCCCATTCGTTGCCAATCCGGATCTCGTGGAACGGCTACAAAGCGGCGCACCGCTCGCCGAAGTCAATCCGGCGACGATCTACGGCGGAGGAGCTGCGGGCTATACGGACTATCCGCGCGTTACTGAGACTTCCCCTACTTGAGCCAAAGGAGCCGCACTTACGTGCGGCTTCCGCAAGACCGCCCACCATTAATGTCTGATAACTCCCAAAGCTGCGGGGCACGGCGCCACGCCCTAGATCGAGAAGAATGCAATGACGACCTTTGCATCAGCAACACTGAAGACTGCATTCGTGACCGGCGCTTCCAGCGGCATCGGCAAGGCAACAGCATTGGCGCTCAGCCGGGCGGGTTACCTGGTGATCGGCACAAGCCGCAAGGCGGCAATCGGCGAGATCCGCGATGGCATACGTATGATCGCTTGCGATGTGACCTCGGTTGCCTCCGTTGCAGCCGCTGTGGCCTTGGCACATGCAGAACTCGACCGCATCGACCTATTGGTCAACAATGCCGGCTATGCTGTATCGGGGGCAGCGGAGGAAAGCTCGATTGAGCAGGTCCGCGCACTGTTCGACTGGACTTCCCCTTCAAAAGTGGAGGGCTTCTGTTAGACAAAACTGACAGGAGACTTAGAATTGAAGCAGCGAGAATTTACAGAAGAGTTCAAACGCGAAGCCG
>NZ_JBBGYW010000029.1:0-14653 GCF_037479515.1 Ochrobactrum sp. MYb379
CGCCCAGAGGCGCAGCCCAAGCCGAAAATTATTGTTTGAGAGATAGCCAGCGGGTTTTGTGGCTGTCCATAAGATTGTCGTTCCAGCCATCGACCTTGTCGGAAACAAGGGCGCGGGAGGAATAATAGAGAATTGGAATATTGCTCATATCATCAAGCTTGAGCTGCTCCGCTTCGGCAAGAACCTTTGCACGCGCATCAAGATCAAGGATCTTTGCAGCTTCAGCCATCTTCGCATCATATTCCGGGTTCTTTACCTTGGAATAATTAAAGCTGACATCGCTCTGCGCAATATAAAGGAAGTTCTGTGGATCGTTGTAGTCGCCGATCCAACCCGCACGTGCAATATCAAACGGACCATCTTCGCGCAGGAAGTTAAAATACGTCGCGCCTTCGGTTTCGTTCAATGACGCTTTGACACCGATGTTGCCGAGTTGGTCAGCGATAGCTGCCATCGTGTTCTTATTGTTTTCAGATGTGTTGTAAAGCAACTCAATCGAAAGCGTATTCGGTTCAACACCCGCTTCTTTCAAAAGCTCCTTGGCTTTGTCTTCCCGATCCAGCATGTCGTCGGAATAGTCGAGCTTAGGTGCATCTTTCACGTAATGGTTGATGCCAGGAGGAACCAGTGAATACCCCGGAAGCATCGTGCCCTGCCAAACCTGATCGGCAATGAAGTCCCGATCAATGGCCATCGAAATTGCTTGGCGAACGCGCGGGTCTTTTAGCTTGCTGTCAGCAGTCTTGCCTTTGACTGGCAAATAATAAACGCCAAGATAAGGTGCCATACGGAATTCGTTGGTAAGGTTCTTCTTTACATAATCCATCTGTTCGGCTGGAACGTCCGAGCAGACCTGAACTTCTTTGGCCTCAAAACGGCGCATACAGCTCGCACGATCTTCAAAAGGAATCCAGTTGATGGTGTCGATCTTCACCTGATCCGCTTCATAATAATTTGGATTCTTCTTCATGACGATCTTGTCATTCGGCGTGAAGCTGACGAGTTCGTAAGCGCCGTTCGTTACAAGCTTGCCGGGCGTCGTAAACTTATCGCCATTTTCCTCGACGCTTTTCTTATGTAACGGAAAACCAGTCTGGTGCGTCAACAGCTCTAGGAAATATGGAGCAGGGGAGTTGAGCGTTACCTTCAGCGTGTGATCATCTACAGCTTCAACACCCAACTCATCGACCGGCTTTTTACCACCAGCAACGTCTTCCGCGTTCTTGATGACAAACAACATGCTTGCATAGCCAGCAGCTGTCTTTGGGTCCATCAGACGGTGAAAAGCGAAGCTGAAATCACCAGCAGTTACCGGATCGCCATTCGACCATTTCGCATTATCGCGCAGATGAAACGTGTAAGTCAGACCATCTTCAGAAATATCCCATGACTTCGCAACACCGGGTACTGCTTCACCATCAGCGTTCTGAATTGTCAGGCCATCGTAGAGATCACGAAGAACGTTTCCCTCCGACACCGTCGATGTACGATGATGGTCAAGCGTCGCGGGATCGGTATCATTGCCCCGGTTGAGAACGACCTCTGCTGACGCCGCTCCCATTAGCGCCACAAGACACACACCTGTCAGTAAAGTTTTACGAAACACTAAGTACCCCTCCTTGGTAATTTTCGAAATGAGTCATATCTTATGGATAAGATTCAAGCTTGCAAGGAAAGATAGTAAGGCCCTGATATAGTTAAGCTAATTAAATGGTTGTCGTCAAAGCCAATTTCTTGGGGTGAGTACGCTTCACGCGAAATTGCCCTTGCACTTGAGCAGCTCATACATAGAAAATCCGAGTATTTCGGGAGTTTTGGAGTTATCAAGCACACCTTGCTGCGTTCCATCATACGATTCGGGAGCATAGATTGTGCTTGAGGAATTGCTTCGGTTAGATACGATGTGAATTATCTGCGTCGTCTTAACCAAAAATTGCGCACCACCACAACAGCGAATAAGTTCCATAATCTATCTTATGCGATTATCCTATGTAGCCGGGGTGGGTTCTAGTTTGAAGTGCGACTTGCAAATGATAACAATGAGTTATCCAATGCAAGGAACCTGTCATGGACCGCACCTATTCGCATATTGATCTGGATGAACGCCGCAAAATAGCGCGCTGGCGTATTGCAAAGCTTTCCGTTGACGTTATTGCTGAGAGACTTGGAAGGCACCGCTCGACCATTTTTCGTGAACTTAAGCGCAATCAGTTTCACGATGATGAGATCAAGGATTTAAACGGTTATTACTGCACGATTGCTGACCAGAAATGCCGCGAGCGGCGTTCGAAGCAACGCAAGCTCATCCGGTATGATGAGCTACGGCAGTCCGTGATCGATCACATCAGCGATGGATGGTCGCCGCAACAGATTGCCGGGAGAATGCGGTTGGAGCGGCATCCCGTTTCTGTCAGTCATGAAACGATCTATCAGTTTGTGTATTCCGCTGATGGTCGGCAAGAAGGGCTTTGGAAACATCTGCCCGAACGTCGTGCCAAACGACGTCCACGTCATGCCCGACGTCATCATGGACGCCGCTTTCCACCGGAACTGAGCATCCTTTATCGTCCAGACATGGTTTCTAGGCGCAAGCAGTTCGGTCATTGGGAAGGCGACACTATCCAGTTTCGCAAGAGGTTTGGCAACGCCAATGTAACGTCTCTGGTCGAGCGGGTGAGCCGCTTCACGGTTTTGTTGCGCAATAATGATCGTCAATCAAAGCCGTTGATGGAAGGTGTGATTAGAGTACTCCAGCCCCTGCCCCAAATCGCCCGCCGATCAATCACCTTTGATCGTGGTTCCGAGTTTATGGCGTATCGGGCTTTGGAGGATGGAATGGGAGCTAAAAGCTGGTTTTGTGACCCAAACTCACCCTGGCAGAAAGGCGCGATTGAGAACATCAACAAGCGCATTCGACGATATTTGCCCAGCAACACGGACCTGACACAAATCAGCCAGGAACAGTTGATCGCCCTCGCCCATAATCTCAATGCAACTCCGCGCAAGTGTCTTGGATTTAAGACACCAGCCGAGGCTTTTGCTACACTTTTGCAGGATGCAGCTTAATCAGATAGCTTTACCTACGGCATGATGCAGTTGGAATAGCTTTTCCAAACAACAGTCGCTTATCTGTTCAAAAAGTATTATCAGTGAACAGCAGCATACATGATGTCTTTCTCAGTGACTTTAAGCGGCGAGAATTCCTCAACTATGCGCCCTTGGCGACAGACCAGAATCCGGTCAGAAAGAGCCAGAATTTCCGGAAGATACGAGGAGATAACGATAACAGCCAGTCCCTGATCTGCAAGAGCTTCAATCAAGCTGTGAATTTCGGCAATCGCGCCCACATCAACGCCACGCGTCGGCTCATCAAAAATAATAAGTTTCGGATTCTGCACAAGCGCCTTGCTGATAACAACCTTCTGCTGATTACCGCCTGAAAGCTCGATAACCTGTGCTTTTGAATCAATGCTTTTGATAGCGAGCTTATTTCGCCATGTATCGGCGAGCGCCTTCATTTCCTTATAGCTGATAACTGGCAACCGTTCCAGACCAGCAGCCAGAAGTCCCGCATAAAGATTTTCAGCGATAGACATGGTTTCAAAGAAGCCATCAACCTTACGGTCTTCAGTGACATACACGATCCCATCGCGCACGGCCTCACGCGGCGTTGTGTAACGCACCGGCTGTCCACGATATTCAATGGTTCCACCACGCAGAAAATTGCGTTTAAAAACCCCGGCAATGATCTTCGCGGTCTCGGTTCTGCCCGAACCAACAAGCCCGAAAATGCCAGTCGTCTGCCCTTCAAAAACTGAGAAGGATGTATTGCGCACCATCGCCCCCATAGACACATCTTCAACTGAAAGGATGCGCGGGCCAGCAGGACGGATAGCTCGGCGTGGCTGGGATCCCTCGACAGAAGCACGCCCGATCATTGCCTGAACAATCTTTGCCTGGTCCATATAAACGGTATTCTCTGTCATCACCTTCTCACCGTCGCGCATGATAGTGATACGGTCTGAGATAAGCAGAGCTTCTTCGAGAGCATGACTGATAAAGACAATAGTTACGCCGCGTTTTTTCAATCGCCTGACAAGTGCGAAAAAATGTTTGCGTTCTTCAGGTGTCAGAGTGGCGGTTGGTTCATCAAAAATGATGATTTTCGCGTTTAGTCGTACTGCGCGCGCGATCTCCACCATCTGGCGTTTTGCAGCACCAAGCGTCGAAACATTGGCAGTTGGATCCACAGTAAAATTCAGCGATTGCAGAAATTGTTGTGCCGCAATGGTAATACCGCGTAAGCGGTTGAATGCTTTCTCATCACCAAGGTAAAGATTTTGAGCAACAGTCATCGAGGGCACAAGGCTCGTTTCCTGAAACACCATAGCGATACCGTGTTGCAAGGCGTCGGCGGGGCCAGAAAACCTGATTTCGTTTCCGTTCAGAATAAGCTTACCAGAACTCGGTTCCACAACACCGGCGAGCAATTTGCTGAGCGTTGATTTTCCGGCTCCATTTTCACCCAACAGCGCGTGCACCTCACCTGCGTGAAGGTCGAAATCAACCGCATTAACGGCGATATTCCCGTGATAAGACTTCGTGATCGCTTTGGTTTCCAGCAGAACTGTCATTGCCCATCACCGTTATCAAGCTCGACTATCAGATCAGCTCCTTTGACCGTTGCAAGCACCGACGAGCCTGTATCCAGTATCGACGTTAATCCGTGACGGTTACCATCAGAGCGGCTATGGAAACTTTCCTCCGGCAGACATTGGCTGTCGAGCCGTACCGCCAGGCCGTATGAACGCGAAGGCGCCCAGGGTTTGTGAACTCCCATCGTGCGCACTGACCCGCACTGCAATGGCGCAAGAAAGTCAGAGCCAGAAGACAAGGCAGGCGCAATCCAGTATTCACGCTCAATCGTTGCGAGCATATCGTGACGGAAAGCCTTCTCCTGCAATACGAACTCGATCAGGCGATTTCGGGGTGCGAAAACTGACAGCCAGAAGCCGCCATTGCGCGCAGGCGACAATCTGCCCGGATAGCCTGGAATTCTGGTCAGGACCGGCGTCACGCCCGCTCCAGCATCGATTTGAATAATGCGGTGCGCAAAAGCCTCGCTGACCAATATCAAGCCATCACGGTTAGCATGAACACCTGATGGCCATGCAAGCCCGTCTGCCAGAAGAGTTGCGCTGCCGGAAACAATATCAAGCCTCCACACAGACCCGGTCGCTTGTTTGTTCATGAGAGCGACGACCCAATCAGACGGCGCATAGGTGGCAGAGCCTACTGTTAAAACAATGGTTGTCGCATCGATTACCGATACAGCCGTTGGACAAAGAAGCACGTTTGAATCAAGCCGATCAAAAATCTTGCCATCATGGATTCCACCATGGATGAGCAACTTGCCACTATCTAGCGCAACAATCAGAGCATCATCGGAAAGCACGGCCATTGCGGCAATATCGGCATCGTAACTTGCGATTTCCTCGGCGACAGCATCCGTAATTCTGAACACCGAGGCACCAGACGAGAAGACGGGGGTGCCTGACCAGAGCACGAGATTATCCGGCGCTTTATGCGATAGAAGAACCGGGGCATCATCCAGCGCAGTATTGGGTTTATATGCACCGTCATAAGGTGGGATCGTAATGGCCTTGCCACGAAATGGATCAAGAAGGCGATCAATGAAACTCATTTTGCCTCTCCCCAATAGGAGTTCCAGCCTGTCCAGTCTGGATCAGCTCCATCAATCTTGATACGACCAATTCGATTATTCAGAATACCGCCAATATATAGAAAGCCTTTGTGCTCGCGCATTGACGTCACCATAGGGTGACTTGCACCGCCCAGATCGCCAAGGGTTGCGACAATGGCCCCTGAATCATCAAATTTCACGACGCCGCCCGTGTTGATATTAGGGAACAACCACTCGTCCTGCGGGAGACGCCGGGTCATGCGTTTGCGCATACCGGGATTTCGCAATGCAAGATCGAAACTTGGTGTGCGCATCCCCAGCCACGCCATCCAGTAAGTGCCATCGGAAGCGCGGTTGATATTATCCGGGTAACCCGGCATGTCGCGGATAACTGTTTCTAGAGTGCCGGCCTTTGGCCCCTCAATCCAGTAACGGTGAACCGAGCAGGCCCACGACTCTGCCAAGAGCAACGACTGACCGTCATGGGCTATGCAAACGCCATTGGCATAGCGGAGATTTTTAAGAACTGTCCGTGTTTTGCCAGTTTTTGGATCATACACTAACAAACGTCCGGTGGGGCGGCTCTCAATTGAGTCCAAAGCCCAGTCATGCGCATCATAACGTGTTGTTGAATCCGTAAACCAGACCCGACCATGACGGTCGATGTCGCAATCATTTGGATCACGTAATCTCGCATCGTCGATGACAGAAAAAAGGGAACGGCCTGTCTCCGTCGATAATTCGCTGACCGTGCCATTCTGTGCAACAGAGTATAAACCCATCGCGCCCACGCAAGACTTGATTGATCCGTCACGGTCGATCGCAAGTCCCAGCGGGAAGCCGCCAATATGCGCAAATATTTCTGAGCGTTTATAATCCGGAGCGAAATAGCGTACGATTTCGCCATGCCGTGTGCCCGCATAAAGATTATCGTCACGGTCCAGAACAACATCTTCCGGACCTTCGACCTCACCAATACCGATAGCTTCAGCATTCGCCAGTGAATTGTTGAGCGCGTATGGTGTGCCCGATCCGGGCACCGCTGACAAAGCGGTCTGCATTTGGTGATGCACGGGTGCCACATAAACCTCAGACACGACCTTATGTCGGTTTTTTAGCCAACGCACATCAAACACGATTGCGAGCGCCAGCAACAATCCGAGGATCATCTGATTGGTGCCAGTTCCCGCGCCCATGCGGATCAATCCGTTATTGATAAGCAGTACAGCGACAGCACCCATAAAGCCCTTGGCAATCGAACCACGCCCGCCGCCAAGACTGTTCCCGCCAACGACGGCGGCAGTCAATGCCAACAATTCCAGCCCAAGCCCGGTCCCTGGCCCAACCCCGGACAAGCGTGCGGCAAAAAGATAGCCCGCAATGCCACACGCAGCTCCGCATACAACATAAGTCAGGAAGACCGTTCGCCGCACCGGAATACCTATATTGAATGCGGAACGGCGAGCACCACCAACGGCACTGATATGCCAGCCAATGCGCGAACGTGTGATGATCAGATGTGCGAGCGCCGTGAACAGAACAGCGATCAGAGCACTCACAGGCAGGCCCCATAAGGTGCCCATACCCATCCAGTCAAAGCCATCAGAATATACCGCAGAACCCTGTATCTGTTTGCCGTAGTGAATGATCAGAATATCATAGATCGAACGACCGATAATGAGCGTAACAAGTGTTGTGAGAAATGCGCGCAGACGCAGATAGCCGATGAGAAAGCCATTGAACGCGCCAAACAATGCTCCCACACCCACCGCAACAATAAAAGCCAGCCAGACAGGCCCTTCCCCGATATAAATAACGGAGAGTGTGGCAAAAGCTGCGAGAGCAAAAATAGAGCCAACCGACAGATCAATTCCGCCACCGATGATAACCACCGTAAGCCCGATTACAACGATCAGAAACTCACCCAGCTGCCGGGATGTATCAAGGAGACTGCCTGCAGTAAAAAAGCCCGGAACAAGCATGCCGAAAATGCCGATGACGGCGATAAGAAAGACAAATGGAACCAGATTATCAGCCCAGTTTTTAACAAGAATTTCCCCAGCAAGATGATCTGGGATTCTGTTATATCGAAACCGCGCTAGCGCTTCTCTCATTTTCATTCGATGTTTCCGGCTTTCCGAAAGGCAAGGCCTGTTAACCCTTCCCCCGCTGCTAAAGCGGAGAAGCATAAGCAAAAATGGGACAGCACAGCGCTCTTGGAGCGCTATGCTTTCTTAAATTGTGGCTTTAAGTCTTCGCTGCGTCGATTGCTTTCTGGCTCCAGCAGACGCCGGGCGTCAGATCAGCTTTCGTACGCGCGCGTTCGAGTGTGTAAAGGTAGCGGGCCTTATCGCCCGGCTTTTCATTGCCCTGCAACAGAAGCTTGATCGCGGTTACAACGTCGTGCGATTGACGAACCAGCTCACTGGTCACGATAGCGCCAAAAGTACCATCTTCTAGCAGGTTGCAGTCGATCTGTTCGCCGCCACCGGTGGTCACCAGAAACACCTTGTCTTTAAGACCTGCATCACGAATGGCCGCAGCGGTTCCCTGCGCGGTGGCATCCCAGAAATCGATAATGCCGCAAACATCAGGATTTTGCTGTAGCAGTGTTGTGGCTGCATTGCGCGCGGTGGTCGGATCCCAGTTGGAATCGGGCTGGCCAACGACCTTGAATTCTGGGTTCTTCTCAAGAACAGCCTGCACACCAGCCCATTGATCCAGGCTCGATGCATTAACCTGATCGCCCTGTATCACACCTATCTTCTTGCTGGAATTTGGCCCACAGCCCTTGATAACAGCTTCCGTTTCGAGCTCTCCAAGCTTCTTCCAGTCCGAACCGGCGAAAACGTCAGACGCAAAATTCGATGGATTATCGAGCTGGATAACAAAAATTCCGGCATCCTGTGCCCGTTTATAAAGGCGGCTATAGGAGTTGATATCCGGGGATTGTACAATCAGCACATCAGGCTTGTTCGCAGACGAAATCAGATCTGTGATCGCCTGCGCTCCTGCATCCACGCTCCAGTTCGGATCACGTGTTTCCCAGATGCCACCGAAAGCCTTGACTTCTTCACCGATAAAATGGTTCCAGCCCTGAGCGAGATCAAAGCCCATTGTCATTGGAACAAGCACAACGCGCTTGCCCTTAAGCGCATTTTCATAAGCAGCAGGTCCGGGATTCCCCGCATCCTGCGCCGAGCTTGTGAAAGCGCTCACAGCGAACACCATGGTCGCGGACAGAGCGGCAAGTAAACCACGCTTCCAGATTTTCATTTTCCAACCCTCTTTTCGATGGACCGCCAGGCGCGCCCATAGTTACAAATGTCAGATATCGCCCTGCTGACTGGTCTGTTCATCGCGTGGATTGAGGCGCCCATCGAGAATGATTGCAGCCAGCAAAATTGTTGCTTTGATCAAGTTTTGATAGATATTGGGGAGGTCGAGGATGGTCATACCGTTGAGCAAAATGCCAATCAGCAAGGCACCAACCAGAATATTGCGCATCCCGCCTTTTCCGCCGGAAAGACCTATGCCGCCAATCACCACCACCAGAATGACATCATAGAGCAGCGTTGAATTCACGATGCGGGTATTCATGCTTTGCAGGCTGACAGCCGTAGCAACACCTGCAACCCATGCCAGCAACGCACTGACAACATATTTTAGCAGCGTCAGCGGACGCACACCGATGCCCATGGTCCGCGCCGCCTGATAGTTATCGCCCATCAGGTAAAGAAACCGCCCCGGTTTTGTATATCTAAGAAACAGCCAGCCTATGATCAGCATTCCAAGAAAAAGCAGCACGTCGAGCGGGAGCCCTACCAGACGCGCCTGCCCCAGAGAGAGCAGCGCCAACGCATCCTGCGGAATGGAAATCACATCCTGCGTCAATATCTGAGAACGAACAAAGCCGAAAACAAAAGCGCTCGTGGCGAGCGTCGCAAAAAGCGCTGGGACACTGGCATAGGCAACCAGAAATCCGTTGACCAGACCAATAGTCACAACAACCAGAAAGACAACAGAACTCGCGGTAAGTAAACTCCAGCCATGATGCAACAATTCAAGTTGTAGCGCCGTCGCTATCACCATCACAGCAACCATTGATAAATCGATACCACGACCGATAACAACCAGCCCCATACCGATAGCCAGGATGCCCAACACTGAAATGCTGCGTATAATTGCGATAAGATTTCCGGTTGCCCTGAAACCATCAAGGCTCACGGCAAAGCCTGCAAACAATGCGACGGCCAAGATCAGAACAATTTTTTCCTGACTAACCGAGCTGAAAAAGCCAGATGACTGCGACAATTCAAGCAACCTTTCACATGCTGAAACAGTCGTTTCAGGCCGTTAGTCGGCACCCTATCGGGCTGCAACAATCGCGGTAATTGAAACGTTTTCCGGATCATCAATAGCCGGTCTCAGTCGTTGCTTGCAGGCAGCCTTTTCTATCTTGAAGTCAAAATGAGAACAATTTTTCGCCAAACAACACCCTGCGGGAAACAGGTCTTAAACCATTTCTACTACCAAAGAACCAATTGAGCTTATTTGCCTCAGCTGGTCACATCAAACTCAGGATCAATAGGAATAGACAAGGCAGTGACAATCCGATTGGTCTCTGATGCCATACCAATAACAGCAAGAAGATCGCCATACTGGGCATCCGTCATGCCCTTAGCGCGTGCGGCGGCGGTGTGAGAGTGAATGCAATAATTGCAACCACTGGCAACCGACACAGCAATATAGATCAGCTCTTTTGTAAGCGGATCGAGTGCCGACGGCTCTACCATCACCTCTTTCAGACTTTGCCACGTCCGTTCGAGGGTGCGAGGATCGTTCGCCAGTCCTCGCCAGAAATTATTTATGAAGTCCGATCCCCGCACGGCCTTTATATCATCGAATACGGCTTTAACGCGTGGTGATTTCTCCGCATCTCCGTCGGTCCAGAGCTTCACTGTCGTCATGTTCATCACCTTGAAATTCTAAAAGTGCTGGGAAACGTTATAGCAAACCAATAACGCCCACCAAAATAGGAATGTAACGTCGGAAACAGCAAATCAGGGCGGGTTCACCGCCCTGTAGAGCAGCACAAAATTGATCAGATATTGCCTGCGATTTTGAAGCGCAACGCGTCATCAATAAAGCTCTTTTCGCCTGGTTCACTCTCATTAGAGCCGAACGGCAATTGGGCGCGCAGCTTCCAATTTTGTGGAATATCCCATTGCTGTGCAACCACAGTGTCGATCACCGGATTATAATGCTGCAGACTTGCACCAACTCCTGCGTTCGCTAAAGCAGTCCAGACTGAAAACTGCGCCATGCCTGATGATTGCTCGGAAAACTCAGGAAATTTGTCCGCATAGAGCTTATAGGTTTCCTGCAAATCACGAACTACCTGCTGATCTTCATAAAAAAGAACCGTCCCTGCTCCCGACGCAAATTTCTTGAGTTTCGCCTCAGTTGATTCAAAAGCATCTTGAGGTACGAGAGGTCGCAACGCAGCCTTCACAAGCTCCCAGAACTGAACGCTTTCGGAGCCATAAAGAATAACAATTCGCGAGCTTTGAGAATTAAAGGTGCTGGGCGCATGGCGCACAGCTTCCTGAATTATGCGAGTCACGTCGGCCTGAGATAACTCTAGGTTGCGACCAATATTATACTGGCTTCGACGGCGGCGAATTTGATCGATAAAGTCATGGGCCATTACAGGTCTCTTTACAGTTGGACAGGATTTGGTTTCAGGCAATCGCTGGACTAATAGTTGAAGGTGGGTAAAATTGGCAGGTTCGCGCATCTCGCGCAAAGTCACGAGGCGGCAATTTCTGCCGCTTCTGGAGAAATTAATTCCATTATTTGCAGTTCCGACAGCCAATTTATTATACAAAACGTTCAAAGTTGAATAACGCGTAGCTACTGACCATTTTCTATGGCTGGAATGATACAACATACAATTTGCTGCCATGATTTACGGTTTTACTGCAAATATTTCGTCAATGGATGAACTGATAGTATCCTGGCTTTCAGTAAGCGGAGTATTTTTGTTGTTCAAAGGTCACAACTTCGATCAGTCCGTCATTCTGCTCTATGTTCGATAGTACCTTGCTTACAATCAGAGCCTCCGCAATCTGAGAGAAATGATGGCGGAACGCGGCATTAATCTGGATCATTCAACCGTCCATCGTTGGGTCGTCTATTTCAGTTCAAGGCTGCTTAAACGTTTTATTCGGAAAAACGTCAGGTCACACGCAAATGGAACCTCGATGAAGTTCACATCAAGGTCAAAGACAAGTGGCTGGATTTGTATCGTGTAAGCGATAGAAATGGCGATACAGTTGAAGTTTTTTCAGCAAAAGCGTGATCCAGCTACCGCGAAGCGCTTTACAACCAAGGTAGCGTCCTACCACGGCAGGCCAGAACTCATAATCATTGATGGCAGTTGGACCGCCAGAACAGCTGTTCTACAATGTGACACAGAGGGCCAACTCCTACGAGTTGCCCTTCTTGCAAGAGCCCGCCAAGTATGCACGTGATTTGCGGGCAAATCACACCGAGCCGCAACAGCACCATGCTCTCTACCGACCGTAGCGTTTCTACCACAATTCATGCTTTTATCTCATCCGGTCACTTTAGGCTCCCCAACTTTCACCAACAACCGTTAGACCCTGCAATATGATATCAATGTAGAAACTCTAATGAGACAATTAGGAAGATGGGATCAGCCTACGCTTACTTATGGCAAACTCTCTAAATTGATTAGTTATCACCCAAAGGTCTGGAAGATCATTCACTTGAGTAAGTTTTGTTTCAAAATTTCGATTGGAATAAAACACGGCTCAGCTATTGACGCAGTTATGCAGCAAGTACCTCGAGCCGTTGTTTGATTGAGTGCGCATGCTGATCTGAAAAAGCATCTTATTGTTTACGCATCATGCGAATGCGTTCAATGTATGCAATCGTGCCGTTCATGGATTTGTTGGAGCCAATAGTACTATCTAAAACGCATAACAACAAACATCTAATTTTTGTGGGCACTTACCCGCGAAGACCGGCCTGACGTGGTTTACTCCTATACGCAGGTAGCGCGGGTGAAAATGCCGGCGCCTTTCTAAAGGGCTTAGACTACATTCTGTAGTTCGATAGTCATCAGAGATGCAATCGGCTGTCCAACCTCCTCAAAAGGGCGACGGTCCCATTCGGGTGCACATTGCTGGGCGCATGCAAAGTGCAAGCTAGAGAAGGTATTTGACCGAGACAACTCCGAAATATCTGCCGAGCGCTGAATCCGGATTACCCAATTCCATACCGTCGAGGCTGATATACGCTGCATCTGGCCCATCCAGCGCCTGTCCACACTGCAGATCAGCGCCAAGCCCTTAGTAACCGACTTCGGCGAATGGCTTCAGGTAGAGCGTTGAAAAGCATACACCAAATCCGGGCCAGGATAAAAGCGCATGTGTATCCATAACCGATGGGACGGATTGCAAACATTTCTGGCAGTTGGTCGCATAGAAATCAAATTCAATAAGGTTGGAAATCTCAACCAGTCTATTGCTCTCAATCGCTAGAATGCACTCTTTGAAGGCTACGACGAAGGCAGCATCACCTGAACGCCTATCGCTTCGTTGATCGAAACCTGAAAAATCAACGCTATCGGCCTCTTTTTTATCTCAAGGTAACACGCGCGGCTATCGCAGCCCCCCAAGCAGCATCGACGAACTCATTCAACCGGACTTTGATACCACGAGCTAGATCGCAGGCGCTAAACAACGAAGACTTATGACAGCCATGGTTACGCTATATTATTTTAAGAGAGTGGATACACTGACCGCAAGCTCAAGTGCAAACTGGAACAGGGCAGAAATTTTACGCTACGTTTGGTCAACCAATCCGATCATGTTGAGGGCTGTGAATTTCTACCAGATGAGTGGGGCGTAGAACATGCTTTTTCCGTGTTAGGTCAATGCCACAGATTACAACAAGAATGCGAGAAAACCATCGTCTCCCGTAAAGCGTAGATCTACATCTTAAATATCCATATAACAATCAGACGCGTAGCAGGAGACTAATATGGTTACATTTATTATGATCCAAGTTTCAAACTTGCTGATAAAACGACGCTATTTTCACATCTCTTCGACACCAACGACAGGGATAGAAAAACGCTCGTACAAAGAAATAAAGATCTTCGTATCACACTTGTTTAGTTCAAAAGTATCAATATCATAGGACACTTCGTAGCCCCGCATGCTCCAATCATCCGCGAAGCAATGCGGATGATGTCAAGGTGATTATTGCGCTCCAACCGAACGCGCACGAGATTGCCCAGATATCAGAAATCACCAGAAATTCAGTGGCGTGCCACCTTTGAAAAGGCCGATATCCTCGCATGGCGCTCCTTTTCTCTTAGCATCGGCATTTGGTATCATTAATACTTAAAAACACCTCCACGGGGGTGTCTGTCGAATAATTTATCTAACCATTTGTATTAAAATAATATTAAATAAAACACTTACTTTGATTACACACAAATATACACACAAAATAATTCTCTTTATTATCGAATAGATAATTAGTTACGGTTCGAATTCCAATCGCGAACAAAATATCAGAAAAAGTCAAACATGTATTTAAGTCTTGAATATAACATATTCCCTTTCTTATCGCTATCTCCAAACTATTTTTTTATCAGCTTATCATGATCCCTTTCTATTCGGGAAAAGAAGATACCATTTCTCTCCATTATTGCCATATAATCAATAGAAATGTTTTTCATAATTCTACCGGCATCCATTTTTATCCATGGCTGTTGGAATACTTACGCTGTGCTCGAGATAGTGGTCTGCCCCCTGAAAAGTGATCCTTCATGAAGTATGGCTTATGAGCCTCAGAAGGACATTGAAATGGCAGTGAAAAGACACAAGGCAGAAGAGATCATCACGAAGC
>NZ_JBBGYW010000030.1:0-14095 GCF_037479515.1 Ochrobactrum sp. MYb379
CGCAGACATTCTGCACTCGGGTATAAATCACCGATCCAGTTCGAGATGATAAAACGTAAACTAGTGACAGAACCTCTCCATTAAATCAGGGCAAGTCCAGTTCCAACGAAAAGATCGCGCATCTCCCGCGAAAGCTGACCGTCGAAGGCCATGGGCCGTTCGACAAGAGCGGCCATACGACCTCTGTTACTACATGCCATGGGGCAATCTCGCGATGTTCTTCGCCGACTACAAGCATCCCGGTTTGATCCGTCTCGGACGCTTCGATGAAGGCTATGAGGCGCTACACGTACCCGGCGAATTTTCACTACGCGTCGAACGCGTCCAATGAAAACAGACTTCAACAGCACAGGAGGCTCAGCCATGAGCAAGCAAATCGATACTCCCGAGACCTGCGACACCACCAGACGGAACCTGATGAAGGCAACGGGGCTCGCTGCAGCAGCGATCGGCATGATGCCGGCGGCCAGTGCCACGATGGCGTTCGCACAGGACAATTCGTGGGACAAGGTGTTTCCCAAGAGCGATAAAGTCGACCATCAGAAGGTTTCGTTCAGGAACCGATATGGCATCACCCTGGCAGGTGACATTTACCTGCCGAAAGATCGCGGAAGCGAGCCATTGGCGACCATCGTGATTAGCGGCCCGTTTGGTGCGGTGAAGGAGCAATCATCAGGGCTTTATGCCCAGACCATGGCGGAACGGGGATTTGCCACGCTGGCGTTTGACCCGTCCTATACTGGAGAGAGCGGCGGCGAGCCTCGCAACATCTCTTCACCCGACATCAACACCGAAGACTTCAGCGCTGCGGTGGATTATGTCGGCCTGCAGTCCTATGTCGACCGCGAGCGCATCGGCGTCATCGGCATATGCGGCTGGGGTGGCATGGCGTTGAATGCCGTCGCCGCCGACAAGCGTGTCAGGGCCGTCGTCGCCAGCACGATGTATGACATGACACGCGTCATGTCGAAGGGCTACAATGACAGTGTAACACTTGAGCAGCGAACACAGTCGCTGGTGGAAATGAGCCGACAGCGTTGGGCTGATGCTGAAAAGGGTACCCCCGCCTATGGTCCGGTATCACTCGAACTGAAAGGCGGTGAGCCGCAGTTCGTCGTTGAGTATGCCAACTATTACAAGACACCGCGCGGCTTTCATCCTCGAGCGATCAACTCGAACGCAGCCTGGAGCCTGACGACACCATTATCGTTCATGAACATGCCGATCCTGAGCTATATTTCGGAAATCTCCCCGCGACCGGTCCTGATCATCCACGGTGAAAAAGCCCATTCACGCTATTTCAGCGAAACTGCTTTTGCCGCGG
Organism: Ochrobactrum sp. MYb379; assembly: GCF_037479515.1. Taxonomy (NCBI): domain Bacteria; kingdom Pseudomonadati; phylum Pseudomonadota; class Alphaproteobacteria; order Hyphomicrobiales; family Brucellaceae; genus Ochrobactrum; species Ochrobactrum sp. MYb379. Next base: position 1,325 of record NZ_JBBGYW010000030.1, read on the forward strand.
CATCGGAACCGAAGTAGCTCCTGATCATCCCGGACGCAAACCATACCGATCTCTACGACCGCATGGACAAGATCCCTTTCGATCGGATCACGGCGTTCTTCGGTGAGCATCTGGCTTGATAGAATGGATTGCGGCGTCAGCACTGGCTGGCGCCGCAATGTTTTTACGACAGCAAAGTTTAGCAACGGTAACCGTCTTCAGTACTGAATATTCTGTTGCGGGTACACTGTGTACGCCCTTACATAAGGGCGACAATCTATCGTCACGAGGGTTTGCGGCCTCGTGTTGAAGGCCTGACGGGAACAGTCGTTCCATACTCACTCCACCATGCCGCCAACGCCTCCATTGTGGGGCCAAGCCCGCGCGCCTTCTGTGTCATCTCGTACTCGACCCGCAGCGGCACCTCGGCAAATATGGTTCGCGATATCAACCCGTCAGCTTCGAGCTCCCTGAGCTGGGCGGTTAGCATGTGCTGGGTGATGCCAGGTATGGCCTTGCGAAGCTCTCCGAACCTATAGACCCGCTCGTTGAGCAGCCACATGATTTCAAGCTTCCATTTCCCAGAATGTTGAATTTCATCTGAATTTGACCCAGTTTTGTATTTGAGGTTGATCAGTCCCAGCGCATGTATCCGGTTGAAACCCATGTCAATTTGCGAAATTGTATGGGTTAGTCCGAAATGGAAAACTGGCTCAAAATGAGCCGAAATTTAACATATTACGGAGGAATTGTTGAAGCATGTCTCGTGCTCTTGTGTAAGTACCAATTATTGGTACAATGATGCAAAGGAGCTATGACATGTCACGAAACACTTCAGTTAGCCTTGGTGATCATTTTGCCAGCTTCATCGATTCACAGGTGAGGGGAGGGCGCTATGGCTCTGCCAGTGATGTGGTGCGCGCAGGATTGCGTCTGTTGGAGGAACATGAAACGCGTGTTAAGTCATTACAGGATGCGCTGATCGCAGGTGAAGAGTCTGGTCCGGCGCAGCCCCTGGATCGCGAAAGCTTCCTGCACAGAATGAAGACAAAGCATGCACTTTGATCGTTATCAGCTTACACCGCTGGCAGAAGCTGATCTGGAAGAGATCTGGGTTTACACTCTACGCGAGTGGCCACTGGACCAGCCAAACATCTACATCCATGATGTGATCGATGCATTTGAAGGGTTAAAAGACGGCAGCAAGCGGGGCCGGCCGACAGACATTCGCGCTGGCTATTTCAAATATGCTGTCGGATCGCATGTGATCTATTTTCAGGAGCAGGGAAACAACCTTGTTGTCATCCGTGTCTTGCATGGGCGTATGGACGTCATACGGCACTTGTGATGATCTGCTGCATTCAATTTTAACGCGGGTTTTTTCGAGAGATGACAATTGTTTTACATCAGATGGCTCACCTCCGATAACCTGTACTTATCGGAGGTTAGAAGTCCACACTCGAAGCATCATAAGTGCCGAAACATAAAGGCCGTTTAGCTTAGATTTAACACTTCCTCTAGCATGAAATTCAGTTATTCAGCTTACTGCTGAGTGTATTTTTTACTGTCGTAGCTTCTTCCTGCATGAGATTCATAAACTTGGCGATCAGCCGTGCATTCTTGCTTTTTTGCGGGTGCCATAAGTGCATCGTATATGGGATTTCAACGCTGAAGCGCCGCAGCGCAACGCCCATTTCAAGATAGTCGCATGCTGTCAGAGGGTTAACGATGGAGACGCCCAATCCGGCCATGACCATTGAGCAAACACTGGCCGCGGTTGTGGTTTCAACAGAGTAGCGGCACATAATGTCGTTCTGTGCAAAGATCTCATCGACTTTGCGACGGTAAGGATCATCCTGCGAAAATGAAACGTAAGGAACGCAGTCAAAATCTTGCGGGGTTAATACGTTTTTCTGTGCCAGCGGATGATTGATTGGTAAAACACATACGAGCGATCCAACATCAATTTGCTCGTGGCAAAAGCCTTGGTACTCGAACTGTCCTTCTGTGATACCGAGATCGAAAACATTCGTCATCATCTCGTTTTGTAACGAGATTTCTTCGTGAGAATGAAGAGACAGGTGAATGCTGGTCTTCGAATTTTGTAACCTCTTTGCAACCCTTGGAATGATCGATTCCGCATAAGCCGGGATGGTTGCGATACGAAAATTTGCTGCATGATGCGTGCGTATCGCCGCCGCTGCGCGACTGATTTCGTCCATTCCAATGAACGCTCGCCGCACCACATCGTGCAGAAGAAATGCCTGATCTGTTGGTGTTAAGCGCTTGCCGAACCGAATGAAGAGATCAAAGCCAATCCGCTCTTCCATTTCACGGAGTTCGCGACTGATGGTGGGTTGCGATGTGTTCAAATGAGCCGCCGCAACAGTCATGTTCTTATTGACCATAATGGCATTGAAAACTTCAATTTGCCTCTGGTTCAGTTTTCTCATCAGCTGCATCCTCTCCATATATCAGTTTTGAATAAAAAAGAGTTTTTGAGCATTTCACAAGCATAAAAAACTTTGGAACACTGTCCTCAAAACACCCCCACAAGAATTAGGGAAAAATGGGTGACACAATGAAAACGTCTTCGTCGGTTAATCAACGGCAGCCGGACAGCACATGGTTCTCTTACAAAAACGGAGAGCTTCATGCCGAACAGGTTCGTCTTAGCGAAATTGCGCAGGATATTCCTACGCCATTTTATTGCTATTCGACGGATGCCATAAAATGGGCTTATCAAACGCTGGCGGAAGAGCTGAACAAGATTGATGTTTCGATCTGTTTCGCAGTTAAGGCAAATAGCAATATTGCTGTTTTGCGTTTGCTGGCCGAGTTGGGCTGCGGCATGGATATTGTGTCCGGTGGAGAGCTGGAGCGCGTGCTTGCAGCTGGTATTCCGGCTAAAAGCGTCATTTTTTCAGGTATCGGTAAAACGCGACAGGAAATTAGGAGAGCGCTTAAGGTTGGCGTTCATCAGATTAACGTTGAATCTGCAGCTGAATTGGACGAGATTGTTGACATCGCACGCTTTCTTAAAGTGCGTGCACCTGTTGCATTGCGGGTTAACCCGGACGTCGATGCAAAAACCCATGCCAAGATTACGACTGCAACGAAGAAGAGCAAATTTGGCGTTCCGATTGCCGAAGTGCCGAGCGTTTATGCAGCGGCTTCAAATTGTGCGGAAGTGGAACTTAAGGGTCTAGCAGTCCATGTTGGATCCCAGATGCAGGACCTTTCTCCATTCAGACATACATTCTCAACGATGTCGGATTTGGTTCGCAATTTACGCTCACAAGGTCTTGAGGTTCCGCATCTTGATCTTGGTGGCGGCATTGGAATTTCAATCGGCGAAAAGCCCGGTCCTGATATCAAAGAATATGCCGCTATCATTGCTGAAACCGTTGGCAACCTCGGCTGTAAGCTAACTGTAGAGCCCGGTCGTTGGCTCGTTGGTAGAGCAGGGCTTCTTGTGACTGAAGTCCTGTATCTGAAAGACGTCGATAGCGACGCTGTTGCTATCATTGACAGTGGAATGAATGATCTTATTCGTCCTGCACTCTATGACGCCACCCATCCGGTTATCCCGATTAATGAACCAGAACAGAATGCGAAGTCACAACATAGGATTGTTGGTCCTATTTGTGAAAGTTCAGATGACTTTGGTTACTATGATGGGCTTGGTAAACTGGCAGCCGGTGATCTGGTTGCCTTTGACTGTGCTGGTGCATACGGCGCAACCATGTCCTCCACCTACAATTCCAGAGATCTGATAGCGGAAGTGCTCGTTGAGGATGATCGTTACCGGCTCATTCGCAATCGGTTGGATATTCGGGAGCAGCTAAAAATCGAAGACAAAGGCGAATGGAAATCTGCCGTTGGCTTTTAGTCGAGCGTGGCGGAAAGCCTCGCCACTTTGAAGTTTGATGAGAAAAAAATACAAGAAAAAGGGGAATGCAATGTTACAAAAAATCAAGACCATTCTGTCGGCAAGCGTCGTCAGTTTAGTTCTGCTCGCACCAGCAATGGCATCCGACCATATGCTGCGTGTGTCATATCCTGAAGACCCCAAGACGGCCGATGTTCAAAAAACGACGGACGCCTATACTTTGCCACTTAATGTATTTGATCGATTGATTGAGGCAGAGACGACTGCTCCCGGTAAGTCAGAACTCGTTCCAAGCCTTTCAGAAAGCTGGACGGTCTCCGATGATGGTAAAGTCTACACTTTCAAGCTGCGTCAGGGCGTGCTTTTCCATAACGGTGAAGAACTGAAGGCGGACGACGTCGTCTACACTTTTGACCGTATGCTGGATCCCGCCACCAAGGCATTGAGCACTGATATTCTGGACTTTGTTGATGGTGCGACAGAGCGATTGAATGGTAGCGCCGACAAAGTGCGTGGCATTGAAGCCGTCGATGATTATACCGTCCGCATAACGCTAAAAGAGCCATATGCGGCGTTTACGGCGCTCATGGCTAGCCCACAAGCATCTATTTATAATCGCAAATTTACCGAGCCACTTGGTGATCAGTTTGGCCTTTCACCGGAAACCACCAATGGCACAGGCCCATTCGTGTTGCGCGAGTATAATCTCAATGACAACCAAATGCTTGAGGCGAATGAAGCTTACTTTAAAGGAAGACCAAAGCTTGATCGTGTTCTGGTCCGCGTTGTAGCAGATTCAGAGACCCTGCGTCTTTTGTTCGAAGCTGACGAACTGGACGTGTTCGACCTCGATTACGCAATGAGCCAGACGCCATATTTCTACGGAAGTGACAAATGGAACGAGCACATTAAGAGCGGGCCGCGCGTTGGTATGTATTATTATCATATCAATCAGGCCAACAAACCATTTGATGATCCCAAAGTGCGGAAGGCTTTCCAGATGGGGTTCAACCGTCAGGAAATTCTTGATAAGAATTTCTATGGCAAGGGTAAACTCGAAAACGGTGTCATGCCACGTGGTTTGATCTGCTATTCGGATGCCACACCTATCGAATATAATCCGGAAAAGGCTAAGCAGCTTCTCGCTGAAGCTGGTTATCCGGATGGCGTCGACATTAATCTCGCGCAGGTGAGCAGCTGGTCCTCCAAATGGTCTGATATGAACCAGATCATTCAGGCACAACTTAAGAAATCTGGTTTTAATACGCAGATTAAAACGATGGATGAATCTGCTTATTTCGATTTGAGAAAAGCGGGAAAGATCGACAATTACACGCAGACCTGGTCGGCAGACTTCAACGATCCTGATAATTTCTTTTACACGTTTTTCAGCAAAAGCGGTACGGGCGTTCGTGGTTTCAACAATAACGACCCTAAAGTGTTTGACGATGTCGAGAAAGCCCGCGTTATCACCGATCCGGCAGAACGGTGTGCAGTTTATCAAAAGCTAACAGAGCAAATTGTTCAGGACGATGCCGCTTGGGTTCCGTTGTTTAGCCTCGACCATAATTATGTGGTCCAGCCAAGGGTCAAGAATTTTACGATCCCTTGGAATGGCTGGAGCGACATGAGCTATTATAAGACCGAAGTCGAATAAGGCTTTTAGAGCACGTTGCTGCGGCAAGGCTGACTGCAACGGGCTCTGGTCGTTCTTCACATGCCGTTTTGGAAAGTAGTTGGCCAGAAAAATATCGCGGACCAACAACTGCCATTGGTTAATTACGCCGCAAATGCTGTTGGCGCATTGTAAAGGAACTCCTTGCGATGCTGAATTTTGTTATTAAGCGCATCGCGATTTCGATCCCTGTGTTGATCGGAATTACTGCGTTGCTGTTCATCATGCTGAATGTCATACCCGGTGATCCTGTCGCCCTTCTGATGAAGGAACATGCAAGCCCGGACGTGATCGCACGCGTGCGTGCGCAGATGCATCTCGATGATCCACTGATAACGCGCTATTTTCGTTTCCTCTTCGCCGCAGTGCAGGGCGATCTTGGTACGTCGATTAAGCTCAATCGCAGCGTCACTACGCTTATTACGAATGCTTTCCCAAACACATTGCTGCTTGCTGCATGTGCTGCGGTGGTGTCGTGGATGATAGGTATCCCTGCTGGAATTATTTCTGCTGTGCGCCGCGATACAATGGTTGACCATTTTTTCATGGGCTTCTCGTTGCTCGGCGTTTCGATGCCGATCTTCTGGTCGGCTCTTTTGATGCAATATGTGTTTGCGGTTCAGCTCAAATGGCTGCCGGTGTCAGGCTTCTATGGCTATCAATATGTCATCATGCCGGCACTTGTTTTGGGGTGGAGTTCGGCAGGCGTTATTGCGCGTTTAACCCGCTCAAGTTTGCTTGAAGTTATGCGCCACGATTACATTCGCACAGCGCGTGCGAAAGGCCTGCATGAGACCTTTGTTATCACCCGACATGCGCTAAAGAACTCGCTCATTCCGGTTGTAACCATCATGGCTATTCAGGTGGCGAGCCTCTTGTCTGGTGCCGTTATTACCGAAGCAATTTTTGGCATTCCTGGAGTTGGGCGCATTTCCGTCAGTGCAATTCAAGCGCGTGACATGCCGCTGCTGCAAGGGTCGGTATTGTTTGCAACTGTCCTCGTCATTCTGGGCAATTTGCTCGCGGATATACTTTACTCCGTCCTCGACCCTCGCATCCGTAATCAAATGAAGGGTGGCTCGAAATGACGCAAATCGCACAAGTTGTTCAGAATGTTGATGAGCAGATTCACGATGCGCAAAGCGACAGCTTTCTCAGTGATACGATCCGCAGTTTCAAAAGAAATAAGAAAGCAATGATAGGTCTTTTCGTCATTGCGGCCCTTGTTTTTATAGCAATTTTTATCCCATGGCTCAGCCCGCATGACCCTTATCGTGTAGAGTTGGACGAACAATTGTTACCGCCATCTTTGACCTACTGGCTGGGTACAGATAATTTCGGCCGCGATTTGTTGACGCGAATTCTTTACGGCGCACGCATTTCTTTGCTGGTTGGTATTATTCCAAGCATGATCGCATTGATCCTTGGCACTATCATGGGGGTAATCAGTGGCTTCTTTGGTGGGCGCGTCGATTTCGTTATTATGCGCTTGGCCGATATGATGATTTCCTTTCCGTCGCTTCTGCTTGCGATGGTGGTGATGTACACTTTAGGGGCAAACCTTTTTAATATCTTCATCGCTTTGAGCCTGGTTGGTTGGGCAGGCGTTGCCCGCGTCGTGCGTTCACAAACTTTGGCAGTGCGCGAAAAGGAATTTATCGAGGCGGCTCGTGCGAATGGCACATCTAAGTCGGTTATCATGTTCCGGCATATATTTCCTAATGTCGTGCCGACGTTAATCGTGCTTTTTTCACTCAGCATTCCCGAAGCCATTATGTGGGAGTCGAGCCTTAGCTTTCTTGGTGTCGGTGTTCAGCCGCCAGAGGCAAGCTGGGGGCTGCTGGTAGCAAAAGGCAAGGAGTATCTTTTTGCCGCGCCCTTGGTTGCCATCATGCCCGGCGTTGCCATTCTCATAACCGTTCTCGCGTTCAACTTCATCGGTGATGGTCTGCGTGATTCGCTTGACCCTTACATGAAAGATTGAGGCTCAAGTCATGTCGAACAGCGATATTCTTCTCAAAGTACGTAATCTCTGCACCGATTTTAAAAAGCAAAATGGCTCAGTGCGCATTCTTGACCATGTTTCCTTTGACGTCGGTCGGGGAAAAATAGTCGGGCTTGTCGGAGAGTCTGGTTCTGGGAAAAGCATGACCTCGCTTTCCTTGATGGGGCTGGTGCCAACGCCTCCCGGTAAGGTGACAGCAGACAGTGTCACGTTGAATGGCTCGGATTTGAGTAAACTCAAGCCGGATGAAATGCGCCGCAAGCGCGGCCGCGAAATTGCGATGGTCTTTCAGGAGCCGATGACGGCGCTAAACCCTGTGAAGACAATGCTTCAACAAGTCGGCGAGCCACTCGCAATTCAAGGACAGTTGAGCAAACGTGAAATCCGCAAAAAAGTTCTGCAGATGTTTGAAATGGTCGGAATTCCGGAACCAGAAGCGCGTTTGAGTGCCTATCCACACGAGCTATCCGGCGGGCTTCGTCAGCGCGCAGCCATTGCCATGGGGCTAATCTGTGAGCCAAAGTTGCTGATCGCAGATGAACCCACCACAGCGCTGGATGTAACCACACAGGCACAAATTCTTCGATTGATGCTTGAACTGCGCGACCGGGCATCAACGGCAATTCTGCTGATCACCCATGATCTTGGCATTATCGCTGAGATGTGTGACGAGGTGAATGTGATGTATGCGGGCCAAATTGTCGAGCAGGCAAATGTGTTTGACCTTTTTGACAGACCTTCCCACCCATACACACGTGGTCTTTTGGCTTCGATACCCAAGGCGACGGAACGACCAACGGGCAATCGTCTCAATAGTATCAAAGGTATGGTGCCCAATCTGGCTCACTTGCCGAAAGGCTGTCGCTTTAGCCCGCGCTGTGCAGACGCAATGCCAATCTGTCACGTGCAATCACCCGATATTTTCGACATCAGAAACGGACATAAAGCCCGTTGCTGGCTTCATGAGAGAAAAGGAGTGGCAGCATGAGTGAGGCTTTAATTTCCACCAAAGACGTCAGCAAATACTATCATATCAAGAGCGGATTTTTCACATCAAAGGAAAAGGTTGTCCGCGCGGTCGATGGTATTACGCTTGATATATACGAGCGCGAAACCTTTGCGCTTGTTGGAGAGTCTGGTTGCGGCAAGACAACCCTTGGACGCGTTATTTTGCGGCTTTTGGAAAAAAGCAGTGGTGGCATTCGTTATCGCGGGCAGGACCTGCACGATTTGGACGACGATGCGATGCGATCCTTACGCAAGAAGCTCCAAATCGTTTTTCAAGATCCTTATGCGTCGCTCAATCCCCGTATGCGTATAAAGCATATCCTTGCAGAGCCTTTGCGTGCACACAAGTATGGCTCGTCTGAACAGATCGACGCAAGATGTCGGGAATTGCTGGAAATGGTCGGCCTTCGCGCCGATCTTCTGAACCATTATCCGCATCAGTTCAGTGGCGGGCAGCGCCAGCGCATTGGCATCGCACGCGCACTTGCCAATAACCCTGAATTTATCGTGTGTGACGAAGCCGTGTCGGCACTTGATGTTTCAATTCAGGCGCAGGTTCTTAATCTTCTGAGTGACTTACAGGAGAAAATGAAGCTCACCTATTTGTTCATTACCCATGATTTGAGCGTCGTGCGGCAATTTGCAGATCGCGTAGGGGTGATGTTTTTAGGTCGTCTTGTGGAAGTTGGTACAACGGAAGAGCTTTTTACAAATCCGCGTCATCCCTATACCATGTTCCTGATTTCTGCTGTTCCGCGTCCTGATCCGCATCAGAGAAAACGTGAAAAGTTGATTTTAAAGGGTGACATACCAAGTCCGATGAACTTACCTTCGGGTTGTCGGTTCCACACACGCTGCCCTTATGTGCAGGATATTTGCCGTGTGGAAGACCCCGTTTTGGAAATGCATCAAGCGAGAAGTGTGGCGTGCCACTTTCCGTTGAACGAGAGTGCTATGCTATCCATGTAAGAGTGCCCTCTATAACATGGTGGCGTATCGACGATGATGACTTATGGCTGAAGAGTAGAATAATGGACCTTTTGATCAAAAAAGTGGCTGATAATCTCTGGCATGCACAGTTCGGCGACAAGATTTGGCGCTGTGCCGTTGGCAGAGGTGGTATTCAGCAACATAAGGAAGAAGGGGACGGTGTAAGCCCCGTTGGGGGTTGGCCTCTCCGCCGTTTATTTTACCGAGCAGATCGCATTTCAAAGCCGGAAACAGTCATTGATTGTCGTGAAATGACCGCTCTTGATGGATGGTGTGACGATCCTGCAAGCCCTGCTTATAATAAGCATGTGACTTTGCCTTTTGCGGCACGGCATGAAGTTTTCTGGATGGAACACGATATTTACGACTGCGTTGTGGTTCTAGGGCACAATGACAGTCCAATTGTTCCCGGTGCGGGCAGCGCAATATTTCTGCATATCGCAAGGCCGGAATATACACCGACTGCAGGTTGCGCAGCGTTAAGCAAGGAAGATCTCTTAGAGTTTCTGAAACTGGCGCAAAAGGATACATATCTGCAATTTCTTGATAGATAACCCAGCTATTCAAATCACCATTGTCTTATTATCTATGGCTGGTTGTGTTGTAAAATGGATTTGAACCGAGAATGCCGACCTGTCGCGGCTCGAACTTGCGGCGAAGTTCACCTCGAATAAGGTGTCGGAAGTATCTAATCCCCATCGCCCGTTCGCCCCGGAGGAGATCAAACGCCGCACTCGAAATGCGGCGTGGGGGTAACTCCACCGTGGGTTCGAATCCCACCCTCTCCGCCATTTTATTTAATGAAATCAGACAGTTACCCTGAATATAGCTTATTCGCAGCAAATCTCTCTGCGCGGCCCAGCGCTTGTGTGCAATCAAGGGCCACGTTCACGGCACGTCCTCTCACGATCACGTCAAATGGCGTGAACTCTTGAATCTTGATACGCGCTGCCTCGATGTGGCTTTTCAGAAATGATCCGTGTAGGTTTCGATTTACCGATTTTTTGGGGGGGTCGATGGGTGATCGAGACATTGTAGTTTCCGGTAGCTTTAATACGCGGGACTTGGGCGGATACCGCACAAAGCAAGGCAATCTGGCCTGGCGAAAGACTTTTCGGTCAGGCAACATGGCTCATGTGGATCAGTCGGGAATAGCCGCGTTAAAGCAATTAGGTGTAACGCGCGTCATTGATCTTCGAAGCCAAAAAGAAAGAGACGCCGAGCCTGATCCCTTTGGCTCTGCTTACGGCATTGAATTGATTTCCATTTCACTCTTTGACGATCTCAACCCTCATCAATTACCGCAAAGCAATGCCCTGCTGGATCTCTATATTCATGCGCTGGAAACTCAAGGCCCGGTATTTGTAGACGTATTGAGCAAAATAGCTGACTGCTCCGGCGGTGCTCTGTTTCACTGCACGGCGGGTAAAGATCGAACCGGACTGATCGCCGCTTTGTTGCTGTCATTATCCGGCGTAAGTCATGCCGACATTGTTGAGGATTATGCACTGACAGCGGACCGTCTCGGTCCCTTACTCCAGACCATCGAAAAGACAGCTCAGGCTTTCAATTTGAGTAAGTCCGATTATATGCCGATGCCCGAATGCAATCCGTCGACTATGCTCAGAACGCTGGACTGGCTTGACCACTGCTTTGACGGCGCTGAAGGCTATTTAAGATCGCATGGTTTAACAGATGACAATTTAAGGCAGCTTAGATCCCGGTGGTCCCTTGTAGATCAACGCATGATCAGTTGTGCAGCGCCTGATTAACATCACCGCTGCTGATCTTAATCAATCCAAGATACTTTCAAAACGCAGTTCAGCATTAGGGCTGGTTAGCGAATATCTCTCAATCTTGCATGATCCCTTTTTCCGAACAGGTGCTGCACCTCGTAGGACAAATGTATGCCACGTGCCTTCTGGTTGACCTTTGACTTTATAAGGCGCCGGGCTGCAACCTTTCTTGAAAACATAAGCAGTCCCCTCTATTGGACGGCCAGTCTCAAAATAGTCCCACGGGCGACCTTTGAACAGAACGTGACCGGGCGATATCGTTCCACGGATCGACTTCTTAGGATTTTTGTAAGCGATAATCCCATTCTTATAGTCGACAAGCATCAACGAGCCATTGTGATCAAACTCCGGCGCTCGTGTCGTCACCGCGACCTTTCCCGGATGGGGTAAAAGACTATGTTTAGTCTCAGAGTTGGCGGCTGCTACCGGAGTCTCTTGCTGATCTGGGCTTGGAAAGTCTTCGGCCAGAACTTCTTTTCCATCTTCACACTTTTTCCAAAGATGGTAGCTGCCATCGACAAACCGCCAAGTCGGAAAACAAAAGCCCGGTCCACCAATGACAACATCTGCCATCTGCCCGTTTTCACGCGGCAGATATTCAAGTTCGGCAGAATCAAAACCGAACTCTCTGTTCCAGCCACCATTTCCGTCAGAGATAAGTAGATAAATATTCTGGCCTGATCTGCCAAAACAAACGCTCGCGCCATTCCCCAGTTCCGTTGGCGAACTTGTAATCTCCAGTTCCTTTATACCATCACCGTTTAAATCGATCTGCTTCACTGCATAGCTGATGCTGGTTCCCGCATCTTTGGCACAATCGGCTACGCCATCTTCAAAAGAAGCGAGGTCGGCGACAGCTTCATCAGTGACCTTTTGTGACCAAGTAGGATTATTACTTTTTGGTGGTGCTGCGTTAGCTGCTGACCGATCATTGCCCGTAAAAGGCTCGGGGCTGGCCTCGGTCGCAGAGGCGAATCCAACGGTAATTACATAGAAAGCTGACAAAATGCCCGCAAAGGCCCAGAATATATACTTACGCATCACCCACCCCATTTTCAGGTGATCTAGCATCAACCATGAGGTGCAGACAAGGAAACCTTCTGTGAAATGCAACTCATTGTTACCAAGCTTCGCTCCACGTCGGGCTCGAATCTGACCTTCTGCGCCATTTAATTAACTAAATCAAATACTTCAACGAAATACAGCTTACTAGTTGGTATCTCTCTGCGCGGCTCAGCGCTTGTGTGCAATCAAGGGCCACGCTCAAGGCACGTCCTGAAATAATTTGTCGCCAACAATAACAGGCGATTAGAATCCTCCACATGTCAATCGGAACGGAATATTGGATCTGACGCATTTTTGATGACGATATCTTTCACATTGCGCCGATCAACCGTGCCTGAAGAAGATCCAGCTTGGCACGCCC
>NZ_JBBGYW010000031.1:0-7940 GCF_037479515.1 Ochrobactrum sp. MYb379
TTGGCTAGCGTTCGCCACATAGATAATCTGTTTGCTCGAACACCATAACGCTGCGCCACATCAACCACACGGGAACCAGGCCGAAGCGTTTCTGAGACCAGTCGGGCCTTGAATTCCGGCGTCCATTTATTGCTTCCCCCGCTAATACTCTTCTCAGGGGTGAGAAACTGGGGGTGCGGATAAAAACTTGGACTGGTTTTACGTCACAATGCCAAGACTGTTTCGATATTCTATTGGGCTTCTAGCGCCAAGCGATATCTTGATCCGTTTCTCGTTGTACCACCGAATGTAGCCATCAACTTCATTGATAAAATGCTCGAGTGTGGTGTTCCTCCAATCGCTGGGATAAAAGAACTCTGTTTTTAGCCTGCCAAAGAAACCTTCGCATGCGGCGTTATCTGGGGAGCACGCCTTGCGGGACATTGAGCGCACCAGCTTCGCATCACTAATCCTCGATAGCCAACCCGGCCAGCGATAGTGTGCACCCCGATCAGAATGTACTATTGGCCACTCATCTCTACCTGTGACAGTTTCTATGGCGGCATCAAGCATCGTATTGACCAATTCCGCATCTGGTCTCGTTCCGATAGACCAGCTGATAACCAAACCGTCGAAGCAGTCGATGATGGGTGAGAGATACACTTTGCCAGCCGGGATATGGAACTCCGTGATATCGGTCAGCCATTTCTCGTTTGGGGCTGAGGCCTGGAAGTCGCGATTAATAAGGTTCTCGGGTGCCGGACTGATTTCTCCAAGATAAGAGCGGTATCGACGCCGCTTTGGCGTGGCAACGATCAGGTTCTCCTGTTTCATCAAGCGCTGCAAAACCTTCTTTGAGATTGTAACGCATTGTTTGGCCAATGACGCCTGTAGCCTGCGGTAGCCATAGCATCGACGGTTGGGTCGAAGATTTCGGTGATGTTTTGACGAATAGTGAGGTACTTGTCGCTCATCCTCATGCGAGTTCGATGATAAAAATATGAGCTGCGCGCCAGTCCCAACTGAGTAAGCAGATCAGGGAGTTGATAAAGATCTTTTAAGGCGTCAACCAACAGCGTTTTCTCCCGATTATTCAGGAGTTGCCGATCGACACCCAGGTCATTTTTACAATTTCATTCGCTTTCTTCAAAAGGTCGTGCTCAAGCTGCAGTTTCTGAATATTGTGCTGCAGTGTTTCGAGCTGGCGCTCTAATTCTTCTCGCTCTGGCACTGGCGGTGAGTTGTTCTTGCGTTTCATGATTGCGGGAGCCTCTGAACCAAGTAACTGGTTTTTCCAGTTATACAGTGTCGGTCTGCATACGCCGAGCTTTTCGGCCAGAGCCTGCGCACTTTCCTGCCGATTATAAAGTCCGACGACGCCAGCCTTCTTCAGCGCATCAGGGTATCGTGGACGTCCAGTTCTTCCAGTAACAGCTTTGCTAGTTTCGGGAAACGCCTCACGAACCCATGCTGTCAACGTTGCACGACCTGGATAGCCCAAAGTGCGCATCGTTGCAGAAACACAATGACCATGCGTGCGGTAGTGCTCAACAGCCACTTCCTTCTGCGCCTGTGTGAACTTGGGGGCTCGGGGCGCAAATCCTAAACGCAGATCAAGAAGGTGTTCATATTCCAGGTACCAGCCCTTCAAAGCATTCTTGCTTGGATAGCCCAACTGGCGAATAGTCGCTTTCGGGCGCTTGCCCAGCTTGATGTAGAGCGCAACTGCCCGCATCCGGTCTTCGTAGGAATACATGAACTACCTCCATGATAGTCCAAGTTTTCGTCCGCACCCCCTCCGGCTCACTTCTACGTGGAAATCAACACTCTCTTAAAAACGAATATTTACTTTGGGCAAGGCGTAGGTGGAAAACCACACTCCCTTCCCTTCAAAGAAAGAGCAATACTTTATGCACGGTTGGCTATGAGGTTAGTTAAAGCAAACTTTTATATATAGAAAGCAATTTACGATCTACTTCGAACTGTTCATAGTTCTCTTTAACGAAAGTGGAAGCACTCAAGGGGAACCCTTGGTGAGGATGAAAAGCTGCAGCTACAAGCTGATCGAATACCAAAGAAACGCTATATTCTATAGTAGCGCCAACCCCTCCAAAATTTGAATATGCAGCCTTTAAAAGATCCTCTGGTTTAGTTACCAGCGCATATCCCACACTCGCGGCTGCAATTGTCGGCTTACCGAACGCTAATGACTGCATAGCGCCTCGACCTGAGGCTATACAAACATCTGAAAGGGACAACTCCTTTAGAAGGTCGTCTTGTTGTATCCAACCTAAAAACTCAACGCTTACATCTGGACAACTTGAAGTTACCAGTTTCGCCTGAGCTTCAATTTCTCCAACTATCGCCCCATCACCAAGAAACCGCCAGTTTAATAAATAGTTTTTCCTTAATATTTGCTCTTGCATCAACGATTTTACTAGATCAACAAGAAATCTCTTATCACTGTCAAACCTCGATATTACGTTTATCGTTCTTTTTTTCTGCCCAAAAGTGGAATATCCGACGAGATTTTCGAGTTCTGAATAGTCGTTTAAAATCACTCCGTTCGGAATAACGACGAGTTTCTCAGCAAGATTGATAATATTATAATTTTTAACTATGTCAGCCACGGCTTCTGACACACAAATTATGCAACTTAACTCATCATAATAACTATACACAGCATCAGTCCAGCGACCATGCAACGTCATTACCACTGGAGCTTTACTTATTCTAGACGCTTGCAAAGCGATCTCACGGCTCTTGCCGGGATGGGTATGAATTAAATCCGCGGTAGATAGATACTCTATTGCCCGTTGACACTCCGCTCCATCTTCAAAATTGATCGCCATTTTTTCAACATTCAAGCCCCGAATGCGCTCACTGATGAACTCGCCATCACGGCAAACGATCCCTACTGACCAGCCATCGCGCAAGGCGGCCTCGATACTAGCGACAACATATTCGTGCAATCCTCCGTGTTGGGCGTGAAAGAACACAGAAATTATAAGTTTTTTGTTCTTCATCCAAATGCTCCTATCCATAGTCCTGTTACAGCGGATTGTGGCATTTTTGCCGCAAGGCAGATGCTATCAAACACTTTATCCACTACCTACGGCTGCAACATCTTTACAACCCCAGCGTATTATGGCTATGCGATCGCAATTCTAGGGCTCGGGGCGAGTTTAAATGATTCACAACGTTATAAGGCTGTCCAAGAAAATTGGACTTCCTATCTATTATCGGCTTCCTCGTGGAATGCAGGTCGTAACCACACAAGCGTATCGAAAGGTGAGGCGGGTTATTCGCAAGCCTATAGCAATCTCTGTACGCCAGATAAGTGTAAACGATAGTGCAAAATTGGCGCTAGAGGTTGCTTCAAACAAAGAAGTCACAGCCCCGACCGCTAATTCAATGGATGGCCGGGAGCTTATTGCAGCTGCTCGACTCGCCGATCCATCCGGCATTCAAGATAACACATCACACAGTTCAGAAGTCGAATCCATTGACGATTTGCCAGCTTCTCAATGTACGCCACTCCCCAGTTTTGATATCCAGAATATCGTTGAGTTTCTTGGTAAACCAACCAAGTTTACTTTAACAAGCGGTGAAAACGATTGGTTGAAACTGACCGAACCTGTAGTCGTGCAACTGTTGTGTACTGATTGCTATGAAATACAGTTCGGTTTCACTGTTAGAAGTAACGATTTAAACGTGAAATCGTCTGATATCAACATTACTCCTATCTATGATGGGATTGATACGCATTCTAATGAATGCGATATATCTCTTTCAGAGGGAATTATCTCATTTCGTATTCATCCGCCAAGAAATTGTACTAATATTGCTATTCGTCTTGAGAGTACAAGTTCTAACGTTGACGTACATAATCAGTATAATATGATAGCAGTTCGCCGCGGCATATCGGTTGTTGTGGGCGTATATAAAGAAGAAGATGTCATTTCGAATGTATTGGAATCGTTTTCGAGGCAAGATGCAGACAAATCTGAATTCGAGATCATCTTTGTTGTAAACGGACCGAAAGATCAATCAGAACAGATTATTGCAGAATGGATCGTTGATAATTCTGATATTAATGCTAGTTTATTTTACGAGCAGATCCCGTCTTTGTCGAATGCACGTAACGTTGGTGTTCGCTACTCAAGCTTTTCTCATGTCACTTTCGTAGACGCCGACGATACGTTATCGCAATCATACCTCGCGTCTATGCTTGAACGCATCACAATCCAATCTATAGTTTGTTCTAATATTGTAAACGTGTCCGAAGATGGTGCCTTGGACGTATACAATTATGCAAACGCGTCAATATTGGCTCTAAAAGATAAATCTGCATTCGCACCGCAGGATGCGTCTAATATTTCTACGATGTCCGCATGTAAGGCTATCCCATCCTACATGGTTAGATGTGTTCCATTCCTCGTTCATCTCAAGAATGGGGAAGATACGCCTTTTTATTGTGAAATTTACGCGCGGTTCCCACAATTGAAACTTAACGCCGATTCTGATCCCGAGCGATGTGTCTATTTTCGACTCATGCGATCCGGATCACTTTCGCGCCGTTCACTCGACTACGAATTTCATATTCTTGATCGCCTTTCTGTGATCAAGGAGATTTCACACGCAGCTTCTCTTCCACAAAAAGATGACATCCGCCGGTTCAATTTTGCGAAAATGAGCGGTCAAATCGGCTTTATGGCTGAATACCTTCGGGCGTATCCGGAAAAATATCTAGAAGTTGTCCGGGAAATACAAAATTATAACATACCGAACTTCCCGCTCGACCTTCTAAAGGACCGCTCGAGCACACAATTGGTGATTGCATATTGCTTTCCTCCATTTCAAGACGCTAGTTCAATTGTGATGGCCAAGAGGATATATGAAGCTGGCGTTCTGTGTGATGTAATCTCCAATGATATCGCGAACGTGAGGGCGGAAGATAATCGCCTCCTACAACCCATCAAACCGTTTATTGCAAAACACGCAATTCTGAATTCGCCGGTTTCGTTTTCAAGTTGGCCAGCGATTCAAAAATTCGCAGAATTGACGGTTGCGAAAGCCGACCAAATACAGCTGGCGCGCAAACGACCCTATCAACGAATGTACAGCCGTGCTCAATGGGTTAGTTCGCATTTTGCAGCGATACAGTTTAAGTTAAAATACCCGGATATTCATTGGACCGCTGAGTTTTCAGATCCTCTTCTCTACGGCGTTAATGGTGACATTCGACCTGGGAAGATCGATCCTAAGTGGCTACAATCAAGTGGTCTGTTGAATAGGTTGTCAGAATTAGGAGTCAGCTTTAATTCTGAAGAAACTAATCTCTTTTATTGGTGTGAACTTGCCACAATACACTTGGCGGATGAGTTGGTTTTCACAAACCTAAATCAGTTGAAGTATATGCGTGGATATTTGCCGTCATCACAAGACAGATCAGTGGTAAACCGTAAGGCGACGGTCTCGGCGCATCCTGTTGCAAGAGGATGGCTAAGTAACCCTGATCGGGCGAACGAACCTAGCTTCTATAACTTGAACTTGGCATATTTTGGATCGTTTTACGTAAACAGGGGTGTCGGTGAGCTTTTAAGTGCATTGCGTAACCTCACCGAAAAGCAACGTTCACGCACGCGTTTCTACATATATTCTCGAGAATATAAAGAAGCTGTCGCAGAGGCGGAGTATTTGGGGATCAGTGATATCATCATTTGCAAACCTGAACTACCTTACGCTGATATGATATCCGAGCTTACAAAATTTGATTTACTTGTCGTCAACGATGCCCGTGTACCGGAGGGTAAACTTAACCCATTTCTCCCAAGCAAACTCAGCGATTATCGCCAATCGGATGTGCCAATTTTAGCAATCTATCAACCAGGCAGCTCGTTGAGTAAATTGAAAGACGTAGAGTACCGTGTTTCTGCCAATCTCCCAAAAGAGAAGTTTGAATCTGCGATCCGATCGACGTTAAAAAAAGCATCCGAAGACAAACGCGCGCGGCTACTGGCACACTGAAGTAACAGCATCCCGTGATGGTGCGCTTCCATATTGCATCATAGCGTAAGTGGGAAAGCCCCATTCATCCACTACTGAGATTTATCTTTTATGTGAAGAATGAGTACGCAACCGCTTGCGAGGGATCGATCTACTACGCGCTTACAACTGTTGCAGAAAAGAGAGAAGTCCTTTGAATGCAAGCAAAATATGAATTAACTGGACAAGTAATAATGGGCGGGTCAAAGAAAAGCAAAGAAACTCCTAAGGAGGCAAAGGATGGTGACAAAAAATTTCGACTTTACGACCCATGGGAAAAACGATTTGACGACGATAAGAGGCGGATCGGAACGGTTGGATAGATTGAAAGACCTTCATTCTATAGACTGAACGGTCATTAGTCACCCTCAATCAAAGGGCTATCTTGAAATGCATTAAGCCTGCTGTTCTATTTTTGAGGAAGCAATGATCGTCTATTTCAATGTCGGCCGAACGGTATTCCTACTACTGTTCGCCTATACTGGTCCAAATGGCATGACAGCGAGCTGGTTGAGATTGATCGCTTCCATATCTCAGGCGTCGATCAGTTGGAACTTGGTGTTGAGTTTCGGTTCAAATGAAAAAATCCCCGGCGAATTGATGGGACTTTTTTACATCTATGATGGTGCTATAACACGCTTCAAAACGTCTTTGACAACCAGAATGGAATTTCGATGATTCCGATTTGCCGTGACAAAATTCCGAAAAATCGCGTCACGCTACAACCATCAAAAAAGACAATATAATCAATAGGATGATTTGTGAATGGTGGGCCCGGAGGTTCTACGGAAAGCGAGCAGATACAAACGCTTGCATAAAAGTGGGGTAGAAATGGCCCATATAATTTGATTATGCTTTTTAAATCGCCCTCCCCACCAGTAATAAATTTTTCATCAAGATGATGAATCTTGGCCAGCAAGGTTACTTAATCGGGGCGACATGCAGAAATTACGAGAAAAGTATAAATCGGAACTGAAAAAGATAATTGCAGGAAATGATCCGTCATCCGGCAATGTGTTAGAAGATTCAATAGCGGATCTTCGCCGAATGAATGAGCGGATAATCCAGAAACGTGCTGACTTACGTGATACAGCTCGCGGTAATCAGATGCGTCAGGCGCTCGATGCGGTAGTTAACGAATTCAGAGCCACAGAGGCTGCCAGAATAAAGTCTGCTAACAATCAGCATGATAATAAATTCCGCGATGGATTGGGTGCCGGCAGTGTATTCGCAGGAATAACCACAGCTGGAATAGCTGCGGTCTGCCTCGTGGCAGCAATGCAATACTTCGGAGTCATAGATATAGCTTTTGGAGCAGATGCCCAACGTCGTCTAAAACTTGATCAACAGTTTTTAACGGATCATGCCGCTATCCCGGTTGCCGATTCCTACTTAAAAAAAGCTGTAAAAGCTGTAACAGACATGCAATCACAAGCACCTGCCAAGCTTGAAGAAATCGCAGGGAAGCAGTTTGTTTCATTAAAGGAAATCGATCCTGCTCTCGACAAAGCCAAGCCCGAGCAATTAGGGAAATACTCGTCCATTGTCGTCCGGGCAGATAAAACTGCATATAAAGTCTTGATGAATTGGCGTTTTTGCACCGCAGCAAAATGGGCCAAACCACAACTCATAGACCCGGTCAGAGGAACAGACGGCGATCATTGCAGCCATTTCGGCTATTGGAACGCGGCCGGTGAACGTTTCTAGTGGGAGCCACTGGACGTACTAGGCTGGATATAAACCCGTATGCACGGGAGGTAATATAGTTTTGTTCGCGATATTTTGTACCTTACTCCAGTCGAATTCATCCTGGTCTGCCCCGATGGGGTGATCCGTTTATAATGTTAGTGCATGCTTGGTCTGCTTGCCACTGTTGGTGTTGACGCTGGCCCATTTTGTGGAGGCCAGACGGC
>NZ_JBBGYW010000032.1:0-7713 GCF_037479515.1 Ochrobactrum sp. MYb379
GGGCGTGCCAAGCTGGATCTTCTTCAGGCACGGTTGATCGGCGCAATGTGAAAGATATCGTCATCAAAAATGCGTCAGATCCAATATTCCGTTCCGATTGACACTCGGCTACACGTCACAGAACCCGAAGAATAATGCGCAAGGATCCGAGTCCCGGAGGTTCTACGGAAAGCGAGCTAATTCAAACTCTTGCAGAAAAGTGAGGCAGATATACGCCGTATGATTTTATTATGCTTTTTAATCTGTTTGCCCCATTTATTTTAATAGAAATTCAAGCCCGAACCAGCTTGCAGAACATTCACGCGGGAAATATCGGCCCAAAGAGAGCTGTTTATAGCGCTTAGTATTAACTATCATTTTTAAGCGGAACTTAAGGATGGGCTGACAACATACCAGCCATGAGCATGAGAAAAAAACAAAAACGGAAAAATCGCGTGTTAGAACCCGCTGTTCGAGGCGCTATTCTCGCTACGCCATTTGTGCTGGCGCTTACGGCTATCGTATTCTCATTAAGCGAAACGCCAAAAATCACCGGAACTATCGACCGAATATTCACCAGCTCGATTAGCAGCGGACCGAACTAAATAACTCTGCGAACTATCCAATTCGCAATGTAAATGTACTTGTAGGTTATTATTAACTGTGATTTAGGTTTTTCATTGGGGGAAATCTTATGTGTCACGGTCAACTTAGCGTCATGATGCGATCTGCATCATTAATTGCATTAAAAATTGTTGTTATTAGTTTACCCGCAGTGGCCGCAGCTTGGGTGGTTATATGGCTTTTATTGGTACGACAATAATGACGGATGTTCGTGCTAGATTATGACGTTCACAGATCACTCATTAACTTTTATTGACCGGATTGCCTTTCATTATACTCGCGGAATGAATTTCCCAAATAGCCCAAAACCCCGCCGAAGCGGGGTATGTTTATTTTTGAAAATAGCTGATCAGCTTCACTGTATTCTCATAGAGAGCCACCACACCCAGCATGATTGCGAGAATGCCGAGGATCACCCACCGCATAAAACGGCCAATCGTGCGTAACGAACGGATTAGATCAAGGCCATCTTTCATCAGGACGATATCATCCTTGCCGAGCTGAGAGAGAAACTCCCGGGTTTCTTCTGGAAGCTCGATCATTCTGTCAACAACAGGCGCTTCAGGATCCATCGGCATCACCTCACTCCCCCGGCTACACCATCGTAGAATTCAGCACATCGATCTGTACGCGCATTCTGTCGATCCAGAGCTTGTCGTTCGCGCTTCAGGATTGAGCGAATTTCAACGCCATCTGATAATGGTGCATGAGCTTCCTTGGTCCGGCAGTCATCCGGATAAGCTGGCAGAGACTTATCAGCCAGAGCCTGCCCCTGCTGTTGCGCGGCTTCTTGCACAAGCCTGCTACTTGTGCAGGAACTCAACATCATCGCGATCAAGCAGGCAAACCCGCCCCGCATCAGCAAGCCGCTTTTCATAATCCGCTATCTCCTGTTCAGTTTGCTCAATGCGTGCGGCTTCAGCTGCGCGAGCAGTGCGCAACTGTGCTTGATAAGATTCGATAACGAGTGCATTTGCACGGCGCTGTCGTGCTTCAGCGTCTAACTGGACTTGCAAAGCCTTGACCTGAAACTCAGGCACCAAGCCTTTTTTGGCCTGCCCTTCAAAGGCACCTCCAACAATCGGAATATCTTTGAGCAAAGGAACGCCGTTGTAATAGATCAAGGCCAGAACGATTCCGATCGCGATCCCAGCACTTACCTTTATGGCGTCTAGGATCTGGTTCATTTCAGACCAGCCAGACAAAGCTCAAGCTCACCGATACGTTGAGCATCGCCCATCTCTCGACGCTTGCGCAAACCTTCCACAACCTTGCCGCCAGCGCGGTTAAATGCGGTCATAGCATTGTAAGCGAGACGCCAGTGCTTATCAGCCATGCGCTTCGCAGCGGTAGACTTACAGGCAGCGCCGGTGCCGATATTGTAAGAGAGATCAAGCATTGACGCTTGCACGCTGATTGGAGCCTGATCGAACGTCCGGATGCACTTACGCAAAGGTTGCCTAAAGTCAGCTTCAAGCCGTTTGATCAGCATTGCCTGACACTCTTTGTCAGTGTAGCTGTCACCTTTCTTCACGCCCTTGGTTTCCCCTAAGCAAACAGTCCAAACGCTACCGAGATTGTCGTAATAGGCATGGTTTTCCATGCCCTCCCACGGTGCAGTGAGAAAGGTTGCGGTTAAAGCGACCAGACCAAGCCCAGACGCCAATGCTGCTTTTGCACGTTTACTCGCCATCACGGAAAGCCTTCTGAGAAACAAGGCGCATCGCGAAAGCCGCCATCGTAACGATGAGCGACAAACCCGCGAACATGCCAGTTGGGAGGGGATAAGCATCGCCGAGAAGCGGCAATGCGACTTCAATTCCGGTCAACAAACCGGCAAGCAGGATCAGCCGGACCGACCACGCCTTTCGCAAGACGTGTCGCCAGTCAGCGACAAGTTTCATGATATTGCATCCTTGAAGACAACAGAAAGCGCCGCGCCAGCAGGCACGGTTCTGTTCATTGTGTTTTCCTATTTTTATGAGATGATTAACGAGAGCGGATGAAGCCCCCGCTTCAAGAACGCTCAGCCCCGGAAGCACCTCCGTTGCCGGGGCTTTCTTTTGGAACTAATCCCAAAGGAGGGACTGCAAATATTTCAACTTCTGATACACAACTCGCGCACTTTACAGGCAGGGGGCGCTGTATGTGTAGCCCCAGCAGCGCCTGCAAGCCTCTGGGGTTTTTATTTTGCTTAGAGGCTGTTACCCTCTCAACCGATCTGACGGAGGGGTAGATGTTTTTGATCGACGTCATTGAGCAAGAAATTGCGCTACTGACTGTAGTGGCAGCAATAGTTATGGCTATCTGCTTATGGATATGGCGCAGGGTTTAAAACAACCTAGATCAGCTCAGAGAGCTTGACGCCAACTCATTAATGTCAACTTTCAATGCGACTTGTGATCATCGAGTAATAGTCAAATGGAGTAAAAAATGAAGTATGTTAGTCTTGGACACGCATGTCAGGTTGCTCATCAATTAAAACGTCTAGGACTTTCAGAAGAGACGCTGTTCTATGATTGGTTGGTCACTCACCATGGAAGGCTAATGGACAGCCTCGATTTTAGCTTCAAGAATCGACTATTCTCCGAAGGTTATACGTTGCCTCAAAAGAGTAACTATCTGATCGAGAACAGCACTGGTTTGAGTTTTTATCCGCATGATTTTCGTGGGCTTCCCGAAAAAGACACCAAGCTAATTGATAGCCAAATTGACGACGTTCGTTCTAAGTACATGAGAAGAGCAGAACGGACCCTCGAAATACTTAACTCAAGCCAACAAGTGTGTGTGGTCAGACACTTCTTCTCCGAGCCACTGGATAATATTATCGGCCAGCAGAAGGAAATTATAGATAAGTTAGGCCACCTATACCCAACTACTGAATTCCAATATCTCTGGGCCAGCGAATTAGAAACCGCGAACCTGAACTCGCCTCACGGGCCAATTCATCATTTGCCAAAAGCCAATGTATGGCAAGGGGATGATACTGCGTGGGGGAAAGCAGCATCGAATGAAACCTTGTCATATTCACTTAATGTTGATTAATTAGCCTGTTAGTAATGACTAGGGGGCAAGGATTCCATGGTTTGGTTTAATGTTATCTTGTTAATCTCAGCGATAGTTATATCTTTAGCCGGAATAGCGGCGACCATATCGCTCCTTCGTAAGCGCAACGGCTAATACGTCTTAAAACACATTATGGAGTTTCTATTATTTTTGTCGACTTTTTGAAGATCGTGTGATTGAAAGCCTCATTAACTTGAGGGGGCTTTTTTTGACATATCGGCTAGATATTGAAGGACTGCGCGCTGTTGCCGTTCTTCTTGTGGTTATTTTCCATATCAATGAATCATTGATACCGGGTGGGTTTATCGGCGTAGACTTATTCTTTGTAATATCAGGCTATGTCATCACTCAAAGAATTTATAAGGATGGATTGAATTCCTTAGCCGATTTTGGTGAATTTTACCGGAGACGCATTAGGCGAATTACGCCGATAATGCTGTTTGTAACTGCAATAACTCTCATCGTCGGAATTTTTGTTCTTTTACCCGAAGACCTAATGGATTTATCATGGTCTGCAATTTTCGCATCCTTTTCAGCAGCGAATGTATACTTCACATATTTTTTAGACACGAGTTATTTTGCTAAGGATAGCAATTACGTTCCTTTATTACACCTCTGGTCACTTGGTGTTGAAGAACAGTTTTATTTGATCTGGCCTTTACTCCTTTTCGTTCTGTTAAAATTTCCCAGAGCCATTTTCCCCGTACTTATAGCGCTAATGGTGGCTAGCGTAGCGTGGGGTGAGTATTGGATTAGAACAGGTAATTACTCAGCCGCATATTACATGCTTCCGTCTCGTGCCTTCCAACTGTGTGCAGGTGGTTTTTGCTTATTTTTGGCTCAGGCCCCTTTTTGGAAGAATATATCTACTCGCATTCTTTTGCCAATCGGAATAGCTGGAGGCGCTCTTGTGGCTGGCAGTGCGTATATTCTCAGTGGCCAAGATCCTTTTCCCGGTCTGAACGCGATACCTGTAACCTTGGGTGCGTCTCTTCTATTACTTGCAGGAACAAAACCAAATATCTTATCCCGCGCTCTCTCGCTTAAACCACTTATCTTTATAGGCGGCATATCGTATTCGATGTACCTGTGGCATTGGCCGATTTTGGCATATCTTCGTTATGCTTATGTAAATATAGATTTTACTATTGGTACAGCAGTTTTTATTGCGATTATCTTTCTATCTTATTTATCAACGAGATACATCGAAGGACCTTTTAGGCACAGCAGACAATCTCTCCGCGCTGTAACTGTGAAGATGTTCGCTTTGCCAACACTAGCCTTAAGCGCTCTATGCATAATCATTATCAACGATGGAGCTCAACTAGGCTTCATATTCGGCGATAATTACCAAACCAGAGTTGCAAACATATCAGAAAGTACCAAGCCTGCTGGATGGTATAAAAGAATTTGCCAGAAAGAGTTGGTTGCCGCTGATGACTTGAACGACCCGCAATGCATCATAGGAGGTAACTCTCACCCGAGAACGTTGTTTTGGGGAGACAGTAATGCGGCGCAATACGTGGAAACTCTGGCTCCAATAGCTGCTAAATTTGATATTTCATTCAGAAACATTTCGCACAGCGGATGCCCTCCGCTTTTTGACAACGCTCAAGAATATTCGGCGGCGTGGCGTCGAGGCAATTGCGAGGCATCGACAAAACTCATTCGTTCAGTTGTTGCGGATTATGATCACATCATAATAGGTGGCGCTTTCGCGAGTTATCTCTCGAGCAGAAAGCCGTTCATAGATGACTTTGAAAAGACGCTACAAACACTTACCAATATGGGAAAGAAGGTTACCATCATTGGTCAAATCGCCCGTTTCAAAAACTATGACCGGATGTGCTCTGCAAAGGCAATAAAACTTGGCATCGATTGTGAAAAGAGCTTCGTGTCCGTTCCCAATTTGGCTACGAATGCCAATCGGAAGATTTCGCATCTTTTAGAGAATTTTCCAGATATCAATTTCTTTGATTTCAATCGCTACATATGCTCGGGCGGCACTTGTTCTCCCTACATAAACTTTCACCCTATATATTTCAATGACGACCATCTCAGTATCGATGGATCAATCCGAATTGGAACTATGGCTTCGAAAACGTCCGAGTACGATACGATTTTCTCTCCAACTCACGCAAACGTCTATCAAGATTAATAAATCTGGGACATCACTCTAATTATTAATCCGATAACGGGGATCAGCTGATGAATCTTTCTCGAAATTATATCGAAAAACATCTAGAGCCTAGCCGAAACAATTGGAAAGTAGAGCCTGCATCGCTAGGGCTGCAAAAAATTCAGACCCACAACGGATATAACTTTTCCATTTCAGGTGATAGAGAAATTGATTGGAAAGCACCTATCAGCTTTCAAGAGAAAACCTCTCGTATGTGGTTACTATCGTTAAGTTTTCTGGTGAGAGTTTGGGAAGACAACCGACTTACATCAATCGAAGTACTTAGGTCTTTTCATAAATTTCTGAGTGATCAAACGAATGCAGAATTTGTGTACTCAATCGCCAGCGCTGACCACTGTGCAGCTTCTCGTCTGAGAACAATGTGCTTTGTCGCCGTCACCGAAGGCATAGGGAGTGAAGCCTACAAACTGGCGTCAGAAATTGCGGAGAGAGATTGCCGCTGGATCATGGCGTCTCCGAAGGCCCTACCTATGAACAACCACGGCATGATGGTCGCCACTGCCCTTCTGCATGTTTGCGCTATTATGAACCTCGACATAAACAACGATCTTTCCGCAAGGTCTAAGTCCTTCCTTCAAGAAATGCTCTCGGTGGTTTTTGACAAAAACGGATTCTGCAACGAAAACACAGTGGGGTACCACGATTTTTATAGGAAGACGCTCACCCAACTCCGAGACTTTTCAAAAGATTACGGCGTAACAGACGTTGCGGCGTTAATAGACGAGTTCCTTCCAACGATCGAAAACGCACTATACAAAACTGTATGGAATTCGGGCGGCATCCCACCCATTGGCGACTCCGGAGAATATCTCACTCGGTATAAATCGATACCCGGACTTCATGCGTTCGACACGGGAATGACGGTATACAAGGACGACAAAACGTATCTATCTGTAATTTGTGGATGCCTCACTGAAACGCACAAGCATATGGATGACCTGTCCGTAACGCTTCGACATCTCGATACTGATCTGATCATCGACTGCGGTTCGTACAATTACGATTGGAATGACCCTATCAGGCTGTGCGTTGCCTCTGCGAATGGGCATTCGTGTTTGTCATTCCAAGAAATCGATCAATACACTCGCGGGAACTTTCATCGCGAGTATGGAAAAAATTATGTTGCATCCAGCAAGGTCACAGGGAATAACCCGCCATCGATTCAATGCGACGTTGAACTCCGGGATAAGGGCATCGTTGCCCGCAGGGATGTCATACTCACATCGCCGGAACACATCGTCATTCGTGATAGCTTCACCAAGGATAGCAAAGCTCTACAAAGATTCATTATTCCAGGAGAAGCCTCAGTGACGGTGGTTGGAACGGACGTGCTTGTTCAAAACGGCAATGTCTCCATGCTAATCGCAGCAGGTAGATCAGATGTAATCGTTGCTAGAGGGCAAAAGGAACCCACCTATAAGGGATGGGCATCAAAGAAATTTGGCGAGATTGAGCCTGCTTATTGCGTAGAGATACACCCGAAAAGTAGGTCGTCTTTACAAACACACATCTATTTCGGGGAAGGTGAAAACGGAAAGCCGAACAGTCTTCCGAAGGGGGAGAGGTTCATGCTATCCGTCAGAAATTCATTTAGGAGAAAAAACCTTCCCGTGGGTTAGTGTAGTGCGCCCCAGCAGCAGCTCCTTTCATCAACACATTCCCCGCCCCATTGCAGGAATTCAGATTAATGGCATCTGAGAAAGCATTGTCGTAAGCGGTGTCTCACTCACACCGGGCCGGGATAATTCCATGGTAATAGTTGGTCGATTTGGCTCTGCTTATGGCCATTGACGATTGCGGTGAGGGTAGCGGTCAGCCACTTTTGCGGATCGACTGAATTGAGT
>NZ_JBBGYW010000033.1:0-5862 GCF_037479515.1 Ochrobactrum sp. MYb379
AATGATCGACGAACTTCGGCGTTATGCACAAGTCTTGAGTAAAAAGCATTTCTGACTTTGACTCAAAAATAAAAGACCCCCCCAACAAATCTGCCCCGCTTACTGCTACAGCCATTGGCACGCGCCAGTGAAGCTTTGGCGCGGCTCGACGAGCGGCTTGCGCATTCGCCGGTTGGCAAAGGGGTAATCGAACGGTTTCATTTTGCCGATGCCTGTGCCTCGCTGTGGCTGGATGGCGAACTGGTCGAAATGGAGGATCTCATTCTGCATGATGCAGCCAGCGATATCCGTTCTCCCAGTCATGCCCTGACCGTTGCTCGTGATGTGCTGCAGACCCGACGGCGCATCGTAGCGCAGGCGCCGGACTGGGCACTGAGCGCGAACGGCTTGCGCCGTCTGCGGCAGGCGTGGTCTGCACCATCTTTTGGGGATGGCGGCATCGTCGCGGACAGCGAAAGTACGGCAGTGTCCGATGCGGCGGTCGATCGGCAGGGTCGGGACGGGGAGGGGAGACAAAATCGTTGGGACGACAGGCTCGATCTGCCCGGGATTGATCTCGACGCCATTGATGCGGTGTTGGCGCGATCCGACGACGTGTTGGCAAGGGTAAGACAGCCACAGCGGCTGCCGAAACCGGAAACAGACCCGCTGATCCGCGATCCCAATTGGGATGAGGAGGAACGCCTCAACGAATGGCGAACCGTATTGCGTTCGATCAGCGATTTGCCGCCGGTGTTGCAGGCCATCCTGACGCTCGATGCCTGGGACGAGCTCGCGGTGTTGCAGCGGGCGCCGTGGCTGGCTCGTTTGTTGGCGGCTTCTCTGTTGAGGCGTGAAGGGCTGACCACCCGCGCACATCTTTTAGCCTTCAATGCCGGCCTGAAAACCATTCGTGTGGAACGGCGGCGCCATCGCAGTTTCGAAATCCGGCTGATGGCCAGTCTAGATGGGCTGCTTGCCGGGATTGAACTCGGTTTCAAGGAGCATGACCGGCTTCTGCTGGCACGGCAGTTGATGGAACGGCGTTTGGTTGGCCGACGCGCTTCATCGAACCTGCCGGGGCTGATCGAGCTGGTGCTGGCGAGGCCCCTGGTTTCCACCGGCCTCATCTCCAAAGAACTCGACATCACACCCCGTGCGGCACTGCGCCTCATCGAAGAGCTCAGCTTGCGCGAAATGACCGGAAGGGGGCGGTTTCGGGCGTGGGGTGTGCTTTGATATGACGTCATTCGCAGCGGCCAACTTGCACCCATCAATCGGAAATACTTGTGTTGCCGAAATAGATAGACAGCTTGTAATGACGCGGTTAATTCGGTTCATTCTTCCGGTCTGACGTTAGCGCATGCTATTCCATCCATCATAGTCTCAAGATCAATTTTCGGGTCACTCGATGCTTTGCGATCTCGCTCATAACTTTCCGCCCAGGGTCTCAGAGTTTCTGGAACGCGATCGCAGCCTGAAACGCAATTTCCGCGAGGAAAGAGTCACCGACATGCTGATGTCGAGCCTTGTCGCCCTCCAGCCTTTTGGCATTACCGTCGATTTCCCTGACGAACCGACGACGGGAGGCGATATGGAATGGATATTCGCAGCTCCTCGCGACATTAACGGCGGCCGGTATCTGCGGATCGTCCTGCAGGCCAAACGCGCCCAACTCTCGAAGACCAAGCTCGGATACTGGTACTACCAACATCTCGATCACGAAAAGGGCAAGCAGGCCAGTACGCTGATAAGCCATGCCGCCGGTTCTCCCCGCGGCATGTCGAGCCTGCCACTTTACATCTTCTATCATCCGTCTTCGGCACTTTCGCCAAAGACCGCATCCTTGCCCGCAGTCGAAGGTGTCAATTTGGTCTTTGCCCATCAGATCGCCCCGGTTGTGGCCGGCGGTTGCGGTGTTAAGGACAAGAAAGTCGAGGCCTGGCGCGGCTCGTTCATGCCGCTCTCAGACATCCTGTGCTGGCCCTTCGTGTATGCATCGTTAGGGGCGCGCCCGGCCGGCTCGCGCGGGTTTCAGATTGCTGGTGACCCGATGTGGACCCTGCGGTTCACGCCGAGTTTCCATCCTGATGTCGTGGCGGCCCGGCTTCAGCGGCGGCTGAAAGGCGCAGGTGGGAAATATAGCTTGCCGGCCGACCTGATTCGGCGCGTCGCGCCGGCTGAGGGCATTCCGGCCGATCTGCAGCGCGCGATCGCAGGCAACATGACGCCTGCGGACCGTAAGGACCTTGCCCGTCCCCGCGTCATCTTCACGACGCAGATGTCGCAAGAGCATCCATCATATGTACGCGCTGTTCAGCGCGGTTAACCGATGATCTGCCGCCGATCTGTATAGAGAACATGTACAGGACAACTGCATTTGGAACTGTGATATCCGGTTCACAATCACAACCGTTTTTCCTCACGAGGCAGCTGCCTGATGAAGAAGAATCAAAAATTGCCATTGGCTGGAGTGATACATTCAGCCATGTGTCTCCATTTGGTCACCGATACAATACC
This sequence comes from Ochrobactrum sp. MYb379, assembly GCF_037479515.1. NCBI lineage: Bacteria > Pseudomonadati > Pseudomonadota > Alphaproteobacteria > Hyphomicrobiales > Brucellaceae > Ochrobactrum > Ochrobactrum sp. MYb379. The sequence goes on from NZ_JBBGYW010000033.1 coordinate 2,500, forward strand.
TCGTTCTCAGAACATACGGCACTAAACTGGAATCGCGTCTCGGGCGGTTCGCATTTCGACCGCTCCCGAGCGCTTAAAGCCGGTCATCCTTGTGGCACGTCGATAGCGTACAGCACCCGGAATCGCTTGTCGCATGGCCTCCCACCCTGCAGGCGTTGCTAGCACAAGCCAGCCTTCAGCCGCCCTGTTCTGATACCCAGTGTCGTTGGCCTCAATATTACCTTGGGCCCATCTGATGGATTCCGCCATAATCTCACCGTCTGCGTTTTCCCATCGGAATAGTCCCGTCGAAGACGATTGCCATCCAAGGATGGCGGCAATTGATGGGTTCAAGGCCAGGAACCGGGCGTTGGACGTAATGGAGCCCCCTGCAATAGCGGTTATTGGAACCGGCTTTAAACCCGATAAAGTGGGATAGTCACGGGCTAAATATCGTTCCTTATGCCAAAAATCCTGAATCGAGGGTTCGCTGTTATCGTCAAATTTTACCGCGGGATGAACGATAACACTGAGCCGGCTTTCTTCCGAACGGTCATTATCCCGTCTTGCAATTCTTGTTAACTCTGCCAACACAACGTCGCCTGCAGGGGATTGGGAGGCTGTTGGCAGCGCCTCGATAGCCGCCGCCATCCATTCGTCCGAAGGGAACCTGCCGAGTTCCTTTCCCTCTGGAATATTGAGCCAATCGGGCCGAGGTAGAATGTTGGCCAGATTTCCGGGGGGATCCGCGACCACCAACATTTCCCTAACGTATGTCGGAATCCACTCCACCGCCTCAGCATCACAAAGCTCAGAGACTAGGAGCCCGAAAGCATGTTGGGCAACGAGACTGCGTGGACGCCGGTATGTCAGCTTTAGCCCGATACTCTCATTGTGCCGAGATATTTCTCGCTCGATTTTCGCAGACCAGGTTTCTGGTGGTGCGACGATGCGCATGAGTTGCGCCATCCGGCGCACAAGATTGTCGAAGGATAGTTCCGCATCGGACGCCAGCTTTTTCAGGACGTGGTGGTACATCCGCGTGAGGTCGTATGGATCTTCCGTATCCGGCAGTGGTTCTCCGGGCGGGGTAACGTCACCGGAAAGGCTGATTTCCGGCTTTGGCGTTTCTGGAAAATGAAGACGGTAGAATGCGGGCAGGGGAATGTTCGCGCGCGCTGCTGGGATTTCAAGTTCGAGTTGCTCGAGAATGTTTTGTGCAGCGTACCGGATGACGGAGGAACCCCGCCAAACCAGATCGTTGAGATCGTCCACATAACGCATGGCGACGGTTGGGTTGCTAACGGCAAGACAATCAAGGATCGAAAGCCCGGCAGTCTGCGCCTGATAATCGCCAGCGATAGCCTTGCTCAACGCCGCGCCAGCAGCACCAGACTTATCGCCAAGATCGAAGACGTCAAGCATGCCGTGCCGGGCTTGCCATGCCAAAGAGAGAGCTGGCTGGTCGATATCCCGGGTCAGTAGACGAACACCAATATCGTAACCCCGCACTCGCGGTTTAAGATCGAGGGATGGCGGGCGGTAGGAGCTTGATTTCCAGTCTACCAGTTGTGTCACGTGCTCTTCGATTTCCAGCCACAGCTCCTGGAGTGGCAGTTCATCAAGAAATTCAGCGAGCAACTCGTCAAGATAGCCAAGCTGCTCCCTAGCCCGCAGACCATGTCCAGTATAGTCGGCAACAAACAGTTTGAGCGCTCGGGCTCGTCCATCGGTGGGATGAGCAATTCGAAGTGCGCGTGATACGGCGTAACGGGATCCGCCATCGTGGAAGCGCGCCCATCCATAAGGACGGCCGTTCTCAATAAGGCGTGATATTGCCGCGTCAGTTATTTCGATCTCGCCTGCAGCCTTCGCCGCATGAACGAGCACTTCCAGACTTGGTGAAGTCAACGATTGTTGAAGAATGAGATTCGCTGCTTCCCTGACTATCGGACCACCGCCTTTGGCGAATAGGGCTCGAACGATAGGCGACCAGTCGAGACCTTCGGCACTCACCGCCCCGGAGAGGATTCTGGCAAACTCCTTTGGATCATTTGCAAGTGACTGGACACTATGCTGATGGAGGACAACGCCGTTCAGCACTCTCAAAGAAGGAGGCGTCGATTTTTGGCGATCAGGGTCATCGTCGTTGTCCTCTTGATCGACCCCATCCAGGATATCGCTGTATGCCTTGCCGGAAATCGCCACGGTTTGAGCGGAAACTCTCAGCATTCGGATCGATTGGGCGACCAGTGGTGTGCTAGACACTGCGGAATCCACTGTCGCGGTCAACGCTTCGCCAAAGGCTGATTCATAGCTCGAGAATGGCAAAAGAAGTCTTGCAGCTGCGACGAGGCCGGTGGCCACGCGCCAATCGTCTCCACTTCGCAATTCAGCGGCAAGTAGCGCGGACAAGATAGTTGCCCGGTCTCCAGAACCTTCATCGATAAGCCACTCAGCCGCTTGTAAACCAGATTGTGGTGAACGATCTGCGAGCGCTCCTATCAGTTCGGATGTAGCGTCTGAAATTCCTCGCCCTCTATGCATGTCACTCAATTGAGGCAGGAGGCGCAAGACAGTCGTCGTCGCTTGTTCCAACAAACCAGTTTCTGCATTACTCCGGGCGAGCTTGGCAACCCAGCCACACCAATGCTGGATTTGATAATCCTTGTCATGGTAGACGCCAAAGCTTTGGTTAAGTGCTGTATCGAGAGCGACACGCGCGCGTTTGGCCTCTCCGATTTCGATCCAATTCAGAGCGAGGGAACACAATTCGGTCAGCCGCTCTTCCAACTCCCACGATGCATCAATGGACGCTTCAATTTCGTCCAAATGCCGAAGAGTTCGCGTCGCGTCCCGATCGATGCGGTATGCGGACATGACAACTTGGCGGCGGCTCGTGGCCGGCCAGGGCATGTGTCCGGGCGGCAAAGCCCGGGACCATTCACTCTCGAATGCCGATATCACTGCTTCAAAGACCGAACGGCCATGAGCCTCGGCAGCACACAATAGGTGTTGGTAAAGAACGTTCAGCGCATGGGTGATGATATACCAATTATGCCAGTTGAATGTTTCGTGGGAGCCGCGCCTGCGAAACTTGATGACCGGTGCGACCCTGCGCAGAAACGTACTCGAAGATACCGGTCTGCCGGCAATCGCTTCACCCCACAACGTTGCGACGATGACAACCAACCGTTGAAACAGTACTAAGCCTTCATCCCGGTCTCGTTCAGGAAAGGTGATGGCTGTCGGCTCAAGTGCGCGACCGCGCGCGGCCATTGTGGACTTCCCCTTCAAAAGTGGAGGGCTTCTGTTAGACAAAACTGACAGGAGACTTAGAATTGAAGCAGCGAGAATTTACAGAAGAGTTCAAACGCGAAGCCG
>NZ_JBBGYW010000034.1:0-5460 GCF_037479515.1 Ochrobactrum sp. MYb379
TCTCACCGTCCAATATTGTGCCGGGTATCAGCTATTCGCCAGACAAGATGTTGCAGGGACGCTTGTTCTCCTATGCAGACGCTCACCGTCATCGCCTTGGCACGCATTATGAGAATCTACCGGTGAACCAGCCAAAATGCCCCGTGCATCACTATCACCGTGATGGTCAGATGAACACCTATGGCGGCATCGCAACGGGTAACCCGGATGCTTATTACGAGCCAAATTCGTTCAACGGCCCGGTTGAGCAACCGTCTGCCAAAGAACCGCCGCTGCGTTTGAGCGGTGATGCAGATCGCTACAATCATCGCATCGGCAATGATGACTATTCGCAGCCACGCGCATTGTTTAATCTGTTTGATGACGGCCAGAAGGCTCGTCTGTTCTCTAACATTGCAGCCGCGATGGGTGGCGTACCGGGCTTTATCGTTGAACGCCAATTGGCGCATTTCAAGCTGGTTCATCCAGACTATGAAGCTGGGGTTCGCAAGGCGTTGCATAACGCCCATGGATATCAGGCCAATACGATTGCCGTTAATGAGGAAGTGGATGCAGCGGAATAGCCGCCCATTTTCTTCATTTTGTGAAAAGCCGGATGCCCCCGCTCCGGCTTTTTGCATTTCACTAAGACTTTAAATCCGCTGCAACTGATTTGCCGATTGCCTTTTCCCATTAAGGAAGGCTATGCCCGACGTAATAAATATGAAGGAGCAGAAATGCGGCTTGGCGGACGCCTTCAGGCGGCGATAGAGGTTTTAAATGATATTGAAGCGGGTAAACGCCCGGCTTCCGACGCACTGAAGGATTGGGGTGCATCGCATCGCTTCGCCGGTGCGGGTGATCGTGCCGTCATTGGCAATATTGTTTATGATGCGCTGCGCCGTAAATTGTCTATCGCATGGCGTATGGATAGCGATGATGCGCGCGCATTGGCTTATGGGGCGCTGGTCTCCGAAGGCGGTTTGGATTTTGCTGCTATTGATGCAGCACTTGAAGGCGATAAGTTTGCTCCTGCCCTGTTGGAGGCGGCTCCGCGTGAAGCGTGGGCAAATCGCGATATCGCTAATGCGCCTGCCTATATTCGCGCTGACGTACCAGAATGGTGCGTTGCTTCGTTAGAAGCACAGTTCGGCGAACATTGGGTGGATGAGGCTGCAGCGCTTTCGACACGTCCGCCCGTTGATCTTCGGGTAAATGTGCTGAAAGCAAAACCCGAAGCTGTCATTGAAGCATTAGAAAAAGCGGGCGTTGGTAAAGCGCCATTGCTTAATCAGGCTTTGCGTATGCCTCCCATTGAGGCGCTTGGCCGTCATCCGAATGTGCAAACCGATCAGTCGTTTCTTGACGGTTGGTTTGAGGTGCAGGATTTGGGTTCGCAGCTTGCCGCATTGTTCGCAGGTGCAAAACCTGGCGAACAGGTTCTGGACTATTGCGCAGGGGCGGGTGGTAAGACATTGGCGCTGGCCGCAGCTATGGGAAATAGTGGGCAGGTTCACGCGTATGATGCCGCGCGTGCCCGGCTTTCGCCGATGCATGATCGCTTGCAACGGGCAGGGGTTCGCAATACGCAGATCCATGGCAATCTCGACGCGCTTACGCCATTAATGGAACGTATGGACTTGGTTCTCACGGACGCACCTTGCACGGGCTCCGGCACCTGGCGGCGCAGGCCTGATGCCAAATGGCGTCTCAATGACGAGCAACTCGAGCGTCGTTTGCAAGACCAGAAGGAAGTTCTGGATGCCGCAAAGCATTATGTAAAACCGGGAGGGCGTCTGGTTTATGTGACCTGTTCGCTTTTTGCTGAAGAAAATACCCAGCAAGTTGAACGGTTTCTCGATGAGAACAGCAATTTCACTGAAACTGCACCACAAGACCTCTGGCAGACAATCGTTCCAAATGCTGGGGCAGTTTCACCCGTTTTTCCGGCTCGAGGTAGTGTATTTTCCCCGTTATCGACCGATACGGATGGGTTTTATGTGAGTGTTCTGCAAAGGAATACTTAACTCAAGGTGCTGGATGCCTATTTCAAAGTTAAAAAGGTAAGATACTTCCCGCTTTGTAAGAATAAATTGTAATTACGGCGCTAGACAGGCGCTGTAATTGCGAACATATTAAGTACGTCGGTATGCTGTAGATTTTGCTCGAATTGGCTGGCAGCGACGTGCCTTTGATCACTTTGTTTTCCCCGACAAAGGTGATCGCTATCTGCTTTGGTAAGGTAAGAACGCCAGAGCATTATTATATGGTTCGTGATGGGCAAGTTTGTTCTGTCGAAAACACAGAAGCCGTCATTCTCGAGCAACGCAGACATGGTGGTTGTGCAGGATCAAGGGGCTACAGGGATGATCAAAACCATTGCAGGCAAGCGTCTTCTTTACGTTATGGCGACGGAAGCGGAATATGGTCCGTATTTGAGTTCGCTGTTTTTGCCGTTAATGATCGGCGTTGGGCCGGTTGAAGCAGCAATCAATCTGATGCGTATTCTGACGGTGTTTGAACAGCAAGGCGAATTGCCCGATATTGTTGTTTCAATCGGTTCTGCTGGATCGGCTCGCCTGCCTCAAACAGAGGTGTTTCAGGTTTCATCCGTTAGCTACCGCGATATGGACGCGTCACCTTTGGGATTTGAAAAAGGCTGCACGCCGTTTCTCAATTTACCTAAAGTCGTCGACATGTCGTGCATTATTCCAGGGCTGCCGCGCGCATCGCTTTCGACTGGTGCAAATATCGTGTCTGGTAAAGCCTATGAAGCCATTGAAGCCGATATGGTTGATATGGAGACCTATGCGTGTCTGCGTGCGTGTCAGGCGCATGGCGTTGATCTGATCGGCCTGCGTGGCATTTCAGATGGTGCGCGTGAGTTGCGACATGTCGATGATTGGACCGAGTTTCTAGACGTCATCGATGAGAAGCTCGCGACAGCCGTTGAGGCGCTTGAAGCGGCGATTGTTGCTGACGCACTGACACTTCCTGACAAGGATGTGTCAGTATAGGGCAAGTTTCTTCGTTTGTTTGTTGAAACGTGGCACTTCGTCCATTGCATTTTTGCCGCTTTTTATCTAGATGCTCGGCATGAGCACCACAGCAAATCCTGACACTATCCTTATCGTCGACTTTGGCAGCCAGGTCACGCAGCTTATTGCACGCCGCGTACGTGAGGCCGGAGTTTATTCCGAGATCGTTCCGTTTCAGTCTGCGGAAGATGCCTATAAGCGCATCAATCCGAAGGCGGTAATTTTGTCGGGTAGCCCACACTCGACAACGGACATTGGCAGCCCGCGCGCGCCACAGGCGATTTTCGAGACTGGAATTCCAGTTCTCGGTATCTGCTATGGCGAGCAGACCATGTGCGCCCAGCTGGGTGGCAAGGTCGAAAGTGGCCATGACCGTGAGTTCGGTCGTGCTTTCCTTGAAGTGCAAGAAGACAGCGCGCTGTTTGCTGGCGTTTGGGCTAAGGGCACCCGTCATCAGGTTTGGATGAGCCACGGCGATCGCGTTACCGCGCTTCCTGAAGGCTTTAAGGTTATCGGCACATCGCCAAATGCACCTTTTGCAGCCATTTCGGATGAGAAGCGCAAGTATTTTGCGGTTCAGTTCCACCCGGAAGTTGTGCATACACCGGATGGTGCAAAGCTTATTCAGAACTTCGTTCACAACATCGTCGGCATCAAGCCAGACTGGACAATGTCTGCCTATCGCGAACAGGCTGTTGAAGCCATTCGTAAGCAGGTCGGTAAGGGCAAGGTTATTTGCGCACTGTCCGGCGGTGTCGATTCCTCGGTTGCAGCCCTACTGATCCATGAAGCAGTTGGCGATCAGTTGACCTGTATCCTTGTTGATCATGGTTTGATGCGCAAGAACGAAGCTGCCGACGTGGTGGCTATGTTCAAAGAACATTATAACCTGCCGCTCATCCTCGTGAATGCGCAGGACCGTTTCATTGGCGCTCTCGAAGGCGAAAGCGATCCGGAAAAGAAGCGCAAGACTATTGGTCGTCTTTTCATCGAAGTGTTTGAAGAAGAAGCGAACAAGCTGGGCGGCGCAGACTTCCTCGCACAGGGCACGCTCTATCCGGACGTTATCGAAAGCGTTTCGTTTACTGGCGGTCCTTCGGTGACAATCAAGTCGCACCACAATGTTGGCGGTTTGCCAGATCGCATGAACATGCAGCTCGTTGAGCCGTTGCGCGAACTCTTCAAGGATGAAGTACGCGTATTGGGCAAGGAACTTGGTCTGCCTGACAGCTTCATCGGACGTCATCCGTTCCCTGGTCCGGGTCTTGCGATCCGTTGCCCGGGCGGCATCACGCGCGAGAAGCTCGAAATCCTGCGTGAAGCGGATGCGATTTATCTCGACGAAATCCGTAAGGCTGGCCTGTACGATGCAATCTGGCAGGCTTTTGCCGTTCTGCTTCCGGTTCAGACTGTTGGCGTGATGGGCGACGGTCGTACTTACGAATTCGTTTGCGCCCTGCGTGCCGTGACTTCAGTTGACGGTATGACTGCGGATTTCTACCACTACGACATGAACTTCCTTGGCAATGCGGCGACCCGCATTATCAATGAAGTGCGTGGTATCAACCGCGTGGTCTACGACGTGACCTCGAAGCCTCCGGGCACGATTGAGTGGGAATAATATACGTTTAACTCCCGATCTTATGCCGCCGCATCTTAAATATGATGCGGCGGCATTGTTTTATTCAGAATGTGATTATTGATTGATTTCAGGTTCGACCAGTTTTCTGAGTTTATCGAGTGAATCCTGCCAGCCGAGATAACAGGCCTCAAGCGGAATAATATCCGGAACGCCTTCCTGAATGATCGTGACTTCAGTTCCAACAGACACGGCTTTCAGATCGACAGTCACTTTCATCTCGCCGGGCATGTTAGGGTCGTCGAACCTGTCGGTATAAACAAGACGCTCTCCGGCAACGAGGTCTATATAATTGCCTCCAAACGAATGCGATTCGCCCGTTGTAAAATTGCGGAACGACATTTTGTGATTGCCACCAACTTCTGCATTCATTTCATGCACCGTACATAAGAACCCGTAAGGCGGAAGCCAGCTCGCAATCGCGTCTGGTTCAATGAATGCCCGATAGACTTTTTCAGGCTTTGCCGCGATGACGCGGTGCAGGCGAATAATATTTGGCATGCTTTCCTCCCTTTACATTTCTCTTCCCTGGATTATGCCTGTTCGCGTTCCCACTTATTGTTCCTGATCTACTGCAGATATCTAGCGCAGCGCTATCCGCGAAGAAGGGCGGGAGAGGGGCCGTGAATGCACTTATATATATGGCGACAGAATCGGGTTGTTTGTGTTGGTTAATTTTTGATAAAATTGCTTTGGTTTAGCTGTGGAAAGAAAGTTTGCGATTTTTTGTGAAAGTTCGTTGACAGTTTCGGGAAGTAGGGTCTATATGGCTTCCAACGAGGGCGGCGACGCTGCTAGCGGCAG
>NZ_JBBGYW010000035.1:0-2790 GCF_037479515.1 Ochrobactrum sp. MYb379
GCTTCGCGTTTGAACTCTTCTGTAAATTCTCGCTGCTTCAATTCTAAGTCTCCTGTCAGTTTTGTCTAACAGAAGCCCTCCACTTTTGAAGGGGAAGTCCACACATGTATCAACACGCGTCAGGCGACGTGGGGCGGGTTTTATCAATGGGAGTTTGAAAAGGACGGAAGGGAACTGAGAGTGAGGGTAGATGGGCAGCTGAGCTTCAACTCCTCGATATCGCAGATCGATGCGGCCGTGCAGGGTTATGGGATCGCCTACGTACCGGATGATCTGGTCGAGCAGCACATCGCCGACGGCAGATTGCAAGCGGTCCTCGACAACTGGAGCGAACCCTTCACAGGATATCATCTCTACTACGCAAGCCGTCGTCAAATGTCACCGGCTATGAGGGTGATTATCGAGGCGTTGCGGTATCATGCCTGATCCTGAGATGTGTCGGTGTGTCTTCCAGGAAGAGCCCCATTCCCGGCCGTGCTGGAAAACTTTTCCTGATCACTCGCCTTGAACGGGCTCGAACCGCCGACCCCTTCATCCATTGGCTAAATCAGTGTGAAATATTCCAACACGGCCAGATACTTACTCTCTAATATCTACTGTGGCGCCGGAAGCGAATCTGCCGATGATAGCTTAAGACTCGCGATGGCTAACCCGCGTCTGCGTTTCGCCGGCCAGCGCAAATATCCCCGCCTCCGAAAATCATTATCGCCACCCACAGCTTGAATCTGTCACATCACAACTTTGGTGCTGATCCGCTCTAAGAGTGATTGCAATTTCGTACCTGGCCGTGTGATGTCATGGCGGTTCAACGATCAAGACTCAAGATGAAAATTCTCTCATACAATCCTGGCCACGACGGCGCGATCGCATATCTCCAGGACTCCCGCTTGATGTTTTCGATCGAGGCGGAAAAGGACTCCGGTTACCGATACTCGTATGTGTCTGTAGCCGACGTCCTCGACGCCATTGGCGAGATTGATGATTTACCGGATGTCATATGCATGGGAGGATGGTGGCCCCGCGACCACCACGAGTATCTTCATGGATCGCACAGGAACTCGGGTTATCGGGGCGTCTCGGGCTCGGGCATCATTGTGGACAAGGGTCGGTTGCTTCGAGGCAGGGTCAACTACTTCTCTTCGTCGCACGAGCGAACGCATATTCTTTGCGCCTTCGGCATGTCGCCTTTCCCGAAAGGCACTGCATGCTACGCGCTCGTCTGGGAAGGAGAGATGGGCTCCTTTTACGAGATCGATCCGGAGCTCAACATCACGCTGATCGGCGATGCGCTCACACAGCCCGGAAACCGATACGGACTTCTCTATGGGCTGGCTGATCCCTCCTTTCCGAAGTACGGGCCCTACGCCCGCGCCTCTGACGCCGGCAAGTTGATGGCGATCGCATCGTTCTCGACACGCGACATCCCCACGGCGGAGGAGCAGCGACTGATGAGCTTCCTGTTGCGCGATCCCTACCGAAAGCTCAGCGATTACGACCGGATCGCAGACGCGACGCACCTCAATGTGGGACTCGACGACGCAGAGTTCCGGAACTTCGCAGGCATCTATAGTGATGCGATCTTCGATCGCTTTTACAGATTTGCGAAGGAGAATCTGAAAGGCGGGCTGCCACTCCTGATCGCGGGCGGCTGCGGTCTGAACTGCGACTGGAATTCCAAATGGAGGGACACCAATCTCTTTTCTGAGATCTTCGTTCCCCCCGTCGCCAACGACTCGGGATCGGAAATCGGCACCGCTATCGATGCGCAGTTCTGCTTTACTGGCAATCCGAAGATTGACTGGAACGTATACTCGGGTAGTGATTTCCGGGCGGACAGTCCTGTCGACCCGAGCAGGTACGACATCTATGAGAAGGATGATAGCCGGATCGCGGAAATGCTGGCTAACGACCTTATCCTCGGATGGGCGCACGGCCGCTATGAGATCGGACTTCACGCAGCCTTCGATGTAACATCTCTTCATCCGGGGCTTTCCATTTATTGGACCGTTCGGTAATAGATCTGACGCATTCAAAGTCGTCCAAAACAAATGCTTTAGTGCAGCCCTAGCTTGATCGCTGTCGCTGGGGCTTTTCTTTTTTAGCATCTTCTGTAATACAGAAGATGCATTAAAGGCCGCCCGTCATAGTTGCCTTGGTGTAGAGCCCCGGATTTGACCTACCGTCTGCCGGGGCTTTCTATTTTAAATGGCACGTTGAACCTTTTTCCCGCTAAGCGCGTTTATTGGGCGGAGGAAGTTTTATGGGTTGGTTCATCGGATTTATGACGGTCGCATTGCTTGCCCTAATTGGCTTTATGATCTGGTCGGAGCGCAATCACAGATGACAGTTCTCAATTTCGCGTTTTCAGATCAGGTATTGCTCATTGCAGGGGCTGTACTGGCAACAGTCTTGGCATTCACTCTTCTTTGGTGGTTACCAAAGTGATTTTTTGAAACGACGCGTCAACCTTAATGAGGCAAATGGAAAACCCGCATGACCCCAGCTCATCCACCCCTGATTCAGGGCTTTCTTTTCAGTTTCTATGGCCATAATTGCCATGTGGCTTTGCGATGAGTAAACTTGTTTCTTTGTCATAGTCCCAACAAGAGAGGACTATTTCGTTGGGGTGGATTTTAAGGCGGGGTGGCATGGCACAACAATTACATTTCTTTTCAACACACATGGGGCGTAACCGCTGTTTCGGCCCCACATTTTCTCGCGCTGTTTGATCTGCGAAGGGCTTTTCATGGATGGATGAAGGAGTTTCCCCATGTGGCCTACGGTGGAGTT
>NZ_JBBGYW010000036.1:0-2269 GCF_037479515.1 Ochrobactrum sp. MYb379
GACTGGTCTCAGAAACGCTTCGGCCTGGTTCCCGTGTGGTTGATGTGGCGCAGCGTTATGGTGTTCGAGCAAACAGATTATCTATGTGGCGAACGCTAGCCAAGCGCGGTCAACTGGTTTTGCCAGCACCGGAAGACGGAATAGAATTCGCAGGGTTGGTGATCAGCGAGCCCTTGGCGGAACAACCGGGCTCTGACACCAGCTGCGTGGAGATATGCATTGGTTCAGTGACAGTACGTCTTGAATCGGGTGCGCCGATTTCGCGTATTGTTGCAGTTGCACGTGGACTGGCAGTCTCATCATGATATTTCCTTCCAATCGGGTGCGGATCATGGTGGCAACAAAGCCTGTTGACTTCCGCAGAGGGCATGACGGGCTAGCTTCGTTGGTGAAGAACGAATTGCGCAAAGATCCTTTCACTGGAACTGTATTTGTTTTTCGCTCGCGCAAGGCCGATCGGCTAAAACTGATCTACTGGGATGGCACAGGTATGGTTCTGGCTTATAAGCGTTTGGAAGCCCATACGTTCAGCTGGCCAGAGATCCGGGATGGGCTGATGTCGTTGAACCATGCACAGTTTGAGGCTTTGTTTGCTGGGCTTGACTGGCGACGTGTGCGCGCAGTGGAGGTGAGAGCGCCGATTACGGTTGAATAGCTATTGAGCACCTGTCTCATAGCTGCGGCACGATGACTCTGACAGCATAATCCTCAAGCATATCAAGGCCGGATTTGGTAAGTTTGGCCCATGCTGGATGCCTCTGATCTTCCCAATGATATTGCTGAGTTGAAGGCGCTTCTGATTGCAGCAACAGCGCTCGGTCTTCGTAAGGATGATCGGATTGCGCGGCTGGAGAAGCTGGTTGCAGCCTTCAAACAGGCCGCTTTTGGACGCAAGTCAGAGAAGATTAATCCTGAGCAGTTTGATCTGGCCCTGGAAGATCTGGAAACAGCTATTGCGGCGATCCATGCGGAGGATGAAGCGGATACAGCGTCCACCAAGCCTGCCTCAAAGCCACGTGCCATCAATCGCGGTTCTCTTCCAAAGCACCTGCCACGTATCGACGAAGTGATAGAACCGGAAAGTCTGATTTGCGCCTGCGGTGGTTGCATGCATTGCATTGGCGAAGATGTTTCTGAGCGACTGGATGTGATCCCTGCGCAGTTTCGCGTCATTGTCACGCATCGTCCCAAATACGCATGCCGCGCTTGCACTGATGGTGTTGTGCAAGCACCCGCTCCAGCGCGATTGATCCCGTCAGGCTTGCCGACGGAAGCAACAGTTGCGCATGTGCTGGTATCTAAATATGCCGACCATCTTCCGCTTTATCGCCAGGCCCAGATTATGGGCCGTCAGGGCATCGACATAGATCGCTCGACACTTGCTGACTGGGTGGGACGGGCAGCCTTTGAGCTGCGCCCTGTCTTTGATGCGCTGATTGCTGATCTGAAGCGATCAAGCAAACTCTTCATGGATGAGACGCGTGCACCGGTTCTTGATCCTGGATCAGGAAAGACCAAAACAGGATATTTTTGGGCTTTGGCTCGGGATGATCGACCATGGGGCAGCAATGCTCCGCCCGGTGTCGCTTTCACTTATGCTCCGGGACGATCTGGCCAATATGCCGAACAGATATTGAAGGACTTCAACGGTATTCTGCAAGTGGATGGCTATGCAGGCTACAATCGACTGGTCGCGCCAGATCGTGTTGGTCAGAATATACAATTGGCTTTCTGCTGGGCTCATGCGCGTCGCAAGCTCATAGAAATCACGCGCACAGGCTCGTCCCCGATTGCTGAAGACGGTGTAAAGCGGATCGGCCAACTCTATAAGATCGAAGCTGAATTGCGTGGTCTCAATCCAGAAGCCCGGCTCGCAGTTCGTCAGGCACAATCAAAGCCGCTGATCATCGATATGCAAACATGGCTTGCGCATCACCGCGCACGCGTATCGGCAAAAGCCCCATTGGGCGAGGCGTTGAAATACATCGCTAAATACTGGGACGGCTTGTGCCTGTTTCTGTCTGACGGCCGCGTCGAGCTGGATAACAACAGCGTCGAAAGAACAATTCGGCCAATAGCATTGAGCAGAAAAAATGCATTATTCGCAGGTCATGAAGCAGGCGCTCATAACTGGGCTACAATCGCCTCACTGATTGAGACGTGCAAACTCAATTCAGTCGATCCGCAAAAGTGGCTGACCGCTACCCTCACCGCAATCGTCAATGGCCATAAGCAGAGCCAAATCGACCAACTATTACCATGGAATTAT
>NZ_JBBGYW010000039.1:0-1698 GCF_037479515.1 Ochrobactrum sp. MYb379
TGTCAATCGGAACGGAATATTGGATCTGACGCATTTTTGATGACGATATCTTTCACATTGCGCCGATCAACCGTGCCTGAAGAAGATCCAGCTTGGCACGCCCATACATTTGCCTTTTAACGAGCTTCAGCTTGTTGATCTGCCCTTCGACCTGGCCGTTCGACCAAGGTTCGGTGATGGCGGCGGACACCGCTGTCTTGTCTTTCAGTATCCCGTTGGCGAAGGGGGCAAACAGACTGTCGCGTGCATCAGCGATCCACGGGTCGAGTTCTGTCTTGGCCTTCATTCGGATCATTGTCTGGAAACGATCAATTAGATTGCGAGCTTGGATCAAGGCGGGAACGCCGACTTCTATGGCCGCAATGGTGATTGTGTCAGCCTTACTCAGTTGATCACGAGCAGTTGTCATCAATCGGGCAATCGTTCTGGCGGATGGCACTTTTTGAAGTTGCTGATCGCAGACCCGCTCAGACCGCCGTCGCCTTGCGGCCCACTCCCCAACGACACGAGAACAACCACGGAAGCCTTTGCACTTTAGCTGTCGCCAGAGTTCAGCGCCGTTGTGCTGCCCAGATCCCCAGAGTTGATCCAACAGCGGCAGATAGGCCTCAAGGGAACTTTGTCTGACACGGAACACATCAGTTCTGTGACCGCGGACAATCTGGCGAACCGTTCCGCGGCTATAGCCGGTCTGTCGCACGATTTCCTTGATTGGCACGCCATCGGAAGCCAGCTTGGTGATTGTCGAATTCACGTCCTCACGCCGTAGATAGCTCTCATATTGCAGTCGTTCAGCGCAAGTGAGTAGCGCAGGATTGATCGTCGTAGCACCAATTGCGGTACGGATCGCCCGCATGGATTTGCGCACGACGTCGAGGAACGCTGCGCTGGCGTTCTCCATCAAATGCCAACGATCTGCGACCTGCATAGCATGGGGTAAAGCCTTGGCAGCAGCTTCACGATAGCCGCCGCCTCTATCGCGTGAAACAATCGCTATTTCGGGGTGCTGAGCAAGGAACGTCGAAACTGTCGCGATCTCCCGATCAGGCAGAAGTTTGACAATCCTTCGCTTCTCAAGATCACATACGACGGTGCCATAGCGGTGATTGCGGCGGAAAGCCCAATCGTCAATTCCGACGGCGTTTAGAGCATCATCCGGCACCATGGATTTTCTTCTCACCGCACGGATGAGTGTGTCATTGCTAACTGGGATCATCAAGCGTTTGGCAAAGGCTGCTGCGGGCCGCCCTCCCAGAGCCAACCCGAGATGATGTACGACGGTATCAAGTCGAGCGGTTCGACGGCTGCGCTCCGCAACGATAAGCTCTCCAAACCTTTCGACGAATATCCGGCGACGACAAACTGTCATCTCACAGATAAAGCGCCTTGCTGATAATCGCAGTTGGACCTTGGTGCCACCACAAGGCAAATCAGCAACTATCCGAACGTAGCGGCTATGAACACGATCTGACATTTGGTTGCATAAAGGGCAGGAACGTTGATCAGCGGCTGCCCGCGCTGAAACAATGATAACCCCGTTGTCCTCGTCGGAACGCTCAACAATCAATCCGACCGGGATCAGGGACGACAGACGAAACTGGGTCGCCATGATGCTGATTCCTTTCTGATAACCGCGTCAGTTTCGACCGCGAAATCATCAAATATGAGTCAGACCCAATATTCCACGCCGAAACACAC
>NZ_JBBGYW010000040.1:0-1296 GCF_037479515.1 Ochrobactrum sp. MYb379
TGCCCCCTGAAAAGTGATCCTTCATGAAGTATGGCTTATGAGCCTCAGAAGGACATTGAAATGGCAGTGAAAAGACACAAGGCAGAAGAGATCATCACGAAGCTTCGCCAGGTTGACGTATTGTATGCGCAGGGAAAATCGATGGCGGAAGCGATCCGGTCGATAGGCGTGACGGAAGTTACATGCTACCGGTGGCGTTCCGAATACGGCGGCTTATAGGGTGATCAGGTAAAGCGCCTGAAGGAGCTGGAAGCGGAGAATGCCCGGCTCCGGTGCGCCGTTTCCGATCTCATCCTGGACAAGATGATTTTAGCGGAGGCCGCCAAGGGAAACTTCTTAGCCCCGTCCGTCGCCGCGCTTGTGTAGACCATGTGCTCGATGAGCTGAAGGTGTCCGAGAGACGGGCGTGCCGGGTTCTCGGTCAGCATCGTTCCACTCAGCGCAAGATCGCCAAGACCCCGGATGATGAACCGGCGTTGACCGCAGACATCACGGCGCTCGCTCTCCGGTATGGCCGCTATGGCTATCGTCGTATAACGGCGATGCTGCACCAGGCTGGATGGATCGTGAACGTCAAACGGGTCTTGGCGATCTTGCGACGGGAGGGGTTAAAAGTGCCTCACAAGCAACCGAAACGCAGCCGACTGTGATTGAACGACAGTTCGTGCATCTGGCTTCGGCCGGAATATCCCAACCATGTCTGGTCCTACGACTTCGTCGAGGATCGCACGCATAACGGCAGGAAAATCCGCATGCTCAACGTGATCGATGAGTTCACGCGGAAATGCATCGCTATCAGGGTCTAGAGAAAGCTGAAGGCCGTCGATGTCATCGACGTGCTTTCCGACCTCTTCATCCTACGCGGCGTCCCCACCCATATTCGTTCCGACAATGGGCCGGAGTTCATCGCCAAGGCGCTACGGGAGTGGATCGCAGCAGTCGGTGCCAAGACCGCCTACGTCATGCCGGGCAGTCCATGGGAAAACGGCTATTGCGAGAGCTTCAACTCTAAACTCCGTGACGAACTGCTCAACGGCGAAATCTTCTACACGCTCAAGGGTGAGGTGGAAAAGCAATCGATCCGATGAATCGATTGCCCACCAAACAAGATCATCATCGAAAACTGGCGACAGCATTACAACACAGTGCGGCCCCATTCATCACTGCGCTACAAGCCACCGGCTCCCCAAGCAGCCGTCTGGCCTCCACAAAATGGGCCAGCGTCAACACCAACAGTGGCAAGCAGACCAAGCATGCACTAACATTATAAACGGATCACCCCATCGGGGCAGACCA
>NZ_JBBGYW010000041.1:0-1235 GCF_037479515.1 Ochrobactrum sp. MYb379
TGGACTTCCCCTTCAAAAGTGGAGGGCTTCTGTTAGACAAAACTGACAGGAGACTTAGAATTGAAGCAGCGAGAATTTACAGAAGAGTTCAAACGCGAAGCCGTTCGGATTTTAACGACGAGTGGTCGAAGCATTTCGTCGGTTGCCGATGACCTCGGGATTGGTAAGTCAACGCTTGACCGTTGGCGGCGCAATTTTGCTGAGAAAGATCTGCTTTCTGGTCCGCATGAGGACATGAGCCAGGAGCTTGCCCGGCTTCGTAAAGAAAACGAGCTTCTACGCCAAGAACGAGATTTATTAAAAAAAGCGACGGCCTTCTTCGCTCGGGAGACAAGTCGATGAAATTTGCGTTCATCGACACGGAGAAGGCCCATATGTCTCTATCACGGCTATGTGCTTTCGCAGGCGTCAGCATCAGCGGCTATTATGCATGGAAGCATCGTTTGCCCAGTCGTCGTCAGCTTGATGACATGATTATTCTGGCTCACATTCGTAATCAGTTTGCACTGTCACGTGGAACCTATGGTAGCCCTCGAATGCATGTTGAACTGAATGAAGAATGCATTCGAGCAGGTCGTCACCGCACGGCGCGACTGATGCGTGAAAATGGTTTGAAAGCCCGGCAGAAAACGCGCTTCAAACGCACGACCGACAGCAATCATGGTGAGCCTGTCGCACCCAATCTTCTGGATCAGGACTTCACTTGTGACGGACCAGATCAGAAATGGGGTGTCGATATCAGTTACATATGGACCGCAGAAGGATGGCTGTATCTGGCAATCGTTGTCGATCTTTATTCTCGTCGCATCATTGGCTGGGAAGCGCGTGACCGAATGAAAAAGGACCTTGCTATCTGTGCTTTGAAGAAGGCCATTGCAATCCGGCAACCAAAGCCGGGTTTGATCCAGCATTCGGACAGGGGAAGCCAATATGCCAGTTATGAGTATCGTAAAATCCTCAAAGCGCACAGCATGCTTCCATCCATGAGCGGCAAAGGAAATTGTTACGATAATTCGATGGTGGAAACCGTCTTCAAAACGTTCAAGTCAGAACTGATATGGCGAACTGTGTTCTACACACGTAAGGATGCAATCAAAGCCATTGGCGAATACATTGACGGCTTCTATAATCCTGTGCGCAGACATTCTGCACTCGGGTATAAATCACCGATCCAGTTCGAGATGATAAAACGTAAACTAGTGACAGAACCTCTCCATTAAATCAGGGCAAGTCCA
>NZ_JBBGYW010000042.1:0-1119 GCF_037479515.1 Ochrobactrum sp. MYb379
TGATGTCGCAAGAGCTTGCTCAAGCCTTGCATTATGATTGGACGCCTAACCGCTCCACCGATTGTATCTCGAGAAGCTGGTCTTTCTGCTGATAACGTCAGACTTTAATAGTTTGATGGATATTGGCAATGAGAGTGATCAAGTGTCTTAAGGGCATTTGGTGGATGCCTTGGCATGCACAGGCGATGAAGGACGTGATACGCTGCGATAAGCGTCGGGGAGGTGCGAATACCCTTTGATCCGACGATTTCCGAATGGGGCAACCCACCTTAGATAGCTAGAAAATTTGAATTGTTGGAGCGCAAGCAAGAACAGTTCAACTTTCTAGTTATCGTAATAAGGTATCTAATTCTGAATACATAGGGGTTAGAAGCGAACCCGGGGAACTGAAACATCTAAGTACCCGGAGGAAAGGACATCAAACGAGACTCCGCTAGTAGTGGCGAGCGAACGCGGACCAGGCCAGTGGCTTATATGAGTAAAGTGGAACAATCTGGAAAGGTTGGCTAGAGTGGGTGATAGCCCCGTACACGCAACACGAATATAAGTCCTTGAGTAGGGCGGGACACGTGAAATCCTGTCTGAACATGGGTAGACCACTATCCAAGCCTAAGTACTCGTGCATGACCGATAGCGAACCAGTACCGTGAGGGAAAGGTGAAAAGCACCCCGACGAGGGGAGTGAAATAGTACCTGAAACCGAATGCCTACAAACAGTTGGAGCCCAAGATTTGTTCTGGGTGACAGCGTACCTTTTGTATAATGGGTCAGCGACTTAGTGTAACGAGCAAGCTTAAGCCGGTAGGTGTAGGCGTAGCGAAAGCGAGTCTGAATAGGGCGTTCAGTTCGTTGCATTAGACCCGAAACCAAGTGATCTAGCCATGAGCAGGTTGAAGGTACGGTAACACGTACTGGAGGACCGAACCCATATCTGTTGCAATAGATCGGGATGACTTGTGGCTAGGGGTGAAAGGCCAATCAAACTTGGAGATAGCTGGTTCTCCGCGAAATCTATTTAGGTAGAGCGTCGACCGAATACCCCCGGGGGTAGAGCACTGAATGGGCTATGGGGACTCACCGTCTTACTGATCCTAATCAAACTCCGAATACCGGGGAGTA
>NZ_JBBGYW010000043.1:0-731 GCF_037479515.1 Ochrobactrum sp. MYb379
TAGTTGGTGAAGAATGGTGTATGACGGCCACCTTCGTCCTTGGTCAGAATGTATGCTTCTGCCTTGAACTTGGTGTGTGGCTTAACCGAACCTGGCTTGCAGAGAACCTGACCACGCTCAACGTCTTCACGACCAACGCCGCGAACCAGTGCGCCGATGTTGTCGCCAGCCTGGCCCTGATCGAGCAGCTTGCGGAACATTTCAACGCCGGTAACAGTCGTCTTGCCAGTTGCCTTGATGCCGACGATTTCGACTTCTTCGCCAACCTTAACAATACCGCGCTCTACACGACCGGTAACGACAGTACCACGACCCGAGATCGAGAACACGTCTTCGATTGGCATCAGGAATGGCTGGTCAATCGGACGTTCTGGAGTTGGGATATAATCGTCAACAGCAGCCATCAGATTGCGGATTGCGTCTTCGCCGAGTTCCTTCGAAGAATCTTCAAGAGCAGCAAGAGCCGAACCCTTGATGATTGGCACTTCGTCGCCCGGGAAGTCGTACTTCGAGAGAA
This sequence comes from Ochrobactrum sp. MYb379, assembly GCF_037479515.1. Taxonomy (NCBI): domain Bacteria; kingdom Pseudomonadati; phylum Pseudomonadota; class Alphaproteobacteria; order Hyphomicrobiales; family Brucellaceae; genus Ochrobactrum; species Ochrobactrum sp. MYb379. The sequence continues at coordinate 518 of NZ_JBBGYW010000043.1, forward strand.
GTTCACGAACTTCGAGTTCTACGAGTTCGAGAAGTTCAGCATCGTCAACCTGATCGCACTTGTTCAGGAACACAACGATCGCAGGAACGCCAACCTGACGAGCGAGCAGGATGTGCTCACGGGTCTGTGGCATTGGGCCGTCAGCTGCCGAAACAACGAGGATCGCGCCGTCCATCTGAGCAGCACCGGTGATCATGTTCTTAACATAGTCAGC
>NZ_JBBGYW010000044.1:0-721 GCF_037479515.1 Ochrobactrum sp. MYb379
TCGTAACAAGGTAGCCGTAGGGGAACCTGCGGCTGGATCACCTCCTTTCTAAGGAAGCTGTAGAATAGTAAGACGCTGCAATTTATTGCAGATGAACTTTCTCGTGCTTTTTAGAACATAGATTGCAGGCCAGTCAGCCTGACAATCGCTTTGCAGGCGTGCCGCCTTCGTTTCTCTTTCTTCATTGTTGATTGACATGACCCGCTCACGGGCCGGATCGCAGCTGATGCTGCTGGCCCTGCGCGAGCGCGTCGCATATGCGACGACGGACTAGCGTCCTGTATTGGCGCCCTCTTGATGGGGTAGCGAAAGTATAGGGGCTTGTAGCTCAGTTGGTTAGAGCACACGCTTGATAAGCGTGGGGTCGGAGGTTCAAGTCCTCCCAGGCCCACCAGATATGTGATAAGGGGCTTTAGCTCAGCTGGGAGAGCACCTGCTTTGCAAGCAGGGGGTCATCGGTTCGATCCCGATAAGCTCCACCATCACTTTTTTGGTGTCGAGTAGGACGGATTTTGGTCAATCAACAAAAGAAAGAAACAAGTTTGCAGATTGCTTTGAGCAATTTGCCTGTTCTGTATGAAATAGTGAAGAGAAGATGTAATCGGATCGACCTTTGGTTGATGTCGCAAGAGCTTGCTCAAGCCTTGCATTATGATTGGACGCCTAACCGCTCCACCGATTGTATCTCGAGAAGCTGGTCTTTCTGCTGATAACGTCAGAC
>NZ_JBBGYW010000045.1:0-721 GCF_037479515.1 Ochrobactrum sp. MYb379
ATGCACAAGGACAAGTCACGACGGAACGATTGTCTGCATTGCTCAATGACATTGGCATGGACATCTCCAAGCGCCAGGTCGTGCGTCTGCTCACCAAAGGACTTGATGGTTTCGTTGCTGAAGATGCTGCCGTCCTGCATGCTGGCCTGGTGTCAGCAGCCTATGTGACGGTCGACGACACCGGTGCCCGTCATGCGCGTGATAATTTCTACACCACCCATATTGGCGGCGAGCATTTTACTGTGTTCCGCACCACGAAGACCAAGTCACGGCTGAACTTCCTGTCGCTCTTTCGCGGCAATTATCAGGATTATGTGCTCAATGATGCCGCTTGCGATTATCTGAAGTCGCGGCATGGCGTCGATCCGACGGTTATCGCCAGACTGCGAACCCGCAAACCACAGCACTTTCCCAATCAGGTGCCGTTTCTTGAGCACTTGGCCCATAAGGGTATCGACATCTTCGATAAGGATTTAGTTCGGATAATCGCGGAATCCGGTATCTGGGGTTCTATTCGCCATCATGGTTTGTTGGGCAATGCCGTTATTGTCTCTGATGATGCTGGTCAGTTCCGTGTCGGAGACCATGCGCTGTGCTGGGTGCATGCTGAACGCTTGGTGCACAAGCTGATACCAGCAACGCTCCTGCAGGTGAGACATGTCGAAACTCTGCGCAAACTCATCTGGCTCTTTTACAAGCTTTTGAAAGACTTTTCCCGAAG
>NZ_JBBGYW010000046.1:0-542 GCF_037479515.1 Ochrobactrum sp. MYb379
AGTCCTTTGGTGAGCAGACGCACGACCTGGCGCTTGGAGATGTCCATGCCAATGTCATTGAGCAATGCAGACAATCGTTCCGTCGTGACTTGTCCTTGTGCATGCAACATCAGGCAAAAGCGCCTGAGGTTCGGGCCACAACCACCGACAATCCCAACAGGCAGCGGAGCAAGGATTGTTTTACCGTTCGGTGCCACCCAGCATTCACGCCGGTAGTGAATAACCTCAGCGCGCAAAACCACATCTCGCACGTAACAACTTTTGTAGCCTTTGAAGCGTGAGCCGTCTGGAACACTGGCACGAAGAACAATGTCGCGGTCAACACGTTCCACATCCAGTTTTGGTCCACGAGGTTTTTTCTTGCCACCACGGCTGTCGAGAACCTTCGCATCCGTTGCCTTGTCCATCCCTGACGGTTTGAACGGTGGTCGTGGCGGTAGGTTTTTCAGTCGCGCAATCTCATCGCGAAGGAGTTGGTTCTCAACTTTAAGCTGGGTATTTTCCAGACGGAGCTCGGCATTCTCCTTACGGAGTGCTGCATT
>NZ_JBBGYW010000047.1:0-516 GCF_037479515.1 Ochrobactrum sp. MYb379
TGATCGTCGTCAATGAAGACAGGGCTTGTCAGGCTTTTGCAATGATGAAGCCTGCGAGTTCGGGGATAGCTGGCTTCTGAGTGGATATATGAAGCCGATCGCCGAGGTAGTGCCAGAAGGACAGGCCAAGCTTTTTGCAAGTCTTCATAAGGCCGAGCATCGTATCGCGGGCAACACGGCCATCCCGGCTCATGGTGCCGCCTGAGATCTTGCGTTTAGTGACGCAGCTGCGCAGATCATTCTCGGACGCATTGGTGTGCAACGGGATTTCCGGGCGTTCGAGAATTTTCAGCAATTCCTGTTTACGACGCAGTAAGCGTGCCAAAAGCTTATCCAGCTCAGCATATCCGGTGCGGATGGAAAAGATCCGATCGAACCTGACTTCAAGGGCCTGGGCTGCACGAGCGCTGGGACTTCGGGAAAAGTCTTTCAAAAGCTTGTAAAAGAGCCAGATGAGTTTGCGCAGAGTTTCGACATGTCTCACCTGCAGGAGCGTTGCTGGTATCAGCTTGTGCA